>NZ_NIBU01000169.1 GCF_002632485.1 Xenorhabdus innexi | reverse complement strand
GAGTTTAGCCTGGCGATAAACGCCATCCCGCTGTGTTAAAATGACTTTGTCTTCGCCTCTGTGCCGTTGGCCCGGTGTCACATAATTTATCCCACTATGACGGTGCTCCTCGTTATACCAGCCGGTAAAATTATCCCCCCAGATACGCGCCTTAGTCAGATCACAGAAGCCGCCTTCCGGCCAGGTCGGCACATATTTCAGCGTCCGAAACAGCGATTCTGCATAGGCATTATCATTGCTAACCCGCGGGCGGCTATGTGACGGCGTGATAGCCAGTTCCTGAAGTTTGACCTGCAGGGTTTGGGATTTCATCGCAGCCCCATTGTCGGCATGCAATATCAGCGGGGCACGCCAGCATTGTTCCTTCCAGACTGTGCGTTGTACCAATGCTGCGGCTAATTCACCACTCTCGGCCTCATGGACTTCATAACCCACGATTTTACGGCTAAAAATATCGAGTATCATATACAGATAAAACCAGCGGCCTTTGACTGTTGACGGGAGCCATGTAATATCCCATGCCCAAAGCTGATTGGGGGCAGTGGCTGTCCATGTGGTCGGTTTTCCTCTTTTGTGTGCCGTCCGCTTCCGTCCCCGGTGATGAACCTCACCATGGCGTCGTAATACCCGGTAAAAGGTGGATTCACTCGCCAGATAGACCCCGTCATCGGCCAGACGTGGCACAATTTGGGAAGGGGGCAAGCTGGCGTATTCCGCCTGGTGACAAACCGCCAGGATTTGTTGCTCTTCTTCGGCGGTTAATCGGTTTGCAGGCGCAGGCCGGGCAGCCAACGACCGCTTGTCTTCCGGACTTTTTTGCCAACGCCGCCAGGTACGTAAACTCAACGGGAGCTCGTTGAGCGCCACCGCCAACCGGGCACCGGCCTTGACCGCTTTGCACACCGCATTCCTAATCACCTGACGATCCTCAGTACCCGTCAGTTTTCCTCGTTGTCCATCCCGAAGTGTGCCTGCAACGTCTTTCGCAAAACCAGTATCGCTGCCGCCTCCGCCAGAGCTTTCTCCTTACGGGCCAGTTCACGTTTCAGTTGTTTGTTTTCTTGCTGGCTCCGTTTTAATGCCGCCTTATCGTCACGGGCGGGCACTTGTAAGAACGCCTGTTTCCATTGCTGAATTTGCTCAGGATAGAGTCCTGTCTTACGGCAATATTCGGCTAATTCAGTCGCACTGAGTGTGGCCGTTTCAATAATGGTCGCCAGCCGGGCTTCTGCTGACCATTGGTCTGGGGTTTTGTCTGCGCCGGGCACGGGTTTTCCTTCTGCTTTTGCCTGATTACGCCAATTATACAAGGTGGCTTCCGAGATGCCTTCCATTTGTGCAACCGCAGTCACAGTCATGTTGTACGGTGGTAGCAATTTAGCCAGTGCGGCAGATTTACGTTCAGGTGAAATACGTGTCATTTTTTTCTC
>NZ_NIBU01000168.1 GCF_002632485.1 Xenorhabdus innexi | reverse complement strand
GTAAAGTGTGCTGATGGAAAGGGTAATATGCAGATATTTTCTGAGTAAAAACACAAAAAACGAAAGACTCCAACGAGAACCGATATAGCCAAACTGCTGAGGAGCATGCTCTAAAAAATAATAGAAGAGCGGTAGATAACGGGCTAAATGCCACTGAATATGACGCCCAGCGGGTAAGCTCTGCAAGCCTGCACACCCTTGTTCTCTAAACTTTTTCAGCCAACGCCAAACGGAAGATTCGGCGCAACAAAGTATCCCAGCGACCTGAGGAACAGAGCGTGTTTTATCCAATAAGAGTATCCCCATGATCCGGCGTGCATAATTTTTATCAGTCGTCTTTTGAACGATTTTTTTCATCTGCCGCCGTTCATTTCGGGAAGTGGGGTGGTATGATAAGCATGAATCGATCCTTTTTTCTGTGATTTTGCGTTTTGGGAACAAAAATTTCGCGAATTTAGGATCGAGTATCTTTGGTACTCCTACCATTTTGACAAGCTATTTAGCAGAAATGCGTGCAGCGGGTTTACACCCTGATTGGTTTTTTAATATTGCATCAGCCATCGTCTTACTTTTCGGCTCAATATTAATTTTATTATATCGCTTTGTCTGGTTTGGTGCTGGGGCACTGGCTGCCTTTTTTTGTTAACTATTTTTATTGTTCACACTTTTTGGAATTTCTCTGGTGAACATGCTAAAATCTCACTTTATTTTGCATTCGAACATACCACTGTGATTGGGGGATTTTGCTGGCAACGGCAATTACGAGCCATTTAAGAAAAAACTTAATATAAATTAGGGAAGGTGATCTTATGCTATCTACACCAATAGGGCGATTAAGAGTAGCTGGATTCGTTGAGGGAGTTTCTTTCCTGTTACTATTATTTATCGCAATGCCGTTGAAATATTTCGCAGGATTTCCAATAGCAGTTAAAATTACAGGTATGGTTCACGGTACCTTATTTATTTTTTTCGTCTTTGCACTGCTTCAAGTAGTAATGGTGCATCGAAAATCAATTTTATGGTCATTTGCTGCTTTTGTCGCATCGATAATCCCATTTGGTACGTTTGTATTAGATGCAAAATTAAAACATGAGCAATAGTGAGAACCCCCTTTCTTGGAAAGGGGTATTTGTTTTTTTCCTAAAAAGCCCATAATGATAAATTAGTTAATAATTATTATTCCCCACTCATTACTATTTATAACTGAAAAACATTCGTGCTCGTCCTTGCATCTATTTATATATCTAATTTCTTTCAGATGTATTTTTACGCAATAAAACTATATGCTTGCATTCACATAATAAGTGCAACACCGTTATGAACGAAGTAAACGAGTCGGTATGCCTTTAAATAACTCATTCGGTGTTTGATAACCTCGCGTTTTTCGAGGACGTTTATTTAATCGATTTGCCACGAGATTTATCTCCAACTCTGAG
>NZ_NIBU01000167.1 GCF_002632485.1 Xenorhabdus innexi | reverse complement strand
TTAGTGAGTTTTTGTCCTTTCGTATCCACTGTCAGATCGGCGGCAGACAGTAATTTCCCTTCCGTGGTATTCAGTGCCTGACTGCTAATTTCCAACCCTTTATCACCGGTAATTTGACCTTTTGTGTTATCGATATCACCGGTTGTCAGGGTAATTTTAGCGTTGGACGTGATGGTACCTTGTTGGTTGGTCAGCGCTGCTCCCTGCGTATTCACCGTCAGGTCGGCAGCAGACTGTAATTTCCCCTTGGTGTTATCCAGCATCTGGCTGGTAATGACCAACCCCTCATTGCCAGCGATTTGACCCTCAGCATTGTTGATAACACCGGTTATCAGAGTGGCTTTGGCATCAGCCGCAATTACGCCTTTTTGCGTATTAGTCAGCTGGTGCCCCTGCGTATCGATACTCACATCTGTGGCAGACAGCACTTTCCCAGCGGTACTATCCAGTGCCTGACTGGTAATGTCTACGCCTTCAGCCCCGGAAATATGACCGCTGATATTGTTGATATCCCCGGTTTTCAGGATGGTTTTACTATTGGCCGCAATCACCCCGTGTTTGTTGGTGAGGGTTTGTTGATGTGTATCTATGCTCAAGTCAGCCGCAGACAGTAATTTCCCTTCGCGGGTATTCAGTACCTGGCTGCTAATCGCCAGCCCGGTATCACCGGTAATTTCCCCTTTCGTATTATTGAGATCACCGGTTGTCAGGGTGATTTTAGCGTTGGACGTGATGGTACCTTGTTGGTTGGTCAGCGTTGCTCCCTGCGTATTCACCGTCAAGTCGGCGGCAGACAGTAATTTCCCCTTGGTGTTATCCAACATTTGGCTGGTAATAATCAGCCCCTCATTGCCGGCGATTTGCCCTTCGGTATTGTTGAGATCACCGGTTGCCAATATGGTCTTGGTATTAGATGCGATGACACCTTGCTGATTAGTGAGTTTTTGTCCTTTCGTATCCACTGTCAGATCGGCGGCAGACAGTAATTTCCCTTCCGTGGTATTCAGTGCCTGACTGCTAATTTCCAACCCTTTATCACCGGTAATTTGACCTTTTGTGTTATCGATATCACCGGTTGTCAGGGTAATTTTAGCGTTGGACGTGATGGTACCTTGTTGGTTGGTCAGCGCTGCTCCCTGCGTATTCACCGTCAGGTCGGCAGCAGACTGTAATTTCCCCTTGGTGTTATCCAACATTTGGCTGGTAATAATCAGCCCCTCATTGCCGGCGATTTGCCCTTCGGTATTGTTGATATCACCGGTTGCCAATGTGGTCTTGGTATTGGATGCGATGACACCTTGCTGGTTAGTGAGTTTTTGTCCTTTCGTATCCACTGTCAGATCGGCGGCAGACAGTAATTTCCCTTCCGTGGTATTCAGTGCCTGACTGCTAATTTCCAACCCTTTATCACCGGTAATTTGACCTTTTGTGTTATCGAT
>NZ_NIBU01000166.1 GCF_002632485.1 Xenorhabdus innexi | reverse complement strand
ACCAGATGCTCCAAATCCTCATCGATTTTGTCCAGCAGCAGGATCAGTTCAAACGCCTGGGCTTTTTCCGTTTCTTCCAGTAAAGGCCGCAGGCCACGAATGCTGAAAAACTGAAAACGGGCCGGAAAAGCAAAGTACTCCTGTAACTGGCGATAACCACTGAACGAGCGCGGATCATTGGGGAGTAATGCCTGCTCATCCTCAAACCCTTCGTGATGGGGGCAACTCTCCGGCAGGACCCGATAGCGGGGCGCCTCACCGACGGTCTGCCCGACCATGCCGACGCAGTGTTCCATCAGCAGTTCCAGTAACTGTTGAGACTGGATATCCGGGCCGGACAGAAAGAACACCAGTTTGTCGAGGTTCAGTTCATTAAGGAAGAATTTGCCTTTGCAGGTCAGCTGGACCCGTAACGCGCTGACCGCCCCGCACTGATGAAGCTGTAACGATGTCAGGGGAAGATTCGCCGGGATTTTCCCCAGCGCCACCGTTTGCAGTTGCAGGGGTTGCAGAACCACATCCTGTGCGGTGCTGTACTGTAAAGTAATGCCCTCTTTTTTCAGGGTCTGGCAGTGCATCAGTGTTCCGCGCGGCACTAAAAACCCGTGGCTGATATCCCCCTTGCGGGTATCGGGCTGGAGTTCGACAACGGTCATTGACGGGGTGGGGGCCAGATAATTGGGGTAGAGCATCTCCAGTAACTGTTGGGAAAAGTGCGGGAACTCCGCATCCATTTTCAGCTGAATGCGGGAGGTCAGAAACGCGAAACCTTCCATCAGCCGTTCAACATAGGGGTCAGCTACCTCAATCCCGTGCATGCCCAGCCGGTTGGCGACTTTCGGGTAACGCTCGGCAAATTCCCGCCCCATCTCACGTAAATAGATGAGTTCACGATTGTAGTACTCAAGCAGTTTGCTATCCACACTGTCTCCTCTCGTTTTTGGGGGAGTCTATCCCGTTTACCTATCCGGCTTCTTTGATCGTGAAATAACCATTTTCTAAATCAATATCACTGCGGAACAGGAATTCCAGTGGCCAGGGAACACACCATAAAAAGCCGCTGATCTCGATGGATAAGGTGTTGTATAAGGTCAGGGAGTCGGAGTCAGAAACACAATTGACCTCCAGCCCTTCGGGAATAATGCGGGGTTCAAACACATGTATCGCCTTGATGATTCTATGTTGGATATCTTCCCATCTCATTTCAGATATGTGTTTACCGGTCAACGGCTCCAGGCCAAAGTTATAGACGGAGCAACAGATTTCCGGATACAGGGAAAGATTCTGCTCGGATTTACCGTTGACACAATTGAGTAACCATTGTAAATCCCGCAACAGATGCTGGCGTAACAGGCTGTGTGATATCAGGTGATGACTGGTGGCCTCTTTTTTCTTATCGGGGTCATTATCCGTGAGCCTGTCCAGCAGGGAAGGCTGCATTTTGTCTCTGGC
>NZ_NIBU01000165.1 GCF_002632485.1 Xenorhabdus innexi | reverse complement strand
GCGTCGATCCACTTTGCCATTCAGCGTCAGGGGAATGGTGTCCATAAACGTAAAACTGGCGGGCAGCATATAGTCCGGCAGGCGGTCAGATAAGTGTTCAGCCAGCGCTTCATCAGACACCGCTGTGTCTGCCACCAGATAAGCACTCAATACGCGATGACCATGATGCTGATGCTCAACAACGACTGCCTGTCTGATCTGCGGGTGAGCTGTCAGGGCACTTTCAATTTCACCTAATTCAATCCGGTAGCCCCGAATTTTGACCTGAAAATCATTGCGTCCCAGATATTCCAGTTCCCCGTCCGGCAGCCAGCGGACTAAATCACCGGTTCGGTACAGGCGGGTATAACCTTTGGTTTTATCTTCTGCGCTGGCAAAGGGATTTAAGACAAAACGTTCAGCGGTTAATTGCGGCTGGTTGAGATACCCGCGAGCAACACCGGCTCCGCCGACATACAGTTCCCCTGCTGCGCCGACAGGCACAGGCTGGCCGTGAGGATCAGGCACATACAGGCGGACGTTATGAATGGCTGTTCCGATATTGGTTGCCAGATCGCCGTGCTGATACAGTTTTCCGGTCGCACAGACGGTGATTTCTGTCGGGCCATACGCATTCACGATGCGGCTGTCCTGGCTGAAATAGTCCAGAAAACCCGCCGAAGGGGATTCTCCGGCCGTCACCAATAATTGCAGAGAAGGCAATACTGTGCCGGTTAAGACTTGCAGGATCGCGGGGGGGAGAGTCGCTATTTCAATGCCTTCCCGCTGGATCAGGGCGGCAATAGCAGGAGCGTTGCGCTCTGCTTCGCTGCAAAGGTACAGGGTATGCCCGTGCAGCAGGCTGAGAAACAGCTCTGATACCGAGGCATCAAAGACGTAAGCAGCAAACATTAAGCTCTTTTTGCTTTCTGTGGCATTAAAAGCTTTTGTAACCTGAAATAGCGCGGCTTGTGCGGTCACCATATGTGCCACATTCCGATGCTCAATCATGACCCCTTTCGGCTGACCGGTGGTGCCGGAGGTATAGATGATATAGGCCAAATCCGTCAGAGTGTTGATCGGTGTCGGATTTTCTGTGGGCTGGCTTGCTGTGTGGGTCGGGTCATCGGCGGCTATCAATATCGGTTGTGCTGTAAGCGATCGGCTGTAGTCTGCCAGCGTGGTCAGGTACTGTTGTTGGGTCAGTACGCAGGCAGCGGCGGTATCTGCCAGCAGGAATTGCACTCGTTCAGCCGGATATTCCGGTGAAACAGGGACATAAGCGCCTCCGGCCTTCAACACGGCCAGAATGCCAATCACCATTTCCGGGCTGCGGTCAAAGTAGAGGGCTATCGGGGTATCTGCCTGCATCACGTTATGTGTCTGTTGCTGATAGCGTTCACGGATCACATAAGCCAGTTGATTGGCTCGTTCGTTTAACTGACGATAGGTCAGCTTTTCACCTGCAAACACCA
>NZ_NIBU01000164.1 GCF_002632485.1 Xenorhabdus innexi | reverse complement strand
GTGGACGGACGGCCATTAAGATGCTGCATCAGGCAGTGCCAGACTTCCGGGACGGAAACCAGCCACATCATGGCTTTTTCCGGTACCAGACTGGCCGCCAGAAACACTTCCTGGGGGACCGCCGGTATGTTTTCCGGTGAATGAAAGCGGAAACGAAAGGGGGTGTCAGGTATACAGGCTCCCGGTTGCCAGTGATACCCGTTTTCCAGCTCCCCTTCCAGTTGCCGCAACAAAGGCAGGTGGTAAAACAACGCGGCCCAGAACACCATTGCCTGCCACAGCAGACTCTGAGAAGCCTGGGTTTCCGGCGGCACCCCCGGCGGCAACATGTGCCCTTTTGCCAGCCGCACAGTACAGGCGGTAAATGCCAGCGTCAGGTCAGCAAATCCCCCTAACGCTGACCATTCTCCCTCCGGGGTTGCCGGCACCTGCTGGACACTGCCCAACAATTGCTTTACCGGCGCAAGATAAAAGCGCTGATACAGTCCTTCAGGGAGTGCACTGTTTTGCCATAATTGCTGAAGATATTGCCGGCGCAGGGGCGTTGCTGACAATTCATCAGCTGATTGGGGTTGAAAATAGCCCTTGCTGTCTTCCGACCGGTGGGACTTGAGCTGCGGCAGTCTCTGACGGGCAAAACGGGATTTAAAACGCTGAAACATCGTATTTCCTCTTTCGGTTCAGACGGGGCTCAGTGTCGGTGAATCCCGTCCGGAAACAAGGCACAATTCTTTTTCCGAAAATGAAAATTAAACGGATTCGATTCATCCCCTGACTCATTTAACCAACCCGCTTAATTTTCATCATCATTCATTGTATTTACGTCATTTAAAAACAAAAAAAGCGCCCTGAAAGGCGCTGTTGAAAAAAGGTATTCAGGCGGCGATAAGCTCCGCTTCCCGCAAGCGCTGAGACCAGTTGCCCAGATAATGGGCGGGGGTATAACGGTGACGCGAACTGTCCGGCTCTCTCAGGACATCCCCGATAGTGACTCTGGCCGGAATGCCGGTCAGCGAGAGCTGGATGTAGGCCATCACGGCGGCCAGCGGATCAATATCAATGACGTGAACCCACAGACTGCACAACGGATCATGCCCCTGCTCTCTCAGTTCTTCTGCCGCCGCCAGTGTCATACAGCCCGCACCGCAGCACGGTTCCTGTAATGTGACAAACGGTTTTTCCTGCAATAAGGCAGAGATATCCGCCATCTCCAGTTTTGCCATCATTCTGGCCACACTCCAGGGGGTGAAAAATTGCTGAAGATTTTTATCACCCAATTCCAGCTGCATAAATACACTGCCGAGAAAATCACCCGGTTCCTGCGCCAGTCCGAGCACCACATGAGAGAACAGCTGTACGATCCGGTTCATATCGGCCCGCTCGTACCGGTTAATGGTTTTCAGGTAATACTGCTCCAGCTCGTCACTGAAACAATACTGATTGTGGATCGCCGCCATGGCGCAGTTGCAAAAATCCCGGAAGACCTGA
>NZ_NIBU01000163.1 GCF_002632485.1 Xenorhabdus innexi | reverse complement strand
TCCATCCCTATCAATAACATTGTGCTGCTGAAAAGGCCGACCATCCCCCGGCCGGCGCTGGCACAGGGATCGGTGTCCTGGCGATTAATCAGCCAGCTTCAGCTGAATTACCTGAATTTCATGGAGAAGGATGATGAACAGGGCACGCAGGGATTGCGGCAATTACTGAGCCTGTATGCCAACCTTTCCGAACCGGCTATCGCCCGGCAGATTAATGGTATCCGCCATTGCGCCCTGAAAACCATTTACCGCCGGGTTCCTGAACCCGGCCCCATCGTGTTTGCCCGCGGAGTCGGGATTGAGCTGGAGGTCGATGAACAGGAATTTACCGGCACCAGCCCCTGGCTGCTGGGCAGTGTGCTGGAACGGTTATTCTCGCGGCTGGTGACCATGAACGCCTTCACGGAAGTGACCCTCGTCAGCCAGCAACGGGGCAAAATCGGTTACTGGCCTGCCCGGATGGGGCAAAAACAGCTCCTGTAAGGGGGAAATGACCATGCCTGAAAGCCACGCCACTGCCATTCACCGTATCAGCCGTCTGCCGGATGATTTCTGGCACCAGCTGATCCGAACCCCGTGGCAGTTCGATCTGTTTCAGACCCTGCGGCGGATAGACGCCCAGTCCGGGGAATATTACCCGCTGGGTTCTGCCCCCCTGCCGCGCTACGATCGCCTGCGGTTAGGGCAGAAAGCGTCCATGATATTCGCCCCCAGCACCCTCTCTGAAGCCCGACAACGGAAAAACTCAAAATATTACGAGATCCTGATTTACAGTTTTGGCTTGTTCGGCCCGAACGGGCCGCTGCCCACCCATCTGACCGAATATGCCTATGCCCGGCAGTATAACTATCAGGACCCGACGCTGACGGCATTTGCCGATATTTTTCACCATCGTCTCATCCAGTTATTCTATCGGGCCTGGGCGAATGCGCAGTCCACCGTTTCGCTGGATCGGCAGGATAATCAGCGTTTCTGTCATTATCTCGCCTGTCTGGTGGGGATGGGGCTGCCAGCCCAGCAACAGGCCGATTCGATTAATGAACATGCCCGCTATTTATTAGCCGGTCATTTATCCCGTCAGGGGCATGGGGCCGAAGGGCTGGAAAAAATACTGTTCACCTATTTCAATATTCCGTTAAAAATCAAACAAAATATACCGCAATGGCTGGATATTGAAGAACCGGATCAGGCCCGGTTAGCCGCCGGACGTCATAGCCCGCGCTTAGGCCAGTCCGCCTTTTTGGGCACCGCATTATATGATGTCCAGCATAAATTCCGCATTGAACTGGGCCCGTTAACCCTGTCAGAATATGAAGAATTCCTGCCAACCCAACCCAAGTCACAACAATTGCATGACTGGGTGTGTCAATATCTCGGGGTTGAGTATGCGTGGGATATCCGGCTTATTCTGAATCGCGAAGAGATACAGGGACTCCATCTGTCAGAACCGGTAAAACTCGGGCTGAGCAGCTGGCTGGGTAAAATGGAACAGAAAATTCATCGTG
>NZ_NIBU01000162.1 GCF_002632485.1 Xenorhabdus innexi | reverse complement strand
CGCCTTTTCGACCCGGTAAGTGGGGCTCAAGTAAATTCCAGACATGATCGGAAATATCGTGACGGCGGTATGCAGGTGTGCTCATGGTTAGTTCACTCTGTTTATGGAATGCAAATCTTATTATCGCACAAAGTCACTTATGACGACGCTATCTAGTCAATTCACATCCATTGAACTAAGTAATTAACCCCCTCCCTCAAGCCCACACCGATATCAGTTTATTATTTAGGCTGGCGCAACGATTCTGTTGTGGGGCATTGCGCCCTATTCCTCCCCGGATGATGCTTGCTTCAAATTCCACACCGAGTTCTCCGGCATCTGGACGCGGACATCTAACCGGCAACCTTCGGGAATATCACAGGGTTCACCGTCCTGATAGTACACCTTCTCCCCGTCAATCAGGGCTTTGATCCGCTTGTTCTGAAAGCGTTCCGGCAAATGACTGTGCTGACGGTGGAACGTCTCAATCGTGATACTGCCGTCCTTGTTCACCTTGTCATCAATGTAGATAAGCTCCAGCCCGTTGTTGTTCTTCGGCGAGGAGATGCCCCCGTGAACCCCCCACGCTTTATCGGCGTTATAGCCCAGTACGCCAGTAACCTGATAATGACCGGTCGCCCGTTTCGTGACGGTAGCCCCTTCGGATTCATCGTTGGTAGTGAAATTACCGTCAGGGTGGATTTGAAGGATGGGTGAACCTTGACGGATATAACCACTGTCATCGCGATAACAATTAGCCCCCAATATCAGGAATTGCCCCCAATCTTGAAAATCACTGCCCCATGATTTTCTAGCTCGTATCCATGCTATATTACGATAGGCATCAAATGCTAATTGCGTAGCCCACCCAGCAACGCCCATGGATAACACCTTCACGGCGCCATCCCCTTTAGGCACATCTGAAGGAAGTGGGGGAACAATCTTGCTATAAAAACCCGTTTTCCCGGCCAAACTAGCGATAGTCTGTCCCGGGGATAATTCAACGCTGCCTTTCCCTAGCCCATAGTCTCCCACCCTCAGCACATGACTCAATCCAACATTACTCACAAACGCCGACTTATCGGGAATATCCGCCCCGTTCTGCGCTTTATCCAGCTTTCCCCCCACTGCCGCCTGTAGTGCCTTAATCGACTGCAACGACACCGTCTGTCCATTCGGTAGCGTGACGTCCACCGTGCCATTCTGTGACATCCATTTATCCATATTCTGCAGAAAGGTGATGATATGGCTGTTAATCGCACACAGATGCCGGACACCATCGGAGATGGAGTTGGGCACGGTGGTCTGGATTTGGTAAGTGACCTTGTTCAGGGTAACTGTCGCCTTGTCCGCCAACACCAGTTCGGTATCCGAGTTCACCGCCTGAATCATATGCAGTAAATTGCTGCTGCCGGATTGAATGAGGATGACCTGTCCCGGTGCCACGCCGTTCAGGTTGCTTTTAAATTGGGTGCCAGTGCCCCGGACAAACGCCGAGCCGGACACGGTACTGATTGTGCCTTGTGTGTAAATCATCGTGTGTTCCTGAGAAAAAAGAGGGCGGGTTAACCTTCTATCA
>NZ_NIBU01000161.1 GCF_002632485.1 Xenorhabdus innexi | reverse complement strand
CTTCACTCAACGTATCGAGCGGGAGAATCTAACATTGCGCAACCGACTTAAACGGCTCAATAGAAAGACGTTGGGTTATTCCAAATCGCCGGAAATGCACGATAAGGTCATCGGTACTTTCATTGAACGTGAATATTATATTTAACAGGCATCAACAGGTTGAATACGCGACCACTTATCGTATTAACACAGAAAATATGACTACCTTTAACATTACAAGTAGCCATATTTTGTCAATTGGAAGATTCTAAGAATATTTCCAATTTTTTTATTTAGTCAAACCTGATTGGCTCTTGAAAAAAATTAGAACCACATTGGTCTTTTACTAATGATATTAATAAATGATTCTCTTCTTTTTTTACAAGGATTTTATAATTACCGGGAGTTATAAATACTTTCTTTCCAGATATGTATTCTGAATCATCGGGTTCAAGATCACCTCCAGTTGTATCTTCCCCCGCACCAATAAATATTTCTCCTGATGGGGATTTTATACAAACTTCAATATCAGGGTTTTTTATATTCTCAACCAACTCGACAGAGTATACTCCATCATCTACTAATCCCAAAAAGGCAATGTTTCCCTCATTCATTTCATGCAATTCATCATCGGGAATAGACCACCAATCAGGAGTGTCTGTTTTTCTATGTCTTATTGCTTGTAGATCAAATATAGCTAATGTTGCTGTATCTGTTGTGAAAGAAAAAGAGTCTTTCATTTATATCATCCTCAAATAAATATAATTTCACTAATTTTATCACCAACTTTTAACCCTGCTTTTCTGCCAGCATTTTTTAACGCACTACCAACACTTTTATTGATCGACTCGTTCAACATTTTCAGTCTTTGCGTTGCAGAACCACCAACTATAAGGTCAACAGGATGATCAGCATTGAGTTTTGATAAATTTGGTGCTTTACCAAATATTCTCTCATAACGCTCAGAAACTGCTTTTCTGTAGGCGTTTTGTAATGGTGAAATCCTTACATTGTGCGTACCTGGAGACCAAACTAATTCGCCTCGTTTAGCGGCTCTGTTCAATGCATTTTGTTTTATTTTAAACTCCCTTTCAAGGAACTTACGCTCAGCATCTGATAAATTAGTGCTCAAGATCTTTGGCTTATTAACTGTTAATGAAACACTACATCCTGCCAACCCAAGCGGATCTACCCATCCCGTTGGATTTTCCACATAAGCATAGGGGTTCTCTCCGCCCGCCAGCCCAATAGGATCGGGTGTCAAGTACTGTCCAGCAACTGAAGAGTAATACCTAAACCGATTATAGACCAGCCCGCTTTCCTGATCGAGCCACTGCCCAGCAAACAGCTGCCCCGAATCGTACTGTGCATTTTCACCTGCTGCTTTCAGGCGCATACCGTACAGGCTCTGTGGTGGCTGACGCCAGACACGGTGACCCTGCGGATCAAACAGTGCCAGAGGTTCGCCGGTCGGGGCACAGACGGCATACTGGGTCTGCATTTCCCCCGCCAGCAGTTCACTGCGGTTGGCCGGGTCGGGGGTGAAGAACTGGATTTGCTGCGCCAGTAACTGCCAGCCGTCAAACACCAGATGGCGGAT
>NZ_NIBU01000160.1 GCF_002632485.1 Xenorhabdus innexi | reverse complement strand
CGTCAGGACCATCGGCATTTCGGCCATCGGCGGGTTGTCATTGAGAGTGGCGACGGCCTGTCGGCCTTGTTGTAACAGGGCACTGCCCAGACTGAGATTTTGCCGTGTCATCATTTAATTCCCGCCACCAGAGTGGCCTGCTGATAAGTCTGAAAAGCGCGTATATTGCCCGTCAAAACGCACCCGTACCGTGCCGGTCGGTCCCTGCCGCTGCTTGCCGATAATGATTTCGGCTATCCCCGCCTCCGGAGACTCCGGGTGATAGATTTCATCACGGTAAAGGTGCAATATCAGATCAGCATCCTGCTCCAGCGAGCCGGAGTCCCGTAAATCGCCGTTATTGGGACGTTTATCAGAACGGTTTTCAAGCTGCCGGTTAAGCTGGGACAGTGCCAGCACCGGGCAGCCCAGCTCTTTGCCCAGCGCTTTCAGGCTGCGGGAAATATCGGCAATCTCCTGTGTCCGGTTTTCCTGTCCGGGCGCACTCATCAGCTGAAGATAATCCACCATAATCAGGGCGGGCTGACCGTATCTGCGGGTATAGCGGCGGGCACGGGCCCGCAGTAATGCGGGTGTCTGATGACTGCAATCATCAATAATCAGCCGTTGATCCCAGCGGGAGAACTGCGCCAGGCTCTGGCTGATGCGGCTCCACTGTTCATCATCCAGTATCCCGTTACGCAGGGCGCTCAGAGACACACCGCCTTCCATGGCGGTAAGCCGCAACATCAGCTGGGCCGTTGACATTTCCAGACTGAAAATCTGCACCACGGCCTCCTCCCTCTGTCGCAGGGCACCGAGACAACAGGCCAGTCCCAGTGCGGTTTTGCCCATGGAAGGGCGGGCGGCCAGCAAAATCAGATCCCCGGCCTGTAAGCCGCAGGTTTTCTCATCGAGAAGCTGAAATCCGGTGGCCGTCCCGGTAATGCCGTTACTGCCCTGTATGCGTTCCAGATGGGTGATGAGACTTTCCGCCCCCTGCAACAGGGTCATTTCCTGCTGCTGCCGGGTCGTGCCTTTTTCCGCCAGTGTAAACAGCCGGCTTTCCGCCTGCGCAATCAGCGTATCTGACTGGCTGTTCGGCTGAAGGACATCCGCACTGAGGGAATGCCCCAGTGCCATTAACTGACGTAACCGGCTTTTTTCCGCCACAATACGGGCGTATTCTTCAATATTGGCCGCGCTCGGGGTGTTTTTACTCACTTCTGCCACATAGGCAAACCCGCCGGCCCGGTCGATGTGCCCGCGTTGGGTCAGTATGTCGGTCAGGGTGATCAGGTCGAACGGGCAGTTTTGTTCACTCAGTTCCGCGATGGCCTGAAACAGGACCCGGTGGGCCGGAAAGTAAAAATCATCAGCCACCAGTAACAACACCACGCTGTCCCAGCGATCATTTTCCAGTATCAGACCGCCCAGTACCCCCACTTCGGCATACGCGTAGCAGGGCACTTCGTCACTGATGATCTTTAAATGATCATGCGCCATGTCCATCGGCAACCTCCTGACTGACCGCATTCAGGGCCGCGATTAAACGCTGTTGCAGATGCGGCGAAGAGACCCAGAACAGCACCTCTTCACGGGTCAGATACTGCGGCTGGTTATTTTCCCAGCCACATTCCAGCAACGCCAAATCCGGCGATGCATC
>NZ_NIBU01000016.1 GCF_002632485.1 Xenorhabdus innexi | reverse complement strand
CGTGGTTTTGATTTATTGTTTGGCGACGATTATCAGATCATAAATGAAGCCTTTTTTCTATCTAAAAATAAACGGTTATTGCTTAAGATCCTGTCTATGAGCTGCCCGTAACTTCCATGCCGCAGTATTGCTGTCCATCATCATAACGACAGGGCTTGGGTTTATGATGGGTTATGTCGAATATCAGGGTATTTTTGATGTGCCGCCCAGTATCATGAGCGTTGTCGGGCATGTTGATGTGAAAGGTGCTCTGGATATCGCATTAATCGGGGTTATTTTCTCTTTTATGCTGGTGAATCTGTTTGATTCATCCGGCACTCTGATTGGTGTGACGGATAAAGCAGGTTTAGCTGACAGTAACGGCAAATTCCCGCAAATGAAACAGGCTCTGTATGTTGACAGTATCAGTTCAGTGGCGGGTTCTTACATCGGAACGTCTTCGGTAACGGCGTTTGTTGAAAGCTCTTCTGGTGTCTCTGTTGGTGGTCGTACCGGGTTAACTGCTGTTGTCGTCGGCCTTTTATTCCTGTTGGTGATGTTTATCTCTCCACTGGCCGGTATGGTTCCGGCTTATGCTACGGCGGGTGCGCTGGTTTATGTGGGTGTTCTGATGACATCCAGCCTGACACGGGTGAAATGGGATGATCTGACGGAATCTGTTCCGGCATTTATCACGGCGGTTATGATGCCTTTCAGTTTCTCTATTACAGAAGGTATTGCACTGGGCTTCATTGCTTATTGTGTTATGAAACTGGGAACAGGGAAATGGCGGGAAATAGGCCCGTGCGTTATTGTTGTCACGCTGCTGTTTGTGCTGAAAATGGTATTTGTCGATGCCTGATTATTCCGGCTCAACAGAGTACTGACTGAGATAAAAAAGCCTGATGTGTCAGGCTTTTTTATGGAAATTATACGAAACTTATTTTCGGAAGAAGGTTATTGTTTATTTTCTGGTGCAATAAAACCAATGCAAACCACTTCTGATTCCGCGTTTGGTTGCGCCTGAAAGATAAACCCTTCCTTATGACTGATAGTTAAAGCAGGCCATGTAGCTAGTGTGGACTGAAAATGTTCCTGTGAGCAGTCTTTTCCTCTTTTCCCTACCAGTAATGCACCATATCTGACAATATCACTCTCTTTAATATGACGGTTGTAAATATTCGGAGGCTCACCGTTGCCGGTTTCCCACGGTTGTATGGTTTGGGGACGATAGTGGCTGTAGAACGTCAGCCATTGATGCAGGTATTCACCTCCAACATAGTGCAAAGGTGTTGAATATAATTGATTCCAGCGCTGATCTATCTGGCTGGAAAATATTTTTATTCCTTCAAATTTTTCTCCCGCTCCCCGGACATTTGCCAGCATCACACTGGTATAGCCGATGAGAACCACGATGGCAAACACAGCCAAACCCCGTAATGTTCCCGTTAAGGATTTATGGGGGAGAACTGTTATTGAACCTGCCAGCAGCGCGGGTGCTACTGCCATAAAAGGCTGGAGCCATTCGGTCATGCGCCCGCCCTCATTGAAGGAGAACCAGACATAAATAATCAGCAAAGGCAGCAGAATGACAATATTGATCAGTTGATTGGATTGCTGTTTTGGCCAGCCAATTTTTCCACCCAATAGATAAATAATGACACTAACGATAATAAGGGGGTAGAACACTGAAAGAAGGGCACGTGTGGTATGCAGATTAAATCCGTGCGTAATTTGCGAGTCTACCCACTTAAATGCAGCAAAGTCGTTATGTACCAGCCACCAGATATTAGGCAATACCAACATAAACCAGAGTGCGAGGGCGAGATAAAACAGAGGTTCCCGATAATGACGCCGGACTTTGGGCACAAACAGGGAAAGCAAAAAGACTGAGCCTACAATCGAGAGTGAGGAGTATTTACCCATCGTTGCCAGCCCCGTCGCTAACGCGAACGCCAGCCACCATTTCGGATGGTCATCAATGGCTTTCAGGAAGAACAAGAGTGACCATGACCATAACATCACCAACAGATAATTATCATTATAGGGAATGATATCGAAATTGATGATGCCAGACAGATTAAGCGTCAGCATAGCCAGCCATGCCAGTTCAATTTTGCCTGTTAAGCGTAAAGCCAGCTGCCAGACACCGAGCATACCGATAGCAATGGCAGCAAAATGAATGAAATACCAATAAAAACTGAGAGAAATATAGCTGATATGAATGGCGGGTAACATCACAACACCTACCAGCCACGGATTTTTCGGGGAACCCCATTCGCCGTTTATGCCCCAGTTCAGGGCTTCTACGGCATCATAAGGAACTGTCGGATCAAGGCAGTAACTTGCTAACATCCATAAAACAGCATAACTGATACACCAAAGATACAATGAAGTTCTATAAGAAATATCAAAGAAACGCATAATGGCTAAGGCTTATATTATTTGAGTTAAGGTAACCCAAAATATTAGCTGAACTTTAAAGAATAAGTGAATGACATTGGATGTTATATGTGGATTCTGTTAGATTCCGCCGAAAATATCTTGATAACACAAGTTGAGTCACACGCTATGAATCAGTTAAAGAAAAAATCCCCGGCAAGAGCCTCATCGGGTAAGCATAAAAGAAAAAGCCGCGAAGAATTGAACGCCGAAGGACGTGAGCGTAAACGTCAGAAAAAACATCGTGGTCATCCATCCGGTAATCGCCATCAGGAAAGTAACCAGAAAAAACAGTCTGGCAACAAGCAAGAGAAAGATCCTCGTATCGGGAGTAAGGTTGCGGTTCCGCTGATTGTCGGTGAAAAAGCAGTAGCTAAGTCGGTAGCTGAGCAGCCTAAAGTGATCGAAAAACCTCGTCTGTCAGCCCGGGAAGAGCTGGAAATGCTGGAAAATGATGAACGTCTGGATGATTTGCTGGCTCGTCTTGAGCAGGGTGAAAAGCTTTCTCTGGAAGATAATGTCTATGTCGATAAGATGCTTGATCGCATTGATGTCCTGATGGAAGAGCTGGGTATCGAGCTTGAAGATGATGACAGCGAAGAAGAGAAAAAAGAAGACATTATGCAGTTGCTGAAAGGTAAATAATTCCGCAAGGTAAACGGCTCTGAATGGCAAGCCGTTCATGCATAAATTATCTTGATCATCAAAGATGGTATGCCCAATGATGAACAACATATATCCACATTTTTAATATGGTATTTGTTGGGCTTATTGGGTAAACTACAGCCGCCATTTGATAGGCCGGAACAGCGGAAGAGATAAGTATGTCAGAGCAAGCCATTGTCTGGGATCTGCCTTTGATCCAAAAATACAACTATTCAGGGCCTCGTTATACTTCATATCCCACAGCGCTGGAATTTAACCAGCAGTATGATAATGCGGCATTTATACAAGCTGCGGCGCGTTACCCTGATCGTCCTCTTTCTCTCTATATTCATATCCCGTTTTGCCACAAACTTTGTTATTTCTGCGGCTGTAATAAGCTGGTTACCCGCCAGAAACATAAAGCAGATGAGTATCTGGCTGTTCTGGAACAAGAGATCATCACAAGAGCAAAATTATTTACGCAGCGGAAAGTCAGCCAGATGCACTGGGGCGGAGGAACGCCGACTTATCTCGATAAGACGCAGATCAGCCGGTTGATGTCGATGTTGCGCAGGCACTTCTGCTTTCTGCCAGATGCTGAAATTTCCATTGAAATTGATCCGCGTGAAATTGAGCTGGATGTGATTGACCACCTGCGTAATGAGGGGTTTAACCGCCTGAGTATGGGAGTGCAGGATTTCAATAAGGAAGTTCAGCATCTGGTCAATCGCGAACAGGACGAGGATTTTATCTTTGAACTGGTCAATCGTGCCCGCGAAACAGGTTTTACCTCTACCAGTATTGATTTGATTTATGGCCTGCCAAAGCAGACACCTGAAAGTTTTGCTTTTACATTACAGCGTGTATTGGCGTTATCGCCGGATCGCCTGAGTGTATTTAATTATGCCCACATGCCGAATTTGTTTGCGGCGCAACGGAAAATTAAAGAGGCTGATTTACCGAGTGCGGCACAGAAACTGGATATTTTGCAGCAAACTATCGCGACGTTGACCGGTAACGGCTACCAGTTTATTGGTATGGATCACTTTGCCCGCCCTGATGATGAACTTGCGGTTGCTCAAAGAGCAGGTGTGTTACATCGCAATTTTCAGGGATATACCACTCAAGGAGAATGTGATTTATTGGGCATCGGTGTGTCGGCGATCAGTATGCTGGGTGACAGCTATGCACAGAACCAAAAAGATCTCAAAACCTACTATGCTGAGGTTGCTGCGCAGGGGCACGCATTATGGCGTGGTTTAATACTGACGCAGGATGATTGCATCCGTCGTGATGTGATTAAGGCGCTGATTTGCAACTTCCGGTTAAATTTTGCCGATATTGAACACGCTTATGGTGTGAGTTTTACGGATTACTTCGCCGAAGATCTGCAATTATTGGCACCATTGGCGCAAGATGGGTTAGTTGAGGTCAGTGAGAAGCTGATTCGGGTATCACCAAAAGGGCGTTTGTTAATCCGGAATATTTGCATGTGTTTTGATAACTACCTGCGTAATCAAATGCGCCAGCGGCAGTTTTCTCGGGTGATATGAATATAGGGGCAGAGATGAATATGCCGATTATTTGAGCATATTCTTCTCGTGTATTCATAATAAATAATCAATCAATTTTGAAGGAAATTAATAGGTTTAACTTGGTCATTTAAATTTTATTTTTTCATCTCTTATCTTTTTGCGTTTTTTTAATTTTATTTCTCTTGAGTATTCTCTTAATTCCTTTTTATTAAATCCTTGGATTTTTTTTAACTCCTTTTTAAAATTGATGTTTTCAATTCTAATGTAGATTCTGGATAATATAAATTCAGCGTAATATTGACTGTTTAATATGATTTTAATTAATATGCAGGATAATATTATAAAAGCAAAGTAAATATAATCATGGTTATTAATAAACTTGAGGTAGAAAATTAATGAGCTGAAAAATAATATAATAGTGTTTAAATTCTTTTGTATAATTAACCCATAATAAATTCCGCCTAAAGTAAAACTAACATTTAAAAATACAATGATCATTCCTAGAATCAATGATGAAATGAAAGATACTGACTTTATTTTATCATTTGGATCGTCTATTAAAAAATCAGGTATGGTCTTAGCAAGACCAAAGAAAAAAGAGAGATGAACTAACATAATAAAAAGAAAGACAGACACTATCTTAAATCTAGCAGGTAAACAAAAATAATTTTTATAACTTTTATCATAAAAATTTATATTTTCCCATTCTGAATCAGAGCGTTTTAGTTTTTCTTCTAATCCTTTAGCTTCATTTAGAAGTTTTTTAAATCCCAAATTAAAAATAAAGTTTTTTGTTTTCATAGTATTGCTATATTAATGTATGGATTTATTAAAATCGCTCAGGAAAATAACTCGCAGGATTTTCGTAAGCAATAGAATGAATAGTACCAATAATATATTTACCTGACGTAATTATATTTTCTGGGTTGCGAATGGTTCCTGACATTCCACTGCTTATAAAACCACCTGTTGCTGCCAGAGAGTCACGCAAATGGTTTATTAATGTTTTTTGTATCGCTTCTGTAGGGTACCTTTTGATATATTTTCCTTGTGCTATCGCTGTCTTAATTGCCTTATTAGATATACCTGGATTGTTATGACGCATAATCTCTTCTGTTAGTCGTTTTCTTTCATGCCTTGGCATGTTTTTTAACCACTCTGATGCCTTGCGGGGGGAAGTTGCTTTCATTATTTTATACGTGCTATATGCCTGCTTCAGAGCTGCTGCACCAGAGGTAAGAGAAATTATATCCAGGATGGTTGAAGTAGTGACGTACCAATCTTGTGAGTCCAACCAAGCAATATGTCCTATACCTTCTTGTCCTCCCACAGTGAGATTATAAATTCTATATCCACCATTTACACATTGAACACCTGATGCAACTAAACCGGCATATGACAAAATTGCTAAAGGTGTACTTGTCCCTCCTGTAAATGGGACTGCTGCTGATGAGAAAACCACGCCCGTTCCTGATAATAACGCTCCACCACACGCCAGAGCTGTTGATCCAATCTCTACCATCAAGCTAGGTTCAGATACTGTTTTTTTTAATTCTACTTCCGGTGCAACCGTTAGCTCAGTATTATAAACAATAATATGCGTTAATTCAGAAGAGGTCTGATTTCCCCATCTTTTCGATGGCCTAACCAAATAACGCCTGAATTGCCCATCAGAATAAATAATACCCGCACCATAAAAATCACGGTGGCAATCTAATGCATCTTTAATTGCTTGAAAGTCGATATTTGCTTCTGAATTAGGTAGTGCATTAAGACTTCTTGAAGTATAAAAACTCGGTAACGTATATTCATCAAATTCATTTTGCAACTGTGAGATCAGACTATTTGAGCGCATTTTAATAACCACCCGTGATAATATGTTTGCTCTTTGATATTAATTATAATTCAATAAACAGTTTCTTCCCAAATACAATAACCTGATGTTCCTGCGATGTGATGTTGACAAACAATATCTTTATATTGGACTGCGACAACTTCTTCAGGTTGCCTATCCGCATGATCGACAGAATGTGGATATTGAACATTAACATTTAATAATTTTGCATTTCTTAACGTGACAGAGTAATAACGCTCTTGGCCTCCCGCTTGCGAAGTGCGATAAAAATCAAACATTAAATCAAGTTCTTCATTGTTTGCAACTGCCATCAATAACAATGGTGATGATTTATCCAGTGGTTTGACAAATTTAACTGGCTGATGAGCTGATGAGCAACATTTTGTGCTCTTGCAACTCCGTGATTAAATTGTAATACAAAAACTTGATCTTCATGTCCTAATTGATATTTATTACCAATGGAATCTAATGTAGAGCATCCTTGAGAAATCAGACCTTGAAGCTTACCTTTAATTGTCACATAAATGGAGTTTGCCATATTTTATCTCATAATTATCATTATTAATTCGTCCGTTATAGCAAAAAAATCATCAAAGAAAACAATCTAAATTAAGAAGTAGGCGTTTAAAATATATATAAGTTTATTATTTTTTCATAAAATAGATATTATTATTTTAATAGTTCTGATTTTAAGATATAAAGAGAAAGCTATCATTATATACTTCAGGGTATAATCACAGCCCCAATTCCTTCAGTTTCCGCGTAATTGTATTTCTGCCCCACCCAAGTAAACGGGCGGCTTCCTGTTTATGCCCATTGGTATGCGTTAATGCACAGTTAAGTAAGGTGCGTTCCAGTAACGGTAAAGCATCGGAAAGCAGATCCGTCTTACCGGCCTGCAAGGCATTTTCTGCCCATGCAGCTAATTGTTGTGACCACTCTGCTGCTGATGAACAGCCGGAAACAGGTAAATTATCAGTTTGTCCGACGGCTGTGGGTTGGTTTTCAATTAAATCAGTCGGGAGATCCTGTACCAGAATCTCTTTACTCACTGCCATCACCGTCAGCCAACGGCAGATATTCTCCAGCTGACGGACATTCCCCGACCATGACAGGTTCATCAGAGCTTTTTCAGTATCGGGATGCAGTTCTTTAGCCTCAATGCCCAGCTCTTTGGCGGTCTGTTGCAGGAAATATTGGGCGAGACGGGGAATATCTTCCACACGATCCCGCAAAGGAGGTAACTGCAAGCGAATGACATTCAGGCGATGATAAAGGTCTTCTCTGAATTTACCTTCCCTGACCCGTTGTTCAAGGTTCTGATGAGTTGCCGCAATAATACGGACATCAACCTTTACCGGTGCATAACCGCCAACCCGATAAAACTGCCCTTCCGCCAGAACCCTTAGCAGGCGGGTCTGGATATCCAGTGGCATATCGCCGATTTCATCCAGAAACAGCGATCCGCCATTGGCCTGTTCGAAACGCCCCTGACGAACCTGATTGGCGCCTGTGAAAGCCCCTTTTTCATGGCCGAATAACTCTGATTCAATTAAATCTTTTGGGATCGCCGCCATATTCAGCGCGATAAAAGGTGCAGCAGCTCTTGGGCTATGGCGATGCAGGGCATGAGCCACCAGCTCTTTTCCTGTACCGGATTCTCCATTGATTAATACGCTGATGGAAGAACGGGAAAGACGCCCGATAATCCGGTATACCTCCTGCATGGCAGGCGCTTCGCCAATTATCTCAGAAACCGATGAGGCTATTTTCGGGCTGCGGGAGGTTTGTTGTTGTTCACGCGCATGACTTAATGCCCGTTCAACCAATGCGACAGTTTCATCAATATCAAACGGCTTCGGCAGATAATCGAATGCGCCGTGCTGATAGGCGCTGACGGCTGCATCCAAATCAGAATGAGCGGTCATAATGATGACCGGAAGCTGTGGGTGATTCTGCCTGATTTGATTGAGTAAACTTAACCCATCCAGCCCCGGCATGCGGATATCTGACAGCAAAACCTCCGGGCTGCTCTGTGATAACGCCGCTAATACGGAATCTGCATTTTCAAAACTGACGCAATCCATTCCCGCACCACTCAGTGCCCGTTCAAGTACCCAGCGGATAGAACTGTCGTCATCAACGATCCAGATTTTTCCTCGTTGCATTATATCCCCTATTTCTTAATAGGCAGGTAAATGGAAAATTCCGTATGCCCCGGCCAGCTGGTAAATTCAATTTTCCCGGTATGTTGATCAATAAGATTGCGGACAATAGACAGCCCAAGCCCGGTACCGCCTTCATTCCCGCTGACCATTGGATAAAATAGCATATCCTGAATATTCGGAGGAATGCCCGGACCATCATCTTCAATATCAATCCGGGCAGCCAAACGGTAACGTTCACCGTGTAAGGTAATCTGAAATGCCGTTCGGGTGCGTAAAGTAATCGTGCCTTTCTGATCACCTAATGCCTGTAGCGCATTGCGGGTGATGTTTAGCAAAACCTGCTCAATCTGATCAGGGTAATGAGACAACTCTGGCAGACTGGGGTCATAATCTTTGACCAGCGTAATATTACCGGGCATTTCCAGTGACACCAGCTGATAAACCCGCTCGACCACATGATGGATACTCTGGCTAATCTGAGCCCCCGGATGTTGAGGCCCTAATAACCGATCGACAAGAGTACGGAGCCTGTCAGCCTGTTCAATAATGACTTGTGTATATTCCCGCAGAGAGGGGTCCGGCAATGCTTTTGCCAGCAACTGAGCCGCTCCCCGCAATCCTCCCAGAGGATTTTTGATTTCATGTGCCAGCCCCCGAACCAATTCCCGTGCAGCTATCTGCTGTGCCTGTTGTATCTGCTCTTGGCTTAAACGACGCTGACTATCCATAGGAGCGAGTTCCAGCAAAATGAACTGTTCGGAAATTGGTTGGGCACTGAGCGACATAACATGTGAGTGATTATTAACCACTAATATTACTTCGTTATCCGTAAAACCATGCCCTCGTATCAGACTGGATCGCATAAATTCCGTATCCAGCGAGATATAACTGAATAAAACCGGAAGAGGAGTGCCAAATAATTTACGTGTACTTTGTGCCAGAAGTTGCATGGCGGAATGGTTGGCATAGTGGATAATCAAATCGTTATCCAGCACTAAAACACTGTTTATCAGTGAATCAAGAATTTGTTCTGCTTGGGGAAAATCAGCCATTGCCATCCAACCTTTGCACTTTTTTGGTGCATTGTATCTTATTACATCATAAATTGAGCAACCCTCTTTATCTTCTATTTTTAAGGAAAAAATCCGAGGGAAAAGAGCCCATCCGAAGATGGGCCAAAAGTTTCACGGCAACAAAATCAATAAAGAACGGTGGTGACACATTTTAAGCATTACATACGGTAATTGAACATTACACGCTGTAATACAGTTCAAACTCCAGAGGATGTGGCGTCATGCGAACGCGCTCAATTTCACTATTAAGCACGCCGATGTAAGCATCAATAGCATCATCAGTGAAAACACCGCCTCGTGTCAGGAACTCACGGTCTGTATCCAGAGCCGCCAATGCTTCTTCCAAAGAAGAGGCCACAGTTGGGATTTCCTGTGCTTCCTCAGCTGGCAGGTCATACAGGTTTTTATCCATCGAATCGCCCGGATGTATTTTATTGATGATCCCATCAAGACCTGCCATCAGCAGAGCTGAGAACGCCAGATATGGGTTTGCGGCCGGATCAGGGAAACGGACTTCAATCCGGCGGGCTTTACTGCTGGCAACAACAGGAATACGGATAGAAGCAGAGCGGTTACGGGCTGAATAGGCCAGCATCACCGGAGCTTCAAAACCGGGTACTAGACGTTTGTATGAGTTGGTTGTGGGGTTGGTGAAGGCGTTCAGAGCGCGGGCATGTTTGATAATGCCACCGATATAATAAAGCGCCATTTCGGACAAACCGCCATATTTGTCTCCTGCGAACAGGTTAACACCGCCTTTGGACAGTGACATATGACAGTGCATGCCTGAACCGTTATCCCCTACCAGTGGCTTCGGCATAAAGGTCGCGGTTTTGCCGAAAGCGTGGGCGACATTATGTACCACGTATTTGTAAATCTGGGTTTCATCCGCTTTTTTGGTCATTGTATTGAAGCGGGTTGCGACTTCGTTCTGGCCTGCTGTAGCTACTTCATGGTGATGAGCTTCCACAACCAGCCCCATCTCTTCCATCGTCAGACACATTGCTGAACGCAGATCCTGAGAAGAATCTACCGGAGGAACAGGGAAGTAACCGCCTTTGATGCCCGGACGATGGCCTTTGTTACCCTCTTCGTAGCGAGTACCGCTATTCCAGGCCGCTTCGGTATCATCGATATGGTAGTAAGAGCCTGAGATAGAATTACCGAAACGAACATCATCGAACAAGAAGAATTCTGGTTCTGGCCCGAACAGAACAGTATCCGCGATATCACTGGAACGCAGGAAATCTTCTGCTCGTTTTGCGATGGAGCGAGGGTCACGACCATAACCCTGCATAGTACCGGGTTCAAGAATATCGCAACGAATAATCAGCGTGGTATCATCAAAGAAAGGGTCAAGCATGGCTGTAGAAGGGTCGGGCATTAACACCATGTCAGATTCATTGATACCTTTCCAGCCCTTGATAGATGAACCATCAAACATTTTACCATCTTCGAAGAAGTCTTCATCAATTTGGTGGGCAGGAATAGTGATGTGCTGTTCTTTACCTTTAGTGTCAGTAAAACGTAAGTCAATAAACTTCACCTGATGTTCTTCAATCATGGATAAAACATGTTCAACGGACATACTGAGTTCTCCTGGTTTACGTCAGCCGGATGCGTTGTCAGAAATGCACCCTTTATCTTATTATCTTAAGCAGCTAATGCTGTCTTTGTATACAGCCAACTCGTTGCGATTTTCAATGCTAAGGAATATTGCGAAAAGCGTGCCAACTTTTTTAAAAACGTTAATTCTGGTGTTTCTGCGCGTAAATGGGGAAAGTTGGAGAGAAATGATAGAAATAATGGAAGATTTTTGAGGGCTTATGCACTTTACTGGTGCATAAAGATGATGCTTTGCACTGTTATGGTGAATTCTGGGTTCGTCTGTACAATACAGATAAATTACTATAACTGTGATTCTTATCACGTTTGTTCATGGCGGCTATCACGATGGTTATTAATGCCATTTCAGGGAATGTCGTGTTTATATGCAAAAAAACAGATAAACTTCAAAAGTGATGCATCTCACATTTATTTCACTCTGTGGCTATAACGTGTAAAATAGCACCATATTTGTGTTGAATGAGGGTAGCATCGCACCCAGTATGCTGTACCCATTTAATAATTTCTTCAAATAGCTAAAACGGTAAAAATACTTGTCAATTAATAATTTAAGAAACATTGCCATTATCGCTCACGTTGACCATGGCAAAACGACGCTGGTTGATAAACTCTTACAGCAGTCCGGTACATTTGGTGAGCGTGCTGCAACAGCTGAGCGTGTGATGGATTCCAATGATCTGGAAAAAGAACGTGGTATCACCATCCTTGCAAAAAATACTGCCATTAAATGGAATGACTACCGTATCAATATCGTGGATACTCCGGGCCACGCCGACTTCGGTGGCGAAGTAGAGCGTGTGATGTCAATGGTCGACAGTGTTTTGCTGCTGGTAGATGCGATGGATGGCCCGATGCCACAGACTCGCTTCGTTACTCAGAAAGCCTTCGCTCATGGCTTGAAGCCAATCGTTGTTATCAACAAAGTTGACCGTCCGGGCGCACGTCCTGACTGGGTTGTCGATCAGGTATTTGACCTGTTTGTAAACCTGGGTGCAACTGATGAGCAGCTGGATTTCCCTATCGTTTATGCTTCTGCATTAATGGGGATCGCAGGCAACGAGCATACCGATATGGCTGAAGATATGACTCCGCTGTATCAGGCAATCGTTGAACATGTTGAGCCGCCTAAAGTTGACCTTGATGGCCCGTTCCAGATGCAGATTTCCCAGCTGGATTACAACAACTACGTTGGTGTTATCGGTATCGGCCGTATCAAACGCGGAACTGTAAAACCAAACCAGAATATCACGCTGATCGACAGCGAAGGTAAAACCCGTAACGGTAAAGTCGGTAAAGTCTTCAGCCATCTGGGTCTGGATCGTATTGAATCAGACAAAGTTGAAGCGGGTGACATCATCGCGATCACCGGTCTGGGCGACCTGAACATCTCTGATACGCTGTGTGAAGTGAATGCTGTAGAAGCTCTGCCAGCACTGGCCGTTGATGAGCCTACCGTTAGCATGTACTTCTGTGTTAACACTTCACCTTTCTGTGGTCGTGAAGGTAAATACGTAACATCCCGTCAGATCCTTGATCGTCTGAGAAAAGAACTGGTTCACAACGTGGCACTGCGTGTCGAAGAAACGGAAGATCCAGATGCTTTCCGTGTTTCCGGTCGTGGTGAATTGCACCTTTCCGTTCTGATTGAAAACATGCGTCGTGAAGGCTTCGAGCTGGGAGTTTCTCGTCCGAAAGTTATTTTCCGTGAAATTGATGGCCGTAAGCAGGAACCTTTCGAGCAGGTAACTCTGGATATCGAAGAGCAGCATCAGGGTGACGTGATGCAGGGGCTGGGTGAACGTAAAGGCGAAATGCGTGATATGTTGCCGGATGGCAAAGGTCGTGTGCGTCTGGATTATGTTATCCCAAGCCGTGGTCTGATTGGCTTCCGTACTGAATTCATGACTATGACTTCCGGTACTGGTCTGTTGTACGCAACATTCAGCCACTATGATGACATCCGTCCGGGTGAGATTGGTCGTCGCCAGAATGGTGTACTGATTTCCAACGGTCAGGGTAAAGCAGTTGCTTATGCTCTGTATGGTTTGCAGGAGCGCGGTAAGCTGTTCCTTGGCCATGGTACAGAAGTTTATGAAGGCCAGATCATTGGTATTCACTCCCGCTCCAATGACCTGACTGTAAACTGTCTGACAGGTAAAAAGCTGACCAACGTTCGTGCGTCAGGTACAGATGAAGCAACAACACTGTCTCCGCATATCAAGAAGACACTGGAGCAGGCTCTGGAGTTTATTGATGATGATGAACTGGTCGAAGTGACTCCTGAGTCAATTCGTCTGCGTAAACGTCATCTGACTGAGAATGATCGTCGTCGCGCAAGCCGCAGCAAAGACGCTTAATTTCTCCTGATAGCTTAGGGTGCTTCGGCACCCTGAGTTTCACTACTTTCTTAAAAACGAACTCTTCTCCAATCCCCCGCCAGTCCGACAGCTCCAGCCAATTTTTGATTTTCAACTATGATTGATGCTGCATGTGGATTGATTAGCAGCCCAATTTGTTTATTTTTTTGTCGTGTCACCTTTTTTCCTGGTGAAATTATGATAAAAGTACAAAACGATATGCCTCAGTCAGGAGGGACTATGCTGTATATTTTCGATATGGGTAACGTGATTATTGATATTGATTTTAGAAGAGTATTAGCTGTCTGGAGTAACCTGAGCGGGACACCACTTGCAACTTTGAGCCCCAAATTTGCTCTGGGAGAGACGGTTGAAAAGCATGAGCGCGGCCAAATTACAGATGCAGAATTTGCCGAAATGCTATGTGATGAAATGGAAGTTTCTCTTAGCTTCGAACAATTTTCTGAAGGCTGGAATGCGATTTTCGTTGGTGTCAGGCCGGAAGTCATTGAGTTGATGAATAAACTACGTGAGCAGGGGCATCGGGTTGTTGTGTTATCTAACACAAACCACATGCATTTTCAGTATTGGCCGCAACAGTATCCAGAAATTACTACGTCAGCAGATCATTTATATCTGTCTCAGGATTTGGGAATGCGTAAACCGGATCAGGACATCTTTAACTATTTATTGGAAAAAGAAAGAGTGGTAGCTGGGCAGGCGGTTTTTTTTGACGATGTACAGGAACATGTTGATGCTGCCAAAAGATTAGGTATCAATGCCATTCATGTGAGTGACAGGAATGTTATCCCTGATTACTTTAAGACACATGATTTTTCACTTCCCGCAGTAACATAATTTCTTTCATATCGTCGTTTCACCGTTTTCATGTAACATTCAACAGGCTCTCAATAGGATGGTATCTTGGCGAGCGAGACTCCATCCTTACAGGTTAATCTATTTATACGGATCATACACAATAAAAATGATTGCATTAATTCAACGTGTAACACAGGCAAAAGTGGCTGTTGATAGTCAGACTATCGGTGAAATTGAACAGGGGTTGCTGGTTTTTCTGGGAGTGGAAAAAGAAGACGACCAACAAAAAGCACAGCGCTTATGTGAGAAAGTAGTGGGATATCGGGTATTCAGTGATGAGAATGGAAAAATGAATCTGAATGTTCAGCAAGCTAATGGGAGCTTATTAGTTATCTCTCAGTTTACGCTGGCAGCGGATACTCAAAAAGGTTTAAGACCGGGCTTTTCCAGAGGTGCTGAACCCCAAAAAGCAGATGAACTTTATCGCTATTTTGTTGAACAGTGCCGTGCAACTGGTGTAAAAACAGAAATGGGGCAATTTGCTGCCGACATGAAAGTGAGTCTGACAAATGATGGACCAGTGACTTTTTGGTTACAAATATGACTTTCTGGCTACAAATATAATGTTAAAGCATCTATTCCCCCGACTACACACGACAACACGCAAAGAAGGGGCTGTTTTTATGTATCACCTCAGAATACCTCAAACCGAACAAGAGCTGGAAACTTATTACCAATTCCGTTGGGAGATGCTGCGTAAACCACTTCACCAGCCTGTTGGATCAGAAAAAGACGGTTATGATTCAATGGCTCATCATCAAATGGTGGTTGATGAGAAGGGCAGGCCGGTTGCTGTCGGGCGTTTATATATTAATGCGGATAGTGAAGGCGCTATTCGCTTTCTGGCTGTTGATCCGAATGAGCAGCAAAAAGGGCTGGGTACATTGATTGCAATGGCATTGGAATCGGTTGCCAGACAGGAAGGTGTGAAACGAATTGTTTGCAGCGCCCGTGAGGATGCGGTTGATTTCTTTAAGAAACTGGGCTTTGAAAATCGCGGGCTTATCAATGGCGCTAATTCATCTCCTATTAATCATTTTTTGATGATTAAACCCATCATGAGTCTTGATGATATTCTGCATCGTCCGGACTGGTGTGCGCAATTGCAGCAGGCATGGTACAAACACATCCCGCTGAGTGAAAAGATGGGCGTGCGTATTACTCAATATACGGGGCAGCGTTTTATCACCACCATGCCGGAAGCGGGAAACCAGAACCCTCACCATACTATTTTTGCCGGTAGCCTGTTTTCTCAATCAACATTAACCGCATGGGGGCTGATTTGGCTGCTATTGCAGGAACGTCAGTTAGGGGGAGAAATCATTCTGGTGGATGCGAATATTCGTTACCAGAAACCTATCGTTGGCCGCCCCAGTGCCGTTGCCGATCTCAACAATATGAGCGGTGACTTGGCCCGCCTTGCCCGTGGTAATAAAGCACGTGTAAAACTGGAAGTTCATGTCAGCGGTGAACAGGGACTCGGAAGTGTGTTCACCGGTACTTATATTGTCTTACCTGCTGAACGTTCAGCCGCAGCATAAGCGATTACAACCTGCTTTGCCAAAATACGCAGATCTTTCGCAGCATACTGAATCGCTACAACATAATCGTGGCACAGGTTTTGTTTTGATCTACATCCGGTTGCCCAGCCTCATCAGATTGTTTGACATCAGACTGCCCGGCTGGGCAGTTATCAGTAGAAATCACGCCCTGATTAATGGATTGCGACTCTTTATCGGCGTTCTTATCCTCAGCCGTCAGTGTGCCATTAATTGTGCTTTTAATATTATCGGCTGAAAGGTTGCCGGTGATAGCCAGTGAGAAATTACCATCGCCATGCAGATGGAGCGGTATCCAGCCCCATTGTGGAAGAACCCCCAAATTCACATTCATCCCTTTTAAGCTGAGTTGGAAGGGTTTTTGAGCTGCAAGCTGTTCAATGAAGCCGTTAAGCTGGAGTAAGCCGTCACCTGAAAAGGTGTTCAGTTTATCAATAATAACTTTGTCATCTGCGGTGTGTAGTTGTAGATAAGGCCGAAATATTTCAATTTTATTGAATGTTCCACTTGTGGCCTGTAACGAGGCCTTCCCATTCCATAAGCCCCAATGACCATTTTTCAGGATATCCAGAGTATCGACATATCCCGATAATGTGGTGAGCTGAAATGGAAAATCAGGATTGGTATCAATCAGGAGGGTATTGTTGATACTGACATTATTTAACTTCAGTGCCGAAATCCATTCAGGAGCCGGGTTTTTGATATAGTCGCGCCACTGCGATGGTAAGGAATAAATCAAACCGGTTACAGAGCTATCGTTAAGTGTTAGCTGGTGATTTTGACGATCCCATTGCGCTTTAATATTAAATAAGCCCTTTTGATAATGGGCGGTCAGATTATCAATGGTGAATAGATCACCGGAAAAGCTGAGTTGCCCTAATATATCTTTGAACTGATCTTCGTTGAAAGTCATATTCATGGCATTGAAGTCAATCAGACCATCTTCTGCCTGCCATTGCCCGTTAGCCAACCCCAGCCCTTTGATGCTGGTATTAAGATAATCGGCAGACCAGTCTTTTCCCTGTAACTTAGCATTAGTGAGATTGAGATCTTTAATGTGGATAGCAGGCAGAGAACGGGTTTTTTCTGTCAGAACAGCCAGAGTCATAGGTGACTGCCAGCGGATATCATTGATCAGGATATTATCCCAGCTCCAGCTGCCATCCGCTAATCGCTGCCCGTTTCCGGAGATGAGACCCTGTAGGAATTCAGCGCCAAAGGAATTGATAACCAGATTATTATCCTGATAGCTGCCCTTCATGACGACTTTATCAAATGACAGATCATTTATGCTGATATTACTGGCACTGAGCTGATATTGCCCTGATCCAAAAGGCATATTTTCATCAGGAGACCAAGGTGTAATGCCGCCGACAATATTTTTGCCCTGAACCTGTGACTGGGCGGTTGTTAGTTGAACATCCATATTATTAAGCTGTAAAACATCAGCTTTCAGGGCCGGGGTAAATGCAGAGCCTGACAGTATCAGTTTTCCATCTTGTAAGGTCAGCTTACGGAGATTGGCCAATTTTGTCGGGGACTGCCATTTAAAACTCAAATCTACGCTATCGGCATTGAGTGAGAAAGAACCCTGCTTATCACTGACATTCACATTCTTGAGCATTAAGGTCATCGGCTGCTGCCAACTGTGATCGATATTTTCAATATTGATCTGATAATGACTTTGCTTATTCAGCCATGTGCTGAGTTGTTTTGCTCCCCAGTGTGTTTGGGCAACAAAGTAAACAGCAATAATTGCCAGCATCAGTAATAATAGCAGTACTGCAAAGCCTTTCCTTAACCACTTCATGATCTCACCCCAGTATAATCGTCCTGAAAAAGATCCTTTTATGCCGTAAAAAGCGACATCACTCAATAGATGGTGCTGAAAAACCTTTAATTCCGTCATTTAGGGAAGAATATTGCGAAAGGTTACGCAAAATACAAAAAAAATCCCGCTATAAGAGCGGGATAACATAACAACAAGGCGAAAGCTTAGGTGAAAAACGATAGATTATTTTTCCTGAGGAAAAATCAGATTAAGCAGGATTGCTGTCAGGCCGCCAGCCGCAATACCGGAAGAAAACAGATTTCTTATCCATTCAGGGGCAAATTGTAAAATGAGAGGCTGTTGTGAAACGCCAAGCCCCATAGCCAGTGATAATGCAATAATCATGATGGCCCGGCGATTTAATGGTTCCCGTGCAACGATTCTGATACCGGATGCGGCAATCGTGCCGAACATGACAATAGTTGCGCCACCTAATACCGGCTCAGGGATATGCTGCACAAAACCGGCTACTGCCGGAAACAGCCCCAACAGGATCAGCATGGCAGCAATAAGGTAGCCAACATAACGACTGGCAACACCGGTTAGTTGGATAACACCGTTATTCTGACCAAAACAGGAATTCGGGAATGTATTAAATACGGCAGAAATCATCGAATTGACACCATTCGCCAGTACACCGCCCTTAATGCGCTTCATATATAACGGGCCGCAGACCGGCTGCTCAGAAACATCTGACGTGGCTGTAATATCTCCAATCGTTTCCAGCGATGTCACCATAAAAATCAGGATTAATGGAATTAGTAAATGCCAGTCAACCGAAAGCCCGTAATAGAGCGGGGAAGGAACAGTGATTATTGGTTTGTCTTCTGTTGTGGTTGCATGGGGTAGCATCTCCATGTACCAGGCAGCCAGATAACCGACTGTCATGGCAATCACCAGAGAAGCTACCCGTAGATAGGGATTACACTGGCGGTTCAGCAGTATGATAATGGCGAGAACAATTCCTGCCAGAAAAAGGTTTGCAGGGGCACCGAATGTGCCTTGCTGAATAGCAGAATAGCCACCACCGATAGAAGTCAGCCCAACCTGAATAAGTGACAGGCCAATAATCATAACAACAATGCCTGAAACCAAAGGGGTGATGAGTCTTTTAGCCAGATGAAGTATGCGGGAAAGAAATATCTCTGTCGTTGCGGCAAGCATCAATGTACCAAACAGAGCTGCCATCATGGTGGGCACATCAGCCCCTCCATTTTTCAGGGACAGCCCACCCATGATAAGCGGCGTGACAAAATTAAAGCTCGTACCCTGAATGGACAGTAATCCAGAGCCCATAGGCCCCCAAGAGCGGATTTGAATAAGTGATGCCAGCCCTGAGGCAAACAGGGACATACTGATGATGCGTTGAGTATCTTCTTCAGGAAGCCCGAGTGCCTGACAGATCAACATAGCCGGTGTGATAACCGCAACAAACATTGCCAGCAAATGCTGAAAAGCAGCAAATAAGGCATGTGGAAGAGAGGGTTTATCTTCCAGACGGTAAATTAATTCACTGTTTGATTTTTGAGGAAGTGCCGATGCTGAGTTTTCGCGGATTGAGGTGGCCATGAGTGTAGTTTCGAGTGAAAAAAACACATTTTATTGATCTAAATTATAAAAGCAATCGTTTGCGTAAAATTTTGTCTATGGCTTATAACCTTATTTCGTCACATTTTTAAATGTTTTAACTTGTGTTTATCAGTAATTTTTTTTCTAATCCAATCCTTACCTGCTCTTGGCGTTTTTATAGGATGATTATAACGTCGCATTAAATTAACATAATTTTAACAATTAGATGGGGTACATAAATGTATCATCTGGATATTTATGGCACGCTCGTTGCGGCCACACTTGTTTTGCTACTGGGAAGAAAACTCGTACAGTCAATTTCATTTCTTGAGAAGTACACTATTCCAGAGCCAGTCGCAGGTGGCTTACTGGTTGCTTTTGCTCTGCTGGCAGTTAAACAATCTACGGGTTGGGAAGTCAGCTTTGATTTATCCCTCAAAGACCCTCTGATGTTGGCATTTTTTGCCACAGTTGGCCTGAATGCCAATCTTGCCAGCCTGAGAGCAGGCGGAAAGCTTCTGTTAATCTTTATTGTTGCCGTCGTTGGCCTGCTGCTGGTGCAAAACACAGTGGGTATTGCACTGGCGAAAATGCTTGGCCTTGATCCGTTAATGGGGTTATTGGCAGGGTCTGTGACCCTTTCGGGAGGGCACGGAACAGGTGCTGCATGGGGTAAGGTCTTTACCGAACGCTACGGTTTTGAGAATGCGACGGAAGTTGCAATGGCCTGTGCGACATTTGGTTTAATTCTGGGCGGCCTGATTGGAGGGCCTGTTGCCCGCTTGCTGGTGAGAAATAACAAAACGCCGGGTCTGGAGAATGATGATACTGAAGTTCCATCTGCATTTGAAAAACCTTATACCGGTCGCCTGATCACACCGTTGGTAATGCTGGAAACCATCGCATTAATCTCTATCTGTTTATTAGTCGGTAACTATCTTGAGAAGATGTTGGAAAATACGCTCTTTTTGCCAACGTTTGTCTGTGTTCTGTTTACCGGAGTCATACTGAGTAATGGTTTGTCTTTGCTGGGCTTTTACCGGGTATTTGACCGGGCTGTCTCGGTACTGGGTAACGTCAGCCTGTCACTCTTCCTTGCAATGGCGCTGATGAGTCTCAAATTGTGGCAGTTAGCTTCCCTTGCTCTGCCGATGCTGGTAATCCTCGCGGTGCAGGCCGTGGTGATGGCATTGTACGCGATATTTGTTACTTACAGAGTCATGGGCAAGAATTATGATGCTGCGGTACTGTCAGCTGGTCACTGTGGCTTTGGGTTGGGTGCGACACCAACCGCGATTGCAAACATGCAGGCCATAACAGATCGCTTCGGGCCATCACATGTGGCGTTTCTGCTCGTACCGATGGTGGGGGCGTTCTTTATTGATATCGTTAACGCTGCAATCATCAAGCTTTATCTGCTATTACCTATATTCCCATCTGTAGCAGGTTAACTTAACTTAGCCTTGTGTCCTGGCTAGATATGCCGCTGGAAGATTTCAGCGGCATTTCTTTAACTTATTATTTATTAACTTATTTTTTAATTAAACATTATTGCTCAGGCGTGGCTGTACTGAGAACGATCAGCAAGCCAGCGTTCAATCAGTGCCTTCGCGTTTTCTGGATAATGCTGGTGGATATAGTGGGCAATACGCTGAACTTCAGGGAGCATTCCCTGATCCCGCAATAAATCGGCAATTCTGAATTCGACATTACCAGTCTGACGTGTGCCAAGAAGTTCACCCGGCCCCCGGATTTCTAAATCTTTTTGTGCAATGACAAAACCATCATTACTGTCCCGCAGAACTTGCAGACGGATTTTGGCAGTATTGGTCAGCGGTGTTTTATAAAGCAGAACACAATGTGAGGCTATTGCGCCACGTCCGACACGACCACGAAGCTGGTGTAACTGAGCCAGCCCTAATCGTTCGGGGTTATCAATGATCATCAGGCTGGCATTGGGAACATCAACACCAACTTCAATCACCGTGGTAGCAACTAATAATTGAAGTTCACCCTGCTTAAAAGCATCCATAATGGCTTGTTTTTCTGCGGGTTTCATCCGCCCATGAACCAGACCAATTTTCAATTCTGGCAGAGCCAGAGCCAGTTCCTCACTGGTCACCTGAGCTGCCTGTGCTTCCAGAACTTCAGAATCCTCAATCAGAGTACATACCCAATAAGCCTGACGACCTTCATCTAAGCAGGCACTTTTAACTCGCTGGATAATCTCATTCCGGCGGGTATCGGGAATGGCGACCGTTGTTACAGGTGTCCGCCCCGGAGGAAGTTCATCGATAACGGATGTGTCCAGATCGGCATAAGCTGTCATTGCCAGTGTTCGTGGAATTGGTGTGGCAGTCATGATTAACTGATGGGGATGAAAACCCTGTTCATGCCCTTTCTCCCACAGAGCCAAACGTTGATGAACACCGAAGCGATGTTGTTCATCAATAATGACTAATGCCAGCGCAGAAAATTTGACCTGCTCCTGAAACATCGCGTGCGTGCCGACGACCATACTGACCTGACCATCGGCAATGGCTTCCTGCTGTGCCAGCCGCGCTTTGCCCTTTTGTTTGCCAGCCAGCCAACCTACCCGAATGCCGAGGGGTTCCAGCCACTGCTTAAAAGTGCTGGCATGCTGTTCCGCAAGCAGCTCGGTGGGAGCCATCAACGCAACCTGTTTGCCATGTACGATGGCGCGGACTGCTGCCAGTGCTGCCACCAATGTTTTACCGGAGCCGACATCTCCCTGAATCAGTCTCATCATCGGGACATCTTTTTCCAGATCATGCTCTATTTCTTCAACTACGCGATCTTGTGCGCGTGTCGGTGAGAAGGGAAGCAGAGCCAGCAACTGCTGTTTTAATGAATTATCCGCCGTGAGTGACTGGGCATGAAAACGCTGTGCCCCTGCTCTGACAGCCAGCATACTTAAATGATGAGCCAGTAATTCTTCCAAAATCAGGCGGCGTTGAGCCGGATGCCTGCCACTTTCTAAATCTGCTAAAGAAATGTCAGGAGGGGGGCGGTGTAATGTATGCAGGGCATCAGGAAGGCTGATAATCTTGCGGCTGAACTGCTCGGGTAATAATTCATTAACTGCGCAGGTCTCAAGTAGCTCAAGCGCCTGTTCGATCAATTTACGTAGCGCGGTTTGGCGTATGCCTTCTGTTGTGGGATAGACAGGAGTTAATGTTTCCTGCAAATGAATACGCCCGGCGTTCTGTTGAATTTTATATTCCGGATGAATGATTTCAGCACCCTGAGAGCCCCTGCGTATTTCACCATAAGCGATGATATGTTTACCTTCTGCCAGACTGTTCTTCATGGAGGCAGTGAAATTGAAAAAGCGCAGGGTTAATATGCCTGTATCGTCACTGATTTGACAAATCATCATACGCCGCCGTCCAACAACGACATTGGTGCGTAATATTTCCCCGCTCACTGTCGCACAAATACCGGGCAACACTTCATTGATGGTATACAGGCGGGTTTGATCCTCATAACGGAGAGGCAAATGAAGTAGTAGATCCTGTAGATTGACCAATCCCAGTTTAGCAAGCTTTCCTACCTGACTGGCTCCAACACCACGTAAAGTTGCTAATGGGATGGCATCAAGTAATCGGCCTTTCATACTTATTCTCCATAATCCAGCTCGCCATAATTCAGTTCTCCATCAATCCTGATGCTCAGTCAGTATGATTTATTTCGCTGTCGATGCTGCTGTCGTTGCCTGCATTGCTGCCCACCAGGGCTCACTTGCTATGATTTGCCCTTGTTTATCAATGAAGGGTCGTTCCAGCCCTTTACGGTGTGAAACCGCAGCTAAAACGGGGTATCCCCCTTCAAACAGCAATTTTTGTTGGTCTTCTTCAGACAGCGTACTTTCTTTCCGCTGATACATACCGGCAAGCTGGCGTTGCCGCTGTGCTTCATACAGGATCAATGCAGAAGCAACTGAGACATTCAGCGACTGAACCATGCCAGCCATAGGAATGATAATGTCATGGTCTGCCAGCTCAATAGCCTGTTTGGAAATGCCTTTTTTTTCTTGCCCCATAATGATGCAGGTAGGTTTAGTGTAATCAATCTGACGGAAATCGACGGCTTTATCAGAAAGATTAGTCGCTAATACCTGCATTCCGGCAGTTTTAAACTGGTTGATGGCCTGTTCAACGGATGAGTGGGTTTTTACCTGAACCCAGCTGTTACTGCCTGCGGCAGAAGAGAGTTGAGTACGTAATTGTTGAGTAGGCCAGACTGCGTGGATTTGATGAATACCAACAGCATCCGCAGTTCGGATCACTGCGGATACATTATGGGGTTTGTGTACTTCTTCTAAACAAATCGTCAGGTCAGGTTGACGCATTGCCATCATCTGACAAATACGTGCATAACGTGTAGGATTCATAACCTCTAGTTTCGGTTACGGCTGACCCGTAATACATCCGGCATAATACGTATCTTACGCATGATATTTGCCAGTTGGATACGATCTTTGGCAGTCAACCTGATGAAAGCACAATAAACGCGGCCATCTTTTTCTTCGGTATTCATGCTTTGGATGTTGGAGTTTGCATCATTAATGGCGGCTGTCAGATTTGCCAGTGCACCCTGATGGTTAAACATATCAACTTTAATTTCAGCAATAAAATCGCTGTTGACATCTTTATCCCACTCAACAGGCATGAATTTTTCCGGTTCTTTCTGGTAACCACGGATATTACGGCAGGATTCGTGATGGATAACCAAACCTTTTCCCGGACTGATATGGGAAATAATCGGGTCACCCGGAATTGGGCGACAACATTTGGCAAAGGTAATCAGGATACCATCAGCACCTTTGATTGGCAGTTTACGGCTATTATTACCATTGTTATTGCCACTATTACTATTTGGTATTTTCTCCGTTGCGCCCAACAGATTATGAGCAACAACGACACTCATTGCATTACCCAAGCCGATTTCTGCCAGCAAATCATCAAGTGAGGCAAGTTTCATTCTTGCCAGCTCTCTGGCAATATTTTCTTCTGGGATATCGACTACTTTCAGGCCGTTGCCAAGTGCATGATTAAGCAGACGCCGCCCCAGACTGACTGAATCATCCCGTTTAAGGTTTTTCAATAGCTGACGGATCTTCGCGCGTGCTTTCGAGCTGACGACAAAGTTCAGCCATGCTGCATTAGGGCGGGCACTTGGTGCGGTAATAATTTCGACAGTTTGCCCGCTACTGAGTGTCTGAGACAGTGGATAAGGCTGGCGATCAACGCGAGCCCCGACACAGGCATGACCAATATCTGTATGGACTGCATAGGCAAAATCGACAGGTGTTGCTCCTGCCGGTAATTCGACGATACGTCCTTCAGGGGTAAAAACGTAGATCTCATCAGGAAATAGATCAGATTTGACGCTTTCAATAAATTCGAAAGAGCTACCGGCACTTTGCTGAAGTTCCAGCAGGCTTTGCATCCAACGCTGTGCGCGGACTTGAGCCGTCGTACCTGATTCTCCCTGCTCTTTATAAGCCCAGTGTGCAGCAACCCCCATTTCAGCCATTTGATCCATATCTTCAGTACGGATCTGTACTTCAACCGGAACTCCGTGCGGGCCGATCAGAGAAGTATGCAGGGACTGGTAACCGTTGGCTTTGGGAATAGCAATATAATCTTTTACCTTGCCGGGACGGGGTTTGTACAGACTGTGCATTTGCCCCAGAACACGGTAACAGGTATCAAGGTTGTCGACGATGACACGGAACGCGTAAATATCCATGATGGAATGAAAACGCTGTTCTTTCAGGTGCATCTTGCGATAGATAGAGTAGAGGTGTTTCTCCCGCCCATTGACGGTACATTTGATGCCAGCATCCGTTAATCTGCCCTCAATTTCTGACAGAATTTTCTGGATCATCTCTTTACGGTTGCCACGAGCGGCTTTAACCACCTCTTTAATCACCCGATAACGGTTAGGATACAGGGCTTCAAATCCCAGTTCTTCCAGCTCTGTTTTCAGGTGATGGATACCCAATCGATGGGCTAACGGACTGTAAATTTCCAGCGTTTCTCTGGCGATGCGCCGCCGTTTGTCAGGGCGCAGGGAGCCAAGGGTTCGCATGTTGTGTGTACGGTCTGCCAGCTTGATCAGAATGACACGGATATCCTGCACCATTGCCATGACCATTTTGCGGAAGTTTTCTGCCTGAGCTTCTTTCTTATCACGGAAGTTCAGTTTATCCAGCTTAGAGACACCTTCGACCAACCCGGCGACCGCTGTCCCGAATAATTGCTCGATATCCTGAAATGTCGTTGGTGTATCTTCAATGACATCATGCAGAAGTGCGGCCATCAGTGTTTCATGATCAAGACGCATTTCAGCCAGAATACAGGCAACAGCGACCGGATGAGTAATGTATGGCTCACCGCTGGAGCGGGTCTGCCCTTCATGGGCATCCCTGGCTACGATATAAGCCTGCTTCAACAGACCAATCTGATCTTCAGGCAAATATTTAAGAACAAGCTGATTCAGGCTTTCAAACAGGTACAAGGCAGACCTACCGTAAAATTAACGACGACCGTCAGCGATAGCAGAAACAGCGTTAATTTCTGCAGCTTCCTGCTCTTGCTGTTCCTGACGTTCACGAACATCAAGAATTTTATTATTAATAAGACCTTGCTCGATTTCACGCAGAGCGATAACAGTCATTTTATCGTTTTCTTCTGGAACCAGAGGGTCTTTTCCGCCTGACTGCAATTGGCGTGCTCGGCGAGCAGCGACCAACACCAGATCAAAACGGTTACCAATTTTTTCTACTGCGTCTTGAACAGTTACGCGTGCCATATGTGTGCTACTCCACAGATAAATAAGTGACCGGACATGATACTGAAACTTAGTTCAGTCTGCCAATAATTTGCTGATTAACGCATCATGTCGTTGAGCCTGCCTTTCTAAACGCAGGCGTTCTGAACGAATAACTGATTGTAAATCGGCCAGAGCGGTATTGAAATCATCATTAATGATGACGTAATCATACTCACCATAATGCTCCATTTCAGCGACAGCCTGAGACATGCGTTTAGCAATGACCTCTTCGCTGTCCTGACCGCGCCCGCGCAGGCGACGGAGTAACTCTTCCCTTGAAGGTGGAAGAATAAAAATACTACGGGCCGCAGGCATTTTCTGGCGGATTTGTTGCGCGCCCTGCCAGTCAATATCAAGAAATACGTCAACACCACTGGTGAGAGTCTCTTCGATCACTTTACGGGAAGTGCCGTAATAGTTACCGAAAACACAGGCATGTTCCAAAAATTCACCATGATCAATCATATTCTGGAATTCATCGGCTGTGACGAAAAAATAATGTTCACCATGATTTTCGCCTGGACGTGCAGGGCGGGTTGTATGTGAAACAGAAACCTGAGTGTCATACAAAGGCTGGGTGTTTAATAAAGCCTGAATAAGGCTTGATTTGCCTGCTCCACTCGGTGCAGAAACAATATATAACGTTCCTTGGCTCATGCTGATTTCTTGACTGGTTGGGTATTAATAAATGCAAGCGCGGGAATAAAAATCCCACATAGTATACACGGATACATTAATCCATGCAGCGTTACAATACATGCCTAAGAGTGATTCAACAAAATTTTTTCTTACCAAATGAAGATTAAAGCAATAGTTTGCGAAACATTTTCAGAGAAAATAAGTGGTTGCAGCAACAAGACAATAATTTTCCGAACCGCCTCGCAAACTCTCTTTTTCCATATTGGTACAGCCAAACTTATTCATTATTCTTTGCCTGCATTTAAGGAACATGTGGAGCAAGGATGCTTAATTTTCTAATTATAATATTGATGCTGTTGTGTGGAATGCCGATAGCACTTGCAGATTGCCCTGTCTGGTCAAAGGAAAAATTCCGGCTTGAAATTGAACACCTGACACCGCAGATAGCAAGATGGGAGCGACTTTATCGTCAACAGGGGGTTAGTGAAATAGATGATGAAATTTACGATCAGCTATCAGAAACTCTGACACACTGGCAGCATTGTCTCAATCAGACACAAAATAATACCTTTGTAATAGCCATTCCGGATCATGGAAAACAGGCTCATCCTGTCCAGCATACAGGGCTGCGTAAATTAAAAAGTCTGGAGGATGTCCGGAAATGGTTACAGGGGCGTTCGAAGGTTTGGTTACAACCCAAAATTGATGGAGTTGCGGTAACGCTGGTTTATCAGAAGGGGCAGCTGACTGAGTTAATCAGCCGTGGGAATGGTACAGAAGGCATGGACTGGCTTGATAAAAGCAGGTTTATACCCGGTATTCCCGAAAAGATAAAAAATGCGCCTGCACATCTGGTGTTACAGGGAGAACTTTTTTGGCAACAGGAGGGGCATCGTCAGTCGGTTGCGGGTAGTCAGGGTGCGCGTGGCAAGGTAGCCGGTCTGATGATGCGTAAGACACCTTCACCAGAACTAAACCAAATAGGGATATTTATTTGGAGCTGGCCGGATGGCCCGCCTGAGATGGCTGTTAAGCTTGAACAACTGGCTTCGATGGGTTTTCCGGCTACACAGCAATTCAGCCATCCTATTTTCAATGCCGAAGAGGCAGAAGAAAAATGGAAAATGTATTTTACCCAGCCCCTCCCTTTTGCTACGGATGGTGTTGTATTAAGGCAAGAAACCGAACCTGCTGGTCGGCAATGGCGTTCTGGTTCAAATAGTTGGGCTGTTGCATGGAAATATCCTCTACAGCAACAAATCACCACTGTACGCGATATTCAATTCAGGATAGGCCGCACAGGGAAAATCTCTGTGTTACTGGAGCTGGAAAAGGTTCAATTGGATGACCGACAGGTTAGCCGCGTTCATATTGGTTCGGTGATACGTTGGAAGCACTGGAATGTTTATCCAGGTGATAAAGTCACAATAACACTGGCAGGGCATGGTATTCCAAAACTCGATAAAGTGGTTTGGCGTATTGCCGAGCGAAAAGATATCCATCCTCCCGATGCAGAGCAATTTCATTCACTCAGCTGTTTTGTATTGAATAATGATGCATGCCAACAGCAGTTCATTGCTCGTCTGACATGGATGGGCGAAAAGTTGAAAATGAGGGGAATAGGTCAGGGTACATGGATGGCTTTAGCAGAGAGTCAAAAAATCAAGAAACTAACAGATTGGTTGGCATTAGATGCCAGACAGCTGGCTGAAATCCCGAACATCGGAGTCAAGCGTGCTGAATCAATTTTCAGTCAATTCCAGCAATCACGGTTACAGCCCGTTTCACTATGGCGTGAAGCGATAGGAATGCCTTATGCCGATAAATTCACAGATGAGAGAGCATTATTCGGAGATATTCAACGACCAGAAGTAGAAACACAAAAATATCGTACTTTATCGGTCAATGGCACTTTATCGGTGAATAGAGCTTTATCAGTTAAACAAAGGGTAAAAGTTGAGAAATTTTTGCAGCATCCTGACGTTAAAGAATTAGTGGAAGCATTAGTTTCTCAGGGCATTGAGCTGTATATAAACCCTTAACAGTAACTGAGCGTAAGAAGAGTAACACGGTAGAGCAGGATAAGAGCGCAGGAGCAAAAATTTGCTCCAAACGCTCAGATTCAGATCAGTGATCAGCACCGTCGTAATTAAAGATAGGTAATCCAAGACGATAGCGAATCGCAATGAGTCGGGCAGCCAGACCGGCAATAAGGGTTATGATAATGACGCCGTTTGGATGTAGGGGGGTATGTAATAGGGCGATATATAACCAAGCAGCAGCAAAGGAAACTCCTGCGTAAATTTCTTTCTGAAACACCAGTGGAATAGTATTACAAAACATATCGCGCAGCACGCCACCAAAAACGCCGGTAATAACAGCAGCAATGGCGGCAATAATCGGGCTGTAATCCATATCCAGAGCGATTTGAGCACCAATAATTGAAAAAACAATCAGGCCGATTGCATCCAGAATGAGAAATAAACGGCGCAGATGCTTCATCATCGGAGCAATCCAGATGGTGAAGACAGCAGCACAAGCAACAGTCACGATGTATTCCGGGTTTTTGACCCAACCAAGTGGGTAGTGGCCCAGAATGATATCACGGACGGAACCACCTCCGATGGCTGTTACAGAAGCAATAATAATCACGCCGAATACATCCATTTTTCGACGACCTGCGGCTAAAGCACCCGTCATGGCTTCAGCCGTGATACCAATGATATAAAGGACACTAAGTAGCATAAATTTAATCAGATGAAAGATAATAGAGAAGTAAAGAGTAATGCGGAAATAATAACGTCTCGATTAAAAATTTTTAGTTAAATTTGCATAAAATTAGTTTTTATTATCCGAATCCTCCGCAGATTAAGGTTGAAAAAATGATATTCAAGGAACGTCAGATTACATTTGATAACCGTAGCCATCAGATAACTAATATAAATATCTGGACTCCTGATAGCCAGTGGCTGGTTTATGATGTACGTCCTGATGCAGCATCTTTTTCTGGCCTGACGATAGAAAAAATTCATATCAGTAGCGGTCAGGCAGAAGTTATTTATCAGGCAAAAGATGAGGCACATGTTGGGGTTGTCACTGTTAGCCCACAAGAGCCGGTACGCTACGCATTTATTCATGGCCCAGAGTGCCCGGATAATCATTGGCGATATGATTTTCATCATCGCCGTGGGGTGATTGTTTCCGACAGCCAACCAAGCGTTGCTGTCAATATTGACGCACTGGATATCACGCCTCCTTATACAGCCGGAGCCTTGCGGGGCGGCACTCACGTGCATGTTTTCAGTCCTGACAGCAGCCGTTTGAGTTTTACTTATAATGACCATGTTATGCATGAGTTAGATCCTGCACTTGATTTGCGTAATGTAGCCGTAGCTGTTCCGCTAAGAGCGGTGACTTCAGCGAAAAAGCATCCGAGAGAATACGATGGCAGCTATTTTTCAGTCGTTGTTAGCCGAACCACAGCGCAACCGCATCCCGGTAGTGATGAGATCAATCGGGCATATGAAGAGGGGTGGATTGGTAAGCAGGGATATTTGAAAGAGAACGGGCAATGGCAGCGTTGGGCGCTGGCTTTTATTGGCGATACATATTCTGAAAATGGTGAAAAAATCCCTGAAATTTATCTCGTTGATCTACCTGAGAATGATGAGGATTATGCGGTTGAGGGTCGTCAGCCATTAGCCGGAACTGAAACGGAATTGCCTGCACCACCAGCGGGAGTGAAGCAAAAACGATTAACGTTTACTCATCAGAATTGTTATCCGGGAGTAGTCAATATCCCCCGGCATTGGCTAAGAACATCACCGGATGGCAGTAAAATTTGTTTCCTGATGAGAGATGACAAAGGTGTTACCCAGTTATGGTATATATCACCAAATGGAGGGGAGCCGGTTCAAGTCACAGACAATGTTCATGGCATACAATCTGCATTTAACTGGGATAGCAAGGGGCGGTTCATTACTTTCGTCTGTGATAACAGTGTCATGCTTTGTGATAGCCAGAACGGAAAAATTAAGCGGTTAACAGAACATACTGACGATGCTCCCTGTGCTGATGCTATCGTTTTTTCACCTGATGACCGATATGTCGCTTTTATGCGGGATATTAAAGGGTATCGGCAGCTATTCATCGTTGAAACAGGGTTGGAGCAGGCATCGTTGCACAATAACGATGCCTGAAAAATGATGGCGCCTAAAAAAACAGCAAAGATAAGATAACTTCAGCCTAATCGGTATTGGCAAAATCAGGGTTCATTATTATGAGTGGTGTTCTCTGATATCGATTGTGAGCTGTTTGTGTTTTCTTCCAGTTTTTCAATACGAAGTTTAGGTGATTTTTCTGTTTGATCCTGACCAGAGAAAGCATAATCAAAGGGGAGTAAGAGGGTATCTAAAAAGACTGACAATGGAAGGTCTACTACGAGTATGGGTTTCAGCAACCACCCCGTATTATCATCTTTTAACATATTAATATTGGCTTGTGCTCCAGAGTAATATCCCTGATTAGGGCCGCTGTGAGCCATGATGCTGGAGCAGCCTGTCAGCAGAAGCCACCCAACTATAGTGGAAGGTAATAGAAGCAGCTTATAGTTTTTCATCATTTCCATTCCTTGAGCTCAATGAGTTAATTGCCAGTATCCAGATGTTATATTTATGCCTGACATGATTTTTTCTGAAGCATGAATAAGCATAAAAATAACTTTTTGATACCATTTACTATAGTTAGGTAATATTCAGTTTGCTATAGCACTTATTATCAAATCGAATAATTTTTTCTTTAGCCTCCTTTAATTCCTCTCGATGATTTCATTTTGAAATAAAATCATAATGAAATTATTTTATTTAAATTTACATTTAATGGATGTCGAATTGAGTTTTGACTGAAAAGGCTCTCACTATTATTAAAAGTCATTTAACAAGGAATTAGTTCTGTTCATACTGAGAATTGCTGAATCTGGAGGCAGGTAACAGATATGATTTTCTGTCAGAATAGAAAATTGAAAACAGCGTTAAATAATTAAGCATATGTGTTTGATTCATTAAGTGTGCTTTAGATCACATAATATGCGGGAATTATCTTAATTTCACATAGTAGAGGCAATTTAAAGTGAAAAAACTCTGCTTATTCAGACCATTATATTTTTTGTTTTCTGGTTAAATATACCGAGTTCAGGGAAAGTGTATAAACAAGGATTGTTTTCCTTTCCTACTGTGTGTGAAGAATTCTTTTGGGATTCTAATAACTACTGTCCTGTTCTCAGGTAAAAAGTCCTCGTTATCATCTTACTCCCTCACCTTAAATGAGGGAGATTTTTTTATTTGTTCAATTAAATGTCTTTTCATCATAATGAGAGTCTTTTCAAATGGTAACTCCTTATCCCGCGCGCCGCACAGAATAAGGGATACACTGATCATTTTGAAATGCTACTTAAGAATCTGCTTCTTGATGAGCAATCTCAATTTCTTCGGATAAAATACGGATACCTTCTTCTATTTTCTTCAGATCAGGCACATAGTTCATGCGCATACATTGATGTGCATGAGGCCAGTTGTGCTCCAGACCGGGGAAAAAATAATGACCAGGCACCATTAATACCTTCCGTTTTTTTAAGCGCTGATAAAGAACTTCAGTAGTAATCGGCAGATTTTTAAACCAGAGCCAGAGGAATATGGCTCCTTCTGGTTTATGGATAAGGCAGCGTTCTTCTGGCAGATAGCGGCGAATGACCTCAATAACCTGCTCGACCCGTTTTTTATAGAATGGTTGGATAACATTCTGGGATAAGCGGAACAGATCATTACGGCGGATCATTTCCAGCGTCATAGCTGACCCGATGCCACCCGGAGCCAGACTAATCACACCATTCATATTACTGACAGCCTGAATAATTTTTTCATTAGCAATGATGATTCCACAGCGAGCCCCGGGCAGCCCAAGCTTGGACAGGCTCATACATAAGATAATATTCGGGTTCCACAGCGGAGTTGCCTCACTAAAAATAATACCCGGGAACGGTACACCATAGGCATTATCGATAAGCAGAGGGATTTGGTGCTTTTGAGCCAATGCATCCAAACGCAGTAACTCTTCATCCGTGACAACATTACCTGTTGGGTTAGTTGGACGGGAAACGCAGATCAGGTTGATATCTTCAGAAATATTCAGGTGGTCAAAATCAACATGATATTTAAACTGCCCGTTGGGTAATAATTCTATATTAGGTTTATTGGCAACAAATAAACCTTCATCGAGACCAGAGTCAGAATAGCCAATATATTCAGGTGCAAGAGGAAACAGAACCCGTTTTATCGAACCATTTTCATCACGTCCTGCCAATAAATTAAACAGGTAGAAAAAAGCACTTTGGCTGCCATTAGTCAGGGCAATATTCTGTGGATGAACATCCCAGCCTAGTTTTTCCTGTAATTCTTCTGCCAGTGCTGCGATTAACGTATTTTTTCCCTGTGGGCCATCGTAGTTACACAGAGTTTCAGTTAATTGTCCGTTTAGCGCCATATCTGTCAATAGTTGCTGGAAATACTCATCCATTTCAGGAATATGGGCAGGATTGCCACCACCAAGCATAATCGCTCCGGGTGTTCTCAAACCCTGATTGAGATCATTCATCAGGCGAGTAATCCCTGACTCTTGTGTGAATTTGTTTCCGAATTGAGAGAATTTCATAACGGCTGTTACGTCTTTGTTTGTATTTTGTAGGAGTAAGGTAAGAAGACACCATACCTTGCACCTTATTATATTGTCACCTACTTTTATGCACTGATTCTTAGCAATTTCGCCGTAAACCCTCGCCCGATAGGGCGGTGAGAAGTCACTTTTCCTGTACCGATCATTCTCGACATAGACAGTTTGCGATATGATCATCCACCAAGCCCGCAGCCTGCATAAAAGCATAGCAGGTTGTGCTCCCGATAAATTTAAATCCGCGTTTTTTCAGTGCCTTTGAAAGAGCGTCAGAAAGGTCAGTTTTGGCAGGTACTTCAGCCAGTGTTTCCCAGTGATTTATTTGTGGAGAACCATCGACAAACTGCCAGATAAATTCACTGAAATTTTCTCCCTGTTCGGCCATTTTCAGGTAAGCACGGGCATTATCAATAATGGCATTAATTTTTGCGCGATGACGGACGATAGCAGGGTTTTTCATTAGTCTCTCGACATCATTTTCATCCATTCTGGCGATTTTTGCGGGATTAAACTGGTGGAAACAATTTCTGTAACCTTGCCGCTTTTTCAAAATAGTGAACCACGATAAACCCGCCTGTTGCCCTTCAAGGCAAATCAATTCAAACAGTTGTTGGCTATCCTTTAATGGTTTCCCCCACTCATTGTCATGATAAGCCAGATAATCCGGGTCAGAGGTAACCCAGCCACAGCGGGTTATTTCTTTATTCATGAGTTGCACGTCTCCACAGGAATTGATGAATAATTACACCAAGTTTAGCTGGATGAATATCCATGTAAAGTGATTCGAATAAGATTTTTTTATACAGGGACAAAATTGGGGGGTGATCAGTGCTGTATATCTTACGTTCAAAGGGTATACTGACTCCTTTCGTTTAAATTCATATGTATCGCGTGCGGATTCAACATGCAAAAGTTTGATACCAAAACCTTTCAGGGAATTATCCTGACATTACAGGACTACTGGGCGCGTCAAGGCTGTACCGTTGTCCAACCATTGGATATGGAAGTCGGCGCAGGAACCTCTCACCCTATGACCTGCCTGCGTGCCTTAGGGCCTGAGCCTATTGCTGCTGCTTATGTGCAGCCATCCCGTCGTCCGACTGATGGTCGCTACGGTGAAAACCCGAACCGACTTCAGCATTACTACCAATTTCAGGTAATCATCAAACCTTCTCCAGATAATATTCAGGAACTTTATCTTGGTTCACTGAAAGAGCTGGGGCTTGATCCTACCGTTCACGATATCCGCTTTGTTGAAGATAACTGGGAAAACCCGACGCTGGGAGCTTGGGGTCTGGGCTGGGAAGTCTGGCTGAATGGTATGGAAGTGACTCAGTTCACTTATTTCCAGCAGGTTGGTGGTCTTGAGTGTAAGCCAGTTACCGGTGAAATCACTTACGGTCTGGAGCGTCTCGCTATGTATATTCAGGGCGTAGACAGCGTTTACGATCTGGTGTGGAGTGATGGCCCGCTGGGTAAAACCACTTATGGTGATATTTATCACCAGAATGAAGTTGAGCAGTCTACTTACAACTTCGAACATGCAGATGTGGATTTTCTGTTCACCTGTTTTGAGCAGTATGAAAAAGAAGCGCAGGAGTTGCTGGCACTGGAGACACCTCTCCCATTGCCTGCTTATGAACGTATTCTGAAAGCTGGTCATACGTTTAACCTGCTGGATGCCCGTAAAGCGATTTCCGTGACTGAGCGTCAGCGTTATATCCTGCGTATCCGTACTCTGACCAAAGCAGTTGCTGAAGCTTACTATGCCTCCCGCGAGGCGCTTGGCTTCCCGATGTGTAATAAAAACGGTGTAACAGAAAATTAAGAGGCCATCATGACTCAACAGACTTTCCTTGTGGAAATCGGCACAGAAGAGTTGCCACCAAAGGCGCTGCGTTCACTGGCTGAATCCTTTGCGGCCAATTTTGAAACAGAACTGAAAAACGCCAATCTGGGTCATGGTGAAGTTCGCTGGTTTGCTGCTCCCCGCCGTCTGGCGTTGAAGGTGGTAAATCTGGCGGCGGCACAGGCTGATCGTGAAGTAGAAAAACGTGGCCCGGCAATTGCTCAGGCGTTTGATGCGGAAGGGAAACCAACCAAAGCAGCAGAAGGCTGGGCGCGAGGCTGTGGGATCACCGTTGATCAGGCAGAGCGTCTGGTAACTGATAAAGGTGAATGGCTGCTGTATCGGGCACAGGTTAAAGGCCGTGAAGCCAAAGAGTTGCTGGCAGATATGGTAAGCAGCTCATTGGCTAAACTGCCTATCCCTAAACTGATGCGCTGGGGTGATAAAGAGACCCAGTTTGTTCGTCCTGTGCATACTGTCACTATGTTGTTGGGCAGCGAGCTGATTGAAGGCGAAATTCTGGGTATCAAATCTGATCGTATTATCCGTGGTCATCGTTTTATGGGTGAAGCAGAATTCACGATTGATAACGCGGAACAGTACCCAGTAATTTTGCAGGAACGTGGTCGGGTTATTGCGGATTATGAAACACGTAAGGCACTGATTAAGCGTGATGCAGAGCTGGCAGCAACCCAGATTGGCGGTGTAGCGGATCTGACGGACAGTCTGCTGGAAGAAGTGACTTCGCTGGTAGAGTGGCCTGTGGTTCTGACAGCAAAATTCGAAGAAAAATTCCTCGAAGTACCGGCAGAAGCTCTGGTGTATACCATGAAAGGCGACCAGAAATATTTTCCGGTTTACGATAACTCCGGCAAATTGATGGCGAACTTTATTTTCGTTGCCAATGTTGAATCTTCTGATCCGCAGCAGATCATCTCAGGTAATGAAAAAGTAGTACGTCCGCGTCTGGCAGATGCTGAATTCTTCTTTAAGACTGACCGTAAACAGCGTCTGGAAGATAACCTGCCGCGTCTGGAAACGGTTCTGTTCCAGAAGCAGTTGGGTACACTGCGTGATAAAACAGATCGCATTCAGGCGCTGGCTGGCTGGATTGCTGAAAAAATCGGAGCAGATGTTACTCACGCTACCCGTGCAGGTTTATTGTCCAAGTGTGACTTAATGACCAATATGGTCTTTGAGTTCACCGATACGCAGGGTGTGATGGGAATGCATTATGCCCGTCATGATGGAGAAGCTGAAGATGTGGCGCTGGCGCTGAATGAACAGTATCAGCCACGCTTTTCTGGTGATGATCTGCCATCAAACGGCGTTTCTTGCGCAGTAGCGATTGCTGATAAAATGGATACACTGGCTGGCATTTTCGGTATCGGTCAGCATCCTAAAGGGGATAAAGACCCATTTGCTTTGCGTCGTGCCGCGCTGGGTGTACTGCGTATTATTGTTGAGAAAAAATTACCTCTCGATCTCCAGACACTGGCAGAAGAAGCCGTTCGTTTGTACGGTGATAAGCTGACCAATGATAAAGTTGTGGATGATGTTGTTGAGTTTATGCTCGGCCGTTTCCGCACTTGGTATCAGGAGCAGGGATACAGCGTTGATACCATTCAGGCAGTTCTGGCTCGTCGCCCGACTCAACCGGCTGACTTTGATGCCCGTATGAAAGCGGTAACGCATTTCCGTACACTGGATGAAGCTGTTTCTCTGGCTGCGGCTAATAAACGTGTTTCCAATATTCTGGCGAAATCAGAAGAGAAGCTGAATGATGCAGTTCAGGCTTCCGTATTGAAAGCGGCGGAAGAAATTCAGTTGGCGACACATCTGGTTGTTCTGAAAGAAAAACTGGCTCCTCTGTTTGCTGAAGGTAACTATCAGGATGGATTGGTTGAATTAGCTTCCCTGCGTGAAGTTGTGGATGCATTCTTCGACAACGTGATGGTTATGGACGAAGACCTGCAAGTACGGGTAAATCGTCTGACATTGCTGAGTGAGTTGCGTGATCTGTTCCTGCGGGTTGCGGATATTTCATTGTTACAGTAAGCAGAAGCCGATAAATATTATCGGGTTGCTGACCTCAAGGCCTCGCTTAATGCGAGGCTTTTTGTTGCTGGTATATTGCACGTTTTAGACGTAACTGTACGTTATTTGGCTGCATTATAGCCAAATAACCGGTTATTTTTAAAAAGCTATTGACGATCTGCGCTACTGGCAGTAAGATGCGCTTCGTTTTCGGCGAGTAGCGCAGCTTGGTAGCGCAACTGGTTTGGGACCAGTGGGTCGGAGGTTCGAATCCTCTCTCGCCGACCAGCATTCTGAAACCCCGCTCTTTGAGCGGGGTTTTTTCGTTTGTGGAAAACAAAAAAATTAGTCGCCTATTTCTATTTTCTATCACCTATAGTCGGGCATTGATAAATCGAATCCCGTATTCCGAAAAGGTCTGACTAACTAATTCAGTTGATAGTGTATTAATCCCATCTGAATCGGATGAAATGAATAGTTTGCTTTTTCTTTATTCAGTTCGGCCTCCTGTCTTACTTACTTTTCCCATAACTCTTTATTGTCATTATTTAAGTATCCGGTCACAAATTTAAAATTATAAATCATAGTATGAAATTCTGATCACTTGTGGCTTTTGTGGTTTTTTTGACCGTATTTTCACCTGATATTATGTTTTTTGACCATAATTGTTAATATTTTTTTTCTTTTATGTTTTTATGATGTTTCATTTGTTGTCAGGGTTATATTGACGTCAGGCATGACAATTGTTTAATTGATAAGCGAAGAAAATAACACAGGCCGGGACAGTGATATTCAGGCAGGAAATTCTGGGCTTGGCTAAGGCACAATAAACATCACAAACGGAGCTTCCGTAATGACTATCTCCAAAAAGAAAAAGCCCGGTTTACTGAAATTGGGCATTGGTCTTGTTTCTTTAGCTGTAGCTGCTGGTGTGCAGGCAAAAACACTGGTCTATTGCTCAGAAGGTTCACCTGAAGGTTTTAATCCTCAATTATTTACCTCTGGTACAACTTTTGATGCCAGTGCCAGACCTATTTATAACCGTCTGGTAGATTTCAAATTAGGCACAACAGAGATTATTCCCAGCCTCTCTGATCGTTGGGAAGTGAGCGATGATGGTAAAACTTACACCTTCCATTTGCGTAAGGGTGTGAAGTGGCAGGGTAGTAAAGATTTTAAACCAACCCGCGATTTCAATGCTGATGACATTCTCTTTACCTTTATGCGCCAGAAGGATAAAAACCACCCGTACCATAAAGTTTCCGGTGGCAGCTATGAATACTTTATCGGCATGGATATGGGAAATATCATCAGTAAAATAGAAAAAGTGGACGATTATACTGTTCGCTTTGAGCTATCCCGTCCTGAAGCCCCTTTCTTAGCTAATCTGGCAATGGATTTCGCTTCGATTCTTTCCAAAGAATATGCTGATGTCATGATGAAAGCGGGTACACCGGAGAAAGTTGACCTCAACCCCGTTGGAACAGGGCCATTCCAGTTAGTGCAGTACCAGAAAGACTCCCGCATTCTCTATAAAGCGTTTAAAGATTATTGGGAAGGAGCCGCGAAAATTGACCGTCTGGTCTTCTCTATTACCCCTGACGCCTCTGTACGTTATGCAAAATTACAGAAAAATGAGTGTCAGGTCATGCCCTATCCGAATCCGGCCGATATTGCGGGTATGAAACAGAACAAAGACATCGTCCTGAAAGAACAGGCAGGGCTGAATGTCGGTTATGTTTCTTACAATGTCACCAAAAAGCCAATGGATAACCTCAAAGTTCGTCAGGCGCTGACAATGGCGGTGAACAAAGATGCCATTATTGAGGCTGTATATCAGGGAGCTGGCCAGAAAGCGAAAAATCTGATCCCACCGACCATGTGGGGCTATAACGATGATGTGAAAGATTACGCCTATGATCCCGCGAAAGCTAAAGAATTGATGAAAGAGGCCGGCTTCCCGAATGGTTTTGAAACCGATCTTTGGGCAATGCCGGTACAGCGTCCTTATAATCCGAATGCCCGCCGTATGGCAGAAATGATTCAGGCTGACTGGGCCAAAATTGGCGTGAAAGCCAAAATCGTTACTTATGAATGGGGTGAATATCTGAAACGAGCCAAAGATGGTGAACCTCAAAACGTGATGATGGGCTGGACAGGGGATAATGGTGATCCTGATAACTTCTTTGGTACGTTGTTCAGTTGTGCAGCTAAACAACAAGGCTCTAACTATTCAAAATGGTGTGATAAACAATTTGAGGACATCATTCTGCCTGCGCGTGAAGTCGCTGATGTAGCCAAACGCACTGAGCTTTATAAGCAAGCGCAAGTAGTGATGCATGAACAGGTTCCTGCATTGATTATTGCCCACTCCACGGTTTACGAACCTATTCGCAAGGAAGTGAAAGGTTACGTGGTTGATCCACTCGGCAAGCACCTCTTTTACAACGTAGATCTCAAATAATCCTGTTCCTGATTTTTTGTGATTAACCCTTCCCCCAGATTTTTCTTGGGGGAAGGGTTGTACTTCTCTGGTAGGCAAGCAGGTCTGTGTAATACATAAACAGCCTGAGAGCTGTAACGAATAATTAAAAAAGAGAATTCAGGATATGCTGCAATTTATCCTCCGACGTTTGGGGCTGGTGATCCCGACGTTTATTGGCATTACTCTGCTGACTTTCGCTTTTGTGCACATGATCCCCGGTGATCCGGTACTCATTATGGCAGGGGAGCGTGGTGTTTCGGCTGAGCGTCATGCCGAACTGATGGCAATGATGGGGCTGGATAAGCCTCTTTGGGAGCAATACCTTCATTATATCAATGGGATACTTCATGGTGATTTGGGGGTATCCCTGAAAAGCCGTATTCCGGTGTGGGATGAGTTTGTCCCCCGGTTTCAGGCCACATTGGAGTTAGGCGTCTGTGCCATGCTATTTGCAATTTCTGTCGGTATCCCTGTTGGTGTACTGGCGGCAGTCAAACGTGGCTCTGTCTTTGATCATACCGCTGTTGGCCTGTCTCTGACCGGCTACTCAATGCCCATCTTCTGGTGGGGTATTATGCTTATCATGCTGGTTTCTGTTCACTGGAACCTGACTCCTGTTTCCGGTCGCATAAGCGATAGTGTATTCCTTGATGACAGCTATCCCCTGACCGGCTTTATGCTGGTTGATACCCTGTTTTGGGGGGAAGATGGCGATTTCGTTGATGCTGTGATGCATATGATCCTGCCTGCGGTTGTATTGGGGACGATCCCACTGGCGGTCATTGTTCGTATGACCCGCTCCTCCATGCTGGAAGTATTGGGCGAAGATTATATCCGTACCGCACGGGCAAAAGGGCTGAGTCGCCTGCGAGTCATTATCATTCATGCGTTGCGTAATGCGTTACTGCCTGTAGTCACGGTAATTGGCCTGCAAGTCGGCGTTATGCTGGCGGGTGCGATTCTGACGGAAACGATTTTTTCATGGCCGGGGCTGGGGCGTTGGTTGATTGATGCTCTCCAGCGGCGGGATTATCCGGTGGTACAGGGCGGGGTATTGCTGGTAGCAACCATGATCATTCTGGTCAATTTTGTGGTTGATTTGCTTTATGGCATCGTCAACCCACGTATCCGGCATAAGAAATAAGGAGCACATGATGACTCAACTTACTGAGCAAACAGTATCAAGTGCGCCAAAAATGATGACGCCGATACAGGAATTCTGGCATTACTTTAAACGCAATAAAGGGGCGGTTATCGGCCTTGCCTACATTGTACTGATGTTGTTGATTGCGTTGTTTGCAAACGTCTTGGCGCCACATGGCCCGGCGGAACAGTTCCGTGATTCTCTGCTGTTCCCGCCGGTATGGCAGGAAGGGGGAAGCTGGAAGTTTATTCTTGGTACTGACGATGTTGGGCGAGATATCCTTTCCCGCCTGATGTATGGCGCCCGTCTTTCCTTACTGGTTGGCTGTCTGGTTGTCGTGATGTCGCTGGTGATGGGGATTATTCTGGGTCTCTTATCCGGTTATTTTGGCGGTGCTATTGATGCAGCCATCATGCGGTTGGTGGATATTATGCTGGCCTTGCCCAGCCTGCTGTTAGCACTGGTGTTGGTGGCTATCTTCGGCCCCTCTATTGTCAATGCATCACTGGCGCTGACATTTGTTGCACTGCCTCACTATATCCGTCTGACGCGGGCTGCGGTACTGGTGGAAGTGAACCGTGACTATGTGACTGCTTCTCAGGTAGCTGGTGCGGGTGCAATACGCCAGATGTTCATTAATATCCTGCCAAACTGCCTTGCCCCATTGATTGTACAGGCCTCATTAGGGTTCTCGAACGCCATTCTCGATATGGCTGCATTGGGTTTTCTGGGAATGGGAGCACAGCCGCCTACTCCTGAATGGGGAACCATGCTGTCAGATGTATTGCAGTTCGCTCAGAGTGCCTGGTGGGTTGTCACCTTTCCGGGGCTGGCGATCCTGTTGACGGTACTGGCATTTAACCTGATGGGAGACGGGTTGCGTGATGCGCTCGATCCTAAGCTCAAGCAGTAGGGGTATGGAATGGCATTGTTGAATATAGACCAATTATCGGTGCACTTCGGTGACGAAGATGCACCATTCCGCGCCGTTGACCGTATCAGCTACAGGGTTGAGCAGGGGCAGGTTGTCGGTATTGTCGGGGAATCAGGTTCTGGTAAATCCGTCAGTTCACTGGCGATTATGGGGTTGATAGATTATCCGGGCAAAGTGATGGCAGGAAAGCTGGAGTTTGATGGCTGCGATCTGACGAAAATATCTGAAAAAGAGCGCCGTCAGTTGATTGGTGCAGAGGTGTCGATGATTTTTCAGGACCCGATGACCAGCCTTAATCCCTGCTATACCGTGGGCTATCAGATTATGGAAGCGCTGAAAGTTCATCAGGGAGGCAGTCGTAAAACCCGTTATCAGCGTGCGATTGATTTGCTGACTTTGGTGGGTATCCCCGATCCTGCATCTCGTCTGGATGTTTATCCGCATCAGTTATCAGGAGGAATGAGCCAGCGTGTGATGATTGCGATGGCAATAGCCTGTCGGCCAAAATTGCTGATTGCGGATGAACCGACAACGGCGCTGGACGTTACTATTCAGGCTCAAATCATTGAACTGCTGCTTGAGTTACAACAGCGGGAAAATATGGCTCTGATCCTGATCACTCATGATTTGGCACTGGTCGCGGAAGCCGCACAACATATTATTGTGATGTATGCCGGTCAGGTAGTGGAAGCAGGGAAGGCGACGGAAATATTCAAAGCGCCGCGTCATCCCTATACACAAGCATTATTACGGGCGCTACCGGAATTTGCAGTAGACAAGGCTCGTTTGGCTTCATTGCCGGGGGTTGTTCCGGGGAAATATGATCGTCCTGTCGGATGTTTGCTCAATCCGCGCTGCCCTTATGCCACAGAGCATTGTTATCAGACTGAGCCTGAATTGAAGGTCGTTGGAGAGCGTCAGGTTAAATGTCATATGCCGCTGAATGATGATGGGAGGCCAACGATATGAGTATGGAAAAAACCGCCGTTCCTTTGCTGAAAGCTATCGGGTTAAAAAAATATTATCCGGTCAAAGCAGGGATATTTTCATCTGAGCGGATGCTTAAAGCATTGGATGGTGTCTCATTTGAACTGGAAAAAGGCAAAACATTGGCTGTTGTCGGGGAGTCTGGCTGTGGGAAATCCACGTTAGGGCGCCTGTTGACAATGATAGAAAAGCCGACAGAAGGAGAGCTGTACTATCTGGGGCAGGATTTATTGTTACCTGATAAAGAAGCGGAAAAACTCCGGCGTCAGAAAATCCAGATTGTCTTCCAGAACCCTTATGCCTCATTGAATCCACGAAAAAAAGTGGGGCAGATTCTGGAAGAACCCCTGCTTATCAATACAACACTGACATCAGCAGAACGCAGGGAAAAAGTTCTGCAAATGATGGAGAAAGTGGGGTTAAAACCTGAACATTATCAGCGCTATCCCCATATGTTTTCCGGCGGTCAGCGCCAGCGTATTGCGATTGCCCGTGGATTAATGCTGAATCCTGATGTGGTCATTGCTGATGAACCTGTTTCTGCGCTGGATGTTTCGGTGCGGGCGCAGGTTCTGAACCTGATGATGGATTTGCAGCAAGAACTGGGTCTGTCATATGTGTTTATTTCTCATGACCTCTCCGTTGTTGAACATATTGCGGATGAAGTGATGGTCATGTATTTGGGGCGTTGTGTTGAAAAGGGCGACAAACATGCGATTTTCAATAATCCGCGTCACCCTTACACTCAGGCACTCTTGTCTGCAACACCACGTTTAAACCCTGAGCTTCGTCGTGAACGTATCAAATTAACAGGAGAATTGCCCAGTCCGATGAACCCTCCTCCGGGATGTGCTTTTGCAGCCCGTTGCCGTCATGCGTTTGGGCCATGTACTCAGCTCCAGCCTGAACTGAAACAATATGGTGAACGATTGGTTGCTTGCTTTGCGGTTGAACAGAATCAAAACCCACCGACCTAATTACCATAGGCCGTAATATAACGTTAGCTGATTCATACCGAATGGACTTCGGATGATTACAGTGGTAACGATTAATCTTTTAAGGTCTGACCTCCCCCGCCACTTACGGCGGGGGCTTCATCTAAACGAGACGATAAGAATAAAAATCAAGTATACTCAGTCGCATTAATAAGGTGTGATAGCCCGTCTTTGGCTGAGTATTGGTTTGGATAAAATGAAATCGCGTGTCAAACGTTCGTTAACTATTAAACAAATGGCGGCAGTGACTGGAGTCACTTTGGTCACTCTTGCTATTTTCATTACTATCCAATTATCGCATTTGTTGCAGCAGCGAAAAGATGATTATATTAACCAACTCCATAATGCGGCAGCTCAGATTCAAACTCCTCTGACAGAGGCTTTATTAAGATCCGATCTCAACACAGCAAAAACATTACTGATCGGGCTGAAAACATCGGGCATTTTAGGGCGGGCTGAACTGATCTCAAGGGATAACTCGCGGATTATGAGTCTGGATTTTGCAACCCACCGACCGATACCAGAATTGGCAAAACGAGTGTTTGGTATCCCTGTTGAAGTGAATATTCCTTTACATATTTACGGTATTTCAACACAAGATCTGGCAGCACAAGGGCATCTCATCCTACAGGTTGATTCCAACCGTGTGTATCGCTTTGCATTAAATACACTGGCATTAATGTTAACCACTTACTTATTGCTCGCGCTTATCATTACAGTGTCGGTAAGTTGGTGCATCAATCGTATCATCATACATCCATTGCGTGATATCGCTAAGGAACTGAATGAAGAACATCCGCCAGTTCCTATGCCTAGCCCCAAAGGTCATCAGGATGATGAACTGGGTCTTCTGGTAAAAGGTTATAATCGTCAGATGAATAAGCAAAAGTCTCGATAAAATGAAACCTTACAGGGTAAATAAAGGTCTATATACAATGAATTTCAAAATGCGTAGCCAACAAAGAGGCAGCTTGAAAGACGAAGTGTATAAGAGTCTGCGATAATATCCAGAACCTTTATTAGTTCAGGCAAGGATAAAATTAAACAGGTAGGGGTAAGTGAGAATGCAAGGCAAGAAAATCGGATATCTTATTGGTGGCATCATTCTGGCTACAACTTACTTTGCTCAAGCTGAGACTTTACAGCCTGACCCTGCCTGGCAACAGGGAAAACTGGAAAATGGGTTCAGCTGGCAAATTCTGCAAACGCCACAACGCCCGAATGACAGAATACAGTTGCGTTTAATGGTGAAAACCGGATCTCTGGCAGAGAAAAACCATCAGCAAGGTTACACTTATCTCATACCAAAAGTCGTACTCTCTTCCAGTAAAGATTTATCCTCGCAAAAATTGGAAAACCTGTGGCACAACGTAGTTGACAGTAAAAACCCTTTCCCGCCAGCCATAGTTTCATATGATTTCACCCTTTATAGCCTCAGTTTGCCAAATAATCGCCCTGAATTATTGCAGGATGCACTGATATGGCTGGCTGATATTGCGGGAGGCGCTGTATTCACAGAACAGACTTTGGCTCCGGCCATGAAAACATCGGAACATCTGGTATCGACTTTGCCATCAGACATTGATGATCCTGTATGGCGTATGCGATTACAGGGTTCAACACTGATTGGCCATGATCCCGGAGCGAGCGTATCCCTTCCAGTGGATGTGAAGAAAGTAGAAAAGTTCTATCGGCAATGGTATACACCGGATGCAATGACTTTATATATTGCGGGTAATGTTGATAGTCGGGTATTACCAGAACGCCTTAATCAGGCATTTTCATCATTGGAAGGTAAGCGGCAGACTCCGGTTGCTGTTCCCATCTTACAGCCATTAAAAACAGAAACACTGGGAGTCGAAAGTGAGAAAGCCAGACAGGACAGGCTTTCTTTAGCCTGGAATCTGAATTGGCAGCCGATTAATGACTCTCAGACACTCTTTCAGCACTGGTCAAATGAACTTGCCCGTGAGGCGCTTTACCACTATTTGCAACTGAAGATGAAAGAAAAGCCAAATGAAGCCAAACTGGATTTAGACTGTCGGATTGTGTACCAACGGGCAAACTGCTACTTAAATATGAATGTTGCATCAGACAAACTGAATGATGCCACACTTTATCTGGCTTCTGCATTGGCATCACTACGTGAAAGCGGGTTGCCACAAGAGCAGTTTGATGAACTGTATACGCAGAAGCGCATTCAACTTCAGCATCTTTTTGCCGTATATGCGCGTACAGACACAGATGTACTGATTAACCAACGTCTGATTTCCCAACAGAATAATGTGATAGATATTGCTCCTGAACAATACAGCAGATTGAGACAGATATTTTTATCCTCTCTCACACCACAAGTGTTGAACAAAAAACTGAACGAGATGTTATCTCAGGAAACTTCATTCATTCTTGTGCAGCCGAAAGGGGAATCAGTTGTTGATGTGAATCAGCTCAGAGGCAGCTTTAACCAGATTATGCGTCCGGGTCCATTACCGGAAGAACCGAAGGCGGTTGAAATATCGGGAAGTGCAGGTTAATACTTAATATTCAATGCGTAATATTTAACCCATAAAGGAAAATTCTATGATTAACCTTTATACTGACAGCTCTCCTAACGGATTTAAAATAACAATTGCGTTGGAAGAGCTTGGTTCCATATGTATTAAACCATGTGCAGATTGATAAAGGTGAGAATTTATTACCGGAATTCTTACGGCTTAATCCGCATGGGCGCATTCCTGTTATATTTGACAGCGAAACAAATACGACTATTTTTGAGTCTGCGGCAATCCTTCTTTGTTTAGTATAAAAATCTAAGTGAGTGGCATGAAAGAATTGCAACCAGACCGGTAGTACAACGTGGAATTTTAATACCTGAACCGGCAACAGGGCCTTAAAATAAAAAGATCAAAAAGGGCGAGATATTCGCCCTAATCGTTTATTTCATATTTGGAAAATATCTTATTTCTTCGCAGCAGCTCGTACTTCTGTCACGCTATTGCCACCAATTCCCCAATTATCCGTTTCCACTTCATCAATGATAACAAAGGTGGTGGCCGGATTTTTGCCAAGTACATCCACCAGCAACTGGGTTGCGCCTTCAATTAATTGTTTCTTCTGTTCAGCTGTAGCCCCTTCACGGGTGATTTTGATGTTCACAAATGGCATAGATGACTCCTTTTAGTTTTTTATAGAATGCTTCTGATGAAGCTGTCTCGGTTTGTCACTCTTTTTTCTCTGCGGTGGCTATCCACGCAGCACAGAATAGGGTCAGTCGGGCAAAGAAATAGAAAAATGCCATCAGGCCAATCACTGAACCGAAGGCAGCCCCTGAAGGTGAGCTGGCAAGGCGTGGCAGCATCATTGTCATAATGGATTTAATAACTTCAAATCCGATAGCTGCCATCAGGGTTCCCTGAAACAGGGCTTTCCGTTCAGGCTGATGACGGGGCAATATCCATAATATCCATAGGAATAACAGATAATTGGCAGAAATGGAAATGAACATGCCAATGGATGTCCAGGCTGGGCGCAGCCATTCGATATCTTCTAAACCAAGGGCATGGACGATGCTTGCCTGAGCAGAACCGGCAATGGAATTCAGGGAAAGTGTGATAACTAATGCGAATAGCAGGCCGAACAGGGAGAAAACGTCGCGGATATACTGAAAATAGATTTTTTCCTTATCTTCGTGAGTGCGCTCCCAAATATCGCGGGACTGGGCGCGAATTGCCTCACGCAGGTTGCCGACCCAGTTCACGCCGGAATAAAGCGCAATTGCCAGACCTGTTAACCCGACTGTTGTCCTTTGTTTTATGGCGGTATCAACACTGTTTTTCAGTGTGTTTGCCAGTGATGGATCATTGATGCTATTAGCAATTCCATTGATCAGCCTTGTCAGCAAATCAGGATTGGAAGCCAGCACAAAACCGGCCATAGCAAAAGAAAGCATCAGGATCGGGATCAGTGACAGAAAGGAGAAGTAAGTGATGGCAGCACCAAACTGGCTTCCCATTCGGTCGTTGAAACGCTGTGCAGCCCGGATCAGGTGAGCAATAAATGGGATATGACGTATATAATTGCCAATACGGATCGTCACTGAAAGTGCTTTTTTGCCACCATCCAGCCCCTTTTGTAATGGCGTATTAATCGTTTCCTTATTGATATGCTGCCCTTTTTTTAAATCACTTGGCATTACATCCTCTTAATTTTTATCGTATTTTTGATTGCGATAGATTCAGCGATAAAAACGGTTGTCATTTTATCTCCAAGTCAGTGTTGCGAACATCAATGCTCCTAACCTTACTATAGCTCGAAAGTGGATTACAGGCTGTTTACCGACAAGCGACATTGATTATCTTCACAGGTAATCGGAATGAAGTTATTAAGAATCTTTTATTAGTGCTTTTAAAGGTGCTAATATAATTCTTTTAAAGATTCTATAAAAACATCATCGCTTTCTGGAGACTAATATGGCTTATAAAATATTAACAACAATTGCAGCCAGTATTACTGATTTAAAACGCAATCCAATGGGAACGATTGCAGAAGGAGAAGGGGGCGCAGTTGCTATCTTGAATCGTAATGAGCCAGCATTTTACTGCGTTCCACCAGAGTTATATGCTTATTATCGGGAATTGGCAGAAGATGCTGAACTCAATCGTATTGCAGATGAGCGACTAGAAGATCCTGAATTTGTGAGTGTCAGCCTCGATGACTTATAAACTTGAATTTGAGAAACGGGCGCTTAAAGAGTGGCGGAGTTTGGGGCATACAATACGGGAGCTGCTTAAAAAGAAGCTGGCTGAACGTTTGAAAAATCCTCATGTTCCGGCATCTCGACTGAGTGGACGTACCAACAGATACAAGATCAAACTTAAGTCATCAGGATATCGTTTGGTTTATGAAGTCATTGATGAAAAGTTACTGCTGCTTGTGATTGCTGTTGGTAAACGCGCTGATGACGAGGTTTATAAACTCGCCGATAGCCTATAAGACTATGACTCAGAATAACGGTAGCCATATGAAGGCTACCGTTTGTGTTAAGACTGATGAATATGATTCAGGGTGTGGTCAATTAATCCAACTGATACCCTTTAATTCCACTCTGCATGGCAGGAGTTTCTGTATTGTGGTTTTCATTTTTCACAAAAGGAATTTTACCGGAAAAGATATCTTTCTGGACTGCTCCTGTGAGGTCTGCAATGGAGTCCGGTAAGTTAACACCCATATTTCTGCCTCTGTCGTAGCCTGTTACGGCCTGATGTCCGATTTGCTGAGTATTCACAGCTACCTGCCCCTGAGAACTGTCAATCCGGCTGCCGGTCAGGTGGGTTCTGCCCGCAACATTCAGATTAACGCCGTTCGTGCCGTTCAGGGTTGATTGCTCACCAACGCTTTCCTGCTCAAGCGTGTCGTAATTGCTCTTGAGTTTTCCGTTGTAATCTTTAAAAGCAGCGGTCAGACGATCTGTCAGGCTCGGAGTTCCGGTTGCAGCGATTTCTGCTGTATTTTCCGCAGAGTTACTGTCAGCAATCGGCAATGTCGTTTTATGGTCATTATCACCTTTGACTGTTCTGCTAAATCCTAATCCTGTATCCAGACCGATATTCAGGCTGTCGGTTTTGTTTTTCCGGCTTTCAACGTTGAGATTGCCACCTATATTGCCTGTCACCTGATCCGCGTTGATGTTGGTGCCCTGAAGTGAGGTATCCCGTGCACTGGTTAATGTGACGTTACCGCCAGCAACCTGATTGTTATGGTAAGTCACTCTGTTCAGACGTTCGACGCCGAATTTTACTTCTCCACCGACATTGTATTTGTTGTCAATGATGCTGTTACCGGCTTCTCCGTTATCTGTGCCACCATCACCGCCTTCATTATTACGGACTTTGCTGGATATCCCTCCTTTACCTTTAGCGCCAAAGTTCCAGCCACTGTTATTGACCGCATCCTGAGCAGAGGCCAGTTCGATCCTGCCCCGTTGTGCGGTCAGATCGACCTGCTTGCCAGAAACGTTTGTACCTTGCAGAGTCAGGTTATTTTCAGCATTCAGGCTGACATTCTGTCCGCCTGTAATTGTGCCGGTGTGAGCGATGTTTCTATTCTGCTGGTTGGTGTTATAGCCAGCACCCGCACTACCACTGAAGTTCTTGCCATCCGGGTTGGTGCCTACAGTCAGTGAAAGTTCGCCGTTATAGCCAGTGCTGTTTTTTTCCTCATGGCTGGTGGCCTGCTCGAACTGAATATTTCCGCCAGAGTTAACGTTTGTCTGACCATTGCCGCCGTTCATGGATGTTCCCTGATAACGGGCGTTTCTGGTGACTTGAACGTTAACGCCATTTTGTGCATTGATTTCACTGGTAACAGCGTTTCTGTTGTTGGTGGATTCTGCCTGATAGCTGCCACTGCCTTTGCCATTGACAGAAAGATCACTGCCTGTGCTGGTGTAAATGCGCATACGGGCATCACCAACGGTATTAGATGAGCTGCTGTTCTGCTGATTGTAGGCGGCTTCACTGGTATGGCTGCCGACATTCAGGGACGCATTACCTTTATTTGCCTGATATTTTGTTCCCTGATCGTAAAGGTCACCATTGGTATTCACCCTGATGTCGCCTGCTTTAACGGTAGTGACGACAGCGTTTGACTGATGGTTGGCGGAGTAATTGCTTTTGCCATTCATTTCCAGTTCAAGCCCGGCATTCGGTAATCCGGTTTTTGCAATGGAAGTATCCAGTTTTCCGTCTGCTGCTGCTTTAGCGGTTTTTTCCATCGGGCGACTTGCTGCGCTGTAATCGGCTGAACCACTGATTTCACCTCCGACCTGCAAGTGTCTGGTGGAGTCAGATTCGGTATTGGCTGTTGCGACATTTCGGATACTGCCCGCATTCGCCTGATAAGTGCCCTGAACCTGATATTGAGTGCCTTGTTGTTTCAGTTCACCCTGAGCATTCAGTTCAAGATTGCCATTGATCTGAGTCTCAGTGACCACTGCGGTGGTTCGATTCTGCGAACGGCCATTGTCAGAGTAACCGCCTTCAGCACCACCACCGAATCTGTCCATACCCCCGGTAGCGAAAACACCGCCATGTACTTTCTCCTGAGAATTATCAGAGGTTGTGCGGTTTTCTACGGCTGTCAGAGCAATGTTGTTGCCTGTAATTCTGGCATCTCCCTGCGTTGTGATGACTTTACCACCCGCAATCGTGACATTTTTACCGGAGTTCACCGTAATCGTGCTGCCGTTTAACTCAGCCTGTTGCTGGGTAGTTGTGTGAGTTTTCTGGTGATCAAGAGTATGCTCAAAACCTGCACCGGCGCGATACTGCTTATCTTTCGTTTCATGAGCGTAATACTGCCAGTCAAGATTGCTTCTTTCCTGCTGATGTTCATTTTGCTCACCATAAGAAAGCACATTGATATTGCCCGAAGTATCGATATTCAGCTCACCGGCACTTTTTGCCAGACTACCAATGACATTGATATCTTTATCACTGAGTAATTTCAGATCAGCATCAGAGATTAGCTGGCTGCCGGAGCTGGTTTGCTGGTTTGTTTGTTCCTGACTGGAGTTTTTGGTGATGTTGAAGATGGTGCCTTTTCTTTCATCCACTTTCTTATAAGTATTACTGACGGCGTTATCGATGATTAAGTCACCGTTATTAGCGTCAACATAGGCACCCTGTTTTGCTTTTACTTTACTGCCGGTAATGGTGACACCCTCTATTCCGCTCAGCAGTAAATGCCCGTCTGCACTGATATCAGAGGCATGATGTGTTTCCACTTTATCAAGGCTGTCTTTATTGCTGCCACCGGCGAGACCACCCCACTTACGCTTATTTTTCTCATTCACCTGATCATCAACGAGAGACTGCACAGTCACTTTTGTCTGTTGTCCGGCTGAAATAATCATGTTTTTACCTGAATGTACTTTCGAACCGGTAATTTCAGCATTACTACCTGCGTTGATCCCCAGATCACCACCGGCCTTCAGTTCGTTGCTCACCATTCTCTGGGTTGTGTTACTTGTTGTCCAGTTGCCGGTTTGCAATCCGGCACCATCGTTCTTTTTGTAGACTTTTTCGAGTGTCTTTTCTGACTCAACCAGACCCGCCAGTTTGACATCCTGCTTAGCAGAGACGGAAATTTGGTTACCGGCAGTTAAGTTACTCCCCGATATTTCTGCATTGCCTTCGTTAGCTGTCAGATGAATATTTCCCTGCGCATCAAGAGTGCTGCCTTCATATTGATACTTTTCACTTTCCTTGGTGGCATCATGCTGCCAGAGGAATTCCCATTGGTTGTTAACATTGCGCTCAACCTGATGAAGCTGCTGACCATCCAGTTTCAGGTTAGCTCCGGTCAGTTTGATGTTATCTCCTTTGATATCCGTCGCCATGATCTGATTATCTTTGCGGGCAACCAGCGTGATATTTTTACCGGCAAGCTGAGTACGGGCTATGGATTCATTATTTTGTTCCTGAGAGGTATGAACACCGCTAAAATTACTCTGGTGATTGCCTTCTCCGGTTTTTTGTTCTGTAGATTGGCTTAGCCGCCCCTGAGACAAAATATTTTTGCCTTGCAGAGTAATATCTCCACCTTGCAGATTTGCTGCCTGTAATTTCACATCACCATGAGAATCAATATACATGTCATCAGCGGCTGTTATTTTGTTCTGTAGATTGACGCCACTGCCTTCTGCGGTATTCAGCAGGCGAATACGCCCGGCCTGCATACTGCCGAGGTAGATGCTGTCGAGTTCTCCAATACCTGCTTGTTTCGAATTCAGAATTCTGCCGTCCGCTGCAATCTGGTTATTTCCGCTTGTGATATTGAGCGTTTTTGTGGTGACAACATTTCCTCTGATATCGAGTCTGGGAGCGATAAGATTCAGGACATCATTGTGAGTCAGACCGGCATTTCTGATACTCAGCGCATTTTTATTATTGAAGTTATTGAACCCTTGCAGGATGCCATTCTCAACCAGCGGATTGCCAACAACCAGTGAAGCCTGATTGGTGTTGATAAAGCCGCAGCCATTACAGGTGATCCCGTTGGGGTTTGCCAGTATGTAGTCGGCAGCCATGCCGAAAACTTCCTGCTGACCGAGTAATAATGAAGGGTTACGGCTGATCACTTCATTCAGAATGACGCTGGCAGCCTGCCCGTTCAGATGACTATTAGCCGATAATTGTCCTGCTAATTCGGACTGCCCATTAACCAGTGAGTTATTTAACACTGCCCCCATTTGGTTGACGTTAAAATCCTGATACTGGTTATGTGATAGTCCTGAATCGGATGGAGCCACAATATTGATCACTGTGGCACCGGTTTCCGCAATGGAGACATCCGGCCGGTGAGCAGCATCACCTCCGGGCGTAATGCCAGCGGCAAAACTGGTTGAACAGGTGGCCAGAATAATCGTCATGGATGCTGCAAGTTTACCCGTAGAAGATAATCTGAATTTTTTTCTTTTCATACTATTACCTCTGTTTACTTTTTGTCGTGTGAATGTGCAGCGTCCCGGGGAGAAGATCTCCCTGATTAGCTGCGGTTAAAAATAGTTATTATTTAATTAGTTAAAATAAATAAGAAAAGCGGGTTAACAGTTGTACAGGCTCATGTTTACCCCTGTCCTGATGAGATAATGTTTTGCCGCGGTTCACCTCAATATCCGCCAGAAAATGTTGGTAGCGTAAGGCTGCCCCAACACTGAACCCTGCGTTACTTCTCCATGATGATTCCTGTCGGTTGTGGCTTTTAACCTGACCGACATCGGCTCCGACGCGAAAAGTCAGTGAACTTTCAGGTAAAGGTAGTGCGTAAGATAAGGTGTTTCTCAGATACCAGCCGTTATCTGCCGAGAGGGTATTTTTGCTGAATCCCCGCACTGCATTACGATCGGTAATATTGAGCCACTCAACGCCGGGGAGCCCGTTCGGGCTGTATTGGGTATAAAACTGGCTGTTAAGACGATATGGAACAGTAAACAGCCTGAAGTTTTGCTGTAAATTTACCGACAACCTTCCTTTGGTAAAGCGTGTATTCAGGCTGTTGATGGAAGTTTGTTCGCTAAGCCACGGTGTTCCCTGTTCAATTCCGGTGTCAAAAGTGATCAGGCCATTCGGAATAATTTGTAAATGGCTTATTCCCAGTGAAAATACGGTTAATGTCTGGTTGCCGAAGCGGGATTTTTGCTCATTGAAGTAGCTGCTGGAGTTTTTGTAAATAAATTGGCTGCTTACTGTCGAAATCTGGGACTGATTGCGGTGGAATACCCAATCCATACGCAGACCCGATTGCTGAGATTTTCCGCTCAGTTTGAGGGAGCTGATCGGCAGTTTGAGCTGGCTTTTATATTGGGAATAACTGGTGAAACCGCTGAAAGTTACGGCACCATAAGGCAATGAATAAAACAGTGTCGCCGCCCGATTATATTGGGTACTGGGTTTATCGATGGTGCTGACGCCACTGACGCTGACAAAATCTGACAGCCCGAGTGGGCTGTCGAAGCTGGTATTCAGCCTGCTTATCCATTTTCCGGTACTTTTTTGCCCGTAGTTATCAGTGAGCGCAGTGATACGCCACGGAGTGGAATGCTGATTATACAACCGGATAATAGACCCGCCACTGACTGTACCGGGCAGAATATCGAGGGTTGTTTTATTCGATTGCAGACGATTTGACTGATCCAGTCCTTGATCCAGTTGATTCAGGTTCAATGGCTGATTGTTCAGCCCCGGGAACAGCATCCGGCTGTTAACCCAGCGATCACCGCCTTCAATGGCTTCGACGAAACCTTCAACAATGCTGAGTCCTAATTCCCTATTATAATCAGGGGGAATGAATTGTACCCGGGCGGTAATGTAGCCTTTGGCAATATAGAGCTTAGTGATCTCTGTGGTCAGTTGATTAATGTGATTGCTGGTAATACACCGCTCCGGCAATGCACTGAGGGTATTCATTTCTGCTATAGAAAGCAGGGTAATACCCTGAAGGTAAACGCCGCTGATATCCAGACATGCCGGTGCTTCAGGCAGTACCGGAGAGGCGGTTTGTGATGAAAGGCTATCAGAGCGTTCGATAAATCCCCGGTAGCGACGCTGTTCAATAAGCTGGTCTATTTCCCGTGAACTATCCTGTAAGGTTCTTCTGGCTTCGTCTATCGATAGTGCAGAATCAGGTGCTTCTGGCAATGCGCTGGCCTGAAGAGAGATAGATAATAAGATAAAAACTGCCGTCCTTTTGAACATCGTAATACCCAAGTGGCCATAGTTGAGTTGGATTGCTCATACCTTTCGTTTTCCAAGTTGTTACTGAAAAACCATTAGGTATATATAGTTATTCTGGTTTATTAATTAGCCATTAAAGCATATAAATTATTTTATTTTGCTCTGATTACTGATGGCCGTTTGTTCTATTTGATTATTTATAGTTATATATTTAACTTAATTATTTACCATAACCCATTTTGGTTATGTTTTGTCGGGTGTTTTTGTATTAACTCAAATTGGGGGTGGGAATTAACTAAAATTTCAAATAATTAATGAGGGAGAGGTGAACTGATTTTTATAAAGATAGAGTGGTGAGAAGGTGACATTGGTTATTAATAAATCATGTAATTATTAATTTATATATTTTTATTTATTATAAAAATAATCACTATTTAAAAATCTTTCTTGCAGAAAAAAACAAAAAATAAAATATAAATGAGAAAAAGGGGATTTAAAGTAAATTAACAGAAAGGAGTTCATTTTTAGAATATAATTCAGCCAATGGATATTATCCATTGGCTGAGTATTTATTACTTAAAACTTATTATCTAAAATCTGATAAATAAGATATTAAGCAACAATTGGCGCACGCCAGTCGTCAGCACCAGAAGTACCTGCGGTAGTGTGTTCCCACTCAATCTTACGATAAGCCAGAGAAACACGAACCAACTGAGTGAACTCAGCTTTTGCTGGGTCCTGGCAGTGTGGCATTTTGCAGTCGATGTCAACGATAGTTGCGTCTACCAGTTTAGTAGAGAAGAAGTGCTCTTGTTTACCTTCGATAGAGGTACGGTACCACTTCAGTTCTACTGTAGGTAACATTTCACCGGAAGCCAGTGCGTTGTACATCAGAGGAACGGCTTTATTCAGTGCAACAGTAAAGCGGAATGGCTTATGTGCACGCTGACCAGAAGGCTGGCCTGACTGTGGGTCAGTCGGAACAGTAACGATGTGGTCAAATTCCTGAACCAGCATTTCGTCTTCGTGGCCCTGAACAAAGATATTACCTACTGACTCAGCGGTAAATGCGCCTGCAGTGATATGACCTTGAGTTTTTCCGTTGATGGAAATATAACATGGAGTTGGCATATGAATATCCTATAAAAATTTACCAATATAAGTGTAAGTGCTCATTCCTTGCGTGATTATTCCACTCACTAAATGAAATAAAATTAGCGATGCCGAACACTCGGAGCGAATAATAAAGCTGAAATTCTCTGATGCAAAGCTATTTGTAAATTGCAAGACAAGCTTAAATTCAATGACAAATAAAAATTTTATAATCATTGCTGTTATAAAAGATATGGCTGATTTTTTATAAACAGTAAGCTCTTTTGGCTGTATTAAATTTAATCACCGTAAATTTAATGTATTTAACTTTATGATAATTATCTATTTTTTATTTTTCATTTATTTATTTTTCATGATCATTAATAAAGTGTGACGAATGTCAAAAAAATGAATCCAAAAAAGAGTTTTATGCGGGATAATTAATCGGAATGAAATAAAAAACAGACTTTATGATAATCTTATGTCACTAATTTTTGAGATTATATTTTATTCATAACATATGAAAAATATTCCTTTTTACACAATTGATAGGTAATCGGCCTATATACACCTATAAAGAGTAAAACCAAACTTTTATCTATTTAGTAAGAGGAAAATAATTATAAATTTCCAAGAACTACAATAAAAGTATTAAAAGCCAGAATAGAGGGTATTATCAATTAGTGTTTTGGCTTTACATCAAAAAAATAAAGTGTCAAACTCGCTATTGACGATTTTTTATATCGATGTTATTTCCACGACTGGATGGAATATTTCTGTATATTTATCTATATGGTGATATATAAAAGTCTGCTTATGTCTGTAAATACAGTTGTTTTCCTACGCCTATTTTTTTAGGAAGCCCTGCTGTATTTGTTATATGGATAAACATTGTAATTATTATCTTACCAATAATGGGTTGTTAGACAGTTCATGGTTGTATTAGCCAAAGGGTTGAAATATGAGTAAAAATAGTCCTGGTAGCGTAGCTCCTAAAGAAAGAATTAATATTAAATATGTTCCTAATACAGGTGATCAGACCGCAGAAGTTGAATTGCCGCTGAATCTTCTGGTTGTCGGTGACCTGAAAGGAAAGAAAGAAGATACGCCAATTGAAGAAAGACAAACAGTTTCTGTTAATAAAAATAACTTCAATGCAGTAATGAATGAGGCGAACATCAACCTGACTTTTAACGTCCCTAATCGCCTCGATGAAAATAGTGAAGACGATTTACCAGTTAGTCTGGATATTAAATCACTAAGTGATTTCTCACCGGATAATATCGCCAAGAAAGTACCAGAGCTGAATAAACTTCTGGAACTGCGTGAAGCATTAGTTGCATTAAAAGGCCCTCTGGGAAATATCCCCGCATTTCGCGCTCGCCTGCAGTCACTGCTGGATGATGAATCCGTTCGTGAACAACTCCTGAAAGAACTTGAAATCATCAATAAAAAATAACTCGTTAAAGGAATTTTAAATGGCTCAGCACGAAGAAAACAGCACAGCACTTGCTTCTGGCGCAACCACTTCTCTGCTTGATGAAATTATGTCTCAAGCGAGAATGACTCCTGAAAATGACGGCTACTACATTGCAAAACAGGGTGTTGCCGCTTTTATCGGTAGCATTCTGGACACTGGCTCTAACGAAGAACCTATCAATAAGCTCCTCGTTGACAAAATGATTGTCGAGCTTGATAAAAAGCTGAGTGAGCAGATGGATGAAATCATGCACGCTAAGCAATTTCAGGAGCTGGAATCTTCCTGGCGTTCACTGAAAATGCTGGTCGATCGCACTGATTTCCGTGAAAACATCAAAATCAACATTATTCACGCGACTAAAGATGAATTGCTGGAAGACTTTGAGTTCTCTCCAGAGATTATTCAGTCCGGTTTCTACAAGCATGTTTACTCTGCGGGTTACGGCCAGTTCGGTGGTGAGCCTGTAGCAACCGTTATCGGTAACTATGCTTTCGAAAACACCACACCTGATATCAAACTGATGCAGTATGTCAGCTCAGTGGGTGCAATGGCTCATGCACCATTCCTTTCTTCTGTTTCACCTGAATTCTTTGGTGTTAACAAATTTACTGACCTGCCAGCGATTAAAGATCTGAAATCGGTCTTCGAAGGCCCTTCACACACCAAATGGCGTGCACTGCGTGAATCTGAAGACTCCCGTTATCTGGGTCTGACTGCACCACGTTTCCTGCTGCGTCTGCCATATTCCTCCGTTGAAAACCCAATCAAAAACTTCAACTATCAGGAAAATGTCAGCCGTGATCACGAGCACTATCTGTGGGGTAACACCGCTTATCTGCTGGCAAGCTGCCTGACAGACAGCTTTGCTAAATATCGCTGGTGCCCGAACATCATCGGCCCACAGAGTGGTGGTGCGGTGAGTGATCTGCCGGTTCATCTGTATGAAGCGATGGGTCAGGTACAGGCGAAGATCCCAACGGAAGTTCTGATCACTGACCGTCGTGAATTCGAACTGGCTGAAGAAGGCTTTATCACTCTGACCATGCGTAAGGGCAGCGATAACGCAGCATTCTTCTCTGCAAACTCCGTGCAGAAACCAAAAGTGTTCCCGAACACCCGTGAAGGAAACATCGCGGCAACTAACTACAAGCTGGGTACACAGCTGCCATACATGTTCATCATCAACCGTCTGGCTCACTACATCAAAGTGTTGCAGCGCGAGCAGATCGGTTCCTGGAAAGAGCGTCAGGATCTGGAGCGTGAACTGAACATGTGGCTGAAACAGTACATTGCTGATCAGGAAAACCCGCCAACTGACGTTCGTAGCCGTCGCCCACTGCGCGCTGCTGAAATCAAGGTGCTGGATGTTGAAGGTGATCCGGGCTGGTATCAGGTTGCGATGCAGGTTCGCCCACATTTCAAATACATGGGTGCAAGTTTCGAACTGTCGCTGGTCGGACGTTTGGATAAGGAATAATCATGGCTGCGCTGTACAGTTGGAACAGAGGCAGCTCTGCCAGTCTGTTCGAGCGCATTCAAGGGAAGGGCTCCGGCTCTTCCCGTCAGTCAAGGATGCGTGCACTACTTGATTCTATAAAGAAACATTTGAATGAAGTGCTTAATTCGCGCCCTGGTGCCTGCCAGAGTGCCATTGAACTGGGTGTCATTGACCTTAATGATGCAACCGCAACCTCAGTGGATTTCAAGCAAAGTATCGAATGGGCGATAGAAGAGTGCATCAGAAATTATGAGCCCAGAATATCAGCGGTTTCAGTCAGTGCCATCAATGATGAGTCAGATCCGTTGTTATTGAGCTTTCATATCAGTGCGGAAGTTTCCCTGGATGATATCAACGATGTTGTGGAATTCAGCATCCAGTTGGACAACAACCGACGCTACTGCCTGGAGCGAACTCAATAAATGTCATTTGAAAAATATTTCAGAGATGAGCTGAACTATTTGCGGCAACTGGGGAAAGAAGCCGCAGTTGAGCGCCCTCATCTTGCTGCTTTTCTGTCTGAACAAGGTTCTGACCCCGACGTTGAGCGTTTGCTTGAAGGTTTTGCATTTCTGACAGGCAATCTGCGGGCAAAGATTGATGATCAGTTTCCTGAACTGACTCATGGCCTGCTCAATATGCTCTGGCCTAATTACCTGCGTCCGACGCCCAGTATGACCATCATCGAATATACGCCTGATGAGAGTGTGGTGACCAAAGCGACACAGGTTAAGCGTGGCACACAGATTATGAGTAATCCGCTGGCAGCTCATGATGATATCTATTCGAATGAAAAGCAGTCGGAGGGTAAAAGGGATGATCACAGCCGATGCACGTTCACTTTATGCCGTGATGTCTGGCTTTTTCCGCTTTCTATTCAGGATATTTCCGTTAATAACAGTAATGAACAGGGAATTATCGGCCTGAATTTTGCCTCAAAAACCGAACTGAACCTGCATGAACTGGAACTGGATAAATTGCGGTTCTACCTGAGCGGTGATGACTATACCACGTCTCAGCTCTATTTCTGGCTCTGCTACTACTTCAGAAAAGCGGAATTGGTGATTGGCGATACGGTGATCCCTCTGCCGGATTTTGACTTCGTGCCTGTCGGGTTTGAGCGGGACGATGCCCTGTTGCCTTACCCCAAAAATGCCTATATGGGGTATCGCATTTTGCAGGAATATTTCTGTTTTGCCGAAAGTTTCCTGTTTTTTGACGTGAAGGGATTCCCGAAACTGCCTGAAGATCTCAAGACCAAAGATTTCAAACTGAACTTACATTTTTCTCAGGCATTGCCACCGGAAGCGAAGATCCGCCATGACACTTTTCGTCTGCACTGTACACCGGCGATTAACCTGTTTCCGATGGACAGCGAAGCGATTGAACTGAACGGCAGCCAGACGGAATACCCGCTGAAAGCCAGTTACAGCTTCCCGGATAACTACGATATTTTTTCTGTCGATGGTGTGGAAAGCTGGCTGACGGGAGAGAACGGTGAACGCAGCCGGGCACGTGTCGGCGAGCGGGTTTATACCCCGTTTGAAAGTTTCAACCATCAGATAGATAACGAAGATGAACACTCAATGCGCTATTACCGTCTGCGGGTGAAGGAGTCACCTTTCCGCAGAGGGCTGGAGCATTTCATTTCGTTTGTCCGTGGCGATGAATCAGACCTGATCAGACTCAGACTGAAAGAGAACGTTTCCGTCAGCCTGACCTGCACCAACCGTGAACTGCCGCTGGAGCTACGTGTCGGCGACATTAATTACCCTTCTATCGGCAGTCCGTCATTTGCGACATTCCGCAATATCACCCGCCCGTCAGTACCGCTTTATCCGCTGCTGGACGGAGGCCTGCACTGGTCGCTGCTGTCAAATATGTCGCTGAACTACATGTCATTGCTGGATAAGGATGCTCTGAAACAGGTTCTGCGTACTTACGATTTCCCGAGTATTCACAATCGGCAGTCCAAACGGTCATCACAGAAACGGCTTGATGCTATTGAAAAAATCGAGACAGAGCCGACGGATCGTCTGTTCCGGGGGCAACCGGTAAGGGGTTTGCGCTCCACATTGTATATCCGGCAGCAGGCATTCAGTTCAGAAGGTGAGCTTTATCTGTTCAGCACGATTTTGTCACGGTTTTTCTCACTGTATGCCAGCGTCAACGCTTTTCATATGTTGAAGGTAATCAATCTAGATAATCAGGAATGTTATGAATGGCCGGTACAGATAGGTCAACACTCGTTGATGTAATCACAGAGCAGAGTTCTGCCAAATCGCTGGGAGTGGATATCTCACGATACAACTTTTACCAGTTGGTTGAGCTGCTCAATCAGCTGGCGGTAGCGTGGGAAAAAACCGGAGAGACAGATCGGCCTGAACGTGAATCTGTCCGCTTCAAATCCAGTGCCAGCCTGGCATTCCCTACCCGTGACGTGGTTTCACTGACGCAGTCCAAACAAGGGTATTTTGAGCTGGAAGTCTCTTTTTTGGGGCTACATGGCAGCCAGTCCCCGATGCCGGGTTATTACCTGGATTCACTGGCATGGGAAGACGCTCAGGGTGAAAACCGGCTGACGGATTTTCTCAACCTGTTTAACCATCGCTTAATCACTCTCCTGCACCAGATTTGGCGGAAGTACCGTTATTACATCTGCTTTAAAAAAGGCGGGGAAGATGGCTTTTCCCAGCGCATGTTTTCTCTGGTAGGGCTAGGCAGTGATGTTAACCGCCGGATGCTGAACATCAATCACAGCAAAATGCTGGCGTATGCCGGGTTGCTGGCAAGCCCCGGTCGCTCACCGGAAGTGATATGCAGTCTGGTTTCCCACTGTTTTGACTTACAGGATGTCACCCTGCACGGCTGGCAGTTCAGGAAAGTCACCATTCCGATTGATCAGCAGAATCGTCTGGGGGGAACCAATAAAGGGCAAAAAATTGGTGATACCGAGCTGTCAGTATTAGGACAAAACTTCACCATCGGCTCATGGATCGGGGATTACAGCGGGAAATTCCTGCTTAGTATCAACAATCTGCCCCGTGATCGGTTCCTGTCATTTCTGCCGGACGGAAAAAACTATCTCCCGTTGGTGATGTTCATTTCCTTCGTCATGCGCAGTCAGTTTGCGTGGGAGTTACGTCTTGGGCTGGCGGAAAATCAGGTTGGCGGCATGGTTCTGGGGGCAAAACAGCATAACCATCTGGGCTGGACCAGCTTTCTCGGCGAGCCGGAAAAGAAACCCTCTGTCACAATTTCAGTTATGGAATAACGACTATGGAAAAACATCAACCAACCCTTTCACTGCGGGTTATCAACAGCGAACAACTGGAGAGCGGCCGCTCCGCCAGTTGCCAGTTTTCGGCACAGGGCGGTACGGTCGGAAGCAGTGAAAGCCACCTGTGGTCTGTTCAGGACAGTCAGGGCAATATTCACCCGTCACAATTCTCCATTCAGTGGCGTGACGGTGCATTCTGCCTGCAAGTACTGGCTGATGCTGTGCAGATCAATAATGCCACATTAACACCGCAATCCAGCCTGATCCGTTTACAGCAGGGCGATCAGATTAAAGTCGGCAAGCTGTCGATCAAGATCCACATCAGTTTTTCTGAGTCAGATCGGGTAGATCCGTCAACGGTATCCCCTGAATCGCTGGTTTCCAGTTACAGCAATCCGCTGGATGCCATGATGGAAGGCGTTTCGCTGCAAAAGTCGGCATTCGGCAAAGATGACAGCGTAGCGCCGACGGTGATGCACCGTTTCAGCGATGATCCGCTCAGGGTACTGGACAGTGAAAGTCTGACCACATTGAAACAGCAGGTTGACGCTGATGATACTGAGCAGCTTCTGCCGCCGGATCACGATCAATCTCCCCCGTTTGCTAACCCTATTTCTGATAACCGAGGCAGTGTTATGGATCAGGAGTTCCTTGATTTACCGGATATCGCGTCCGATCGGCATTATGAAGATATGGATGTTGACCATGTCGCTATTACTCCTTTGATGCGCGGGCTGGATACGCAGTTACCACTGCATGATACGCAGCAGGCTAACGACTTTTTGCAGGAAATGGGTAAAACCATGAAAGCGGCCATCGAAGGGCTGCTGGCTCTCCAGCGTGAACAGCACGGGCTGCGCGATAAGCAACTTCGCCCTATTGAAGATAACCCGCTGCGCCTGAATATGGATTACAACACCACGATGCAGGTGATGTTTTCTGAGCAGAAAAGTCCGGTTCACCTGTCAGCACCTGCTGCTGTCGCAGAGAGCCTGCATAACCTGCAACTGCATTATCAGGCCAATCGGGAAGCGATCTCTGCGGCACTGGATACCATGCTGGAAGCCTTTTCTCCTGAGCAATTGCTCCGCCGTTTCTCACATTACCGCCGCAGCAGTGACGTCAGGAACAAAGATGCCTCCTGGGCGTGGGAAATGTACACCAACTACTACCGTGAATTAGCTTCCAGCCGCCAGCAGGGGTTTGAAAAGCTCTTCCGTGAGGTGTACGAGCAGGCTTATGACCGCGCATTGCGTCAGGGCTTAGAGGACGCCAGTGATGAAACGTTCCGGTAATCAGCGCAGATGGCCAGTAGGGATTTTATTACTGTCAGTAATGTTACTGAACGGCTGTAGCAGTGCATGGAACGCAACCAAAAAAGTCGGTCAGGTCATCTGGGACCCTTCCACGCCGGTGGGAAGGCCGAGTGATCAGGCTTCCGTTGCCAATATCACGTTACTGGCTGAACCCAATATCAACCCCAATGAAAGTGGTGAACCGGCACCTGTTGAGATGAATCTGGTTTATCTCAGTGAGGATTCCCGTTTTCTGGCTGCCGACTATGACCAGCTTGAAAGTGACAAACTCGAAAAGGCGTTGGGGAAAAACTACATCGATCATCAGGATTACACCCTGCTGCCGGGGCAATACAAGCCGCTGGAAGTGATCACATTGGAAAAGAAAAACCGTTATATCGGTGTCATCGTCCACTATGCAGATGTCAATCAGTCTGAATGGAAAAAGATCATCCGGGTAAAAGACATGGGACGCCATTACAACATCTTGGTGCATGTCAGAAATAACGACGTCGAACTTAGAAAAGAGGAGGAGGAGTAATCATGCCAGGAAAGAATCGGGTGATTTGGCACGAAGGATTATTCATCAAGCCACAGCATTTCCAACAACAACAAAAACATAATGATTATCTGGCCCACAGCCTCGTCTCTGTACTGACAGCATACGGTCATGGTTTCAGCTCCATGAGCATCAATGATGATCTGCTCAAACTGGGGCGTATCGGTATTACTGAAGCCAGCGGCATTATGCCGGATGGTACGATATTCTCAGCACCCAGTCAGGATCTGCTGCCAAAACCGCTGGATATCGAAAACATCAATGACCTGAAAAGTAAAGATATCTATCTGGCATTACCCATGTCGAGTGACACCATTCGTGAAGTGGCTGATCGGGAAGCTGAAATTCAGAGCGCGGTACGCTATCGCGAGCTGCCGAGTGATATCCGTGACCTGCACACCAAAGGCGGTGACTCTTCCATCCTGAATCTTGCCCAGTTGACGCCGGTACTGATGCAAGGCTCTGAGGACATGAGTGCTTACACAGCGATCCCGTTGTGCCGGATTAAAGAAAAACAAAAAGATGGCACGATTGTGCTGGATAACGAATATATCCCGACCTGTCTGTCCATTTTCGTTGCGGATAAACTCAAACGCTTCATGGTAGAAATCGATGGTCTGCTGACCGAGCGTTCAAGAACGTTGGCGAAGCGCATCGGTTCGCCGGGCCAGCAGGGAATTGCGGATGTGGCTGAGTTTATGATGCTCCAGTTGCTAAACCGCGTTCAGCCTCTGTTTAATCATTACGCCAAACAAAGCGTCCTGCACCCGCTGCATCTGTATACCCAGCTGATCCAGACCTGTGGTGAACTGAGAACCTTTACCGATGCGAGCCGCCTGCCGGGCAATATTCTGGCCTATGATCACAATAACCTGACAGATACCTTTCAGGATGCCATGCATGCCATCCGTGATGCACTGAATGTTGTTCTGACTCCGCGCGCAACGTCGATAGCCCTGAAACAGAACGAAGGCGGAATCCGTGTTGCCACGCTGCACGATAACGACCTGCTGCGCAAAGCCGAATTTGTTCTGGCTATCAGCGCCAGCACACCGCAGGAGCAGTTGCGTCGTCAGTTCGTACAGCAGACCAAAGTCACTTCAATGGAACGTATCCGCGATCTGGTCAGTGTCCAGTTGCCGGGCGTACCACTGATTGCGCTGTCAGCAGCACCTCGTCAGTTGCCATATCACTCCGGCTATACCTATTTCCGTCTGGATCAGAAGAGTCCGGCATGGAAAGAGATCCAACAGGGTAATTCCATCGCATTCCACGTATCAGGGGATTTCCCTGACTTAGATATGCAGCTCTGGGCTATCAGGGGCGGTAAGGACTAGTTATGAGGATTAGGCATGAGTGATATCAATGTTGACAGTCCGTCACTGGAACGATCTGAAAAACAGACTGAAACGTTAGCGCCGCAACTAAGAACGTTTCAGCGCCAGTACCAGCTCCCGTTGCGTGGTGAAAGCCTCAACCCGATGATCGATGCAGCCACCCCGTTACTGGGGATGGTATTGCGTTTGCAGGACATGAGTGATCAGGCACTGCCAGAGAAGCTTTACCAACAGGTTGTTACTGACATTCGTGCTATTGAGCAGCTTCTGCAAACTAAGGGCTATGAACCCGGTGCGATTGTTTCATTCCGTTACGTGCTGTGTACCTTCATTGATGAAACCGCATTAGGGCACGGTTGGAACAGTCAGAATGGCTGGTTGAAGCAATCACTATTAGTCCACTTCCACAATGAAACATGGGGGGGCGAAAAAGTCTTTGTATTGCTTGAACGCCTGATGGGAGAGGCACAGCGCTACCAGCACCTGCTGGAGTTTATCTACCTTTGTCTCTGTCTTGGCTATCGCGGTCGTTACAAAGTCAGCACCCAGAAAAGTGATGACTTTGATCGCCTGTTCCGCCGTTTGCAGCAACAGCTTTACACACTGCGTGGCGATGCTCCGCCGACCACGCTGTATGTCAACGTCAACGAGCGTGATGCGCGTTATCGCCTGAGCCGCCGCCTGAAGGTCAAACATTTGTTTGCGATAAGCGTCGGTTTACTGATCGCACTTTATAGCTTTTATGCCATACGCCTCGGTGATCAGACCAAGGACATATTAGAGCAGCTAAGTAATTTATTGAGATAGGAAGTCGCTATGATTCAGATTGATCTGCCCACTCTTGTAAACCGTTTAAACCCGATGACCCGCCATGCACTGGAAGCGGCGGCGGCATCCTGCGTCAGCCAGCAACAGCCAGAGATTACTGTGGCACAACTGCTGCTTCAGATGATCGACACACCACTCAGTGACGTGCGTCTGATCCTCAATAAAGCTGAGATCGATAAAGATCTGCTGAAAGAACAACTCGATCAGGTGATGCCGCATCACCAGTCGATTGTACAGACTTACCCTAACTTCTCCCCGATGCTGGTGGAATGGTTGCAGGATAGCTGGTTGCTGGCTTCCACTGAAATGCAGCATACCGAATTGCGCAGCGGTGTACTGTTGATCGCATTACTGTTCAGCCCGCTGCGTTATCTGGCCCCGCAGTCTGCGCGCCTGCTGGCAGGTATTAATCGTGAGTTACTGCGTCAGAACTTTGCGGAGTGGACAAACGGCTCTGCCGAACAGCCGTTCAGTACCGACGATAAAGAAGGGCAGGGCGTACATCCGGCAAACAGTGACAGCCTGCTGGCCCGCTTTACCCAGAATATGACGGAGCAAGCGCGTCAGGGCAAACTCGATCCGGTACTGTGCCGTGATAACGAAATCGACCTGATGATCGACATTCTCTGCCGTCGTCGTAAAAACAACCCTATCGTGGTGGGTGAGGCCGGTGTCGGTAAAAGTGCGCTGATTGAAGGTCTGGCATTGCGCATCATCAACGATCGCGTACCGGAAAAACTGCGTAACAGTGAACTAATGACACTGGATCTGGGGGCATTGCAGGCAGGTGCGGCAGTTAAGGGTGAATTCGAAAAACGTTTTAAAGGGATTATGGCTGAAGTGATTCAGTCACCGAAACCGATCATTCTGTTTATCGATGAAGCTCATACGCTGATCGGCGCCGGTAATCAGGCAGGTGGTCTGGATATCTCCAACCTGCTGAAACCTGCGCTGGCGCGTGGTGAACTGAAAACCATCGCAGCGACCACATGGAGCGAGTACAAAAAATACTTTGAAAAAGATGCGGCACTGTCCCGTCGTTTCCAACTGGTCAAAGTGTCTGAACCGAGTGCAGAAGAAGCGACTGTCATCATGCGTGGTCTGCGTGCCATTTACGAGCAGGCGCACGGTGTTTTGATTGATGATGAAGCCCTGAAATCCTCTGCGGTATTGAGCGACCGTTATCTTTCCGGTCGTCAGCTACCGGATAAAGCGATTGATGTGCTGGATACCGCCTGCGCCCGCGTCGCCATTAACCTGACATCGCCACCGCGCCAGATCTCCTCACTGACAACCGAACTGCACCAGATGCAGATGGAAATCGACGTGCTGGAAAGAGAGCAGCGCATGGGGCTGAATGAACATGCCGAACGTCTGGAAGAGTTGCAAAACCAGCAGCAGGAAACTCAGGAAAAACTGACCGCTCTGGAAAGCGACTGGCAGCAGCAGCAGGAACTGGTGAAACAAATCATCGAACTGCGCAGCCAGCTTTTGTCTGATGATAAAGCTGTGTCTGATGATAAACAGTCTGACGATAAAGCGTCTGATAAAGAAGCCGTTCAAGGATCTGACATAGAGCAACCATCTGAGGATCAAGCTGCTGACAACTCAGAAGAGCATGATGCGTCTGAGCAGGAAGAAGTTGTCGCAGAACCGGTGGATGAGCAGTCTCTGATAGAAAAACTGGCTGAACTCAATGATCAGCTGGCTGAACTTCAGCGCAAACAGACACTGGTTTCGCCACACGTGGACAAAACCCAGATTGCGGGTGTTATTGCTGAATGGACGGGCGTTCCGCTGAACCGTCTGTCACAGAGCGAACTGTCAATCGTCACTGAGCTGCCTGTCCATCTGGGGCAGAGCATCAAAGGTCAGGACGTTGCTATCCAGTGCCTGCATAAACATCTGTTGACTGCCCGTGCTGACCTGCGCCGTCCGGGACGTCCTCTGGGGGCGTTCCTGCTGGTCGGGCCGAGTGGTGTCGGTAAAACCGAAACAGTACTGCAAATTGCCGAGCTGATGTTTGGTGGCCGCCAGTATCTCACCACCATCAATATGTCGGAGTTTCAGGAGAAACATACTGTTTCACGCCTGATCGGTTCTCCTCCGGGCTATGTGGGTTACGGCGAAGGTGGTGTGCTGACCGAAGCTATCCGGCAGAAACCTTATTCCGTCGTTCTGCTGGATGAAGTGGAAAAAGCGCATCCAGACGTACTGAACCTGTTCTATCAGGCCTTTGATAAAGGTGAACTGGCAGATGGTGAAGGGCGCATTATCGACTGTAAAAACGTCGTGTTCTTCCTGACGTCCAATCTGGGTTACCAGACGATTGTTGATTATGCCGAACAGCCTGAGCAGATCAACGATCAGCTTTATCCAGAACTGGCTGCCTTCTTCAAACCGGCATTATTGGCGCGTATGGAAGTGATCCCGTATCTGCCACTGGGCCACGAAACACTGAAAACCATCATTCAGGGCAAACTGGCACGGTTGGATAAACTGCTGACTCAGCGTTTCAACGCCGAAGTCACCATCAGCGATGACGTATCAGAAGAGATCCTGCTGCGTGCGACCCGTGCTGAAAATGGTGCCCGTATGCTTGAGTCGATTATTGATGGCGCGCTGCTACCGCCGGTTTCATTACTGCTGTTGCAGAAAATGGCCGCAGGAACCGCAATCAGAGCCATTCGTTTAACCGTAGCAGAGCATGAATTTCAGGCAGAGGTTGAGGAGGCAGAATAATGAAACAGCGGCTGAAAAGCGCGTTAGCGTTATTGGAAGATGACACTATTGAACAATTGGTTGACCACTTTTTGCTGGTGAGCCAGAACCCGCGTTTTGATGCCCTGTTGGTTTTCCTGCTTAACATCCATGAAAACAGGCTGGAATGCTGTAATTTGCCGGAACCGGATGAAATCAGCTCACGCCGGTTGTATGTGGATATTGATGACGTCAATAACCCGCTGATACAGGTAATGCGTAAGGGAACGCCCACAGTGTGGGATTCCCTGAATCACGGGGCGCGCATTGACGATATTCACTTCCGTACATTCATTGCTGAGTTACCGCATAACTGCGGTCTGTATGGTATTCCACTGTTTGACTGTAACGGACAGGCTTGCGGTGTTATTGCTATTTTTGCCGAAAATGTCAGCCATTTTACCAACAATGAAAACATGTTCGGCATTTATTGCCATGTTATGCAGCACCGGCTGAAAAAGTTGCAGGAACTCGAACAACTGCGTGGGCAGTTACGTCAAATCCGTCAGGTATTTCAGGTTCAGCGTCAAAAAGAAAAACAACTGGATGAACTGCTTGCTTCCCTGAGTGAATCGAAAAACCCAGGGGGGGCAGGCAGTATCTCCGTGGATTACAGTCACATCGATAATCTGCCAAAGGCCATAGAAGAATTTGAAAGTGCCGTGTTAGTTCAACGTCAGCGCCAGTTTGGCAACGATACCAGACTGATCGCGCAAAGTCTGGGAATAGCCCAGCGTACGTTGGTTTACAAACTGGCTAAATACGGGTGTAGATTATGAATATTGCTTTAATTATCAGTTCATTACTGGTGTCATTGGCAGGAAGTCCCAAACTTGCGGAGCTGGCAGAAGCGCAGGAAACCGCAGCGTCCGAATCACAGGGAGTGGTTTTACAACAGGAAGAACAGTTACAGAAAAATCCGTTCGGCAAAAAACAACTGGATGAGCTGCAAAAATGTCGCTTTGAGCGCTCCGCTCTTATCAGGCTGGCATGTTATGACCGGGAGTTCGATAACCTCAAGATCGGCACTGTGCCCGTTACTCTGGAGAATATGGGGCCTATGTGGCGACAGGCGATGGAGCAGGAGATGCAGCGGACAGACCATTCGACCGGCTTCATTACAACGCGGGGAGAAAACGGTACAACCCGGATAATTCTGACAACCCCTGCCGTTGGGGTTCCGCCTCCGCGTCCGGTGTTGATGCTGAGTTGTATTGACCGTATTACCCGTTTGCAAGTTGCTTTGCCTAAGCCTGCCGAATCGGGTGCGGTGACTATCACAACCAACAAAACCCTGTTCAAAACCGAGTGGTTCCTGCGGGAGCGTGGTTACTTATGGGAATCCAGCCGTGGTCTGCCGGGGATTGATGAAATCAAACGCTTAATGGGCAGCGAACATATGACCATCGCCCCGGAACAAGGCAGCCAGATAACTTTTAACATTTCTCAGTTGGAGCAGGCCGCGAAACCATTGCGCGAAGCCTGTCGTTGGTAATCGACATGGACATCAGAACACAATTTGACTGGTTCGGCTCTCTGCTGACCCCGCTGTCCGACGAACAGACAGGTAAGGCACTGGGAGACAACGACCCCTCATGGGAGTTTATCGATGGTGAGATGATTAAATTCGGCTCGCTGTCACACGGTTCGCTGAATGTTGAAGAGATCCAGCGACAGGCGCTGCAACTTTTCAGCGAAACCAGCAAGGACTTCCGGTTGATGGTGCATCTGTTGCGCACTCTGCAACATGCTGGCCAACCGGCTGAACTGCTTCTGGCGATGGAGCTGCTGACGGAGTACGTAAAAAATTACTGGGAAAAAGCATGGCCGAATAAACCCGTATTGAAGCGCCGCCTTGCACAACAGGTGATCAAACGCTTTGATTCTGCTCAGACCAGTTTTACTGAGAAATCCAGTAAAAGTCAGCGGGATGATGCGCAAGGGGTATTGGCTCATCTTGCACAGTGCTGGCATAGCAGTGAACCGGATCTTGCAAAAGAAATCGATCAACTGCGTACCCGTTATAACCGTCAGCCGGAAGCCGGAACAGCATCATCACAGCCCGCACCTGCCAAAGCTGCAACATCTCAGGCTGCGGCTGAATCACAATCCTCTCAGGGAGCTGATCAGGAAAATGCGGCTGTCCCGATGCCGGAAGTCGATGTGAACAGTTCCAGCGATAAGGCATGGAAACAGACTCTGATGACGGTTTCTGATCTGCTTTGTGAACGCTACCCGGAATCACCGGTCGGTTATTGTCTGCGTCGCCATGCCGTCTGGCACACCATCACCACAGCACCGATGGCGAGTGCAACAGGCAAGACACCGCTGGCACCGGCTTCAGCGGATCGCACAGCCGATTATCTGGCAAGGTTGCCGACAGCGGATAACAAACTGCTGGTGCAAATCGAGCAGAGTCTGGCGCTTGCCCCTTATTGGCTGGATGGACATGCCATTGCGGCTCAGGCAGCAGCACAACTGGGCTACAAAAATGTTGCTCAGTCTATTCGTCACGAACTGAATGTATTTTTAGAACGGCTACCCGTATTAAAAACCTTAAGTTTTTCCGACATGAGTCCGTTTATTTCCCCTGAGACTCTGGACTGGCTGGCACCTGAACCCTCTGCATCAACGGTCGGTGGTTCGGTATCTGCTGATCAGGAAGCAATCTGGCAATGTTTCCAGCAACAGGGGCTGGAAGCTGCCCTGAAAATGCTGGAAGAGCACCAGCAGCAGCTCACAGAGCCTCGGGATCAATTCTATGGTCAGTTGCTCAATGCTCAACTGCTTGAAGAGGCGGGCATGACAGCACTGGCACAACAGCATTACCGGAATTTGTTACACACGGGACAACACATGTTACTGACCCAATGGGAACCCAGCTTGCTGGCCAGTTTAGTTGACAAAACACTAACTGAAAAAACACTAGCTGAAAAAACAGGGACTGAAAAACTCCCTTCCCTTGATAAGGATACTGCTTCAAACAGGAGCGTTAACCTATGAAATGGCCTTCTTTGTCATCAATCGCCCAATTGAAATCGGTGCTACCGGCGGCGGGGAAATTTAAATCTATGCCGCGTCTGAAGGCAGCGATGACGCTTATTCTGGCTCTTATTCCCTGCCTGCTGCTGGTTGCAGTCTGGTGGTGGGGGCCAGACCTTAAGATCCGTGAGGACTATCCGCTGGAAAGCCTTGCCGCCCGCTGGCTGGCGACAGCTCTCATCATTATGGCCGTACTGGGCTGGATCGGTGTGAAAGCGTGGCGGCGTCTGCGTCAGCTTGAAAAGCTGAATCTTGATGTTGAATTGAAAGTGGTCGATCCGGTACGGATGGATATTGAATATCAGGATCGTTACCTTGATCACTGGAAATCCCAGCTACAGCGCCATCTGGATTCTTACAACTATTTATACGAACGTCCGTGGTACATGGTCATCGGCAGCCAGCAGAGCGGGAAAACCTCGCTGATAAAAGAAGGCTATAAGCTGTCTGAAATCGCTGCACCGGAATATTTGCGTCAGGATGGGGATATCTCCCTGTTACTGCGTTGCTGGCTGGGGGAAAAGGCCGTCATCATCGACCCGAAAGGCCGTTTGATTGACCAGCCTGTTCCGTTGAACAGTGACAAACCGCAGATCAACAGCCGCCTGTGGGAAGCCCTGCTGAACTGGCTGTCAGAAAACCGCCAGCGCCAGCCACTTAACGGCATCATTCTGACGGTGGATACCCTGCGTTTAATGACGGACAGCCGCGAACAGCGTGAGCGTTACGTGCGTGAAATCCATCATCGTTTGCAGGAAATTCGTCTGACCTTCCACAGCCAGTTACCCATCTATCTGGTGATGACCAAGATTGACCTGTTACATGGTTTCGAATCGATGTATCAGTCGCTGGATCGCAAACTGCGCGATCAGATTCTGGGTGTCACTTTCAGCCTCAACAACCGTGACGAAAAAGCGTGGCGCAGTGAGCTGGAACAGTTCTGGCAGCAGTGGATGAACAACCTGAACGGCGCCATGCCGGATATGATGCTGAATAGCGTTGATGCTAACCAGCGCAGCGCCCTGTTCAGTTTCACCCGCCAGATTCAGGGGCTGCACAGCTATATTGTGCAGATGCTGGAAGATATTCTGTATAACGATGAAAACCATCGTCCGATGCTGCGCGGGGTTTATCTGACTTCCGCCCATCAGGTCGGGCAGATGGATGATATGTTCACCCAGTCAGCTTCGGCACAGTATCACCTCGGCTCTCAGGCATTCCCGACCTGGCCTGCGGGAGACACGCTGCCATTCTTTACTCAGACGCTGTTCGAAGAAGTCCTGCTGGCAGAGCCGAATCTGGCGGCTGAAAACCGCATCTGGCTGAGTCGTAACCGCCGCCAGTTATATACCTTCTCTACCGTCAGCGCATTGGTCGTACTGGCGATGTGGGGCGGCTGGCATTACTTTTACCAGAAAAACTATCGTGCCGGAGAAGAAGTGCTGGCTGAGGCGAAAAAATTCCTCTCCGTACCCGCTCCGAAAGGGGATGACAGCTACGGTAGCCTTCAGTTACCGCTGCTGAACCCGATCCGTGACGCAACGCTGGCTTACGGTAACTATCATGAGAAGAAATCCTTCCTGACAGATATGGGGTTATATCAGGGTACGCTGGTCGGAAAGAAAGTGGAAAGTACCTACCTGAACCTGCTGGAGCAGAACTTCCTGCCATCCCTGATGCATGTGCTGCTGGATGACCTGAATAATGCACCTGCTGGCAGTGAGGAGAAACTCGAAATCCTGCGTGTGATGCGCATGATGGAAGATAAAAGCAAACGTAACGAAGGGCTGGTGGCACAGTATATGCGTGAGCGCTGGAGTAAAGCGTTCTACGGTCAGCGTGATGTACAGGATGCGCTGCTGAGTCACCTGAATTACGCGCTGGATCGTACCGACTGGAAGACAAAACGTGATGCAGGTGATCAGGAGGCGATTGATAGCTTTGCGCCGTTTGCGAAACCGATCCGACAGGCACAGCAGGAACTGAGCACACTCTCCGTTAAACAGCGTGTTTACCAGAACCTGCGTATTAAAGCTCAGGATTCTCTGGCAGCACCGATCAACCTGCGTGACCAGATTGGCCCGAGTTTTGACAGTGTATTTGTCGCCAGTAATGAAAAACGGTTGGTGATCCCGCAGTTCCTGACCCGCCACGGCCTGATGGATTACTTTGTCCAGCAGAGTGGCCAGTTGGTGGAACTGACCGAGATGGATAGCTGGGTACTGAACTTATCGAAGAACCGAGATCCGTACAAAGAGCCGGAATCGGCAACGCGTAAAGATAATTACAGTGAGCCGGATCGGGAGCGTATCGAACGTGAAATCACTGAACTGTATCTGGCAGATTACACCGCAACATGGCGGGCATCGATGAATAACCTCGAAATCCGTGATTTTGAGGATTTGCCACAGGCCATCAGCGCCATTGAGCAGGTGATTAGTGGCGAGCAGCCGATCAAACGGGCGTTACAAATCCTGAGTGATAACACCAATCCTCCGATGCTTGACAGTTCATTGAGTAATACGGAAAGAAAAGCGTTGCTGGACAAGAGGGATTACAAACTCCTGACTGACATCAGCCGGGGTTTTGCACAGGAAACCGGCGTGTTGATCGATCATGGTGATAAAGGCAGTACGCTGCAAAGTGTCTACCAGAAGCTGATGGCACTGCACCGTTATCTGCTGTCTATCCAGAACTCACCAACTCCGGGTAAATCCGCACTTCAGGCAGTTCAGATGCGTCTGGATAAGAACAACAGCGATGCGATTTTTGAAGTTCAGCAGATGGCGAAAAACCTGCCTGAGCCATTGGATCGCTGGGTCGGCGAGCTGGCGAATCAGGCGTGGCGTGTGGTCATGATGGAAGCCGTTCGTTCGCTGGAAGTGGAATGGCAGGATACGGTTGTCAAACAGTACAACACCTATCTGGCAGGCCGTTATCCGTTCAATCCGAATGCCAAAGAAGAAGTGCCGTTAAGCGAGTTTGAGCGTTTCTTCCGTCCAGACGGCACACTTGATGCCTTCTATAAACAGAGCCTGAAACCGTTTGTGGAACACAAACTGACGATGGGCACTGACGGTCGTACGCTTATCCGTCCTGATGTTCTGAAACAACTGGAAAATGCTAACCGCATCCGGGCTACTTTCTTCTCACCACAGAATGGTCTGGGCACGCAGTTTGCCATTGAACCAGTCAGCCTGACCGGCAACAAGCGCCGCGCTCTGCTGAACCTTGACGGACAACTGGTGGATTACACCCACGGTCGCAGCAATGTCGCACGTCTGATATGGCCGAACTCTATGCGTGCAGGTACAGAAAGTAAGCTGACGCTGATGCCGGACAGAAGCAATCAGGCACCACGCTCTATCAGCTATATGGGGCCGTGGGCACAATTGCGGCTGATTAACAGCGGCAAGCTGACCAACATCCAGTCGGGTGCTTTTGATGTGCGCTTCAGCGTGGATGGTGGCGAGATGACCTACCGCATTTACGTGGATGAATCGGACAACCCATTTGCCGGTGGGCTGTTCAGCCAGTTCAAACTACCGGACACACTCTATTAAGGCGCATATCCAATTGCTTTCGGGTTGCATGGGCTGCAAGGGAACGCAGCCAACAAAAAGACAGCCCGAAAGCCAACGGGACAACCCCTGATAGCAAAACCTCCCCCTGCCTTCGGGCAGGGTTTTTTTAAGGAGAAAAACAGATATGAGCGGACACTCTGAAAACCTCATCATCCGGGCTGGCGGCAGTCCGCTGAACCTGCCGGAATTCGCCGCTATCCGTGACGAAATCAACAAAACCAGCCATCCATCACAACCCGAAGTCAACTGGGGGCTGGTGGAATCCCTGTCATTGACGCTGTTTAAAACTAACGGTGTTGATTTACAGACCGCGATTTATTACACCTTAGCCAGAATGCAGTTAAATGGTCTGGCTGGGTTTACGGAAGGCTGCGAACTGCTGGCGGGGGTGATCGTCAGTGAATGGGATACCTTGTGGCCGTCACAGCCGCAGGTGCGTACTGATTTGCTGGAATGGTTCCATACCCGTACCGGCAGTGTCTTGCGTCAGTTGGATTTTGCCACCAGTGATTTGCGGATGATTTACCGTGCTGAACGGGCACTCCAACTCATTATTGACCAGTTACAGCAATCTGATTTGAAACGTCTGCCGAGAGTAGAGAACCTGTTATGGTTCTTCCAGAATGCGGCGAAAAAAGTGGAAAAACCCCGTCAGTCAGCGAAACCCGCACCTCAACCCGTGAAGATGCCACCGCTGGTTTACCTGTCTAAATCTGAATCTGAGCCGGAAACACCACCGCCTTCACCGCCACCACAGCCACAACCTGAAATTGCACCGGAAGAAGTCGAGCAGCGGGTCAGAGTACAGTTTCCCGAGCAGCCACCACAACGCGGGCTGACAGCATGGCAGGGCTTCGGTATTGGGGCACTGTTAGGGCTGTTGGTGCTGGTCGGAAGCTGGCTATTGCTCTATAAGCCGTTGCAACAGCAACTGAACGCTATAACAGAACAGCCTGCGGGAGCACGATTGGCATGGCTGTATCAGCCAACACTGGCAAACTACTCATCCCAGCTTGATCGTCTGGCAGAAACATCTCCACTGGCAACGTGGGATGCAGCACGGGTGCTGACCACAACCGCAGAGAAACAGTGGCCACAGTTAGCGGAACAAGTTAACGCGACCCGCAACTGGCAACAACAGATGACCATCCGTATTGACAGCGTACCGTTAAAGGGCAGTTGGTATACCACCCGCGATCAGCTCCAGCAACTGGCAGATAAAATTCTGTTGCAGGAGCGTACCCGTGGCAGCTTCACCCTCTCTTACCTCAAAACCGCCATTTATGACATTCAGCGCAGCCACAGCAGCGAAGTTCCGCTGGAAGAATTGCTGCGTCAACTGAATACCCATGCGGAAAACGGTGAAGCGGTTTCCCCCGTCCTGATGAAAGAAATTGATGACCGTTTTAACGCGCTGCTCGGCCGTTATGACCGTCTGCGTCATGTGGCTGAACAGCGTGATCGTGCCACCAAGCATACAAACATGTGAGTGGCTAATAACCAGGGAGACATACCATGTCAATTAAAAAGAGCATCGCTAAATTGCAGAAAGGACAGGCCCTTGTTCAAAAAGGGCAACAGGCTGCTCAGATGGCCAAGCAAGCCGCTGGCATGTTGGGAGGTAGTGGACAAAGTGGCGGGCATAGCAGCGGTCAGAGCCTCCCCGCAACTCAGGGGATCGCAGGCGGTCAGGGAATATCAGCGGGGCAGGGGTTAGCCAAGCAGGCTGCCAGTGGTCATAACGCAGCGGCTAAAGCCCTGCAAAAAGCCAGCCAGTTACTGGGGGGCGCTTCTCCCAGTGGCCTGCAATTTACCCTGACTGCGGGGGGGTTACCACCGCAGACTTTTGTTGTCACTGACTTCGCGCTGAATGAAAGTTTTTCCCAGCCGTTCAGCCTGAACGTCGGACTGGCGAGTGCTGACCCCGCTATCGACTTCCCGACCGTACTGGATCGCACCGCTACGCTGACCATTTTGCAGGATGGCATTGAACAACGCAGTATCACGGGGATCGTCTCCCGCTTTGAACAGGGTGATACCGGATTGCATCAGACCACTTACCAGATGAGCATCCGCCCTGACTTATGGCGCACAACGCTGCGACAGAACTCGCGCATTTTCCAGCAGCTGAACATCCAGGCGATTATCACCAACATCCTGAAAGAGCATAATATTCGTGATGTCATATTCAGCCTGCGCCATCCTCACCCTGAACGTGAATTCTGCGTTCAGTATCAGGAGAGTGACTTTAATTTCCTGCAACGCCTGACCGCCGAAGAGGGTATTTTCTACTTCTTTGAATGTGGTAATGGGCGCAATACGCTGGTCTTTGCCGATGATGCCGGTTCTGTACCACCGGGCATTGTGCTCCCCTATCAACCCGGTGGCGTCAGCACCATTGGTGAACCCGCTATCGGCAGCTTTACCTGTAGCGCACAGGTACGACCGGCTCAGGTACAACTGAAAGACTACACCTTCAAAAATCCGGCATGGCCTGCGGAATTCCGGGCAGAAATGAAGGAAGACACCTTACAGGAAATGTACTACGAGCATTACGACTATCCGGGACGTTTTAAAGACGAAACTCATGGAGAAGCCTTTACCCGCTACCGCCTTGAAGCCCTGCGCAACGATGCTGTGATGGGGCAAGGGAGCGGTAACGCCATCGCTATCCAGCCGGGTCGTTTATTCACTCTGTATAACCATCCACGCCTTGATCTTAACCAACCGTGGCAGGTCGTGGGAGCCAGCCATGCAGGCAGTCAGCCACAGGCACTGGAAACCGCCAGTGGTGATTCCGGCACAACCCTGCACAGTAACTTTCACTTCATCCGCCATAACCAGAGCTGGCGCCCGACACCATTGCCGAAGCCGGTAATTGACGGCCCGCAAATTGCCAAAGTCGTCGGCCCGGCCGGAGAAGAGATCTTCTGTGACCAATACGGACGCATCCGCCTCCAGTTTCCGTGGGACCGCTACGGCAAATCTAACGACCAAAGCTCCTGCTGGATCAGGGTGACTCAACCGTGGGCAGGACAAGGCTGGGGCATGTTGGCAATACCGCGTATCGGACAGGAAGTTGTTGTGGATTTCCTGCATGGCGACCCGGATCAGCCGATAGTCACCGGCCGCACCTACCACGCCAGTAACATCCCGCCGGGCGCTCTGCCGGGCAGCAAAACCCAGATGGCCTTCCGCTCCAAAACCCATAAAGGCGAAGGCTATAACGAACTGCTGTTTGAAGATGCAAAAGGCAGTGAGCTGCTTTCCATGCATGCGCAGAAAGATATGAATACGCTGGTGAAAGATAACCAGAGTTTGGTGGTGGAAAAGGGCAACCGGACACTCACCATCCAGACAGGGGATGAGTTTAAGACAGTAACAAAAGGCAATTTGACTGAAAACATTTGTCAGGCCCGCAGTACTGAGGCTAACGCGATACAAGTGACAGCAAAAGCGGCTCAGCTATATGAAGCAGGGGACAGCATCACATTAACTGTCGGTGAGGGCATGATTCAGATGACGAAAGAGGGTATTTCGATCTCATTTGGTGGCTCCAGCATGGTGCTGGATGGTAGTGGTGTTTTTGTCAACGGCAGCCAGATCACGCTGAACTAAACAGAAGAAAATCAAAACAGAACGTTATCGCAAACATGCCGATAACAGAGAATATCAGCCAGCGCTAATGTGCTGGCTGTATCGATAACTACATTGTGCAAAAACCAGATTGCAAATGATTAAAGAATGAAAAAGGAAAAGACCATGAGCGCACAACCTTACCAGATGAATGAAGGCACCCTGAATATTCCTGCTAACTGGCGTGACGAATCTATGCATGTCTTTGTTCTGCCGGATGACAGCGGGGTTAATCTGGTTATTAACCGTACACCGGTACCCATGGGAACGGATGCAGAAACCTTTTATGCGCAAACACTGACACAATTTGCGACCCATTTACCCGGTTATCAGGAACATCAGCGATTAGAAATGGAACTGAGTGGTGAACCCGCATGGCGTCTGGATTACCTGTGGCAAAGCCCGGAAGGGGAAATGCATCAGACTGTCGTATTGCAAATCCGGGGTAGCCAATTACTGGCCTTTAACCTCACTTCTCCACAGCCATTTAATGAAGGACAACGCAACGCTTTGCTGGACGTTATAACCAGCTTCCAAACTGCCTGACAGGAGGTCAGCAATGGGATTAATAGACGATATTGTTACGCGGTCCGCGCGGGTGGGAGCCATCCACGCGAGTCAGAGGGGACAGGGGCCGAAAGGCCCCGCTGCGGCACGCGAAGGTGATCCTATTCAACACAGTAGCTTTTGGGCGGCACTTGCTGGTGCTGTGACGGGAGCACTGATATCCGCCGCTATCTTTGGTGCAGCGGCTCTGCTGGTGGCAGGAACAGGTGGAGCTGCGGCTGTTGTGTTAACGGCAGCCTTAGGAACAGCGGGCACTATGGCTCTTGGCGACCTTATCCTCGGTGCCAGTTCGGCGGTGACGGACATGATAAACAGTTTCTGTTCACCGGATGGCATGCTGACGAGTGGTTCGCCAAATGTATTGGTTGAAGGTAAACCTGCGGCTCGTGCCACGGTTGATACTGCTGTATGCAGCAAGCACCCTTCTCCGGTTCCGCCTTTGATTGCTCAGGGCAGTGAAACCGTTTTCATTAATGGACAACCGGCTGCCCGTGTCGATGACAAGCTGGTCTGTGGCGCAGCGATCAAGGGTGGGGCGGGTACCGTATTTATTGGTTCTGGCCAACACGCCTATCTGGATGTACAGGAAGAATTTTCTCTACTGGAACGGGCGCTTCTGGTTGCAGTGGAGTACCTCGTTCCCCCTACGCGGGGCGGGTTGAAATTGGCGGGTAAATTGCTTACTCAACAGGGGCGAAAAGTAGTGACCCGGGCAGCGCTTAAAGAAGCCAAAGCGATGGCACGGGATGCGAAATCAATATTGGCCGGAGCCAAACAAGGGGCGAAAAAAGCGCAACAATGGGCGAAGAATGCGGCCAAAAATCCCAAGGCGCTAACCCAAAAAGCGATGGCTGGAGCTAAAGCGGGAGCGAAGAAAGCCGCAGGTAATGTCAAAGCCGGAACACAAAAGGTTCTGAAAGGGGCTAAGACTGGGGCAACCAATGCAGGGAAAAAGATCAAAGATAATTATAACGATCGGGTTGGTTGTGCTAAGAAAGCATTTCATGAAACAAAAGGTGCTAAGCGTTACTGGGAAGCAACCAAACGTTTCTTCAAAGGCGATCCTATTGATGTCACTACAGGGGCTTTATTTGACCAGCGCACTGATGTTGAATTAGGTCAGACTATAGCACTCACGTTTCTGCGCAGCTGGTCACCGGGAGAGAGTGGATTACTCGGTGAAAACTGGACAGACAGTTTCTCTGGTTGTGCCATTGTTATTGGTGATCGAGTAGAAATTCGTACCACAGAAGGCGCCTCGCTCTATTTTATTTTGATGGCGACAGATCTGAATAGTGTCAATCCAGAACATCCGCAATTTACCCTGAGTCGTGCTAATACTGGGTATGTATTGCATGAAAAGAATAATCCGGTTCGTCAGCATTTCAGCGTAGAGGTATCTGATAATAAAGAATGCCAAACTTGGAAATTAAGCTCATTAAGTGATCGTAATGGCAATGCAATAGATTTCCATTACAGTGAACAAAATCAATTAATTAAGGTCACGCATAGCGATGGGCCGGAATTAGTTCTGCTCTATCGTCAAGATGGGCTGCTAAAGGAAATTCGTCGCAGCGATAATGATCTTAATGAAGTCATGGCGCGTTATGATTATCACGATAATGGTTGGTTAGCAGAAGCAGACAGTACCCAACAATTTCATCTGTTCTATGAATACAATGAACAGGGGTTGATTAGTCATTGGTCTGATGGTGATCAGACGGCAGTGGATTATATTTATGATGAGCAAGGGCGTTGTACAGATAGTGTAGGAAGTGGGGGATATTATCCTGTCCACTTTGAGTATGAACCGGGTATCACCCGTTCAATGACTCCACAGGGCTATACGACAATCTGGCATTATAATGAAGAGCAACTGGTTACTCAGGTAGAAACTCCTTGTGGTCATATTACCCATTATGAATATGACGAATGGGGCAATTTGCGCCGCCAGATTTTGCCGGAAGGTCAAATAATAACGCTGGATTATCTGGCCGATACCGGATTAGTGACGGCATTTACTGATGCAACAGGTGCTACGTGGCAATATCGCTATGATGATTTGGATCGCCTGAGCAGCATGACTGATCCACTGGGCCGCACTTGGAAGCAGCAGTATGACGACAACGGTAATGCGGAATGCTTTATTGCCCCGGATGGCAGTAAAACCACACTGATTCGTAATGAATTCGGATTGGTTACTGCTGCTGAGGACGATGAAGGGCATAAACGAACATGGGAATATGACGAACATAAACGATTAACCAAACTGTTTGATGAAGAGAATCGCAGTCTAAAGTTGGGCTATGACAGCCATGACCGGATGCAGCGGCTGACCTCGGGAAGCGGGGCGCTATGGCTATGGGAATATGATCGTCACCATCGAGTGTCTTTAAGTGATCGCCCCAACAACAGTATTGAACGTTTTCGTCATGACCGTCATGGAAACCTGACAGACTGGACAGATGCTCGCGGAGTCAAATGGCATATCGAATATGGCCCATTTGATTTACCAATGGCACGTATCGATGGGGAAGGGAATCGCTGGCAGTATCGCTATGATCTCGACAGCCTGCAATTACTGGAAGTGGTCAATCCACAAGGAGAAAGCTACAGTTATATACTGGATGCCGACGGACGGGTTATCACTGAAACCGACTATGCAGGTACGCAGTGGCACTATGCATATGATGGAAACGGTAACTGCATTGAGAAACGGGATGCGTTGGGCAATATCACGCGGTATGAATACGATGCTGCCCAACGAATGACAGCGATGCATACTCCAGAAGGGACGACTACTTATCGTTACGATATTCTTGGTCGCTTATTGGAAGTTATTGCGCCAGAAAGTGCCCCTCTGACATTTGAGTACGATGACAAAGACCGTATCATCAAAGAAACTCAGACTCATGGGAAAATCGAGCGTGACTATCCAGACAACGCGACAGTAGAAAGAACACTTCGTAATATAGATGGTCAGTGCTGGCAGGTGAAAGCTGAGGCTAACAAGGTTGGTGAACTGCGGTTATTAAGCATCAATGGTGAGCATACGCTTGACCTTGAACGGGATGAAGACGGTCATGAATGGCATCGTCAGTCTGATAAAGGCTTTATCCTACGGCAAGAACACTCTCTGATGGGACAACTGACTGCCCAGCGTGCAGGACGTAATACCGAGTTTTTTGCATCACATGAAGTTGCTGATATTCCACAGCCGACATTGGCGGGATTAGATAGAGAATATCGATACGATGCGGCACTGAATCTGGTCGCGGCGAATGATGAACGGCAATGGCTGCGTTATGTCGTCAACGGTAATGGACAGGTAACATCTGTCAGTGAAGGCGAACGGTTGCGAGAGCATTATCAATATGATGCTTCTGGCTATCCAGCGCGTCGTTTTGATGGCGTCAACGAGGTCGACGGCGAGCGGTTGTACCAGAAAGGGCACCGGTTGCGCCAGCTCGGGCAACATCTGTTTGAGTATGACGATGCCGGGCGCATGACGGCGATGCAACTGTGGCAGGACGGCCACCGGCCGCAACTGACCAAGTTTAGGTGGAACAGCCAGAACCAGCTTATCGGCGTACAGACCCCGGGCGGCCAGCAGTGGGACTACCGCTACGACGCGTTCGGCCGGCGCACGGAAAAAGTGTGCGAACGGGCGGGCAGTCGCACCACCTACCTGTGGGACGGCGATGTGCCGGCGGAAATCCGCGAATACCGGCATAACCGGCTGTACAGCATCCGCCATCTGGTGTTCGACGGCTGGCAGTTGCTGGCGCAGCAGGTACAGTTTTTTAGCCTGAATCCGGAAAACCGGCAGGAGCTGATTGCGGGTGAAATCCAGACCCAGTACGCGGTGTGTGCCCCGACGGGCGAGCCACTGGCGCTGTTCGATGCCGCCGGGCACCGGGTCTGGCGTCAGCCGCCGCACAGCCTGTACGGGCTGCGTCTGGGCAGACTGGGGGAAAATGCGGAGCTGAACCCGGGCTTACAGTTCGCCGGTCAGTGGCTCGATGACGAGAGCGGGCTGGTCTACAATCGGTTTAGGTATTACTCGCCGGTTGCCAGTTGTTATCTGACGCCTGATCCGATAGGGTTGGCTGGAGGCGAGAAACCGTATGCCTATGTTGGAAACCCAGCCCAAGCGGTTGATCCCCTTGGATTGGCTGGATGTGAAGATCCGTGGAAGATCGTCGATCGGTTTAGGCGTTCAAAAAACAAGATGGAGCCTTTAGGGGATCGGATACCAGGGGCAATTGACAAAGATGGATTACACACTGTGGCCTTTTTCGAGATGAATGGTCGCCGGGTGTTTGGGGTGAACTCAGGGACTCTGTATAAAAAGGATAAGGCGCTGGGCAAGCAATGGAATGAAAAGATTGATTACCTAACTAAGGAAGAAAAAGGCACATCGGCCTTCCATGCGGAAGGACATGCCTTAATGCGGGCTCATAAAAAATTTGGGGGCGTCATGCCTAAAGAAATCACGATGTATGTTGACCGAGTGACTTGTAACCATTGTGAACGTTTTTTACCTGCTCTGATGAAAGAAATGGGCATTGAAAAACTAAAGTTATTCTCCAAAAATGGCACTTCAAGCGTATTACATGCAGCGAGATAGAGATTAATAAAATGAAAAAATTTGAAATTAAATATCCAGGTGATGTTCAAATTTATGACTCACCTTCAGTAGAGCGTCTTGAAAAAATTTTTTTATCGGAAGATAAATCTTTATGGAAATTACCAGCAGGGGGACGTATACAATATTCTTCTCCAGAAGGTGATGAGATTATCCTAATGTATATATATTGCTTTGATATTTCGAAAGTATCGATATCATATACTGTACATAAAAAAGAAGGTTATTTTGCTTTAGCCAATTCTGACTTGATTAATAAATTTATCGATGCCCATGATGAGAATCTGGTTCCATTAGGCAGTTGTGTTGCCTTAAATGAGGCCTATATTATTATCAGGGAATTCCTTGATGATCCGACCAAAAAGCCGTCACATATCCAGTGGATATCGAGTGATGATGTCGATTACCGAGACTTTTATAAACTACTGGGCATTGATGATGATGACGACGAATAAATTTATATTTGATGTGTGATATAACGAATAAGGTAAGTCAGCCTGTTTGAGTTATTGACCACCCGAATCAAAATAAGTGGCTTTCATTTATTATTGATATTGTTAAATCATCGGTCAGGCCGGAATTATTCCAGTGATATTCCGGCCTTTTAATTACTTACCCGGCCTTATAATCCCCAATCAGTTCCCGCATCCTCAGCTTAATTTCACTGATTTGCTCGCGCTGGCGCTGGTATTGCTGTTTGAGGCTGTTCGTCTCGGAACTCGCGGGGATCAGCACTAAACAGCCATCCATGATCTTCACCGTAACAGAGCCGCCAATTTCAAAGCCTGCCTGTTTAAGCCATTGGCCTTTAAGATGAATTGCGGGCGGTGCTTTATCCTTGTCATTTTGCGGGACGTATCCCACGGTGTAATAACGTTCTGTTTTAGCTGCTTTATTTTGAGCTCGGTTTTGCTTAGAATGCGCCTTAGCCATCATTCAACTCCTGTTTAGTTGCTTGTGGTTAGCGGTTGTGACAGGTTGCCGCCTGTCTCATCCGCGTTCA
>NZ_NIBU01000159.1 GCF_002632485.1 Xenorhabdus innexi | reverse complement strand
AAAACTGGTCGCGGTATGCTGGAACTGACAGGTAAAAATAGCATCTATAAAGGCCCGACATTGGTTGAACAAGGTCAGTTGCAAGTCAGTGGTGGTATCACGTCAGCTGTGACTGTACATAGTGATGCTACATTGAGTGGCAACGGAACGGTGGGTTCACTCACCGCTAAACCCGGTGCTTATATTTCTCCCGGTAATGTCGGCCCCTTTAATACGGATGTCATCGGAACACTGAAGGTTAAAGGCGATGTTTCTTTTGAAGGAAACTCACATTATCTTGTTGAAGTGGCAAGGAATACTTCTGGGCTGAGTGACCGTATTCATGCCGACGGTATCGCAGAATTAAACGGCGGTTCGGTAGAAGTCAGATTGGAAAACAGCAGCAACCTGCTCTCAAAACCGGAGGTTCGCAGCCTGCTGGGCCAGCAATATAATATCCTACAGGCCAACAAAGGTGTCACTGGTCAGTTTACTGCGTTATCACCGAACGATCCGAGCTATCTGTTCATTGGTACTCAACTGAGCTACCAGCCTGACCGCGTCCTGTTGGATATCAACCGTAATGCCACGCCCTTTGCCAGTGCGGCTAAAACCGCCAATGAGCGTGCCATAGCGCAGGCCGCAGATAAACTGAACTTAGGTCATCCGGTTTATGAAAGCATCCTGATGTCAGATACCACTGAGCAGGCAGGCAACGCCTTCCAGCAATTGTCTTCCGGTCAAATCCATGCCGATATCGCAGCGGCGCAAATCGATGCCAGCCGTTATCTGCGTGATACCCTGAATACCCGTCTGCGTCAGGCTGACGGTGGCCTGACAAACCAGAATATCAAAGCTGACCAGAACGGTGTCTGGGCGCAAATCACCAGTAACTGGCAACGCACCAACAGCAATAACGAAGCCAACGGCTACCGGATGTCGAATTACGGCGTCTTACTGGGCGCAGACCGGGAGCTGGACAATGGCCTGCGTCTCGGGATAGCGACCGGTTTTACCCGCTCTTCCCTGCGCGGGGGGGATAACACATCTGCGGGCAGTGATAACGTTCATCTGGCTTTTTATGGCAGCAAGCAACTGGATGCGCTGGCACTGCGTACCGGTGTCGCTTACAGCTGGCACCGTTTTGATACCGAGCGTTCCGTGGCTTTTGGCAGACAATCCGACAACCTGAAAGCCAAATACGGCGCACAAACCGGGCAGTTATTTGCTGAAGCAGCTTACGGTGTGAACCCGGACTGGCTGAATCTGGAGCCTTTCGCCAACCTGTCTCATGTGAATTTCCGTAACGAGGGTATTAATGAGCACGGCGGTGCGGCTGCACTGTCAGGCAAAAAACAGTCGAAAAATGCCACCCTCTCAACACTGGGTTTACGTGCCAACCAAAACTGGCAGCCTCAAGACCAACTGACGGTCGGCATGTATGGCGAGCTAGGCTGGCAACATCAGTTTGGTAATGCGGAGCGCGACAGCACTCTGAGTTTCAGCAACAGTGAAGTGTCATTTGCGGTCAACAGTGTTTCTGCGGCGCGTAATGCGGCAGTCATCAAAGCCGGCACTTCATTGAGCATTAATGAAAATACTCAATTATCGCTGGGGTATCAAGGGGTCTTATCCCGTGGTCATAAAGACAATGGCGTATTCTTCAATGCCAACTGGAAATTCTAGTCAATAAAAAT
>NZ_NIBU01000158.1 GCF_002632485.1 Xenorhabdus innexi | reverse complement strand
TGAGCACTGGATAACCGGAGTTGTAAAAAAGAAAGGATACGTAAAACCTCCCGATTTTAGATACACGGTTAAATTGGAAATCTACGATAACCACTCCAAGCGGGCTGATACGTTTACTCACAAAATGGCGATACCAGAAGGGATTATTCAGGGCGTTGCTAAATTATACGGCTATTACATTGATAAGATGATGTTAATTCCGGATAGAGCACTTTAAACCCAAGCCACGGACGGCTTAATTATCCACAAACTCATTGCATCACAGGCGAAATAACATACAATGTAATACAAACGTCATTACATGGGGTGATGCTATGAGCACAATTCAGATTAGGGTAGACGAAGAACTTAAAAAAAGTGCGTATCAGGCCTTTGAAAAAATGAACCTGTCTCCCTCCGAAGCCATGCGGCTCTTTCTACGCTATGTCGCAGAAAACGAGAAGCTGCCGTTTACAGAAGTCTCCGTGATAGTCTCAGAGCAGGATGAGGATGAAGATATTCTTGATGTCGTGCGGGCACGCTTAAAAAACCCCGTGAAACGCATCCGGGTCAATCTCGATGAAATTTAACATTGAGTTTGATGAGCGAGTTACTCGATAAACAGACACTCCAACCCACTTTGTGCGGTTTTTTAATTAGCACCAAACTTCAAATATACACCTCACTGAATTACGCACTCGACTAACAGGCCGGCTTTATAATATGCCACCTTATTTTAGTGCGTATTCATTTCGTCACAGGTTATTCAATAGAGATTAAAGCTTGACCCCAGTAATATTAACGGGCTAGTTAGCAGTAGGCTGAAATAACCTTTAACAAATAATAAAGTGAGGTGTTTATGTCTGACGTTAATAAGCTGGATAATAAACAATGCTCGTTTGATCCTGAACAATATAAAGTCAAAGTTGATGATACAGTTGCACCAGTTGGTTCATTTCCTTGGGCAATGATTCAAGTGTATTTAGGGAATTTGGTTTACCGTAGCGAATGGGATGTACCCCATCAATACTTAAAATTCATTCCAAAATCAACTGGTGGTGATGGAGAAAATATTCCACCTCAAATCTGGATGATAAATAAAGGCGAGGAACAACCTTGGAGTCCGAGCCAAGATGATTTAACATCGTGTGATTGGAGCTTATTGGAACTATCAGTGTTTGATATTACTTCAGCATACAGTAATAAGACTGTTTTTAGCAATGCCGAAATTTGGGGCTATATAGTAAGAAGCACATCACCTTTGGGTTCTTTAACTAACATTGTACGCAATAAAGATATTGCAGAAATTGAAGCGTTCTGTTGGGAGCGTTATCAAAAGAGCGACGACTCTTATGATTTTAATTTTATGTTGTTTTTTATGGCTAATAAAGATAAAGAAAGTGCACAAAGGTTGGATAATTTAATAGCAAACAAAACTCTTTATGTAATGGTCGATGGTGTAGCTTATAACCTTGGAACAAACCTGATAAATAATTCTGACGATTATGAGTACGAGATATATATTAAAGGCTCTGAAGCTCAGAAGTTAGGAACTATATTGATGCAGATGGCGGAGACAAAAAGTAAAAAACGTTTCTACTGCTATTGGCACTAATGTGTATTGACTCAAACTTGATCGGACAGTTACCTATTTTTGGGGTGTCACTGTGAGTTTAGATTTGAGCTAAATTCTTTTCAGCCCAAGCTCGTTTTCCA
>NZ_NIBU01000157.1 GCF_002632485.1 Xenorhabdus innexi | reverse complement strand
AAATTGATGGAAAAGGCCGGAGAGACTGTCGAACAGGTTTTACATTGGTCATGTTGGCGACGACGACATCAATACTCCGCCCAACAATGTCATTATCGGCGCCGGGATAACCTTATGATTACAGAACAGTTACGACTGTAGTATTAATGCTGACTTCTTCCATTTTCGGTGTGGCAGTCTCAGTACGTGCCTTGCCTTCCTCCTCGTATGCCACGGCTGCGCCACCGACCGAAACCAACTGCTTATATTCGTTGCTGCGTGTAGTTTTCACCGTACAAATCCGGCGCATGACTGGTTCATCAGTCAGTTGTTGCATGATTTGTTTGTTCAGTTCAGGGATAACGGTATAGCCGCCTTCAGACGGAACGCTCGTAGATAGGGAACGGGTTTCGCCAGTCAAAACATAATGGCGCAGTTCATCATTGCTGAGTTTTTTGCTGGTTGGCTGGTTTTTTACCTGACTGCGTTCTTCATCAGCCAATGACTCATAACGGGCAATTTCAGTATTCAGCGTGTCAGACTGGCTGCGAATTTTGTTGAACTGTTTAGCTTCATCGCTGGTGAGTGAACGTTTTTCGTTTTCCGCTTTGGTAAGCAGTGAACGCATTTGTTGGGTTAAATCGGATTTTTGTTGGCGTAATTCGAGAAGTTTTTTCATGGTGTTTTTATATAAAATATAGTCGAGTTAAATTAGCTGTAATTTTTAACACCATGAAAAATAATATTAAGTTATCTATTTATGATAGGTGACCACACAAAATCAGAAGCAGCTCTAAGAAAAGGCCTACTATTTCGTGTAACCTGACAGTCTGCTTTGGGCCAGAAGCGGACATTACCAGTGCCCCTTTATATTAATCAATAAGTAGCAGATCAGCCTGGTTAGTTTTACCCAAACAAGATTTTACAGCCAGCTATCATTGTAAATGTCATTATCAGATAAAAGAACTGACGTTGTGAAAGTGAGGGGAAGCAACCTTTTCTGGCTAGCGTATATATTACACCTGCGAGTAAAATAAACGCAGTTGTTGAAGATGGCAGTTCACTGAGTAAAATCCAGAATGAGCGGTCCATCAATACATCTCACCGTTGCCAAAACTGAATGTTATATTTTGTTTTTTTGTGCTCCTCACGCCTCCCATGCTGAGTAAACTTTCAACAACTGTGTTCATTGATGAACTTGTTATTTCATCATCAAAGTGTGGTTGTCTTACTTGTCCTGCAACCAAATCGACATTATTTATTCTCTCAATTGACATTTCCCCTGAGAAGCCTGAACTACATAGTGAATGAAGCTGCATACGGATAAAACCGCTGACATACGCAGCAAACCACGGCCTGCTGAATACCTTTGTATATTTTTTTTCTGAGGGCCATAGGTAGCTGTCCAGTTCTCTGCATTTGTAGTTAAGTTTGTTTCCATCAATATGCAAATATCCATACATTCTGAATCCAAACCATGGAAAGCTAATATGAGGATTTACTGTTTTGGTACGCCCCCCCAATGCAGTCCGTTTGGCAAGCAACACTAAGCATCTGTCTGTTTCATCGAGGACTTCATACCAGGAAACCGGAGCTGGCTTACCCCAGTATTCTTCGTTATATACCCATCGTAATTGAAGCTGCTTGATTTTTCCTTCCTATCAGATCAAGATTGTGTCCATGAAAATTACCCTGACAAATGCCCAAAAAGAAGCCCTC
>NZ_NIBU01000156.1 GCF_002632485.1 Xenorhabdus innexi | reverse complement strand
CATTTGTGCAACCGCAGTCACAGTCATGTTGTACGGTGGTAGCAATTTAGCCAGTGCGGCAGATTTACGTTCAGGTGAAATACGTGTCATTTTTTTCTCTATCAGCGTTGTTAATGAGGGTGACAACTATGCTGACAGAGAGGGCATGTTTGGCACTTAACATAAAATTATGGCGCCATCCATAACCAAGAGCTGTTTTTGTGTTTCTTTCGCCAGAATTGTAGCTGCGAGTGAGTGTGAGTCCAAAGGGATAGTTGGAAGAGCCTATGCTAATATCATCATGATTATAAAGGAAGTATCCACTGCGAAGGTCAATAGGATCAATACTTTTGAAGGACTGGTAAGCGGATTGAGCAGTTGCCTTAACCATATTCCTTGTATCGCTCCACCATGATCTTTTTTCAGTGGATAAGCCACCTTTAAATCCACCACTGATTTTATATGCAACCATGATATTGGCATTTAGTTCTGATCTATCATGCTCCAGTAAGTAATAACCATTTCCACTCCAAGAGTTGACTGTTATTGAGCCGTTTTTTGGTAAAAAAACTTTTCGATTCTTTGCCGTTGTTCCTGCCAGCCAAGTCTCCATATCAGAAAGGTCTGATACCTTCCAGTTGACCAGTAGAGGTTTGACTGCTGACCAGTTTTGCGGGGTTGCCTCAAGAAAGCCGACACCATCTGTATTGGAATAGTCAAACATACGTGTAGTTGAAACAGCCTCCATTTCTTGTAGCTGTTTGACACTGCTGGATTCTAGAGAACTTTCACGAATGGAACTGCCGAACGCAAAGCTTGCAAAATTATAAGAAGAAGAGAGTGTTTAGCTGAACTTAAATGAATCTGTAGGGGAAAATCCACATAGGTGCTTCCATTATAACCGGCAATGCCAACGGAAAAATGGCGGTTTGTATTAAAATCGCCGAGATTAGCAGTAAGAATATTCGAATCGGTAGATTGGCTTATATAAGCATACCCGACAGCAGCAAGACCTGCCCCCAACACTGCTTCAGAAGTATTATTATTTCCAGCATTTTGTGCCTTGATGGCTGCATTTTGATAGTGGGTGAATGTATCACGACCAATTTCACCTGCGGACAGAATAATGGAATAAGTACCACCTGTCTCGACGACATTTTCCCCAGTATATATATCGTTGTATTTCATATAGGGAGCTAACAATGTTGTTGTGACAAGCTGTGTTGCTGTTTTTGTTGCTTTTCCGGTAGCAATAATTGTGCCATCCAGTGTCAAAATGGGCTGATTGTGTTTGTTATATACGCAATTAACTTGAAAATGCAGGTTTTAATCGCTGGAAATGATCAGTCAGTCGGGTAGCCAATTCCTGTGCTTTTGTTGGCAAGGTGATATGATAAAAATGTCGAAGTGTTCCCCGAAACGTTTTTGCATCCGGGAAATAGACATTGTTGCGTATTTGCTCATTCGTGTACTTCCATAATCGTTCAATGGGGTTGAGATTAGGGCTGTAGGGGGGCAAGTAATGCAATTGAATATTCAGCTCTTGAGCCGCTGATTTCACTAATTCAGCGCGGTGATAACCTGCACCATCCAAAATAATATGCACTTTTTGTTGGAAGGGATAGGTTTCCCTAATGCCATGGAAAAAAAGGACGACATTTTCCGCGTTAATCGTCGGATATTCACGAATAACCGTCTCTTCAATCCGGTGTAAATTGAGTGCCCCCATGA
>NZ_NIBU01000155.1 GCF_002632485.1 Xenorhabdus innexi | reverse complement strand
AATTCGGGGCTGAAACTTCTTTTCATCATGTCACCTGTTGAATTGTCGAAGTGAGAATATCACCTCTATAACGGTGACCAAAATCATTGGACCACATCACCTCTCCGGAACGCTGGTCGCGCAGCACCAGAAACTGGCAATGGGTAGAAACAGTGACGCTGAATCCTGAACGAGAACAACAGGCCGCTTAAATTCATTAATGGTGCCAACTATGTTGACAATTACCGCATGATAGCGACCCTTATGAAGCTTTTGGGCAATATAACCCCTTAGCCGCTGTGACATCAATCGTTGCTACACAGGTTATTCATGCTCTAGAAACCGACCCAACACTCACCAATACAGCAATTTCCTCAATTATTGGTAGTTGGTTGATGGATCAATTAGTCAATAATGCCATTACAGTTCAATCCAATGAGGGGACCCGAAAATTTATTAAAATTCCCACCACTTCCGGTGGAGTTACTTTTGTTCCTCCACCCGGCGATAGTTCAACTTTGACCCTTGGAGAGGGAAATGCCGTCACCATTACTGACAAACATGGCATTGTCACGCACTTTGATAAAGATGGTGATATCTTTTCCTGGGAAGATAAAAACAGAAATAGAGTGACCTTTACTTATGTGGGTACAGGGAAAAATAAAAACCTAAAAGCCGTTGAGAATGGCATGGGTCAAAAGCTGGAGTTTAACTATAATGGCAAAAATCAGCTAACTTCTGTTTCAGATGGCTTCCGTTCAGTCAGCTATAATTATGATGGAAAGGATAGCCTGCTAAGCTTCAAAGATGCACTTAATGCCACCTATCGCTATGGCTATGGCGGCTTAGGTCTGATTACGACCATGTACAACCCCGCCTTCCCCGAAACAACAACTGTCAGAAATACCTATGACCATGCTGGGCGTATTCAGACTCAGACTGATCCTTTTGACAATAAATGGTATTACCTCTTTGCTAACGGAAGACGTGCCGAAGAAATCGATGCACTAGGTAACAGACGCTTTTTCTACTATGATCAAAATGGCAACCTTCTACTGGATGTTAATCAAACAAGGGCTGGAACACGTTATACCTATAACGGCATAGGGCTTCTAACGCAATCTGTTTCTTCTCGCGGTCTATCAGAAAGTTTTACTTATGATGATAAAGCCAATATCGTAACGAAAACCATTTCCCCTATCCCAAAAGCCCACGATGTCATAACCGGCAAACCTCCTGCACCAATAACAGAAAAATGGACCTATTCCGCCCTTTCTCTGCCACTCACCCATACTGATTTTTTAGGGCGAATGACAAAATATGACTATGACGGGCAAGGCAATCTTGTCAAAACTACACAGCCAGAAGTTGCTAAACCCGGAGTGAAAGGCACTCATGCACCTGTAACATTGATAACCTATAACACTCGGGGTTTACCTTTAACGATCACTGATCCTGAAGGACGCATAACACAGAATACCTACGACCCTCGCACATTTGCTCTTATCTCAACAACTGTAGACCCTGGGACGGGGCGTTTAAACCTGACAACATCTTATTCTTATGATGCAGTTGGCAATAACACGACACAAAAAGACCCCAAAGGCTACATTACTAGTGGTACATTCTGCATTTGATAACCTCATCAAACGAGCTTGAAAACCATTAAGTTTTATGGTTAATTAGCACACCGTTTCAATGACCATCAGATACCCCTAATTTTTTATGTGGAAAGCGCCAGCAGTCAAT
>NZ_NIBU01000154.1 GCF_002632485.1 Xenorhabdus innexi | reverse complement strand
TCATCAGACAATCTGTGTGAACACTCACAGTCTGCTATCGTTCGGTTAAGGAGGTGATCCAACCGCAGGTTCCCCTACGGTTACCTTGTTACGACTTCACCCCAGTCATGAATCACAAAGTGGTAAGCGCCCTCCCGAAGGTTAAGCTACCTACTTCTTTTGCAACCCACTCCCATGGTGTGACGGGCGGTGTGTACAAGGCCCGGGAACGTATTCACCGTAGCATTCTGATCTACGATTACTAGCGATTCCGACTTCATGGAGTCGAGTTGCAGACTCCAATCCGGACTACGACAGACTTTATGAGTTCCGCTTGCTCTCGCGAGGTCGCTTCTCTTTGTATCTGCCATTGTAGCACGTGTGTAGCCCTACTCGTAAGGGCCATGATGACTTGACGTCATCCCCACCTTCCTCCGGTTTATCACCGGCAGTCTCCCCTGAGTTCCCACCATAACGTGCTGGCAACAAAGGATAAGGGTTGCGCTCGTTGCGGGACTTAACCCAACATTTCACAACACGAGCTGACGACAGCCATGCAGCACCTGTCTCAGCGTTCCCGAAGGCACACCTCTATCTCTAAAGGTTTCGCTGGATGTCAAGAGTAGGTAAGGTTCTTCGCGTTGCATCGAATTAAACCACATGCTCCACCGCTTGTGCGGGCCCCCGTCAATTCATTTGAGTTTTAATCTTGCGACCGTACTCCCCAGGCGGTCAACTTAACGCGTTAGCTCCGGAAGCCACGGCTCAAGGCCACAACCTCCAAGTTGACATCGTTTACGGCGTGGACTACCAGGGTATCTAATCCTGTTTGCTCCCCACGCTTTCGCACCTGAGCGTCAGTCTTCGTCCAGGGGGCCGCCTTCGCCACCGGTATTCCTCCACATCTCTACGCATTTCACCGCTACACGTGGAATTCTACCCCCCTCTACGAGACTCTAGCCAACCAGTCTTAGATGCCGTTCCCAGGTTAAGCCCGGGGCTTTCACATCTAACTTAATTGGCCGCCTGCGTGCGCTTTACGCCCAGTAATTCCGATTAACGCTTGCACCCTCCGTATTACCGCGGCTGCTGGCACGGAGTTAGCCGGTGCTTCTTCTGCGGGTAACGTCAATCGTAAAACGTATTCGGTTCTACGCCTTCCTCCCCGCTGAAAGTACTTTACAACCCGAAGGCCTTCTTCATACACGCGGCATGGCTGCATCAGGCTTGCGCCCATTGTGCAATATTCCCCACTGCTGCCTCCCGTAGGAGTCTGGGCCGTGTCTCAGTCCCAGTGTGGCTGGTCATCCTCTCAGACCAGCTAGGGATCGTCGCCTAGGTGAGCCATTACCCCACCTACTAGCTAATCCCATCTGGGTTCATCCGATAGCGTGAGGCCCGAAGGTCCCCCACTTTGCTCCTAAGAGGTTATGCGGTATTAGCCACCGTTTCCAGTGGTTATCCCCCTCTACCGGGCAGATCCCCAGACATTACTCACCCGTCCGCCGCTCGCCGGCAGGGAAGCAAGCTTCCCCCCGCTGCCGCTCGACTTGCATGTGTTAGGCCTGCCGCCAGCGTTCAATCTGAGCCATGATCAAACTCTTCAATTAAAAGTGTTTGATGCTCAAAGAATCGTTACTGTTAGTTCGTAATGAATTAACTGTTTCAGTCACTCTTCAAGACTTTAATCTTTTTTGCCTTTCGGCATGTCGATAGGGTCTTGCGAGTGCCCACACAGATTGTCTGATAAATTGTTAAAGAGCGG
>NZ_NIBU01000153.1 GCF_002632485.1 Xenorhabdus innexi | reverse complement strand
TGGGGAGGCAAAGAACGCAACACCTCAGCAGACCGGACATAAACCGGCACAGAAGCAGTCTCCGTCTCAGGGCGCTAATCAGGAAAGAAAAAACACGCCTCCGGTACAGGCGTCAATGTTACCGGAAGAGGATGAAACCGACTGGGATTCGGAAATCCCGTTCTGAGTGGTGTGTTCATCATTAACGTATTGCCCTGTTAAATGGAAACAGGGTTGGATACCGTTTTAACGTGTAACGCGAAAGTGTTACCTATCTTTATGATATAAAAGGGTTATCGAATATAAATAGCACTTTTTGCTAAAAGATGTTGACTCAGATAAGTATAATTAATCGCAAGTACACCTGCCACGCTGAGTCCCTTAATCAGGGAATGCGCAAATTGGCAGGTTTTTTTTTACCTGAATTTTGCTTTCAGTGACATTTATGACAACGACAACGCAAAAGAAGATTTATCAAAAGCGTCCGGAAGATATTTCTTTTCTGATTAATAAACTTCGGGAACGTGGCTTAATCATAAAAGAGAACAAGGCTGCGGAGCATGCACTGACATTCATCGGTTATTATCGATTACGCGGTTATTTTTATCCTTTTTATATAATGGATGCACAGCGCATCCCACAACCGACTGAGCCGAAACATTTTGTTGCAGGGACAACGTTAGAAGATATTCTTCAGCTTTATGAGTTTGACCGAAAATTACGCCTGATTATCCTCGAACAAATACAAAAAGTGGAAATCGCATTACGAACCTGTTTGTCTGAACATATGTGCGGAAAATATGGTGCTCACTGGTTTATGAACTTATCTGTGCTGAGTAATGACTACCACTATGAAAACTTTTTTGGTCAGATTAATGAGGCCAAAGAAACGTTTATTGAACATTATAAACAGAAATACCACACGCCGAAATACCCGCCTTCTTGGATGATCACCGAAACACTGAGCTTTGGTTCATGGTCAAAAATATATAAATCGTTACTGCATGTGGATCAGAAAGCAATTGCCCATAAATTTAATGTGAAAAGTTATGAAGTTATGGCGTCGTGGTTTCATACATTAAGCCATATTCGCAATCTTTGTGCACACCATAATCGAATCTGGAATCGATCCTTCCGGGCATTCCCGCCGAAAAAGGGGCGAGAATTAGAACAACACATTATTAATCCAACAACACTTTACAGTCGGTTGGCTATTCTGAAATACCTTTCCGCTCAGGTGTCTTATCATAATGGTTTAAAAACACAGTTAATGGCATTAATGAAAGAAAAACCGGGTTGTGTCAACTGGGAAGCAATGGGATTTATTGATAACTGGGATTGCACAGCACTCTGGCAATAAAATACAGGTTATTGTGAAAAAGAACCTTTCAGACAGCATTCAGGGTTAAACGGAATGCCGGTCACTCAGATAAGCGATTTTACGTGTTAAACTTACATGTTCGATTATTGAATTAAATAACGCAATTCGTTAAAGTAGAAATGCTATCGGCAAAATCCGATAGTCAGGGAGTTGCGACCCTGTGAAACACTCCACTGGTAGGATATTTCTACCAGTGTGTCTGCTATCACCCTTTCAATGGTGGTTCAGGCGGTGGAGACTCACGTCTCACCGGTCGAGTGTTTCCGGTATCGCAAACTCCGCTTGAACTACCACCAATAATCCACAGAAGGGGAAGCAGGTATGACGATGATCCACACTCAGAAAGACTGGCACCCAGCCGAAATTATTTGTGCATTACGCAAACGTG
>NZ_NIBU01000152.1 GCF_002632485.1 Xenorhabdus innexi | reverse complement strand
CGGTAAGGTGAGGGACAGCCCGGCAGCACCGGCCTGCACCGACGTAAGCAGAATAGACCCCGTCACCAGCCAGAAGGCCTTGCTTTTCTTCATCATGACTCATTTCCTTATTCAGATATCCGTGCTGCCGAGAAAACGCTGTCCCCGGCGCTGACAGCAGCTGTAGGGCTGCCACAGGGCATAAGCCTGATTACCATTAATAGCAGCCGCATGTTCCCCGTCAGGAAACACGGCACAGGTCTGGCTTAATGTCGGTGATAACCGCTGCCACTGGTGGTTCCGGGGGCCGGTATTTTCCTGCACCGGTCCCGGCGGCCAGTAGCCGTCAGCCCGTTGCCCGGTCAGCGGCTGGTACACATGGGGTTGCCCGGTACGGGTGATAATGTCCGCCACCCGCTGCGCCACCACCGCCGCGGCTTTATCGTCATCCGTCTGCGTGACGAAACCGGCGCGCGGATAGAGATTGCCCCACATATTGCTGTGTATCTGGTTGCCCAGCTCCCGCTGACCGGGGATCAGGGCTTCAGGATAAAACGATTCCGGCAGCCCGCTGCGCCACGCGACGGTATCCAGGGTGCTGAGAAAATAGGGCATCAGGGGAGTGGCGGCACTGCGGCAGGCATAGCCGGGGATCTGCCCGCCAATCAGGGTGGTGGCGGGATGCCCGAGGGCATCCGCGTATTTAAAACGCAGGTGGGTACTGCGCTCCCCGGCCAGCTGAACCGTGTGATTCCCCCCACCGGCCGTCAGCCCGGTCACGGTATTCTCCAGCCCACCGGATAAAGGGCTGAGCGTGGCCATTTCCGTCCACGGGTTGCCGCCGGGGGCATGGTAGGTGGAAATCACCGCCTGTGGCAGGAAATGCGTCACTTTGACCGAGGTTTTGACCGTGCAGCCCTGCCAGCCACAGAGCAGCCAGTAACACATCCCGCTGACCCGCCACTGAATGCAGCCGGGTGACAGGCTGGCGGCCACGATTTGCGCCGTGTTCAGGGACGCCTGTGCCGCCGGGGAAAACGCGGTTATCAGCGTGATAATCATTGGGAAAGTCAACTGTTGCCGCTTCATGACCGGTTCTGCTCCCGGAGTGCCATCGCTCTGGCCACATCGGCCGTGCCGTACACCACGGCCCGGTCATCAAACACCACCGCCGGATACTGACGTACCCCCAGCTGCCAGGCACCGACAACATCACGCCAGGCCGTAATCAGTTGCTGCGCCTGCTGATGCCACCGGGGCGATTGCAGGATGGCCTGTGCCTGCATGGCCGCCTGCGGCGGGTCGGAAGATAAGTCAGCAAACCGTGTCTGCTGTTGCTGCTCAGCCCCATCCAGCCAGACCACCCGGCTGTCCGGTGTCAGATTCACCGGCGGGTGCTGACGGTCGGTATACACGACAGTTTTGGCCTGACTCACGGAGGCTACCATCCAGCCCAGCCAGAATACTACCCCGTACTTTCTCATCACTTCCCTCCCCGTTGTATGAGTCACTCAACGGAAAGCGTGCGGAAAAAATGCGAAAAAATCAGCAAACAATTCTTTTTTCCAAAATGAAAAAAAACATCGGCTAAACAGCAGAAAAATACCGGATCCGCCAGGAACAGGTGCTGCCCAAAAGCAAGCTGAGTGAGGCGGTGACTTATCAGGGCAACCAATGACCCAAACTGATCCGCTATCTGGAGGACGGTCGCCTGTCGATCGACAACCGGTAATTGTCAATATAGTTGGCACCATTAATTCATTTAAGCCGCCTGTTGTTCTCGTTCAGGATTCAGCGTCACTGTTTCTACCCATTGCCAGTTTCT
>NZ_NIBU01000151.1 GCF_002632485.1 Xenorhabdus innexi | reverse complement strand
GAGGGCTTCTTTTTGGGCATTTGTCAGGGTAATTTTCATGGACACAATCTTGATCTGATAGGAAGGAAAAATCAAGCAGCTTCAATTACGATGGGTATAGTTCAAAGTCAGACGTTTACCCGATATCTGATCGGCATAAAGCGTTATATTGATAGAGGCAGGGGAGGATGATGTATCAGAAATTTTCACCTCAAAAGCAGTCTTAAGTACATTGGGGACAGACAAACAGTTTTCTATTTCCGTACAAAGTGTTCCAGTAGCAGAAAAGAGCGTAAGATAATTTGTATTTGTGATCTCACGTCCGCCGAAAATCTCTTTCATGGACTTGAACGTATGTTTTTTGCGGATTTCATTGGCAAGTTTTTCTGAATAGGCATTAAGTTTTGCTCGTATATTGTTTCTATTCAGGTTTTTGATTGAATTGATATGAGAAGGTACATTGGAAACGGCTGATGCCCCTTTTGTGGCAGCAGTTAAAAACTCAGTTTTATCAAAGCCCATTGATGTTGCTGCATTGACGGGTGAAAAATGTTGATAGGATTTAAATGAAGGGTCCAGTTGATAGGTTTTACCGCCGTGTATAACTTCCGTCCAAATGTGCAGAATATCAACATTCTTTGCTGTTCCACCAGTCACAACACACTGATTATTACCTTCTACTTTCACACATGCAGGAATACCACCATTTCCAAGAGTTGTTGCTAAAAGGGTTGCATTATTCTCGACGCCAAGTAGGTTGGCTATCATTTCAGCCGGAATCGTTGTGACACCATAACGATAATCAGCTTTGATACAGGATTGGCGTAACAGTGTGACGTGCAGCATATTCTGATCCATGTTATTCCCACGGCGGTCAAGAATAGTGCCTAACGGGCCTTTTTTCAGGCCAAAAGTAGCCGAATAGTCAATACCGTAATATACATACTCATAAATCAGCTCCAGATTGTAATTAAGAGCCCGCGCCAGCTCCCTAATTTCCGGATCAGCTGGAGGAGGTTTACAGGCCAGAGGGTTTGCGAGATTTGATACTGTTTGAAATTGAGTCTTTGTTGATGCAATGCTTGTAAAAGTCACGAAAAAAAAAGATAGAGTTAATGAAATAAGGGATAAGAATTTGAGGAATTTATTCATGATAAGCGATCCTTGTTTAAAAAACGCCAAATACAGAATAAAATAAATTAGTGGTAGAGCTTATTTCTTTAAAATATCACTGATAGACCTTATTTATGGTAATTTAATTTATTTTGGATGCTCAGGCGATTTTTGGGGTTTAGGGGTAATTATCGTAGTAATAATTTCTTGATCAAGAGTATTTTCTGTAACTTTTGAAGAAAAAAATTCATGTCCAAAATTAGCACGTTTAAAGCCATACTTTGTTATTTCCCCCACTGGCGGTTCATGGCTTAGTATCGTATCAATATTGAGTTTTATACTCTCTTTTTCTGCGTACTCCTGTGCATTAGTTTGTGTGGATAAAGAAGAGGGTGGGACTACACGTTTGTTAAGAAATTCAGTCGCTTCTTGTGGTGTGACAGGTGGTAAATTCAGCATCCCAACTATGGGAGGGGAAGGATCTGGGGAGGTTTCAGCAAAAGCATTATTCCCCAAATTCACAAATGAAAACATCCCCCAAAAAAATAGTATTTGATATAATTGCTGAAACATATTGGTGTCCTCCAAAAAATAGTTTTTTAAAATAGAATAAAGGTACCCCATCAGATAATTGAATTTTTGTTAGGAGATGTAAATAAATATGTTTCTTGGATTCGACTAATAAGTGCAATTTCTAAGAAAGGCGGTCAGTTGCTATAGTAGGCATCTTTCTCGCCAAAGGAAAATGCACTATGACCTATACACA
>NZ_NIBU01000150.1 GCF_002632485.1 Xenorhabdus innexi | reverse complement strand
AAGCAGCCATGAGATGGCATCGAATCGGTCTGGTGGCATGGATAGCACTCAGCAGCCCGGCATGGGCAGACACTCCGGCACCCTTAACCGCGCAGCAGACGCAGGTTGTGGAAAGTCAACGTCAAACGCTGAAAACACCGGCCGGACAATGGGGACTGAAAGCAGAGGAATACCAGCGATATCAGCATATTATGGCAGGACCACGGGGAATTCAGTCACCGGGACTCGATCCGCTGACCGCATTAGGAATTGAAGCGGAAAGTGAGGCGGAACGCCGCCGTTATGCCGAACAGTGGGTGAAAGCCGAATTTGCCCGTACCGAAAAAGAACTGCGCTTCCAGCGTGAGGTGAATGCGGCCTGGCAACGACTGTTTCCTGATGTTCTGCCCGTTGATATGGCAAAATCACGGGAGGAAAGCGGGCGACTGGCTTTGTTTGTGAAAGAAAAAGAATGTCCGGCGTGTGGCACCCGTCTGGCCGAGGTACTGGCCGCCGGACAACCCGTAGATATCTATCTGGTTGACAGTCAGGGCAAGGATGAACGGTTGCAGCAGTGGGCCAAAAAACATCAGATCCCCGTTGAACGGGTACGCAACCGGCAAATCACCCTGAATCATGATGCGGGCTATTGGTTCCGCTTTGGCAAAGGGCGGATGCCGGTCTTGTTGCGTCAGGGAGAGCAGGGATGGCAGATCACCTCATGATGAAACCGCTGAGCTTATTCCCCGTTGTGGGTTTGCTATGGATGACTACCTGCCATGCCGAACTGAATGTGATTGCCGATTTAGGCGGCAAAGATGCCTCGCCTTTTTATGACAGCATTAATGCCGAACAACATGATGCGTCTTTACCATCGGCACCGCCTTTCTCTCTCGAAGTGGAAGGCGAAGCCGCCATGCTGCCTGTAAGCACACCGGAATTGTCACCGGGGAAAGTCGCTAGCAGGTCATTGCAATTGCCGGGGATCGGGGCGCTGTTTCTGATTGGGGATGATCCTGTCTCACGTCAGTGGTTAAGTCAGAATGCGCCCACATTGACGAAACAACAGGCCGTGGGGTTGGTGGTGAATGTCAGAGACATGGCGGGGTTACAGGCATTGCGCGCATTAGTTCCGGAGTTACTGCTGTCACCGGCTGCCGGCGCCGAACTGGCTCGCCGGTTGCAGCTGCAACATTATCCGGTGTTAATTACCGACACTCAGCTTTCCCAGCAGTTATCGCCATGAGCCGCCGTTATGTGGTTGAAGCCCTGTTACGTCCGGCCGTAGAACTGAATACGGCGCTGGTCGCCGCCGTTGCGGCGTTTGTCTGTATTCGGGCACCCTGGGCCATCGCCCTGGCACCCGCCGTCAGCTATGTCATGGGCGGCGGATTTGCTGTCCTGGTGATACTGCGCACCTGGCAGGGCATGCAGGTTCTCCGCTATCGCCGGAACCTGCGCCGCCTGCCGCGTTACCGGATGAGCACAAAGCATATTCCCGTCAGTCACCGGCAGTTGTTTCTGGGCCGGGGCTTTCGCTGGCAGCAGAAACATACTCAGCGTTTACAGGATACACGGCGACCGGAAGTGGAACGATTCGTGCAGCCGTCTCAGGTTTATCAGCTTGCCCGGGCACTGGAGCGAACAACCGAATACCGCTGACCGGCCTTCTCTGCGTTGCTACGTCAGGACTCCCCTTTCAATCCGGTACGCCCGCTGCCGCCGGTGGGCGGTAATCCGGCACTCCACGGGATTGAGCCCCAGGAGGCGGACGTGTTTATGGACCTGGGCGAACGGGTCGGCCACACACTGGTGATGGGCACGACCCGGGTGGGCAAAACCCGGCTGGCCGAATTGCTGATAACGCAGGATATCCGACGCGGCGAGGTGGTGATTGTCTTTGATCCC
>NZ_NIBU01000015.1:84498-87754 GCF_002632485.1 Xenorhabdus innexi | reverse complement strand
TGCTCTTTAACAATCTGGAACAAGCTGAAAAATTTGAAACACTCAGTGATTTTGCTGTTTGACAGCAAGGTGATTGAGGAGTCTCTCAAAACCCCAATCCGAAGACACCTTCGGGTTGTGAGGTTAAGCGACTAAGCGTACACGGTGGATGCCTAGGCAGTCAGAGGCGATGAAGGGCGTGCTAATCTGCGATAAGCGCCGGGAAGGGGATATGACCCGCAAGACCCGGCGATACCCGAATGGGGAAACCCAGTGCAATCCGTTGCACTATCGTTTGATGAATTCATAGTCAAACGAGGCGAACCGGGGGAACTGAAACATCTCAGTACCCCGAGGAAAAGAAATCAACCGAGATTCCCCCAGTAGCGGCGAGCGAACGGGGAGGAGCCCAGAACCAACAACGGCTTGTGTGTCAGTGGAAGCGCCTGGAAAGGCGCGCAGTAAAGGGTGATAGCCCCGTACACGAAGACGCATAAGCCGGGAGTTCGACGAGTAGGGCGGGACACGTGGTATCCTGTCTGAACATGGGGGGACCATCCTCCAAGGCTAAATACTCCTGACTGACCGATAGTGAACCAGTACCGTGAGGGAAAGGCGAAAAGAACCCCGGCGAGGGGAGTGAAAGAGAACCTGAAACCGTGTACGTACAAGCAGTGGGAGCACCCTTTGGGGTGTGACTGCGTACCTTTTGTATAATGGGTCAGCGACTTATATTCTGTAGCAAGGTTAACCGTATAGGGGAGCCGCAGGGAAACCGAGTCTTAACTGGGCGTTAAGTTGCAGGGTATAGACCCGAAACCCGGTGATCTAGCCATGGGCAGGTTGAAGGTTGGGTAACACTAACTGGAGGACCGAACCGACTAATGTTGAAAAATTAGCGGATGACTTGTGGCTGGGGGTGAAAGGCCAATCAAACCGGGAGATAGCTGGTTCTCCCCGAAAGCTATTTAGGTAGCGCCTCGTGAATTCATCTTCGGGGGTAGAGCACTGTTTCGGCTAGGGGGTCATCCCGACTTACCAACCCGATGCAAACTGCGAATACCGAAGAATGTTATCACGGGAGACACACGGCGGGTGCTAACGTCCGTCGTGGAGAGGGAAACAACCCAGACCGCCAGCTAAGGTCCCCAAGTCATGGTTAAGTGGGAAACGAAGTGGGAAGGCTCAGACAGCCAGGATGTTGGCTTAGAAGCAGCCATCATTTAAAGAAAGCGTAATAGCTCACTGGTCGAGTCGGCCTGCGCGGAAGATGTAACGGGGCTAAACCATGCACCGAAGCTGCGGCAGCGACGCTTAGGCGTTGTTGGGTAGGGGAGCGTTCTGTAAGCCGTTGAAGGTGAATCGTGAGGTTTGCTGGAGGTATCAGAAGTGCGAATGCTGACATAAGTAACGATAAAGCGGGTGAAAAACCCGCTCGCCGGAAGACCAAGGGTTCCTGTCCAACGTTAATCGGGGCAGGGTGAGTCGACCCCTAAGGCGAGGCTGAAAAGCGTAGTCGATGGGAAACAGGTTAATATTCCTGTACTCGGTGTTACTGCGAAGGGGGGACGGAGAAGGCTATGTCATCCGGGCGACGGTCGTCCCGGTTTAAGCGTGTAGGTGGGCAGTCCTGGTAAATCCGGACAGCCGTTAACACTGAGGCGTGACGACGAGGCACTACGGTGCTGAAGTGACAGATGCCCGGCTTCCAGGAAAAGCCTCTAAGCATCAGGTAACATTGAATCGTACCCCAAACCGACACAGGTGGTCAGGTAGAGAATACTCAGGCGCTTGAGAGAACTCGGGTGAAGGAACTAGGCAAAATGGTGCCGTAACTTCGGGAGAAGGCACGCTGGCGCGTAGGTGAAGGGACTTGCTCCCGGAGCCGAAGCCAGTCGCAGATACCAGCTGGCTGCAACTGTTTAATAAAAACACAGCACTGTGCAAACACGAAAGTGGACGTATACGGTGTGACGCCTGCCCGGTGCTGGAAGGTTAATTGATGGGGTTATCGCTTTGCGAGAAGCTCTTGATCGAAGCCCCAGTAAACGGCGGCCGTAACTATAACGGTCCTAAGGTAGCGAAATTCCTTGTCGGGTAAGTTCCGACCTGCACGAATGGCGTAATGATGGCCAGGCTGTCTCCACCCGAGACTCAGTGAAATTGAACTCGCTGTGAAGATGCAGTGTACCCGCGGCAAGACGGAAAGACCCCGTGAACCTTTACTATAGCTTGACACTGAACACTGGTCCTTGATGTGTAGGATAGGTGGGAGGCTTGGAAGCGTGGACGCCAGTCTGCGTGGAGCCATCCTTGAAATACCACCCTTTAATGGCTGGTGTTCTAACGTAGGCCCGTTATCCGGGTTGCGGACAGTGTCTGGTGGGTAGTTTGACTGGGGCGGTCTCCTCCCAAAGCGTAACGGAGGAGCACGAAGGTTAGCTAATCACGGTCGGACATCGTGAGGTTAGTGCAAAGGCATAAGCTAGCTTGACTGCGAGAGTGACGGCTCGAGCAGGTACGAAAGTAGGTCTTAGTGATCCGGTGGTTCTGAATGGAAGGGCCATCGCTCAACGGATAAAAGGTACTCCGGGGATAACAGGCTGATACCGCCCAAGAGTTCATATCGACGGCGGTGTTTGGCACCTCGATGTCGGCTCATCACATCCTGGGGCTGAAGTAGGTCCCAAGGGTACGGCTGTTCGCCGTTTAAAGTGGTACGCGAGCTGGGTTTAGAACGTCGTGAGACAGTTCGGTCCCTATCTGCCGTGGGCGTTGGAAGATTGAAAGGGGCTGCTCCTAGTACGAGAGGACCGGAGTGGACGCACCACTGGTGTTCGGGTTGTCATGCCAATGGCATTGCCCGGTAGCTACGTGCGGCAGAGATAACCGCTGAAAGCATCTAAGCGGGAAACTTGCCTTAAGATGAGTCTTCCCTTGTCCCTTGAGGACACTGAAGGAGCGTTCGAGACGAGGACGTGGATAGGCTGGGTGTGTAAGCGTTGCGAGACGTTGAGCTAACCAGTACTAATGAACCGTGCGGCTTAACCTGACAACACCGAAGGTGTTTTAGGGTGTTTGAGAGAAAGACGAAGTTTCAAAGAGAAAATGCGGCATGAAAGCCGCAAGCAGCTTGTTCGGGATTGAAAACAGGATTTGTCTGGCGGCAATAGCGCGGTGGTCCCACCTGACCCCATGCCGAACTCAGCAGTGAAACGCCGTAGCGCCGATGGTAGTGTGGGGTCTCCCCATGTGAGAGTAGGACACTGCCAGACAT
>NZ_NIBU01000015.1:0-84398 GCF_002632485.1 Xenorhabdus innexi | reverse complement strand
TGGTCCCACCTGACCCCATGCCGAACTCAGCAGTGAAACGCCGTAGCGCCGATGGTAGTGTGGGGTCTCCCCATGTGAGAGTAGGACACTGCCAGACATTAAATTAAATCACGTTGCCCGCCCAAAAGGCAGCCTGAAAAAGAAATTCGGTGGTGCGGTAGTTCAGTTGGTTAGAATACCGGCCTGTCACGCCGGGGGTCGCGGGTTCGAGTCCCGTCCGCACCGCCACCGTATTTAGGGGCGTAGTTCAATTGGTAGAGCACCGGTCTCCAAAACCGGGTGTTGGGAGTTCGAGTCTCTCCGCCCCTGCCAGTTAATAATTAAGTAATAATTTAAGATTTTCAGATTAATAGCCCAGCTAACTTTAGCTGGGTTTTTTCTATTTATTTTTTACTACTAATCTTTCACCGCCCTTTGGTGAGTAATCCTCCCACTTTTTGAGAGTCTTTGTGTCTCTCTATCATCTCTAGTTAAATATCATCAGATTGTCACAGGTGCTTTTTCAACAGGTATTTTTACTAATTGTTGGATAAGTGCATGTTGGTCACTATTTTGCAACCAGACTGCATATAGTGGCCGTTTAATCTGTTCGTTATCTGGTGCTAAGACAAGTTTAGAATATTCTTCAAGCCAGTGAACAGGCAGAAATGTCGCAGCATTGACACTTTCCAATAACTCTCTGGCGATATGAGCTGAGGTAGTTGTTATGATGGGAGGGTGATCATTTTTCAGAATCTGTTGCTCTTGTTGGTGAAAATTGGCTCCCCATTCTAGTTTTATGTAGTTTTCTATACCTTGTTCAAGATTATTCTGGGTAGTTAATAAAACAAGCTGAATGCCTCCGATCAGCTGGCTCTGGAATTCATCCATTTTTGGTGGTTCTGTTGTGATTAAAAGATCTAATTCACGAGAGTGTAGTTGTTTAACTAGAGATTGCCGCGTAGAAACGCGTGATTCAATTCTTATACCTTGATTATCTTTATAAAAAATATTTAACCAAGGGGTTAGATAGGCTTCCCACAGAGATGCTGTAGCACCGATGGAGAGCTCTGTATGTTGTGAGACATAGTTGATCTCTTTTTTCGCTAACTGCCAGGTATTCATTAACGATTCTGCATAGGGAACCAGCCGTTCACCCGCCGCTGTCAGACGAATATTATTGCGATGTCGTGTGAATAAATTAGCACCAAGTTGATTTTCCAGTTGTCGGATTCGAAAGCTAACAGCGGATTGTGTTAGATAGAGTGATTCAGCTGCCCGACCAAAGTGACGAGTCTTACTGACTTCCAAAAAGGTTTTCAGTAATTCGGTGTCCACATGCATCTCCAATAGTTTTTGTCGTTAAGATTTAAATATTTTGTTTTACAGAATGTCAAGCCTCCCTAATACTCCGCGCCATAATTAGTATGACAGTAGAGTTAGGAGTGTGTCAGATGGCTGAAAGCTTCATCACGACTAATCGTTTTTTTGATAATAAACATTATCCACGTGGATTTTCCCGTCACGGTGATTTCACCATCAAAGAGGCCCAATTGCTAGAACGCCATGGTCATGCGTTCAATGAATTGGATCTTGGTAAACGTGAACCGCAAACAGAAGAAGAAAAACTGTTTGTAGCAGTTTGCCGCGGCGAACGTGCACCTGTAACAATAGCGGAAAAAATATGGTTTAAGTATTTGGAAAAAATCAGACGTCCAAAACGTTTCCATACTCTTTCAGGCGGAAAACCACAGTTAGATCCTGCTGAGGATTTCACTGATAGTGATGATTAATATCATCATTGTAATGAAGGGTCTACAAGAGGGGGCAAATACGCCCCCTTTTCTACATTATCCAATCTGATTTTGCAGCTGAATAAGTAACCTATCCATACTCCGGTAACTGAGTGCTTCCATAATATCTGGTTTTTCTATTGTTTTTTGCCCTTTTAAATCTGCAATTGTACGTGAGACCTTTAAGATTCGGTGCCATGCACGGACAGAGAGGCCTAGCTTTAGTAGAGTATTTTCCAGAAAGAGGGCATCTTCCATTTTTAATCTACAAACTGTTTCTGTTTGCTTACGGTTAAGGTGAGCATTTACATATCCATTGCGTTCTATTTGTATGTTTCTGGCATTTTCTACTCTCTTTTTGACTTCGTGACTACTTTCACCATTTTTTGTTGATGATTTGCTCAGGATCCCGGGAGGAAGCAGAGGAACGTCTATAGAAAGGTCAAAACGGTCTAAAAAGGGGCCTGATAGTTTGGAAAGATAACGTAATATCTGCTGTGGACTGCTGCGATTATGTACTCCCTGATGATACCCCGTCGGGCTGGGATTCATGGCGGCGATTAATTGAACCCGAGCAGGAAAACAAACTTTTGCTCTGGCACGTGATATAACAATTTCGCCAGATTCTAATGGCTCACGTAACGCATCAAGGACAGTGCGGTTAAATTCTGGTAATTCATCCAGAAATAAAACGCCATTATGCGCAAGGGAAATTTCGCCTGGTTTAGGAATCGAGCCTCCTCCTACAAGGGCAGCCATTGATGAGCTGTGATGAGGCGCTCTAAATGGCCGTATATGCCATTTTTGAGGATGAACTGACTGACCAGCCAGACTATTAATTGCAGCGACGTGTAACGCTTCCTGATGCGTTAAAGGTGGCAGCAGATCACATAACCGGCTGGCCAGCATTGTTTTACCTGTCCCCGGAGGCCCGAGTAGCAGGAGATTATGACCACCTGCTGCTGTTATCTCCAGAGCCCGTTTAGCTTGTTCCTGCCCAATAATATCCTGTAGATCCAGAACAGATGGCTCGGTTTGTAGAGTTATCGGGTCAGGAGAAGATAAGATAGTTTTTTCACCTCGCAGGAAGTGACAGACTTGCAGTAAGTGGTTAGCTAGTAACGTTTCATTCTGAGATAAAATAGCCAGTTCAGCTTGATTTTCTACAGATAAAATCAACTGCCTTTCTGAGTTTTTGGCACTGAGTGCAGCGGGAATGGCTCCCATAACCCTGCGTATTTCTCCTGATAGCGCAAGTTCCCCTAAAAATTCATAATGATGTAATTCATTTGACGGGATCTGTTCCGAAGCTGCCAGAATTGCAATGGCAATAGGCAAATCATACCTTCCCCCTTCTTTAGGAAGGTCTGCTGGAGCCAGATTAACCGTGATCCTTTTTGCCGGATAGGTAAAGCCACTGTTGATCAATGCACTTCTGACACGATCTCTGGCCTCCTTGACTGTCGTTTCGGGTAAACCGACTAGCGTTAAACCCGGCAGACCATTACTGATATGTGCTTCTATTGTGACAATTGGGGAATCGACACCTATTGTGGCTCGTGTGTAGGTAATCGCAAGGGTCATAATGCTTTCCTTAGCCAAAAATATTTATCATGGCTGGTTTAAAAATAATAAAAAGTCACCTCTTATTATTCTGCGAAGCCTTTCGAAAATATAATTATTGCTATTACCTAAACTGATAGCTTTTAACTTTTTAATTGACAGCTATCCATTGATTCTTTTATCGATTTCTATTTTTTGTGAGTGAATTAGCTTCGTTCGGTATTGTTATTATGCTTATCATTTCTCTTATTTAGATAAATAAATTAATTTACCTAAATTTTTGTGATAAGTACTTTTGCTAGAAGTCTATTTTTTATAAGCATCTATATGTGATTTTTATAGTTCATTAAGTTATATTCCGACGATTTACTTTATTAATTATTTTACTAAACAGGTATATAATGATTTTTTTCTTATCATGAAATGGATAAAATACAGTAGATTAATCTGTTTTTATTCTATCTTATTGAAAATAATGATTAATATTATTTTTTTCGTAAAAAAGCAAAAATAATCATTGTCAACAATAATAGAAAGTGATAATTCTAAAACATATGTCCAATCTATGAATATGAACTAACCTTTATGACTAAATTTGTTCTCGTGATTAGCCTAATTATTAGCGTGGTAGTGATTATTCTACCGTGCGGGGGCGCACTTGGACGAAGGAAGGCTTAGACATAAAAGACAGCCAGATTTCACAAAGACCCCCGCCCAAAAAAATGGAGCGGGGGTTTTTTTTAGTACTTATAAATAAACAAATACAAAACAACATCACAAGAAACCACTGACAAAGTAAATACCGATAGGAGAATGGCAATGAATGGGGCGCAATGGGTTGTACAGTCATTACGGACACAGGGAGTGGAAAAAGTTTTCGGTTACCCCGGCGGAGCCATTATGCCTGTGTATGACGCTTTGTATGATGGTGGTATTGAACATTTGCTGTGTCGCCATGAACAAGGTGCGGTTATGGCTGCTATCGGTTATGCAAGGGCAAGTGATAAACCCGGAGTTTGTATTGCAACATCGGGGCCCGGAGCAACCAACTTAATTACCGGTCTGGCTGATGCTTTGTTGGATTCTGTACCGGTTATTGCCATCACCGGTCAGGTAAGTTCTGAGGTTATAGGTACAGATGCTTTTCAGGAAATCGATATGTTGGGGCTTTCCCTTGCTTGTACCAAACACAGTTTTCTGGTGGAGTCACTGGAAAAATTACCTCAGGTTATGGCGGAAGCCTTCTCAATCGCGATGGAAGGTCGTCCCGGCCCTGTTCTGATTGATTTACCGAAAGACATCCAGTTAAAACAGGGGGATTTTACACCTTATTTGATCCCTGCTGTTACCCCGTCTTTTCTGCCAGAGAAAGCACTGGCACAAGCCCGCGAGATGATGGCCTCTTCTCAAAAACCTGTTTTATATGTAGGAGGAGGGGTTGGAATATCAGGAGCGGCACCTGAGTTACGTCATCTGGTAGCAGAAACGGGAATCCCGGTTGTTTCTACTCTCAAAGGATTGGGAGCCGCAGATGCTGAGCATGAATGTTACTTGGGCATGTTAGGAATGCACGGAACAAAGGCGGCTAACTTAGCGGTTCAGTCCTGTGATTTACTTATTGCTGTCGGAGCGCGTTTTGACGACCGTGTGACCGGAAAATTGGCTACCTTTGCCCCGCATGCCAAGGTTATTCATATCGATATTGATCCGGCTGAATTGAATAAATTACGTCAGGCACATGTTTCAGTAAGAGGTAATTTAAAAACATTATTGCCCCATTTACAGCAGCCTTTATCGATCCAAGCATGGCAACAAGAAGTTAAGCAGTTAAAAGATATATATGCATGGCTCTATGACTATCAAGGGGAAAAGATCTATGCCCCGGCTCTGTTGAAACAGATATCTGATCGCAAGCCATCCAATACCGTTATCACTACCGATGTTGGTCAGCATCAAATGTGGTCCGCTCAACATATGACGTTTACCAGACCGGAAAATTTTATTACTTCCAGTGGACTTGGAACGATGGGTTTTGGCATTCCTGCTGCAATCGGAGCGCAGATGGTTCGCCCGGACGATATGGTTATTTGTATATCCGGTGATGGCTCTTTCATGATGAATGTTCAAGAGCTGGGAACGATTAAGCGTAAGAAATTACCGATCAAAATTGTCTTACTGGATAACCAGCGTTTGGGAATGGTTAAACAGTGGCAGGAGTTGTTTTTTGACCAACGTTATAGCGAAACAATTCTGACTGATAATCCTGATTTTATTGCTTTAGCAAAAGCTTTTGAGATTCCGGGTCAGCATGTTACTGAAAAGTCACAGATAGATGCTGCACTTGATGCATTGTTCAATAGTGAAGGCCCTTATTTGTTACACGTATCCATTGATGAATTTGAAAATGTTTGGCCATTGGTTCCGCCCGGCGCAAGCAATGCAAATATGTTGGAGAAGTTATTATGATACAGCATCAACTTGCTATTCAGGCTCGATTTTGCCCTGAAATTCTGGAAAGAATTCTGAGAGTTACCCGTCATCGAGGCTTTCAGATCCGCGCATTGAATATGGATCATGCAATAAATAGTGATAGTGTCTGTATTGAGCTTACTGTCGTCAGTCAGCGTCCTGTAAATTTACTTTTTGCTCAGTTGGTAAAGCTGGTTGATGTTTCTGGTGTTGAGATACAACATAAGAATTCACAGTTGATAAGCGCATAGTGCGCGATAGAAAGGAAACAGAAGAATGACAAAGCAAGCTGATTATATTTGGTTCAATGGTGAAATGGTTCCTTGGGCTGATGCAAAAGTACACGTTATGTCCCATGCTCTGCATTATGGAACATCAGTATTTGAAGGTATCCGTTGTTACGACTCTCATAAAGGGCCGGTTGTTTTCCGCCATCGGGAGCACATGCAGCGTTTACGTGATTCGGCCAAAATTTACCGTATGCCAGTGAGCCAGAGTGTTGATGAGTTAATGGAAGCTTGTCGTGCAACACTCCGTAAAAATAAATTAGTCAGCGCTTACATTCGTCCATTAGTTTTTATTGGTGATGTGGGGATGGGGGTTAATCCTCCCGAAGGTTATAAAACTGATGTCATCATTGCGGCTTTCCCGTGGGGAGCGTATCTCGGTGAAGAAGCCCTGGATCAGGGGATTGATGCAATGGTTTCTTCATGGAACCGTGTAGCGGCAAACACTATCCCTACTGCGGCAAAAGCGGGGGGTAATTATTTATCTTCTTTGCTGGTGGGAAGTGAGGCTCGACGTCATGGTTATCAGGAAGGCATTGCGCTGGATGTTCATGGTTATATTTCAGAAGGCGCAGGTGAAAATTTATTTGAAGTAAAAAATGGTGTTTTGTTCACCCCGCCATTTACTTCCGCTGCCTTACCGGGGATCACACGGGACGCTATCATCAGGCTGTCACAGGATCTTGGTCTGGAAGTGCGTGAGCAGACACTTTCCCGCGAATCACTTTATCTGGCTGACGAAGTCTTTATGACGGGTACAGCAGCAGAAATTACGCCGGTTCGTAGCGTAGATGGTATTCAGGTCGGAATTGGTAAGTGCGGCCCTGTTACCAAGAAAATTCAAAATGCATTTTTTGGCTTATTTGATGGTACGACAGAAGACAAATGGGGCTGGTTAGACCCTGTGAATCCTCAATAAATTAGATCATTAATAAATAAAAACATAATCGATACCCAATGGATTTCGGGGTGCATTGCAGATAACAAAAAAGCAGCTTGAAAGACGAAGGGAATAACAGGCGGCTCGTTCCCCGCCTGTATTCAGAAGCTGGTTAGACAGACACGGGAGTACAAAATAATGCCTAAATATCGTTCTGCCACAACAACCCATGGCCGAAATATGGCTGGGGCACGTGCTTTATGGCGGGCTACGGGGATGACTGATGAGGATTTTGGCAAACCTATTATTGCAGTTGTGAATTCATTTACTCAATTCGTGCCCGGGCATGTTCATTTACGGGATTTAGGCAGGCTGGTGGCAGAACAGATTGAGGCTTCAGGGGGAGTAGCAAAGGAGTTTAACACTATTGCCGTTGATGATGGCATCGCGATGGGGCACGGAGGAATGTTGTATTCATTACCATCCCGAGAGCTGATTGCTGATTCAGTGGAATATATGGTGAATGCACACTGTGCGGATGCGATGGTCTGTATTTCTAACTGCGATAAGATCACACCGGGTATGCTGATGGCATCACTGCGTCTGAATATTCCGGTGATTTTTGTTTCCGGTGGCCCGATGGAAGCCGGGAAAACCCGGTTATCAGATCAAATCATCAAATTGGATCTGGTTGATGCCATGATTCAGGGTGCAAATCCGAATGTCAGCGATGAACAAAGTGATCAGATTGAACGTTCAGCCTGCCCGACCTGTGGTTCCTGTTCCGGTATGTTTACAGCTAATTCGATGAACTGCCTGACAGAAGCGTTGGGGCTTTCTCAGCCGGGCAATGGTTCATTACTGGCTACACACGTAGATCGTAAGACCCTTTTCATCAACGCAGGTAAGCGTATTGTTGAGCTGACTAAACGTTATTACGAACAAAATGACAACAGTGCGTTGCCACGCAATATTGCGACTAAAGCTGCCTTTGAAAATGCTATGACGCTGGATATTGCAATGGGTGGCTCGACAAATACGGTGTTGCATTTATTGGCCGCTGCGCAGGAGGGGGAAATTGATTTTACTATGGCAGATATTGATCGTCTGTCCCGTCAGGTTCCTCATTTGTGTAAGGTGGCACCAAGTACCCAAAAATATCATATGGAAGATGTGCATCGTGCTGGTGGCGTGGTTGGTATTCTCGGCGAATTGGATCGTGCAGGGCTTTTACATCGCCATGTGAAGAATATTTTGGGTTTAGATTTGCCAGAAACGCTGGCTCAGTACGATGTTATGCAAACATCAGATGAAGTCGTTAAAAGCATGTATGCAGCAGGGCCGGCAGGTATTCGTACTACTCAGGCTTTCTCCCAGAATTGCCGCTGGCCATCATTGGATACAGACCGGAAGGAAGGGTGTATCCGTGAACGCTCCCATGCTTACAGTCAGGATGGTGGGCTGGCGGTTCTGCATGGCAATGTTGCTGTGGATGGCTGTATTGTAAAAACTGCGGGAGTGGACGAAAGCATTCTGGTTTTCCGTGGTCCGGCTAAAGTTTATGAAAGTCAGGAAGATGCAGTGGATGCGATTTTGGGCGGAAAAGTTGTAGCGGGTGATGTGGTTGTTATTCGTTATGAAGGTCCGAAAGGAGGCCCCGGCATGCAGGAAATGCTTTATCCAACCACTTATCTGAAATCAATGGGATTGGGAAAAAGCTGTGCTTTGATCACCGATGGGCGTTTTTCAGGAGGCACATCAGGGTTATCAATAGGCCATGTTTCCCCGGAAGCCGCTAATGGTGGTCTGATTGGACTGGTTTGTGATGGCGATATTATCAACATTGATATTCCAGACCGTACAATCCAGTTGGATGTTGACGAAAAAGAGCTTGCTGAACGAACACAGGTTGAATTATCCCGTGGTGATAAAGCGTGGACACCTAAATCCCGTGAACGTCAGGTTTCTTTCGCCCTGCGTGCTTATGCCTCACTGGCGACCAGCGCCGATAAAGGGGCTGTACGTGATAAGACCAAACTGGGGGGGTAATTGTGGCAGTTTATCCTCTTAATACTGAGCCGAAAGGAGCGGAATATCTCAAAGCCGCGCTGAGCGCCCCCGTTTATGATGTTGCTCAGGTCACCCCATTACAGGAAATGAAAAAAATCTCCGCTCGTTTAAATAATACTATTTTGGTTAAACGGGAAGATCGTCAGGTGGTGCACAGTTTTAAATTGCGTGGCGCATATTCCATGATCGCCAGCCTGACGGAAGAACAAAAAATCAGGGGCGTGATTACGGCATCGGCAGGCAATCATGCACAGGGCGTTGCATTATCGGCCAGTAAAATGGGCATCAGGGCGACGATTGTGATGCCGGTAGCAACCGCAGATATTAAAGTTGATGCGGTGCGTAGTCTGGGTGGCGAAGTACTGCTGCATGGTGTGAATTTCGATGAAGCAAAAGCGAAAGCCATCGAAATTGCAAAGGAACGCCACTATACCTTCGTCCCACCTTTTGATCATCCGGCTGTTATTGCGGGGCAGGCTACTTTGGCAATGGAACTGTTACAGCAGGATGTTCACCTTGATCGTATTTTTGTTCCGGTTGGCGGCGGCGGATTAATTGCAGGTGTTGCGGTTCTGATTAAACAGCTTGTACCGGAAATGAAAGTGATTGGCGTGGAAGCTGAGGATTCCGCTTGCCTGAAAGCGGCACTGGAAGCCGGGCATCCGGTCGATTTACCGAGAGTCGGGTTATTTGCGGAAGGTGTTGCCGTTAAGCGTATTGGTGATGAAACGTTTCGTCTTTGCCAGAAATATGTTGATGATGTTATTACAGTCGATAGTGATGCTATTTGTGCTGCCATGAAAGATATTTTTGAGGATGTCCGGGCAATTGCTGAACCTTCTGGTGCTTTGGCGTTGGCAGGGTTGAAGAAATACGTTCATGAGCATCAGATTCAGGGAGAGAGGCTTGCTCATATTCTTTCGGGGGCGAATGTAAACTTCCACGGCTTACGTTATGTCTCAGAACGCTGTGAACTGGGGGAGCAGAGAGAGGCTTTGCTGGCAGTCACTATTCCTGAACAAAAGGGTAGTTTTTTGAATTTCTGTCAGATTCTGGGTAGTCGCGTTGTAACAGAATTCAGCTATCGTTATTCGGATGCCGCTGATCCAAATAAAGCCTGTATTTTTGTCGGTATCAGGCTGAATCGTGGAAATACTGAACGTCTTGAAATTATTGAAGAGTTAAGAGTCGCAGGTTATCAAGTTGCAGATTTTACTGATGACGAAATGGCGAAATTGCATGTTCGCTATATGATTGGTGGCAGACCATCCAAACCATTGCAGGAACGGTTGTTCAGTTTCGTCTTCCCTGAATCACCGGGCGCATTACTGAAATTTTTGCAAACACTGGGGGCACATTGGAATATCACGCTGTTTCACTATCGTAGCCATGGTACCGATTACGGGCGCGTGCTGGCTGCATTTGAGTTATCAGCAGCAGAAGCCTGCTTTGACCGCCACTTGGATGAGTTGGGCTACGAGTATAATGATGAGACGGATAATCCTTCATTTAATTTACTACTGAGGTAGGGAAACTCAGAGCTTAATTGAATAGAGATAGCGCCATAACAGGCGCCATCAGTTTCATGATGAAGTCTCTTTTTAAGTTTTTATCATCATTCAATCAGATCAGCAGGTTCCAAAATGCCTTAATCAACGGTTCATGCAGCCGCTTACCCAGAGCACAAACGCCCAACTCGAATGGTTCAACCAATGAAATATTTTCCAGCAATGATATACGGTTTCGTACTGGTTCCGGGCTATTTTCAACCACAACCGCTGGAATTAGTGCAATGCCACAGCCTAAAGCAACCATCGAAACAATTGCTTCATGGCCTGAAACTGTCGCATAAATCTGGGGATGATTAATTTTATGACGTCGGAACCAAAGCTCAATCCGCTTACGGGAAGGGCCGTGTTCCGGCAGAATAAATGGAATTTCATTCCAGTCTGGCTGCTCCTGTGTTGCGAGCGTTCTTACCGTACAAGGCAAAGCCGGAGCGATCAGAACCAGCGGAATTTCGCCAATTTTGGTAAAACTGACGTTATCAGGCAGTTTCTCCGGTTTGCCTGCAATACCTAAATCTGCTTCTTCAGATTGAATTTTATCAACGGCATCGGCGGCATCCCCTGTTGTCAGTTTGATTTCAACCAAAGGATGCTCAGCACGGAACTTGTCCAGAACTTGAGGAAGATGACTATAAGCCGCAGTAACTGAGCAGAACAGGCGTAATTCTCCTGTCAGCGATGAGCTTTGGTGGTTCAGAGAATGCAGCAGTTGCTGATATTGCAGTAATGTATGTTGAGCAAACTGTTTTAATTGTTCACCCGCTGTGGTCAGTTTTACTGTCCGGTTATCTCGCAGAAATAGTGAGTGACCTAATTGATCTTCAATACGCTGAATCTGGCGTGAAAGTGTAGAAGGGCTGACATGCATTGCTTTGGCTGTACGACCAAAATGACAACTTTCGGCAAGATGCAAAAACAGTTTTAAATCACGTAGATCCATCGAATTGTCCTTTCTGCTAAGTGTTGCATAAACTGCAATGTAGTCTTGACAATATATCAATTTAAGCAATGCCTTTCATAGCATATATTGGCGTTATGCAAACAACATCACACCTAATTATATCGGAGTCACCATGGCTAACTATTTTGATACATTGAATTTGCGCCAGCAGTTGGCGCAGTTGGGCAAATGCCGCTTTATGGCGCGGGACGAATTTGCTGACGAGGCAGGGTATTTAAAAGGCAAGAAAGTGGTGATTGTGGGGTGTGGTGCACAAGGCCTGAATCAGGGGCTGAATATGCGTGATTCCGGCCTTGATATTGCCTACGCTCTGCGTAAAGAAGCAATCGAAGAAAAACGGGCATCATGGCGTAAGGCAACTGAAAATGGTTTCAAAGTCGGCACATATGAAGAGCTGATCCCACAGGCAGATCTGGTGATTAACCTGACGCCGGACAAACAGCATTCTGCGGTTGTTCAGGCTGTTCAGCCATTGATGAAAGAAGGGGCTGCACTGGGCTATTCCCACGGTTTTAATATTGTCGAAGTGGGTGAGCAGATCCGCAAAGATATTACTGTCGTGATGGTTGCGCCGAAGTGTCCGGGAACGGAAGTGCGTGAAGAATATAAGCGTGGATTTGGTGTTCCGACTTTGCTGGCTGTTCATCCAGAAAACGATGCAAAAGGCGAAGGGATGGCAATCGCTAAAGCATGGGCAGCAGCAACCGGTGGCCATCGTGCTGGGGTTCTGGAATCCTCATTTGTGGCAGAAGTAAAATCTGATTTGATGGGTGAGCAAACTATTCTGTGTGGCATGTTACAGGCAGGGTCTCTGTTGTGTTATGACCGGCTGGTGGCTGATGGTGCAGAACCGGGTTATGCCGGTAAACTTATTCAGTTAGGTTGGGAAACCATTACTGAAGCCCTGAAACAGGGTGGTATTACGTTGATGATGGACAGGCTTTCCAATCCGGCAAAACTGCGGGCGTATGCGCTTTCAGAACAACTGAAAGTTATTCTGGCTCCGCTCTTCCAAAAACATATGGATGATATTATTTCCGGTAAGTTCTCTTCTGACATGATGGCTGACTGGGCGAATGATGATAAGAATCTGCTGAACTGGAGAGCTGAAACCGGGCAGACGCCATTCGAAAACTATCCTGATTACAACGGTCATATCAGTGAACAGGAATATTTTGATCATGGCGTATTAATGATTGCGATGGTTAAAGCAGGAGTTGAGTTGGCATTTGAAACAATGGTGGATTCAGGAATTATTGAAGAGTCTGCTTATTATGAATCCCTGCATGAACTGCCACTGATTGCGAATACCATTGCCCGTAAACGTCTCTATGAAATGAATGTGGTCATTTCTGATACGGCTGAGTATGGTAACTATCTGTTCTCTTATGTTGCCGTGCCTCTGTTGCAGGAAAAATTCATGTCATCTTTACAGGCAGGGGATTTAGGCAAAGCCGTTGCTGATAGCGGTATCGACAATGCTCAGCTGCGTGATGTTAACGATGCTATCAGGAACCATCCGATTGAAACTATCGGTCGGACTCTGCGTGGTTATATGACAGATATGAAACGCATTGCCGTTGGTGGATAATTCTGACTATGCCATGCCCGATACCACGTATCGGGCATACTATTTTCCCCGTAGGGCTATAAATTAAACTTCTGTTTCAGTGCATCAATATCCTGACGCTGGAATGCATCAAAATGTTCTCTGGGCTGTTGGGCCTGAAACAGCTCCAGCAGAGGGTCCTGAACTTCGGTGCGAACACCGCTCAATTCTTCCAGTACAGCCAGCCCACAGAAAGGGACGTAGAGTTCAGAGTAACCACCTTCATGGACAACAACCAGCTTACCAGCACATAACTCATCCGCCGCTTGCTGTATTTTCCGCGTCATCTCTCGGAAGCTCTCACTGTGTAACTGCATTCGGGCCAGCGGGTCGATAGCATTGGCATCATAGCCACAGGCGACAATAATCAGTTCGGGCTGGTAACGATGTAGTGCGGGCAGAACAATTTGATCCATGGCATACATGTAGCTGTTGTGTCCGGCTCCGGCCATCAATGGAATATTGATGTTGAACCCTTTTCCTTTACCTTCACCGATATCATCTTCACCACTATAACCTTCGGGATAGCAGCCATCCTGATGGAGGGAAATAGTCAAAACATCATCACGTTGCCAAAATACGTGTTGTGTTCCGTTACCATGGTGAACATCCCAGTCAATGACGGCAACACGACCAAGCCCAAACAGCTTTTTAGCTCGTTCAATGGCGAGGGGAATATTGGCAAAGTAACAAAAACCCATCGCCTGATCTGGCAGGCAATGATGTCCGGGGGGACGGGAGAGGCTATAGGCATTGTCCAGTTTTCCATGCAGGACAGCTTCTACTGCGGCACAGGTCAGCCCGGCAGACAGTTTGGCTATTTCATAACTGCCTGCCCCTACAGGTGCTGCGTGCCCGAGCAGGCCAGTTCCATTATCACTCATAGACTTAAAACGCTGTAAATACTCTGTTGGATGGATGAGATTTAAGGTGGTTTCATCAAGGGGATCAGCACCTGATAACTGCAATGAGCGGCTTAAACCGGAAACATCCATTAAATTCTTCATCCTGCGTTTGGTTTCTGGTGATTCGGCATGCCCTGAACCAGCAGGAGGCTGCACCCATCCTCCGACAGGAACCATTACGACATGCTGTATGCCAGAATTGTGCCAGAAACAGCTTTCATCAAAGAAAAAACCTGTTTTACGTAACATATTGCACCCTCTTTGAGCGATTTTATAACATGAATTTTTTATGGTGATGAGATCTAAGGTGAACCCGATTTTATTTATTACATATAGAAAAGTAGTCAATCTATCGCCGATTGGGGTGCTAAGATCGATAAAATAATTTTTTAATTGATGAGGATTATGACTCGACATTCTTAAGAAGCGCTCATAGCAGCCTGACTGACGAAGAAAAACGCCTTATTACACCGCTTTCTGCTACAATTTCGTTCCTTACTCTTTTTATCCTGATATAACCTTCAAAACAGTATGCGATTAAATCCCAGCCAACAACAAGCGGTTGAATTTGTGACAGGGCCTTGTCTGGTTCTGGCCGGTGCAGGCTCCGGTAAGACCAGAGTTATCACCAATAAAATAGCCCATCTGATACGTGCCTGCGGTTATCAAGCGCGCCATATTGCGGCTGTAACCTTTACTAACAAGGCCGCACGTGAAATGAAAGAACGTGTGGCCCAGACATTAGGGCGTAAGGAAACCAGAGGTCTGATGATTTCAACTTTTCATACGTTGGGGCTGGAGATCATCAAGCGCGAATACAAGGCACTGGGCATGAAGAGTAATTTTTCTCTGTTCGATGATCAGGACCAAATGGCCTTGCTGAAAGATCTGACGGCGGATTTGCTGGAGGAAGATAAAGATCTGCTGCAAAAATTGATCTCAAGTATCTCCGGCTGGAAAAATGATCTGAAGTCACCGGAACAGGTCATGAGGTTAGCCGGTTCTGCGCAGGAGCATCAGTTTGCTGAGTGTTATCGGCGGTATGATTTACACCTGAACAGTTGTAATGTGCTCGATTTTGATGACCTGATCACTAAACCAACATTACTGTTAATACGGGATGAAGAAGTCAGAGAGCGCTGGCAAAACCGAATTCGTTATCTGTTGGTCGATGAGTATCAGGATACCAATACCAGCCAGTATCAATTGGTCAAATTGCTGGTTGGTAACCGAGCGCGCTTTACTGTGGTTGGTGATGACGATCAGTCAATTTATTCCTGGCGTGGTGCTCGCCCGCAAAACCTGATCTTGCTAAACGCGGATTTTCCACAGCTCAATGTGATCAAACTGGAGCAGAATTACCGATCTTCAGGGAGGATACTGAAGTCGGCAAATATTCTGATTGCAAATAACCCCCATGTTTTCGAGAAGAAACTTTTTTCTGAATTGGGCTATGGTGATCCTCTTCGTGTGATCGAAGCTAATAATGAAGATCACGAAGCTGAACGTGTAGTCGGCGAATTGATAGCTCATCACTTTATCAATAAAACCGATTATAAGGATTACGCAATCCTGTATCGCGGTAATCATCAATCCCGCATTTTTGAAAAAATGTTGATGCAGAACCGTATTCCATATCGTATTTCTGGCGGAACTTCGTTTTTTTCCCGGCCGGAGATTAAGGACTTGCTCTCTTATCTGCGAGTGCTGACGAATCCTGATGATGATAGCGCTTTTCTGCGGGTTGTTAATACACCACGCCGAGAAATAGGGGCTGTGACAATTCAGAAGCTGGGTGAATGGGCGAAGCAGCGTAACAAAAGTCTGTACCATGCCAGTTTCGATCTTGGTCTCGAGCAGAATCTCTCCGGTCGTGGATTAGCAGCCTTGCAGCGTTTTACTCACTGGCTGGATGAAATTTCACGTCAGGCAGAGCGTGAACCGTTGTTAGCAGTAAGGGATTTACTGCATGGCATGGATTATGAAAGTTGGTTGTATGAAACATCTCCCAGCCCGAAAGCGGCTGAAATGAGGATGAAAAATGTTAACCAGCTTTTTACTTGGATGAGTGACATGTTCGAAGGGGATGACCTGAATGAACCGATGACACTTTCTCAGGTTGTGGCTCGCTTTACTCTGCGGGATATGCTGGAGCGTGGTGAGGAAAACGAGGAGTTGGATCAGGTACAGCTTATGACGCTGCATGCTTCCAAGGGACTGGAATTTCCTTATGTTTTTATGGTTGGCATGGAAGAAGGACTATTGCCACATCAGAGCAGCATTGATGAAGATAATATCGAGGAAGAGCGCCGTTTAGCGTATGTCGGTATTACCCGTGCCCAACGTGAACTGTTTCTTACCCTGAGTAAAGAACGCCGTCAGTATGGGGAGTTGATACGCCCTGAGCCGAGTCGGTTTTTGTTAGAGCTGCCACAGGATGATCTGGACTGGCCACAAAGCAAAAAAGTGGTCAGCGCAGAAGAGCGTATGAAACGGGGACAATCACGCCTTGCAGATATCAAATCCCGTTTTGGCCTTGGGCAGAAAACGGACGGGAATTAAGCGAATTAGTTTTCTCACCCCCAGCCGCTTTTTCAGTAGATGAGTCGGGGGAAAACTATTCATTTTTTGTTGTCTTGTCAGAAGCTGGATTTATCCCAAATGTGAATTACTCTGCTCTTCAATAAAAAGTGGCCAGTTGACATAACGTTGCCATGTACTTTCCTGATGCAGGGTTTCAGCCCTGAGAGGATGCAGTGCTTGCCATTGATAGGGAAGTGTAATGGTCAGCGTTTCATTTTCAGCCCATAAACGCAGAGCGGATAAAACGTCATCCCGCCGCTGACTGGCGAAAATAATGGCAAGACGTAGTAAACGACATAATCGTAGTGCCATCGGCGCCGATAACGCATTTTGCTGGTTCAGTGATACTAAATCGATAGCTCCACACTGGTTTTGTAATAATGTTGCCAGCAGGCGTTTTTGAGCGGGGGTATAACCGGGGAGGTCTAAATGATTAATCAGATAGGCAGAATGAGCCGACCCCTGGCGAAAATCGATACACAGGCCGATTTCATGCAGCAGACAGGCACTGACCAGCAGTTCCCGACATCGTTCATCCAATCCCCATGTTTTAGCAACTTGCTGAAAGAAATGCTCTGCCAGTTGTCTGACTCGTAGTGCCTGTTCTGTATCTATCTGAAAACGCCGTTGAACATTTTGTAAGGTTCTGGTTCGGATATCCTGCTCGACAGGTAATTCCAGCATTCCGTAAACCAGACCTTCACGTAATGCGCCTCCTGCCAGAATCATGCTCTCAATCCCCAATGCCTGAAAGACCGCAATCAGGATGGCAAGGCCACTTGGAAAAACCAGCGCCCGTTCCAGAGTCAGGCCATTTATCTCCAGCTCTTCAAGCTTCCCGCACTCAATCGCTTCAGATTTAAGTTGTTGCAGTTTGGGCAGAGTAATAAGTTCATCCATACCCTGAGCAATCATAATTTCCTGAAGAGCCTGAACAGTACCGGATGCTCCGACACAAATCTGCCAGCCTTGTTTCAGCAGTGTCTCAGTGACCGGAGCAAGGATCTGGTGAGCAGCGGCTTCTGCTTTAGCGAAGTTTTCTTCTGTCAGGCTGCGATCATTGAAATAACGCTCGAGCCAGGTAACACAACCCATCTCAAGGCTGAATAATTGCGTGGCTTTTGCGCCCGTACCTGTAACGAGCTCTGTGCTGCCGCCGCCAATATCCACCACCAGACGTTCCTCCGGCCCGCCTGTGGTGTGAGCAACGCCCTGATAAATCAGCCGGGCTTCTTCTTCCCCTTTGATAACTTTGACGGGAGAACCTAAGATTTCAGAGGCTCTCCCGACAAACTCAGCGGAATTTGCAGCAAGCCGTAGTGTTGCTGTTGCGACAACGCGGATCTGTGGTTCAGGAATATCCTGCAAATATTCCGCAAAGAGTCGAAGGCATTGCCATCCTCGTTCCATTGCCTGTTGTGATAAGTTGTTACTTTTATCTAATCCAGCAGCCAGCCTGACTTTACGCTTGATTCGGGCGACCACCTGAATACTATCGGATACTCTGCGGACAACCAGCATATGAAAGCTGTTTGAGCCTAAATCGATAGCGGCATAGAGCGAAGAAGAACTCAGCATTTTGTTATTCCAGAATTACGTTAATCAGCCTGAACGTTTACGGGTTGCGTTTACGATTACGAACAGTATTTCCACGACGCGGCGTATTTGTGCGGCGAGGATGTCCCCCTGAACGCGAGCGGTTACGGCGTTTGGGTACAGGTAAATCTGTCAGCAATGCATCGCTGTTATATTTGCTTACAGGAATCTGATGCTGGATATACTCTTCAATAGCTGGCAGATTCAGCGCATATTCTTCGCAGGCCAGACTGATTGAATGGCCACTTTCGCCTGCCCGGCCAGTTCGGCCAATACGATGGACGTAGTCTTCACAGTCATCCGGTAAATCATAGTTAAATACGTGTGTTACCGATGGAATATGCAGCCCTCGAGCAGCAACATCGGTAGCAACCAGAATATCCAGATTACCCTGACTGAACTCTTCCAGTATATGCAGGCGTTTTTTCTGGGCGACATCACCGGTCAGCAGACCGACACGATGGCCGTCAGCAGCCAGATGCGCCCAGACATCTTCACAGCGATATTTGGTATTCGCAAAAATAATGCAGCGTTCAGGCCACTCTTCTTCCAACAGGGTCTGTAGCAGACTCATTTTTTCTTCATTGGAAGGATAAAACAGTTCTTCCTGAATACGGTGCCCTGTTTTCTGTAATGGTTCGACTTCTACATATTCAGGGTTGTTCATCTGTTCGAAGGCTAATTCTCGCACCCGATAAGATAGTGTGGCGGAAAACAGCAGCGTCATACGCTGAGTAGCAGAAGGAATACGACGGAATAACCAACGGATATCCTTGATAAAACCAAGGTCATACATCCGATCTGCTTCATCCAATACCACAACCTGAACAGCACTGAGATTGATATATCCTTGTTTAGCATAATCAATTAAGCGGCCTGTAGTACCAATGATGATATCAACACCGGCTTCCAGTACTTTCAGCTGCTTGTCATAACCATCTCCGCCATAAGCAAGCCCCATTTTTAGCCCTGTGGCTTCTGCCAGTTCTTCTGCATCAGAATAAATCTGGACAGCCAGTTCTCGGGTAGGAGCCATAATCAGCGCGCGTGGCTGATTGATTTTATGATCCGCCGCAGCGGGATGGCTGAGTAAATAATGAAAAGTAGACGTCAGAAATGCCAGCGTCTTGCCCGTTCCTGTTTGTGCTTGCCCCGCAACATCCTGACCTTCGACAGTAAAAGGCAATGTCAGCGCCTGTATTGGCGTACAGTTGGAAAAACCCTTTTTATCAAGGGCTTCAATGACCTTGGGGTGCAATGCGAAGTCGGAAAACTTCTTTTCTGTCAAATGTGTTTTGCTCATAGTGTGGTAGAATATCAGCTAACAGTTGCTTTAAGAAAGTGTATCCGCTGAAATAAAGACACCTTATGTTGGTTAATGTAGACTGATAACCTAAAAGATTTTACTTTGGAGTCCAATTAATGAATGAGAAGATTGTGAATGCAGGTGTGATTCATCTGGCTGACAGCGACTTTAATGAAGATAAGCTGAAATCAGAAGGTATTGTTCTGGTTGACTTCTGGGCTGAATGGTGCGGGCCTTGCAAAATGGTAGCTCCTATTCTGGATGAAATTGCTTCAGAATATGCAGGTAAGCTGACTGTCGCTAAACTGAATGTTGATGATCACACTGAAACCGCGCCAAAATTTGGTATTCGTGGCATCCCAACACTGATTCTGTTTAAAGACGGTGAAAAAGTCGCTGTGAAAGTGGGAGCTTTGTCAAAAACTCAATTGAAAGAGTTCTTGGAGCCATACCTCTAATTTAGAGTTTGTTCACAGTAATTAAGGACGTTTAGCGGATAAAGTGATTTATCTTACTGACAGCTAGACGTCCGCTACGAAGCATGATAAGTTAGCGACCACGTGCTTAAATGTAAATGGAACATGCATAGAAAAACTTTCATCATTTGTATGAATAATTGACAATCGGCATGTTACATACTAAACAATCTGTAGTGTCTAATAAGTCTGTTATCTCGACACCTTGAAATATCTGATGGCATATCGTATTTAGTACAGTATCTAAAAGCATATAGTATCTAAAAGCATATATAGCGAGTTACTCAATATATGGCCTGATGCTGAAGACGTCTTTATGCTAACATCCCAATGATGTTTTCGTGCTGGCGTTTATGTTGAAGCCTTCTCTTACTGAGCCTCCTTGCTAAGATAATATTTGCTGAGACAGTTTCGCTGAAACAGTACCTACGCTGAGAGAGCTTTTCACTGAGATAGTTTTTTCACTGAGATAGTTTTTAGTTCTGAACTTAATCACTTTTTGTTATTACCATCTCAGCCGTGCATTCACAGTTTGTTAGCCTTATTTTGAAATCAATTAGCGTACTTCAGACTATTACCTTGTAATATAAATAATATGTTAAAAGGTTGTATTTGTTTTGGGTACAAATAAACAGGCACCGATAACGCTGCCATACCATTCACGTTCATAGTTCGAGATATACCCCGAGTTAAAGAACCCACCATTATGAATCTTACCGAATTAAAAAATACGCCGGTATCAGAGTTAATTACTCTCGGCGAAAATATGGGGCTGGAAAATCTGGCTCGTATGCGCAAGCAAGACATTATTTTCTCTATCCTCAAACAGCATGCGAAGAGCGGAGAAGATATTTTCGGAGATGGTGTGCTGGAGATATTGCAGGATGGATTCGGTTTCCTCCGCTCCGCAGACAGCTCCTACCTTGCAGGCCCCGATGATATCTACGTTTCTCCAAGTCAAATCCGCCGCTTTAACCTCCGTACCGGTGATACCATTTCAGGTAAAATCCGCCCACCAAAAGAAGGTGAACGTTATTTTGCCCTGTTAAAAGTTAATGAAGTTAACTTTGATAAACCAGAAAACGCCCGCAGTAAGATCCTGTTTGAGAACCTCACCCCACTTCACGCGAATAACCGCTTGCGTATGGAGCGTGGTAATGGTTCCACAGAAGACCTGACAGCCCGGGTTCTGGATTTGGCTGCACCTATCGGTCGTGGTCAGCGTGGTCTGATTGTTGCTCCACCAAAAGCAGGTAAGACCATGCTGCTGCAAAACATTGCGGCGAACATTGCCAATAACTACCCGGATTGCGTATTGATGGTATTGCTAATCGATGAGCGTCCAGAAGAAGTTACCGAAATGCAGCGTCTGGTAAAAGGTGAAGTTATCGCTTCTACTTTTGATGAACCAGCTTCCCGCCATGTTCAAGTTGCTGAAATGGTGATTGAAAAAGCAAAACGTCTGGTTGAGCATAAAAAAGACGTTATTATCCTGTTAGACTCCATAACCCGCCTTGCCCGTGCCTATAACACCGTTGTTCCTGCTTCCGGTAAAGTATTGACCGGTGGTGTGGATGCCAATGCACTGCATCGTCCTAAACGTTTCTTTGGTGCTGCGCGTAATGTTGAAGAGGGCGGTAGCCTGACCATTATCGCTACAGCGCTGGTTGATACCGGTTCTAAAATGGATGAGGTCATCTACGAAGAATTTAAAGGTACAGGTAATATGGAATTGCACCTGTCCCGTAAGATTGCAGAAAAACGTGTTTTCCCTGCGATCGATTACAACCGCTCTGGTACGCGTAAAGAAGAGTTGCTCACTACGCAGGATGAACTACAGAAGATGTGGATATTGCGTAAAATTATTCATCCGATGGGTGAAATTGATGCAATGGAATTCCTTATCAACAAACTGGCTATGACAAAAACAAACGAAGAATTTTTCGACTTTATGAAACGTTCGTAGTCTGCTAATGAAAAATTGATATTCTATAAACAAAAAATAATTAAGCGATCACTTCTTCAAAAAAACGCCACTCTTCTGTGGCGTTTTTTATTGATAAAGTTTAACTTCGCACAATATGGCATGTATTTTGCTTAGTTATTTTTAGAAGATGCGTGTTCCTAAGCTGTACTGAAATAGGTACTCCGTGAATAATTATTGATCACGATCTACGACAGGTTTTACCAACGTGTAACTATCTTACTTACATTCATTGTTGGCACCTTATTTATTGACTGGATACTTATTTAATAAGTTGATTTTAAATGGAATATTAAAGGCAATGAATAATATATGCTCTACTATTCTTTTTACAGAGAGTTGTTATTGTGAATATTCCCAGTATAACTGCTGAAATTTTATGCGTATTTGTATTTTCATTTATGTTTTTATTTGTGGCGCGTAAAGTCTCACAACATATCGGCCTCGTTGACAAACCGACTGCCCGTAAATGTCACCATGGAGTAATACCTCTGGTGGGTGGGATATCTATCTTTTTTGGGGTTTGTTTTGGTTTTTCGATAACAAAAGAGTTTATTCCCCATCAATGGACATATTTATTTTGTGCTGGAATACTGGTTTTTATTGGCGCGTTAGATGATCGCTTTGATCTTAGTGTAAAGATTCGGGCAATAATTCAAGCCTTAGTTGGCATAAGTATGATGTATTTTGCCGGGCTTAGGCTAGAAAATCTGGGTGAAGTTTTTGGGCCATGGGAGATGGTATTAGGACCATTCAGTTATGTTGTCACCCTGTTTGCTGTCTGGGCAGCCATTAATGCCTTTAATATGATGGATGGCATTGATGGCTTGTTAGGAGGCTTATCTTGCGTTTCTTTCGGGGCTTTGGGTATTCTGCTTTATGAACGCGGAAATACAGCTCTGGCATTTTGGTGCTTTGCATTTATCGCCGGGATACTGCCTTATATTTTTCTTAATTTAGAGTTGTTAGGAAAACGTTTTAAAGTCTTCATGGGGGATGCAGGCAGCACATTAATTGGTTTTACCATTATCTGGCTGCTGACTGAAACGACTCAGGGAGTAAATCGTTCTATCAATCCGGTGACAGCACTATGGATCATAGCCATTCCGTTGATGGATATGGTTGCGATTATGTATCGTCGGTTGCGTAAGGGAATGAGCCCATTCTCACCTGATCGCCAGCATATTCACCACTTAATCATGCGTGCTGGTTTCACATCCCGTCAGGCTTTTGTCTTGATTACCATGGCTGCGGCTTTGTTAGCCGGGATTGGCATTATTGGTGAGCAACTGGATTTTGTTCCTGAATGGGTAATGTTGGCATTATTTTTGCTAGCATTTATGTTGTATGGTTATTGTATTAAAAGAGCCTGGCGGGTGGCCCGTTTTATTAAACGGTGTAAACGTCGGATGCGTCGGGTCACAAGCCATCATTAAAAAATATCGGCTTATCAAAGAGGTTTTGCGCAGTGGAAAACTCAGAAACGAAATCTAATCAGGATCAAACGGTTACAGAGCATGAACTGGATATTCGTGCGCTATGTTGTGCTCTGTGGCGTGGCAAGATATGGATTATCGCACTGGCAATTATTTTCGCTGCTGTTGCTCTGGCTGCATCGTATCTGATGCAGCAAAAATGGAGTGCAACCGCTATTGTGGATTTACCGACAACCAATAACTTGGGGAGTTATTATTCACAACAGCAATTTTTACGCAATCTGGATACGCACATTAATGCTTCACCAGAAGCTCAGTTGCCGACCATCCCCGATGGTGCATACAAAGAGTTCATGACACAGGCTGAAGCCTATGATACCCGCCGTGAATTCTGGCTACACTCCAATTACTACAAACAACGTCATGATGGTAATCGCAAAGCTGATGCGGTGTTGCTGGAAGAACTAATCAACAATATTCAGGTGACACTTCGTGGTGAGAAAAATGCTCAGAATGAAAGTATCAGACTGACGGCAGAAACAGCGGCTGATGCAAACCGGCTTTTGCGGGAGTATATTGCTTTTGCTAACCAACGGGCGAGCACTCACCTGAATAACGAAATAAAAGGTGCATGGGCAACACGGACTCAGTCGATGAAAGCGTTGGTTAAACGGCAGGAAATGGTAGCCAAAGCCATGTATAACCGAGAGCTGAATGTATTACAGCAGTCATTGAAAGTGGCTGAAAAACAGGGTATTAAGCGTAACCAGACAAATATTCCTATCGGGGAATTACCTGAATCTAAAATGTTCATGCTGGGCGTGCCATTATTACAGGCTCAGCTTGAAACATTGGAAGCCACAGGCCCTAATTACAGTATCGATTATGATCAAAATATAGCGATGCTGGCGACACTCAGTGTTGGCCCTACTTTGCAGAACACTTTTCAGACCTACCGTTATCTCAGAACACCTGAAGAACCCGTTAACAGAGACAGCCCTCGTCGTGTATTTATGATGATTTTATGGGGAGGCGTAGGCCTGTTGGTTGGTGCAGGAGTCGCATTAGCGAGACGTTTACGCGCATAATTTTATATTCCTTTTGGAACTACCCAGCAATGATTAACAAAATAAGAGAGTCACTGTGAAAGTGTTGACTGTGTTTGGTACTCGCCCGGAAGCCATCAAGATGGCACCGTTGGTACACGCTTTGGCTGAGGATGGTGATTTTGAGGCAAAAGTTTGTGTGACCGCACAGCATAGGGAAATGTTGGATCAGGTACTGAATTTATTTGGGATCAAGCCGGATTTTGATCTCAATATTATGAAAAAAGGGCAGGATCTCACGGATATTACCTGTCGGATACTTGAATCCATAAAGCCGGTCTTGAATGAGTTCAAGCCAGATGTGGTGCTGGTGCACGGTGATACCACAACAACAATGGCAACCAGTCTGGCGGCTTTTTACCAGCGTATACCGGTAGGGCATGTTGAAGCCGGACTGAGAACAGGCGATCTTTACTCTCCGTGGCCGGAAGAGGCTAACCGTAAAATTGCAGGCCATCTGGCGACGTATCATTTTGCCCCGACAGAAAACGCCCGCAGTAATCTCTTACAGGAATCTATTGCAGATAATGCTGTTTTCGTTACAGGAAATACAGTTATTGATGCTTTACTCTGGGTACGTGATCGTATCGTGCATGACGACCTATTAAAGGAGCGGCTTGCTGAGCTTTATCCTTTTATTGACCCTGCGAAAAAGATGATTCTGGTAACAGGCCATCGCCGCGAAAATTTTGGTGGTGGTTTTGAACGAATTTGTGAAGCGCTGGCGCAAATCGCCAGAATGCACCCTGATGTGCAGGTTGTTTACCCTGTACACCTGAATCCTAATGTATGTGAACCGGTAAAACGCATTCTGCATGACATTGATAATGTTATTCTTATCAGCCCGCAGGATTATTTACCCTTTGTTTATCTGATGGATCATGCCTATTTGATCCTCACTGATTCAGGTGGAATTCAGGAGGAAGCTCCCTCTCTCGGCAAGCCCGTTCTGGTTATGCGCAATACCACAGAGCGCCCGGAAGCAGCCGATGCGGGGACTGTTCGGCTGGTAGGGACAAAAACCCAAACTATTGTTGATGAAGTCACGCGTTTATTGACGGATGAGTCAGCTTATCAACAAATGAGCCGCGCACATAACCCTTATGGAGATGGTAAGGCTTGCCAGAAAATTCTGGAAATTTTGAAGAAAAATCAGGTGACATTATGAGTTTTGAGACAATTTCAGTGATCGGTCTTGGTTATATCGGTTTACCTACTGCGGCAGCATTTGCTTCCTGCCAGAAAACGGTTATTGGTGTTGATGTTAACCAGCATGCAGTAGAGACGATTAATCGTGGAGAGATTCACATTGTTGAGCCTGATTTGGATCACGTTGTAAAAATTGCTGTTGAGGGTGGTTATCTGAGAGCGGTAACTTCGCCTCAGCCAGCGGATGCATTTCTGATAGCGGTTCCCACGCCTTTTAAGGGCGATCACGAACCTGATATGGCCTATGTGTACTCGGCAGCAGAATCCATTGCACCCGTTTTGAAAAAAGGTGACCTGATTATTCTGGAATCAACATCGCCGGTCGGTGCGACGGAGCAAATGGCGGAAAAACTGGCTGAAGCCCGGCCAGATCTCACTTTCCCGCAACAGGCAGGAGAGAATTCAGATATTGATATCGCTTATTGTCCTGAACGGGTATTACCGGGTCAGGTCATGGTGGAGCTAATCAAAAACGACCGCGTTGTGGGAGGCATGACACCCAAATCATCTTCCAGAGCAAGTGAGTTGTATAAAATTTTCCTTGAAGGTGAATGTGTTGTCACCAATGCCAGAACGGCTGAAATGTGTAAACTGACTGAGAATAGCTTCCGGGATGTTAACATCGCATTTGCTAATGAGCTTTCGCTTATTTGTGCCGAGCAGGGCATTAATGTCTGGGAACTTATCACTCTGGCAAACCGGCATCCCCGGGTGAATATTCTGCAACCGGGGCCGGGGGTCGGTGGGCACTGCATTGCCGTCGATCCGTGGTTTATTGTGTCGCAGAATCCTGCGCAGTCTCGTCTGATTCGCACTGCCCGCCTTGTGAACGATGACAAGCCACTCTGGGTTGTTGACCAAGTGAAAGCTGCGGTGGCGGACTGTCTGGCGGAAAGCAACAAGCGGGCCAGTGAAATCAAAATTGCCTGTTTTGGTCTGGCATTTAAATCAAACATTGATGATTTACGTGAAAGCCCAGCGGTTCATATCACCAAAATGGTGGCGCAGTGGCATGCTGGCTCTACTTTGGCTGTTGAACCGAATATTCACGAATTGCCTCACTCACTGGAAGGCATGGTGGAGCTGGTCAGCCTGCAACAGGCACTGAGCGATGCGGATATTGTATTGATGCTGGTGGATCACAGTCAGTTTAAAGCCATCAACGGCAGCCAGATAAAACAAAAATGGGTTGTTGATAGTAAAGGAGTCTGGCGTTGAAACGTATTCTGATTACGGGCGGAGCAGGCTTTATTGGTTCTGCGGTGGTTCGCCATATCATCAATCATACCGAAGACAGTGTCGTTGTTGTAGATAGCCTGACTTATGCTGGCAACCTTGAATCACTGTCATCGGTGGCAGGTCATCCTCATTATGCGTTTGCACAGGTGGATATCTGTCATCGTGATGCTTTGGATCGTATTTTTCAGCAATACCAGCCTGATGCGGTGATGCATCTGGCGGCGGAAAGCCATGTTGATCGTTCCATTGACGGACCAGCGGCGTTCATCGAAACCAATATCATTGGCACTTATACCCTATTGGAAGCGGCTCGTGCATTTTGGCAGCAACTGGATAAGGAAAGACAGGCGGCATTCCGTTTTCACCATATTTCTACGGATGAGGTATATGGTGATTTGCACGACGAAGAGGGATTTTTCACCGAAACAACGCCTTACGCGCCGAGCAGCCCTTACTCTGCCTCCAAGGCATCCAGCGACCATCTGGTCAGGGCATGGCACCGTACCTATGGTTTACCGACCATGATCACAAACTGTTCGAATAACTATGGGCCTTACCATTTCCCGGAAAAACTGATCCCTCTGGTGATCCTGAATGCACTGGCAGGTAAACCGTTGCCTGTTTACGGTAAGGGGGAACAGATCCGTGACTGGCTGTATGTCGAAGATCACGCACGGGCATTATATCTGGTCGTGACTCAGGCCGTACCGGGCGAAACCTATAATATTGGCGGTCATAATGAACGCCGCAATATTGATGTGGTCGAGACTATTTGTGAGTTGCTGGAAGAGTTTAAACCAGAAAAACCAGAGGGCGTGGCCCATTATCGTGAGCTGATTACCTACGTCACTGATCGACCGGGGCATGATATGCGCTATGCCATTGATGCCGCAAAAATTGAACGTGAACTGGGCTGGACACCGCAGGAAACTTTTGAATCCGGTATTCGTAAAACCGTGCAGTGGTATCTGGCAAACGAAAACTGGTGGCGCAGGGTGCAGGATGGCTCTTATGCAGGGGAACGTCTTGGCTTGTCCGACCATGATGGAAAGTTTGATCATTGCGGAAATAAATAAATCCATCTGGGGGATGACATGAAAGGAATTATACTGGCAGGTGGCTCCGGCACACGTCTGTATCCAATAACACGTGGCGTATCAAAGCAGTTATTGCCTATTTATGACAAGCCAATGATCTACTATCCATTGTCAGTCTTAATGCTGGCCGGAGTACGCGATATCCTGATTATTTCAACTCAGGAAGATTTACCTGCATTCCAGCGGTTGCTGGGTAATGGTGAGCGTTTTGGCATTCATTTGAGCTATGCCGTACAGCCTTCACCGGATGGTCTGGCACAGGCATTCCTGATAGGCGAAGAGTTTATTGGCGAAGACCCTTGTTGTCTGGTGCTGGGTGACAATATTTTCTTTGGTCAGGCATTCAGTCCCAAGTTGCAGAGTGTTGCAACCCGTAGTCAGGGTGCAACCGTATTCGGCTATCAGGTTATGGACCCTGAGCGGTTCGGTGTGGTGGAATTTGACGAACAATATCGCGTGCTTTCCATTGAAGAAAAGCCGGTGCAACCAAAATCAAACTGGGCTGTGACCGGGCTTTACTTTTATGACAACAAAGTTGTGGATTTTGCCAAGCAGGTAAAACCATCTGCCCGTGGAGAGCTGGAAATCACCACTATTAACCAGATATATCTGGAACAGGGCGAACTGAATGTTGAGTTACTGGGGCGAGGTTTTGCCTGGCTGGATACCGGTACTCATGACAGTCTGATTGAAGCCAGTACATTTGTGCAGACTGTCGAAAAACGGCAGGGCTTCAAAATTGCCTGTCTGGAAGAGATCGCATGGCGTAATGGCTGGATGAGTGATGAGCAGGTCAGGGCTTCTGCGGCAGAGCTGGTAAAAACAGGATACGGTCAATATTTGCTGGATATACTCCATGTCTATTCACGCTGATATTGAACCTTTGGAATGGGACAGCCAATTTTTTGGCCTGTCCACTGCCCGTCTGAATTTAGCGCCTGAGTCTTTGTTGATACCGAGGCAGATAACAACAGCTCAGTTAGATGAATATGCACTGGTGCAGGCGAAAATATCGGCTCAACAGCCGCATCTGATAGATGAATTGTCCGCTCTGGGATTCTCCCTGGTGGAAGGCGAAGCAGATTTACTTTTACCGGTCAGCCCAGAAAAGGTTGGCAGGGAGCAATGCCTGATAACGGCGACCCCACAGGATATTCCGTTACTGAAAGCGGCGGCTGCCTGTGTATTTACAGTCAGCCGTTTTCGTGCTCCTTGGTATCAGCCGGATGACAGCGGTCGGTTTTATGCAGTCTGGGTTGAAAACGCAATTCTGGGCACTTTTGACCACGAATGTTTACTCGTCAACGATGAATCCGGCAGCCCTGTCGGCTTTGTCACTATGAGGAACACCGGAAACCATGAAGCACGGATAGGCTTACTGGCTGTATTACCGGGTAAGTATCAGCAGGGAATTGGCAGGAAATTGATGTCGGCGGCGCAACAGTGGTGTCATAACCATCAGATACAGCGGCTGAGAATTGCGACACAAATCAGCAATATCCCGGCCTTGCGTCTTTATACACGTAGTGGTGCGACCATCGAAAGCACCGCATATTGGTTATACAGAGGACGAAATGATTCCATTTAATAAACCACCGGTAGTCGGCACTGAACTGGAATATATGCAACAGGCAATGGCCAGCGGGAAATTGTGTGGTGATGGTGGTTTTACCAAGCGTTGTGAAGAGTGGATGGAAAAGCGTTTTAGCTGCCTGAAAGTGCTGCTGACACCATCCTGTACTGCTTCATTGGAGATGGCAGCAATACTGCTGAATATCCAGCCGGGTGACGAAATCATCATGCCGAGCTACACCTTTGTTTCGACTTCTAATGCCTTTGTTCTGCGTGGAGCAACAATTGTTTTCGTGGATATTCATCCAGATACGATGAACATTGATGAAACCAAAATTGAAGCCGCCATCACGGATAAAACCCGCGCCATTGTGCCGGTACATTATGCCGGGGTAGCCTGCGAAATGGATACCATTATGGCATTGGCAGAAAAGTATAATCTGTATGTCGTAGAAGATGCGGCACAGGGCGTTATGTCTACTTATAAAGGCCGTGCATTAGGCACTATCGGTCATATTGGCTGTTTCAGCTTTCATGAAACTAAAAATTATTCGGCTGGTGGTGAAGGTGGAGCAACGTTGATCAACGATCAATCCATGCTTGCCCGTGCCGAGGTTATCCGTGAAAAAGGCACTAACCGCGCTCAGTTCTTCCGGGGGCAGGTAGACAAATATACATGGCGTGATATTGGTTCCAGTTATCTTTTATCTGATTTACAGGCCGCATTTTTGTGGGCACAACTGGAAGTCGCGGATAAAATCAATCAGCGTCGCCTGATGTTATGGAATAATTACTATCAGGCTCTGAAACCATTGGCTGATAAAGGGTTACTGACTCTGCCGGTTGTGCCAGAACATCTGGAACACAACGCACATATGTTTTATATCAAACTGAAAGATGTGGCAGAGCGTAGTGAATTTAACCGCTTTATGAAAGAGGCGGATATCCTGACGGTATTCCATTACGTTGCACTGCATACCAGCCCGGCGGGTGAAAAATGTGGTCGTTTTCATGGCGAAGACCGTTTTACTACCGGCGAAAGTGAACGCTTAGTACGCTTACCTATGTTTTACAATATCACTGATGAAGAACAACAGTTCGTTATCAGCCGCATCAAGGAATTTTTTGCCTGATATGTCACTTGCCAAAGCCTCAGTCTGGACGGCGGGCTCCACACTAATCAAAATTGGTGTGGGGTTACTGGTCGTTAAACTTCTGGCCGTTTCCTTTGGCCCGGCAGGAGTGGGGCAGGCGGGAAATTTCCGCCAGCTCATTACTGTTCTGGGGGTACTGTCCGGTGCCGGGATTTTCAATGGTGTGACCAAATATGTTGCGGAGCACCATTCTCAACCAGAAAAGCTCAGGGCTGTCCTGGGAACATCATCCACGATTATTCTGGGGTTTTCTACCTTACTGGCGGTAGTTTTCCTGTTATTCAGTGACGCTATCAGTATTGGTTTGTTTGGTCACAATCATTACAAAACTGTTGTGCAGGCGCTCGCATTTATCCAAATGGGAATCGCTTATGCCAACTATTTTCTGGCTATTTTGAAGGGGTTCCGCGATGCTCAGGGAAATGCTCTGGCAATTATACTGGGCAGCCTGACAGGGGTTATTGCTTATGTCCTGTGTTATTGGCTGGGTGGTTATGAAGGTGCTCTGGCTGGGTTGGCTTTAGTCCCTGCGTTAGTGGTTTTACCGGCAGGAATGATGTTACTGCATAGAAAAACAATAGCGTTTTCATCATTGAAGCCAGCTTGGGATCGTGTCATTGCCAGCCATTTAGGGAAGTTTACGCTGATGGCATTGCTGACATCCATTACACTGCCAGTCGCTTACATCATGATGCGAAATTTAATGGCAGAGCATTATAGTTGGGAAGAAGTGGGAATTTGGCAGGGTGTCAGCAGTATTTCTGATGCTTACTTACAATTTATTACTGCCTCTTTTACCGTTTATTTGCTGCCGACTCTTTCTCGTTTAGAAAGTAAAAATAAGATCACCAGTGAGATCGTAAAGGCACTGAAATTTGTATTACCTGCAGTGGCCATTGCCAGTTTTTCCGTCTGGTTATTGCGTGATTTTGTTATCTGGCTGTTATTTTCAGATAAATTTACCGCAATGCGGGATCTATTCGCATGGCAGTTGGTAGGGGATGTTCTGAAAGTTTGTGCTTATGTTTTTGGCTATCTGGTGATAGCAAAAGCCGCCCTGCGTTTTTACGTACTGGCGGAAGTCAGCCAGTTTCTGCTGTTGACAGGTTTTTCTCACTGGCTGATCCCGATAAATGGAGCGTTGGGAGCAGCACAGTCTTATATGGCGACTTATATCGTTTATTTTAGCCTTTGTTGTAGCGTATTTATTATTTATTGCAGACGAGCATGACAACCTTAATCCACGTATTGGGATCGGATATCCCACATCACAATCAAACGCTGCTGCGTTTTTTTAATGACGTACTGGCACAGGAAATTAATTCCTCAGCCAAGCCGTGTTTTATGGTGGTGGCTAAAAATAACTCAGGGGTAGCAGAAAATTATCCTGCTTTAACAATCACAACTTATGAAAACAAAGCACTATTATCGCAGGCAGTTATCGCACAGGCACAGGAAGACCGGGCTAACCGCTTCTTTTTCCATGGGCAGTTTAATCCCGGTTTATGGCTGGCTTTATTGACCGGAAAAATCAAACGTCATCAATTCTGGTGGCATGTGTGGGGAGCTGATTTGTATGAAGATTCCCGCCAGCTTAAATATCGTTTGTTCTATCTATTGCGTCGTCTGGCTCAGAAGAGGATAGGGAAAGTATTTGCTACGCGTGGTGATCTTAACTATTTCGCCAAATCCAACCCTCGTGTACCGGCTTCACTGCTCTATTTCCCAACACGGATGACACCTTCGCTGACAGTGACAGAAAAATTATTTTCCCCTGAAGGGATTACCCTCTTACTGGGAAATTCAGGTGATCAATCTAATCGGCATATTGAAGCACTACACAAAATTCACCGCCAATTTGGTTCGGAAGCACGGATTATCCTGCCAATGGGTTATCCCGAGAATAATCAGGCTTATATCCAGCGTGTGGAACAGGCTGCATTGTCGTTATTCAGAGCTGAAAATGTCAGGATACTGAAAGAAAAAATGACTTTTGACGATTATTTATCATTACTGCGTCAATGTGATTTGGGCTATTTTATTTTTCAGCGCCAGCAGGGGATAGGAACGCTTTGTCTGCTGATTCAACAGGGGATCCCTTTTGTTCTGAGCCGTCAGAATCCCTTCTGGCAGGACTTAGCCGAACAGCAAATACCGATCCTGTTTGATGGTGATGAACTGAATAAGCATTGGGTGCAGGAAGCACAGCGTCAGATGCTGTCTCTCGATAAGCGGGCAATCGCTTTTTTTGATCCTAATTTTGTCAAAGGGTGGAAGATGGCCCTGCTGGAAGCATCTGGAGAGTTGCCATGACGTTGGTGCAATTGGGTGGGTTGTTTATTGTTTACACGATTTCGCTGGTTTTTATTCTGGCACTGACGTATCAAGAATTTCAACGCGTTCGTTTTAATTTTAATATTTTTTTCTCACTGCTTTACCTGCTGACTTTTTATTTTGGTTTCCCGCTGACGAGCCTGCTGGTTTTTCAGTTTGATGTGCAGGTTGTACCGGTGAGTTCACTGCTGTATGCGATATTAGCATCAACCTGTTTCTACGCTATTTATTATGTCAGTTATAAAGTACGTCTCAGGTATCGGTCTTCGGATCAGAATAGCGTAACAAGTAATCTTGTACCGCGCAGGCCTTTATTCACCATGAACCGGGTGGAGACTAATCTGGCGTGGCTTTTGTTGGCGGGCATTGCCATCTTTTCCGTTGGCTCTTTCTTCCTGCAAAATGGTTTTCTGTTATTTAAGTTACAGTCATACAGCCAGATTTTTTCCAGTAAGGTTTCCGGAGTGGCGCTTAAGCGCTTTTTCTACTTCTTTATCCCCGCCATGCTGGTGGTCTTTTTCCTGAAACCAACCAAAACGCGTTGGTTGTTATTTTTAGTGGGAACAGTCGGGTTCGGCATTCTGACTTATGTCATTGTTGGCGGCACCCGCGCCAATATTATCATTGCGTTTGCCCTGTTTCTGTTTATCGGTATCGTCCGGGGCTGGATTACACTGTGGATGCTGCTTGTGGCCGGTGTGATGGGCATCGTCGGTATGTTCTGGCTGGCTCTGAAACGTTATAGCCTTGATGTGAGCGGAGCAGAAGCATTTTATACCTTCCTGTATCTGACCCGAGATACTTTTTCTCCGTGGGAGAATTTGGCTTTACTGTTGGATAACTACAGCAAAATTGATTTTCAGGGGTTAGCCCCGATTATCCGCGATTTCTATGTTTTTATTCCGAGCTGGGTCTGGCCGGATCGGCCAAATTTGGTCTGGAACACAGCCAATTATTTTACCTGGGATGTACTGAATAACCATTCCGGTCTGGCAATTTCCCCAACTCTAATCGGTTCATTGGTTGTTATGGGGGGCGTATTTTTCATACCCCTTGGCGCAGTCGTGGTTGGCATGATTATCAAGTGGTTTGACTGGATTTATGAAGCCGGGAAACAGGAAAAAAACCGTTATAAGGCTGCTATTTTGCAGGCATTCTGCTTTGGTGCGATTTTCAACATGATAGTCCTTGCTCGCGAAGGTATGGATTCTTTTGTTTCCCGTGTTGTGTTCTTTGGTGCTGTCTTTGGTTTGTGTCTGATAGTGGCAAAATTGCTGTACTGGCTGTTTGACAGTGCTGGGCTTGTCCGGAAATTTGTCATCACCAATATGTCTGTATCACCAGAAACCCCTGTCCGAGTGGATGTAAGGAGCAAAAATAGCGATGAATAATATACGTAAATATCATATCCGTGGTCTGAAACTGTGGGGGTTTCAGGGAATGTCGCATTTCCTTGATCATCTTTTTCAGGATGGGCAGGTTAAGGCAGGGACTCTGGTGGCGATCAATGCAGAAAAAGTGCTCACTGCTGAGAAAGACAATGCTCTGAGCACCTTGCTGGATGAAGCAGAATATCTTTATGCGGATGGCATCAGTATCGTGCGTGCCATCCGGCGTAAATACCCGGATGCGCAGGTATCACGCATTGCGGGTGCAGATCTATGGGAAGCCTTGATGGAGCGAGCAGGACGTGAAGGTACACCTGTATTTCTGGTGGGTGGAAAACCGGATATTCTGGCGCAGACTGAACATAAACTTCGTGAACAGTGGAACGTCAATATCGTCGGCAGTCAGGATGGCTATTTTACCGCTGAGGAGCGTAATGCGGTATTTGAGCGTATTCATGCCAGCGGTGCAAAAATTGTCACGGTCGCAATGGGCTCGCCCAGACAGGAAATTTTTATGCGTGACTGTCGAAAAGTGCATTCTGGCTCACTGTATATGGGAGTCGGAGGGACGTATGATGTTTTCACTGGCCATGTGAAACGCGCGCCAAAAATTTGGCAAAATCTAGGTCTGGAATGGCTTTATCGTCTGTTGTCACAGCCTAGCCGCATCCGAAGGCAAATCAAACTTTTGAAATTTCTGGGATATTACTACAGGGGTAAGCTGTAGGTATTGTTTTAAGTAGATATTGTTTTAATTGCAGCTAACCCACTGTATCTGGATTGACGTTGGGCACGGAGCAGTGGGATGCCTTACCTCATCCACATCATTTAATCACTTTCGTTGACTCGATTTTACAATTTTTTATTTCACTGATAGGCAAAACGTGTTTTGATCCCTGCCTTTTTACAACTTATCTTCACAACCATTGATTATCAATTCCTGTATTTTTTCTGTTTGCAAATAATATAGACACCATAAAAATGGATAGGGAGTTTTATGAGTGATTCGAAACAAGATCTGCCCGAACAGGGGCTGCAAAGGGGACTGGAAGCACGTCATATTGAGCTGATTGCGCTGGGTGGCACAATCGGCGTCGGGCTGTTCATGGGCTCTGCCAGTACCCTGAAATGGGCTGGCCCCTCAGTTTTACTGGCTTACATTATTGCCGGTCTTTTTGTCTTTTTCATTATGCGGTCAATGGGCGAAATGTTATTTCTTGAGCCTGTCACCGGTTCATTTGCTGCTTTTGGTCATAAATACCTCAGCCCCTACTGGGGATACCTGACTGCCTGGGGCTATTGGTTCATGTGGGTTTCGGTCGGTATTTCAGAAATTACTGCTGTAGGCGTATATGCCGAGTTCTGGTTCCCTGATTTACCACAATGGGTTGCTGCTCTGGTGGCTGTCAGTCTGGTGGCATTGGCTAATCTGGCGGCCGTACGGTTGTATGGCGAGCTGGAATTTTGGTTTGCGATGATCAAAGTCACTACGATTATTGTGATGATCTTGGTGGGTATCGGGCTGATATTTTTTGGATTAGGTAATGACTGGCAACCCATCGGTCTTGATAATCTTACCATACATGGTGGTTTCTTCTCCGGTGGTTGGAAAGGGTTCCTGTTTGCTCTGTGTATTGTGGTTGCATCGTATCAGGGGGTCGAGTTGGTGGGGATTACCGCCGGTGAGGCCAAAAACCCGCAGGTAACTCTGAAAAAAGCAATCAACAATATTTTATGGCGTATTCTGATCTTCTATGTCGGGGCGATTTTTATTGTTGTCACCTTATTCCCATGGACTGAGGTAGGAAGCCATGGCAGCCCGTTTGTAATGACTTTTGCTAAAGTCGGCATTGCTTCGGCAGCGGCAGTGATCAACTTTGTTGTACTGACTGCGGCACTTTCAGGCTGTAACAGCGGCATGTACAGCGGAGGCAGGATGTTATATGCGTTGGCGGAAAATCGTCAGTTACCGGCTTCATTGCTGAAATTATCGAAAAATGGTGTTCCTGTCAGATGTATTGCAATCACTATTGGCTGCCTGATTGCAGGTTCCAGCCTGAATTATCTGATCCCGAACCCACAGTCTGTTTTTGTGTATGTTTATAGCGCCAGTGTTCTGCCGGGAATGGTTCCGTGGTTTGTGATTCTGGTCAGCCAGTTACGTTTCCGTCAGCATCATCAGGAAGCCCTGAAACAGCATCGGTTTAAATCGATACTCTTCCCTTATATCAATTACCTGACATTGATTTTCCTGTCTTTTGTCTTGATTGGGATGGCGATTAATCCGGATACGCGTTTTTCACTGATGGTGGGTGGTGCCTTTTTGCTGATTGTGTCACTGATTTATTGGGTGGCAAAATTTATCCGGGAACAAAAACAGGTAGAAAATATAGGCTAAATTTTCATCTGAAAAACAATTTGCGGTGGAAAAGTGTTGTCTTTATCAACGAAGTGAGTAAAGCATAATCAAACGCACCATTTCTTTAAAAAAAGCACTGGACAGTTGGAGATTAAATCCGTACTATCCTCCACCGCAACGGCGTTAAGCGCCCGTAGCTCAGCTGGATAGAGCGCTGCCCTCCGGAGGCAGAGGTCTCAGGTTCGAATCCTGTCGGGCGCGCCATTTAAAGCGTGCAAGAGCAGTGACAATGGGTTATCGTGGTACGGCGTTGTAAGCAGTAATAAAAGATATGTTATGGTGGCTATAGCTCAGTTGGTAGAGCCCTGGATTGTGATTCCAGTCGTCGCGAGTTCGAGTCTCGTTAGCCACCCCATCTTTTTTATGACATAGCGAGGGTGGCGGAATTGGTAGACGCGCTAGCTTCAGGTGTTAGTGTCCTTACGGACGTGGGGGTTCAAGTCCCCCCCTTCGCACCATAAAAAAGAAAATAAAGTATCTTTAAAAAATTTCGGCGAGTAGCGCAGCTTGGTAGCGCAACTGGTTTGGGACCAGTGGGTCGGAGGTTCGAATCCTCTCTCGCCGACCAAATTCTTAAGAAAGGCCCTGCTTTTGTAGGGCCTTTCTTATTGTATTTTAAGAAAATAAAAAACATCCCCCTTTCTCTTAATCTCCTTTCTTTTCTGATAATTATTTTTATTTAAAATAAATTGTTTTTATAAGTTTGGGTCTTTATTAACTTTTTGTTTTTTAAAAATTTTTAATCTATATGTTGTATTTCAACGACAAATGAGACCTTCCGGTGTCTCCAATGAGAGACGTGTAACTAATTGATTATATTTAGGTGTGATTAAGATGCTGAATTGGCGTCTCAAATAAGAGACAGTATTTGGGATGTTTTGTAGAAAGATAACATATCCATTTAGTCTCTTATGCTGTTTTTTTATCTGATGGGCTTTATATTTCCGCCATCATCGCCATCATCGCCATCATCGCCATCATCGCCATCATCGCCATCATCGCCATCATCATATAGTATTTATGTGTGCGGTATTTGATTGATAGAAAATTTGGCATGAAAAATGCATTAACTAAAACTGTAGATACTCATCCCACTCCTTATGACAGTATAGCTTCATAAACCTCGGGATGATGTAGAGCTGATTGTTGGTGCCTATGGTCCATGTTATAGATGAGTAAGTCTATTGTCTTTTCATCACGAACCGGACATAACGTTGAGTGAGGCACTATCCGTCTGTAGACCTGATTGTATTTATGCACCTGTCTTATCGCGGCAGGTGTTTTTTTTTGCCATGATTAACGACGATATTCCTGTCGGCATTGTTAACCATGGCAAATCTGAAAGGTTAAGGTAAAAGCTTATACTTCTTCTGTAGCACTTTCTCGCTTCAGTGTCAGCATAAAGCCTTTAGTGCGTATCTGAGCTGCTTCTTCGCGTTTATGCAGCCTGTCCAGTGCATCAGCAAGCCAGGCGTAGTCATGGGCATCAGGACGTTGTGCAAGAGCTGCCTTAAATGCTGTTTCTGCTTTAGCCCATTCGCCATGACGTAATGCTAGTTGCCCCACTGTACTGTTCAACAAAGGCGTTGCACCATGTTGTTTCAACAAATGTGCCAGCGATTTTTGTACTGCCTCGGGGTTACCTACTTTTAAGTGAGGAAGCAGCAGTAACAGTCGGTCATCATATTGTTGTTTTAATCCGTCGAGAATAATCTGCTGTGCAGTTTCATGGTCATTACATTCGATCAAATGTTCGGCTATCGCAACCTGTAGTGCTGTTTCATTGCGGATCTTGCGATGTTGATCTTTCCACCATGCTTTTAACCCGGCACTGCCTTTTTCTGCCATGACCTGATTCATCAGCCCGATATAAGCCTGTTGATGCAGTTGAGCCATTTGCTCTTCGTTATACAGGTCGGCTTTCTTTATCGAAGGTAAAATATCAATCAGGGACTGATAGGCTCCTGAACGCATATACGCCTGTTCAGCCAGTCGCAACACTTCCGGGTGCCGTGGAGCTGTATCCAGTAACTTATCTACACTATTACGGGCTGCATGAATTTCACCCTGCGCTAATTGGATGCGTGTGCGGGTAATATCGACAGGAAGCTGATCTTTATCAGCAACTTCGGCGGCACGTTCGATATATTGATTGGTGCGGAAATAATCCCCGCGCTGTTGTGCCGCTTCTGCGGCAAGCAGGTAGTTAACGACAGGATCTTCTGCATGGTCAGCATTACGTGTCATTAAATGTTCAACCTGCCTGAAGTCGCCTTCGGCCAGTTTGAGTAATGCCTGTCTGGTTTGTAAACGGGCACGGTTACGCTTATACCCGCCAAAGATCCAGCTATGGGTAAAAGTACCGGTGCGTCTTAGCCTGCGATAGCACCAGCCGATAAAAATCAGCAAGAATTGCAGTAGCAGGAACATAATCACTAAACCGGTCACGCTGGTAGTAATATCGTAACTGTCGGTCTGGATAAGGACGTATCCCTGATGCCCGGACAGGAAAGGGCCGAGCACAACACCAATGATAAGGATGATAAACAGTAATAATATTTTTAGCATATTCAGCCCTCCTGCACGGATGTTTCCGCCTGACTGGTTTCACTTTCAGGTTTTGGCTGATGGTAAGCTTCTGGCGAAGGCTGAGAAGCAGGCTGATAGATACGCTTACGTACTAAATCGGCCAGAATAGGCTGACTGCTTAACTGTTCTGGCATTTCAATAGAAAGAGGCTGTTTTTCCAGAGTTTTTATTTCGTCCAGAAAGGTGATTGTGTCGGGTAATGATGTATCAAAGTAAGCGTTTACCCAAGTTGAAACAGATTCCAGTGAATCTTTATAAGTATCAAGTTGTCGGCGGGGAACCGCCTGAGCTGCGATCAGCAATTTAGACCGAATGTTTTCCCGCAGATAGACTTCTTGGTTTGGTGCTAATAATGCTACTTTCGAACCATCACGCGGTTTAATTGTGATGAAGTTATCCATGAAACTGTGCCAACTTCTGCTCAGGTTCTGGCGCCAGTCAGAAAGTGAGGCACTGACTTCTTTACCGTCTTCATCCATTGGCTTACCCTGCTCGACTTTATCAACCAAAGATAAATTATCTACCTGATTTGATAGATTATTCAGGGTTAAAATGATGCCATCCAGATCGACTTGTTGAATTTTGGACAGCGCATCAATATCTGTCTTAATGGCTGAACGGGCGGGCATTAAGCTGGAATCATTCATGTCTGCGAGCGTGTTGTCAGCATCTTTTAACAGTGCAATAGCCGTAACAACATCCTGATCACTCCATATCTTGCGACTGGCCATTTTCACGAGGAAATTTGCCTGTGCCAGCCGCCAGTTTTCAACGTCAGAACTTGTAACAGCAGACACCCGGTTCCGGAGTTCTGCAATATGGCTGTCCACCTGCTCGATTTGTTGCTGGTTTTTAGCTCCGGATTCCTGTAGTTCCTGTTTTAACTGTTCAATTTTGCTCTCAGTAGCCTGCTTATCGGCAGATTGCAGTTGTGTGAGGGAAGTAATCTGCGTTTGCAGAGCGAGATTTGCAGCGCTTAATGCCGCGTTCTGCTGCTTATTGTGATAATAAAGATAAAGCCCACCGGCGCCTATTGCCAGCGCAATGGCAATTGAGAGAGTACTGCCCACCCATCCATAATTTCTGGATTTGCGAGGCGCCTTTTCAGGCTGCTGAGGGTGTTTTGTCTCAACCGCATCAGTGGATTTCTTTTGTTCCGTCATAATGGACATCCCATATTGGTTTATTCCAGCGCCTGCATTAAGGCGTCATTATCTGCGCTCTTGGCTACTTTTATTGCTTGCCAGCCCAGTGTCCGGGCGATACTGGCCAGGCGTTCACTGACCACAATCAGTCGGCAATTTAATAACCACGCTTTGCTCTTACTACTCGCATCAGTCGCATCAGCGCTATCATCTTCAATAACTAAGTTATATAACAGTCGTAACATTTCGCCACTGGTAATAACGATGGTTTTTATACCACACTGCTGCCAGTGATGGCTGAATTCAGTTGAATGATATTTGACAGGCTGACGTGCATAACATTCACAATAGTCAACTTCTCCTCCCCTTGCCCTCAGGGTTGAAGCAATGACTTCACGGCCCCCATTCCCCCGGAGTAATAAAATTTTTTTATTCTCCACATGCTGTAGGGTGGGAAGTTGCAGCAAATCCTCACTTGTTTCTCCCTGCTCTGACCAGAGAATGTTTTTCCCTGTTTTTTGGCGAAAAAACAGGGAGGTTGATTTGCCTATACCATAATAAGATAGCCCGTCAGACCATGACAGGCTATCTTGCCTGAGCTGCTCACAGGCATAGTGAACGGCATTTTTGGATAGCAGAAAAACAAAATCACCTGCCGATAGCCTTTGCAGTTTATGAGACAGCAAGGGCAAATCAGCCCCCGGATGAATTGAAATAAGTGGCGCACTGAATGCCATCTTACCAATGGCTTTTAACCGATTAACCAATTCTTCTCCTGCGGGAGCAGGGCGGGTGATTAAGATACTCATGCAGGTAGATCTCTCTGATAAACGTCAGCCAGAATCTGGCGGGCACCTTTCTCCAGTAATTCTTCGGCCAGTGAAATACCTGCCTGACAAGCCTCTTCGGATGACACGGCGCTATCGCTGCTGATGATTCTTTCGCCCCGAATGACGGCACTGCCATCAGGGGCACCAACAAGCGCACGTAGCCAGATATTACTGCCCTGCCAGATGGCATAACTGCCAATCGGAACCTGACATCCCCCTTCCAGACGGGTATTCATGGCTCTTTCAGCAAGGACACAAATTTCCGTGCTTCTGTGATTTAAAGGTGCAAGCAATTCACGGGTCTGTATGTCATCCAGACGGCACTCAATACCGACAGCCCCCTGTCCGACAGCCGGAAGCAGTAATTCCGGCGCCAGTGGCATCCGGATACGATCTTCAAGCCCTAACCTTTTAAGTCCGGCAGCAGCCAGGATAATTGCATCATAATCACCCTTGTCCAGTTTGCCTAAACGAGTGCCGACATTGCCGCGCAAATCGCGGATCACAAGATCAGGGCGTAACCGGCGAAGCTGACACTGACGGCGCAAGCTGGATGTCCCGACAATACTGCCGACGGGAAGGTCATCAAGTGAGGCGTATTCTACTGAAACAAAAGCGTCCCGTGGATCATCCCTTTCACAGATTGTGACCAATCCCAAACCATCAGGAAATTCGACAGGGACATCTTTCATAGAATGAACGGCAATATCTGCTCGATTTTCAAGCATTGCCAGTTCCAGTTCTTTTACGAATAATCCTTTGCCCCCAACTTTGGCGAGCGGAGTATCAAGGATGACATCTCCACGGGTGATCATAGGAATTAATTCGACCGTCAAATCAGGATGAAAATGTTCTAATTGCTTTTGAACATATTGAGCTTGCCACATAGCCAGTGGACTTTGGCGAGTCGCAATGCGAATGGTTTTCATTGTCATGGATAATATATTGGATAATTGTATTAATTAACGGCAATTGGAGGTTTTTAACCTCAGAAGTGAAAAATAGAACAGTAAAAATAGATCTCTTTTAACACTTCGATAATGTTTTTTCCAGTTAAGAAAAACGTGAATAGTATATAAATATACAGCTTTAATTGGTAAAAATAATTTTAAATATTAAAATAATATTTTAATAAAATAGAGAAAATAAACAAAAAGATTGATTTAAAATCAAATTGCTATTTGTTATTTATCTTTTGTGAAGAAAAATAAAGATGTTTATCAATTAAAATTAATGAAAGGGTTATCTAAAGGTCTCTGTTTACAATATGTTACCTGATAGATATAGAAAATAGCTGAATATAATGCCTATTTCAAAAAAACATATTTTAGTGTCAAATTTGTGATTAACTTAATACTTTACAATGAGTTAATTGATGATTTGGGGTTGTGGGTCAGGCTAAAAAGTGGTATTGCGGGCTTTACGCTTTGGCAGCAAGGTGTTAAATTGATCACGTTTCCGACAATAAGTTTGTAAAAAAAATCTAAAAATAATTTTTGTAAATTACACGTTAACAAAAATAAAGCGTTAACGGATGTGGGCCTTAGCGGAAACTGGCGATTGTAAGCACTGGAACTGAAGCAGGCAAAAAATCTTGTATCTTTATATTGAAACGCTAAAGCAGCGGCTGGATGCAATTAATCAGCTTAGGTTAGAACGTGCGACTGACTCGATGAGTGCCACGTTTAAGCAGGTTTATAATTTAATTCCAGTATTATTACATTATCATCACCCAATGATGCCGGGTTATATCGAAGACGGTGTTCCCCATGGCGTTTCTTTTTTTATACCTGATGAAAACCAGAAATTCTGGATTAACGATCTTAAATATCCACTTGCCGATATTTTAGCGCATACCTCTAAGGGTGAACTGCCAATTACAGGGGTTTACTCCATGGGCAGTACCTCCTCTATCGGGCAAAGTTGCTCTTCTGATCTGGATATCTGGGTCTGCCATCAATCCTGGCTGGATAATAGTGAAAAAAATTTACTGGAACAAAAATGCAATTTAATACAACAGTGGGCAGCTTCACTGGGTATTGAGGTTACATTTTTTCTGATAGATGAGAATCGTTTTCGTCATAATACCGGTGGTAGCCTGAATGGTGAAGATTGTGGCTCAACTCAGTATATCCTTCTGTTAGATGAGTTTTATCGCACTGCGGTCTGCATGGCAGGCAAACGACTGCTGTGGGCGATGGTTCCAGTGGAAGAAGAAGGGAATTACGACGAATATGTCACCTCTTTATACGCTCGGGGAGTTTTAACACCCAATGAGTGGCTGGATTTGGGGGGGCTGGATGAGCTATCAGCAGAAGAGTATTTTGGTGCCAGTCTATGGCAACTTTATAAAAGCGTCGATTCACCTTATAAAGCAGTATTGAAAAGCTTGTTACTGGAAGCCTATTCCTGGGAATACCCCAATAGTAAGTTGCTGGCGATGGAAATGAAGCAGCATTTCCATGCAGGTTCGATTGTTTCCTATGGCCTTGATGCGTATAGCATGATGCTTGATCGTGTCACCCGTTATCTGACTGCGACTAATGATATGACTCGGCTGGATTTAGCCAGACGCTGCTTTTACCTGAAAGTTTGCGAAAAAACTCAGGGCAATGGCCGTCAGCATGGTAGTCATGAGCATGATAGTCATGAGCATGATAGTCATCGAACTCAGGAATGCACCGGATGGCGGTCTCTGGTTGTTTCTCAGCTAGTAAAGGCGTGGGGATGGGATAGCGATAAACTGGCGATGCTGAATAGCCGTAATGAATGGAAAATCGAGCAGGTGCGTGCGGCGCATAATGAATTGTTGGATACCATGATGCAGAGTTACCGCAACCTTATCCGTTTTGCCCGACGTAACAACTTAAGCGTCAGTGCCAGCCCGCAGGACATAGGCGTATTGACCCGTAAGTTGTATGCGGCATTTGAGGCACTGCCCGGCAAAATCACATTGGTTAACCCACAAATTTCACCGGATCTGTCTGAGCAGGATCTGACATTTATTTATGTTCCGCCCGGTCGGGCAAATCGTAGTGGCTGGTATCTTTACAATCGCGCTCCCACAATAGAATCCATTATTGGTCACCAGCCACTGGAATATAATCGTTATTTAAATAAGCTGGTGTCATGGACATATTTCAATGGGTTACTGACTGAAAAAACCCGTCTCCATATCCGTCATGGTGAATCTCAGGTTGATAAAAAGAAACTTGAGGATTTAGTCAGAGATGTTTCCACTCACTTTCCGATTCGTTTGCCAGCTCCGACACCAAAGGCATTATACAGTCCCTGTGAAATCCGCCATCTGGCTATTATTGTCAATTTAGAAACTGACCCAACGACACATTTTTCCGATCAGGTTGTGCATTTTGACTTCAGAAAGTTAGATATATTGAGTTTTGGTGAGTCACAGCAGTGTCTGGTGAGCAGCATCGATCTGCTTTACCGTAATTCATGGAATGAAGTGAGAACGCTGCATTTTAATGGTGAACAATCCATGCTGGAAGCGCTGAAAACAATATTGGGCAAAATGCATCGTGATGCCGCACCACCAGAAAATGTTGAAGTTTTTTGTTACAGTCGGCACTTGCGCGGGTTGATTTGTACCCGCATCAGGCAACTGGTTTCGGAGTGTATCGAATTACGTCTTTCCAGTAACAGTCAGGATCTGGATCGCTGTAAGGTATTACGTATTTCCGGCCAAACCTGGGGATTGTTTTTTGAACGGCTGAATGTTTCGGTACAAAAGCTGGAAAATGCAGTGGAATTCTACGGTGCAATTTCAAACACCAAACTGTATGGCCTGCCAATAAGAGTTGATAACAAAGAAAGACAGTTGCCTCCTGCTATTGATGGCTTTGCCTGCGAAGGAATAATTCAGTTTTTCTTTGAGAATATTGAAGGTACTCAGGGCTTCAATACCTATATTCTTGATGAATCGAACAGTGTAGAGATTTATCCCCATTGCGAAGGAAGTAAAGAAGAGCTGGTGCGTGATGTCAGCCGTTTTTATTCATCTTCCCATGATCGGTTCACTTATGGCTCCAGTTTTATCAATTTTAATCTGCCACAGTTCTATCAGATCGTAAAGAAGGGTGAGCGTACTCATGTAGCGCCATTTATGGATGGGAAGTCACCGCTGGAGCATGAGACTGAAGCCATTGCTGAACGGGAGAAGGATGAAAAAATCAGGGCAAATGGTCAGTACCATTCTTATCACTATTGAGTTCCATGGGTAATTATAAAAGTGCCGTACTATGGATACGGCACAGCATGTCGATAATTGCAGTATGCAGATAGTTGTACAAGATGCAGATAGTTGTACAAACGGTATAAAACGCTAACTAAAACAGAAAAGGTTCGCCACTCTGGTCGGTGATTGCCTGTCCCAGCATGGAAAGAAAATCGTTGCTGCTACGGTCGCAAACCCACTGGTTATCGCGATAATCGAAGTGATAACCGCCATTTTTAGTCGCCAGCCAGATTTGATGAAAAGGTTCCTGTCGATTGATAATGATTTTGCTGCCATTCTCAAAACTTAGCGTCATTACACCGCCATTAGTTTCACAGTCAATATCTGCATCACCTTCATAATTATCCAGTTGTTCTTCAATATGTGACATCAATTGATCGGCTAATTGATGAAATTCGCTATCGTTCATATTCATTTCCTATTTGCTTTTCAGGGCCTAACTGCGATTATAGAGAGTATTGGCGTATGAATCACAGGCATTAATTATGATGAACAAACAATTCCGTTGGTCGCTGGCTATCATAACATTACTCTCTGTTACAGGTTGTGGCCTGAAAGGCCCTCTTTATTTCCCTCCGGCAGAACCAGCGGCTCCTCAGATTTCAGTAAATAAAGCACAGTCTGAGGATCATGCTTCTCAGGGCATCACCTCTAAAAACGATATTTCTAAGAACAGTACCTCAGCGAGCGCTTAATAAGTGTGAGCAGGTGATGGGCTTTCGGCTTTCATTGGAGTGGCTTTTATTGGAGTAGAAAATGCAATTCTCCAAAATGCATGGTCTTGGCAATGATTTCATGGTTGTTGATGCAGTAACCCAGAATGTTTATTTTTCACCGGAATTAATTTGCCGGTTGTCAAACAGGCATACTGGCGTGGGGTTTGATCAATTGCTGGTTGTTGAAGCGCCTTACGATCCTGATTTAGATTTTCATTATCGTATTTTCAACGCGGATGGCAGTGAAGTATCTCAGTGTGGTAATGGTGCACGTTGTTTTGCCCGTTTTGTCCGTTTGCGGGGGCTGACGAATAAGCGTGATATTAAAGTCAGTACACAGGCAGGCCATATGGTACTGAGCATTACTCACGATGATCACGTTTGTGTCAATATGGGGGAGCCTGTCTTTGAGCCACAGTCTGTTCCCTTTCGTGCTAATAAAGCAGAGAAAACTTATATTATACGGGTGATGGATCGCACTGTGCTTTGTGGTGTCGTATCAATGGGGAATCCCCACTGTGTTATTCAGGTTGATAATGTGGATACGGCAGATGTTGAGGTGCTCGGCCCTGTTCTTGAATGCCATGAACGCTTTCCTGAAAGAGCGAATATTGGCTTTATGCAGATTGTAAGTCGTAACCATATCCGATTACGTGTATTCGAACGGGGTGCCGGAGAAACTCAGGCATGCGGCAGTGGCGCTTGTGCGGCTGTTGCGATTGGTATTCAGCAAAGTCTGCTGGATAAACAGGTTCGCGTAGATTTACCCGGAGGTCCTCTGCAAATTCGCTGGGATGGGCCAGGGCAGCCACTTTATATGACCGGGCCTGCAACTCACGTTTATGACGGTACAATTCACTTGTAATTGTGGAATATAAGGCATTGGAAAATGGGTAAAGAAAATGAACCATTGCACACTGAAAGCATATTGGATGATCAGCGGGTGGTGGATTATCTGCTGAATAACCCCGGTTTTTTTATCCGTAATGCTAATGCGGTTGAAAGGATACAGGTTCCTCATCCGGTGCGTGAATGTGTTTCTCTGATGGAATGGCATATGAGCCGCCAGAGAAAACGGATTGGTTATCTGGAAGAAGATCTGGTTAATCTGGTGGAACAGGCAAAACAGAATGAGATGCTGTTTAACCGTTTGTTGCAATTGCTTGCTGAGCTTTCTGCTGCTGAAAGTTTGCAGGGCTTTCTTTCCCATTTAAGTAGCTGGTCGAAAACACTGGGTCTGAGTAATTGCTATATCCGGCTGTTTTCTGATAAATGGTTGCTTGGTGCTCCTCTGAATGCGCCGGATTTGGCGATATCACGTAATGCTTTTGAGTCTGTCCGTATTCAGCGATTTGGTGACAGTAACCATTATCTTGGCCGATTACACGGCCCGGAAATTTTATTGTTGATGCCTCAGGCCCGTCATGTCGGTTCTGTCGCGGTGTCTCTTTTAGGAGCGCAGGGAGAACTGGGAATGGTTATCTTCAACAGTCATGATAAACAACATTATTACGAAGGTATGGGAACAGATATGCTGGATCAGTTAGCGAAACTGTTACCGGGGTTGCTGTCCCGTTGGGTCGAGCGAGCATGAGCCAGCCAATTGATTCACTCCTTGAGCCGGTAGAGGGTTTCTTACACTATCTGCGGGTTGAACGCCGTTTAAGCCCGATGACAATAATCAACTATCGCCGGAATCTGACGGTACTGGCAGAAATGTCGCTGGAAATGGGAATTGCCGATTGGCAGGAACTTGATGTCACCAAAATCAGAATGTTCGCTACCCGCAGTCGTCGGGCCGGATTACAATCTGCCAGCCTTGCTTTGCGTCTTTCTTCCCTGCGTAGTTTCCTCGACTGGATGGTAACGCAGGAAAAAATAGCAGTTAACCCGGCTAAAGTTGTCAGCACTCCACGTAAAAAACAGCACCTGCCTAAGAACATGGATGTGGATGAGGTGAACCAGTTACTTAATATTGACCTGAATGATCCATTGTCTGTGCGTGACAGAACCATGATGGAAGTCATGTATGGTGCGGGGTTACGTTTGTCAGAACTGGTTGGGCTGGATTGCCGTCATCTGGATTTGGAAGGCGGTGAGGTCTGGGTATACGGTAAGGGCAGTAAGGAACGTAAAGTCCCTGTCGGCAGAGTTGCACTGGAATGGCTGCATCGCTGGCTGGAAATGCGGGAGTTGTTTGAGCCGGAAGATGATGCCGTTTTCATTTCCAGCCAAAGTGGTAAACGGCTATCCACTCGCAATGTGCAGAAGCGGTTTGAGCAGTGGGGAGTTCGACAGGGAATAAACAGCCATATTCATCCCCATAAACTGCGCCATTCGTTTGCGACACATATTCTGGAATCCAGTGGTGACCTCCGGGCAGTACAGGAACTGTTGGGTCATGCAAATTTATCTACTACCCAAATATATACCCATCTGGATTTTCAACACTTAGCCAAAGTTTATGATGTGGCTCACCCCAGAGCAAAAAGAGGGAAATCATAATGCATTTTTATCGGCCTCTCGCGCCATTTGCGGCGATGACATTCGATCTGGATGATACACTTTATGATAATCATCCGGTCATCGATAGAACCGAAAAAGAAGTATTGTGTTTTATCAGGCAGTACGATACCAAATTCAGCCATTTTGACCGTGAAGATCTGCATGTATACCGTCAGGCCGTTCTTGAGATGGAGCCTGAAATATACCACGATATGACATTATGGCGTCGGCAGTCCGCAGAGCTGATGTTCAGCTATCATGGTTTTAACCGCGAAGAAGCAATGCGTGGTGCAGATGAGATTATGTCCTGTTTCACTTATTGGCGTAATCAGATTACAGTACCGGAATCCACGCATAATACTTTATCGGTACTGGCAGAAAAAATGCCGCTGGTGGCGATCACCAATGGCAATGCAGAACCTGCGGAGTGCGGTCTTGCCTCTTATTTCAAATTTGTGCTCAAAGCGGGCGTGGACGGGCGTTCCAAACCCTGCCCGGATATGTATCATCGGGCGGCTGAACGGCTGGCGTTGCCGACAAACCAAATCCTGCATGTTGGTGATAATCTGGAGACAGATGTTGAAGGCGCAATTCGTAGTGGCATGCAGGCGTGCTGGATCAATATTGAAAATAAAAATCTTATGCAGGAACCGGAAGGGCGACTGGTGCCACATGTTGAGATTTCTGACTTGGATTCTTTGATCGCACTGATATAATTTCAGACTGTAAATCTGTATAAAAAAACAGTGACAACGGTCATTGCTAACAACTGATGGTAATTATGGACGTCTCTTATCTGCTCGAAAGCCTGAATGATAAACAACGTGAAGCCGTTGCAGCACCCCGTACTAATATGCTGGTACTGGCCGGAGCCGGTAGTGGTAAAACCCGCGTATTGGTACACCGGATCGCTTGGTTACTGTCAGTTGAACATGCCTCACCTTTTTCCATTATGGCGGTAACTTTCACTAATAAAGCCGCCGCAGAAATGCGCCATCGTATTGAACACCTGATTGGCACCAGTCAGGGCGGCATGTGGATTGGCACATTTCATAGTCTGGCGCATCGTTTACTGCGGGCTCATCATTTAGATGCCAATCTGCCGCAGGATTTTCAGATTCTGGACAGTGACGATCAGCTGCGTCTGATCAAACGGATCATCAAAGCGATGAATCTGGATGATAAACAGTGGCCTGCCCGTCAGGGCATGTGGTACATCAACGGCAAAAAAGATGAAGGTCTGCGTCCTCGCCATATTGAAAGCTATGGTAATCCGGTGGAAGTCACATGGCTGAAAGTCTATCAGGCCTATCAGGAAGCCTGTGATCGTGCCGGATTAGTCGATTTTGCTGAGCTGTTGTTACGCGCTCATGAGCTGTGGTTGAATAAGCCGCAGATATTACAGCACTACCGTGATCGTTTTACTAATATTCTGGTAGACGAATTTCAGGATACCAACAGTATTCAATATGCATGGATTCGCCTGTTAGCAGGTGATTCCGGCAGAGTCATGATTGTCGGTGACGATGATCAGTCTATTTATGGCTGGAGGGGAGCGCAGGTAGAAAATATCCAGCGTTTCCTGAAAGACTTCCCCGCTGCGGAAACTATTCGTCTGGAACAGAATTATCGTTCTACCAGCAATATACTTAAAGCGGCCAATGCCCTGATTGCACATAACAGTGATCGGCTCGGTAAAAATCTATGGACAGAAGGCAGTGAGGGAGAGCCAATCTCACTTTATTCGGCTTTCAATGAATTAGATGAGGCTCGTTATGTGGTCAGTCGTCTGAAAAACTGGCTGGATAACGGCGGGGCTTTGAAAGAATGTGCGATTCTGTATCGCAGTAATGCTCAGTCCCGCGTATTGGAAGAAGCTTTGTTGCAGGCTTCTATGCCTTACCGGATTTATGGTGGTCAGCGCTTCTTCGAACGGCAGGAAATCAAAGATGCGTTATCTTATCTGCGGTTGGTATCCAATCGTAATGATGATGCAGCCTTTGAGAGAGTCGTTAATACACCAACCCGGGGAATCGGGGACAGGACACTTGATGTTGTGCGCCAGATGGCGCGTGATCAGCAGAAGACACTCTGGGAAAGCAGCCAGTTGCTGGTTCAGGAAAAAATACTGGCAGGGCGTGCGGCCTCGGCCTTGCAGCGGTTTATTGAATTAATTAATGCGCTGGAAACGGAAACAGAGGAAATGCCGTTGCACGTCCAGACTGACAGGGTTATCCGGGACTCAGGCCTGTGGGCGATGTACCAACAGGAGAAAGGTGAGAAAGCACAGGCGCGTATCGAAAACCTTGAGGAACTGGTGACTGCGACCCGCCAGTTCAGCTATCAGGACGAAGACGAAGATTTGATGCCGTTGCAGGCTTTTCTGTCTCATGCAGCGCTTGAAGCAGGGGAAGGACAGGCTGATGCCTATCAGGATTCTGTCCAGTTGATGACCCTGCATTCGGCGAAGGGGCTGGAATTCAGGCAGGTTTTTATCGTTGGTATGGAAGAAGGTATGTTTCCAAGCCAGATGTCCATTGATGAGGGAGGGCGTCTGGAAGAAGAGCGCCGTCTGGCTTATGTCGGTGTGACAAGGGCCATGGAAAAATTGACTCTGACCTATGCCGAAAGCCGCCGTTTATACGGTAAAGAGGTCTACCATCGCCCATCCCGTTTTATCGGCGAGTTACCGGAGGAATGCGTGACTGAAGTTCGTCTGAGAGCAACGGTATCGCGGCCTGTGAGCCATAAACGGCTGGGAACACCGATCAGCGCCAGTGACAGCGGCTATGCTTTAGGGCAACGAGTCCGCCATCCTAAATTTGGCGAAGGGACGATTGTTAATATTGAAGGCAGTGGGGAGCATTGCCGTTTGCAGATCGCGTTTCAGGGTGAAGGTATCAAGTGGCTGGTCGCCGCTTATGCCAGACTTGAAACCGGCCAATAATAATCCGGTCGAATGTTGACAGACTTTTTCTTCTAAGCGTAGTAACATTCGCGCCTTACGATGAACGTAGGGAGTATAAGGAGACTTATGGTACATGCTGAACGCATTTAAATTAGAGAATAATCGCCTGCTCCGTCTTGAACTTGAAGAAGGTGATACATTATCCGACTCCATGTGGGTAGATTTGGTCGGGCTGGGAGATGATGATCGACTCCGGGTTCAGAACGAATTAGGGCAAATTCTGGCGACCCGCACGGAACTGGATGATATCGAGGCTTCGGCCCGTTTTTTTGAAGATGAAGATGGTCTGCACGTTCACTCATTCTTTTACTTTGAAGACGCCGAAGACCATGCTGGTAACTCGACAGTCGCATTTACCATTCGTGACGGTCGTCTCTACACATTGCGAGAGCGTGAACTCCCTGCATTCCGATTATACCGAATGCGCGCCCGTAACCAGACGATGGTTGACGGGAATGCTTATGAACTTCTGCTGGACTTATTCGAAACCAAGATCGAACAGCTGGCAGATGTCATTGAAAATATCTACAGTGTGCTGGAATCCCTGAGTCGGGTCATTATGAACGGTAAACAAGGGGACGAATTCGACTCGGCTTTATCTAACCTTGCCGAGCAGGAAGATATCGGCTGGAAAGTGCGCCTGTGTCTGATGGATAGCCAGCGTGCCCTGAACTTCCTTGTACGCCGTACCCGTTTGCCTGCTAATCAGCTAGAACAGGCGCGTGAGATCCTGCGGGATATCGAATCCCTGTTACCACATAACGAATCTCTGTTTCAGAAAGTTAACTTCCTGATGCAGGCGGCGATGGGCTTTATTAACATCGAACAGAGCCGGATTATCAAAATATTCTCCGTTGTTTCTGTTGTGTTCCTGCCTCCGACGCTGGTGGCTTCCAGCTACGGTATGAACTTCGAATTTATGCCGGAGTTACACTGGACATTCGGCTACCCTGGGGCTATCGGCCTGATGATCGCTGCGGGACTGGCTCCTTACCTTTACTTTAAGCGAAAGAACTGGCTATAACCATTCCGGTTTTTACTTCTTAACCCGCTGTTTTATCTGCTTTTATACTGACTCCGGTTATATGGTTTACTATATAACCGGAAACTGTCTCTCGTTATACTGCGATTTGAAAGAAACATACTCCTTGTGATTGTACATATATTGACCTTTCTTAAAGGTTGGCATATGTTATACATATGCTTGTTATAGTAGGAGATTGACTATGAGAATTGTTGCTGTTTTTAAAAATGGAAATAATCGTGCTATTCGCTTACCTAAAGATTTGGATTTTGAAGGCGTTAATGAGTTAGAGATCATTCGAGAAGGCGAAACTATTATATTACGTCCGGTAAAACCCAGCTGGTATTCATTTTTATCTGAAGAGAAAGCTGACGAGGATTTTTTATCTGAACGCCCGGATGTTATTGAGGAAGGTCGTGTTCAGCTATGAAAAAAGTTTACATGCTGGATACAAACATTTGCTCATTCATTATGCGTGAACAGCCTATTGCAGTAATAAATCAATTACAGCGATGTGTGATGCATAACCACCCAATAGTAGTATCCGCCATTACTTATTCAGAAATGCGTTTTGGGGCAACTGGGAAAAAAGCCTCTCCCAAACATGTTGTGTTGGTGGATGAGTTTTGTAAGCGTCTGGATAGTGTTTTACCGTGGGATAAATCTGCGGTAGATGTAACAACAAAAATAAAAATGGCGTTGGCTGCTGCTGGTACACCAATTGGACATAATGATACGGCTATTGCCGGACATGCTTTATCTGTAGGGGCTACATTGGTAACAAATAATACCCGTGAATTTTCACGTGTAGTCGGATTACCATTAGAAGATTGGACTGCGATATACCAATAATTCACTAATATGTTGATTAAAAGAGCTGACCCAAATTTTCAATAATGTATTGGGTCAGCTTTGGACTTATGAGAGATAACCGATTACTTCCGCAATTTATGTTGTGTATAAAGTGCATCCAGTGTAAATAAAATCAGGGCTGCCCAGATAAAGCCGAATGTGACTAAACGGTCTGACCCGATTTTCTCACCATAAACCAGCGTTGCCAGCAGGAACATCAGAGTTGGTGCCAGATACTGGAAAAAGCCCAGCGTAGATAAACGCAGATGACCCGCCGCAGCGGTAAAAAACAGCAACGGTACTGTTGTAATAATACCCGCAGCAATTAATAACAGATTCAGGGATGCTGTATTATTCAGCATATTACTTGTTGGGGTATGGGTGAAAAACAGCAGATAAGCCAGCGCAACCGGGAATACCCAAATAGTTTCTATCAACATGCCGGTTTGTGCATCCACGCCCAGCTTTTTACGGATCAGACCATACAGGGCAAATGTCGTTGCCAGATACAGACCAATCACAGGCACAGAGCCAAACTGCCATAGCTGAATAAAGACACCGGTGAATGCCAGCCCCACCGCAACCCACTGCATACGACGGAATCGCTCACCAAGGAATATCATTGCAAACAGCACACTGACCAGAGGATTAATGAAATAACCAAGACTTGCTTCCAGCATGTGATTATTGTTGACTGCCCAGATATAAACCAGCCAGTTACTGGCAATAGTAAAGGCGGTAATACCTAACATCAGCAGGTTTTTTGGTTGCTTTATTACAGTCGAAACCTGACGCCAGTGACGAGTGATTGTCAGCATCAGCACCATAAAGAAAACAGACCAGATAACACGATGCGATACGATTTCATCGGGTGGCACGTACTGTATTTCTTTGAAATAGATGGGAGCCAACCCCCAAATCAGGTAAGCACCTAAGGCATATAAAATACCTTTGGCTGTCTGTGGTTCGTTCATAATATCCTTGAATGTTCAGAGAGTGTTCAGAAAAAAATGAGAAGAACATCATAGATGTTAGCTCATAGAGCCGTACAATGTGTCATTGGGTTGAGTAATTTACAAGAGGTTAATCGTGGGAATAATAAATAAAAACTTTCCTTTTACGTAACTGGTGTTTAATTCCAATTTAATATGTATTATTGGAATTATAATCTATTCTCATGTGATAAATTGACTTTTTAATCAGTGTTCAGCGCTATGAATAGAATATAAGAATTCACTAAGTGGTCAGTAAAGTTTACACATTTACACTATCGCATTATCTGAACCCCATTATTGTTTTAATCGGTGATTTAAATTTATCAGGGCAGTCCAAATCTCGTATTTTAACAGCAAGATCATTGTTTCTTAATTCATTACATAATTGTGCAATATCTTTCGGAGTCCAGTAGATGTTTTTTCCGTATCCTATGTTTTGTACAGGTGTTAATGAATTCTCGACGCCGCCTGCTTTTAATATGCTGGCGACCATTGTTGCACAATTTTTGTTAATAGGGTTGTAGCTGTGACTTATCTGGTGATTGCCATACCTTTTCCCATTATAGATTTCATTCTTTTTAGCCTGCATTTTTTCAACATCTAAGCCAATGAGATAATATTCCATATGAGGATGTACCTTAAAATCACTCTGAGTATTATTGAGAATTCCCTGCACAGATATAGTGCCTCGGAATACATTGGAATCACCCATGAAACTGACATAATTATTATCTTGCGGGAGTGATGGCCGTTGTACGGATGTTGATTGCGTAGGGAATTCTGTTATCCCGATTGACCAGGGGCATTTGGGAACTCCACCAATATAAATAGCAGCGTGTCCTACAGGAAATCTATGGCAGGGATACCAGATATAGACAACCGCAGAGACAGGAGTTCCTGTGAGAATGGCTTGTTCTGCTTTATTTGATGGTGGCATATTCTGCCTCCTCATTCCTTTCTATACCGCTCAGGGCATATGCGATTTGCAAGCCGGAGCACAGCGGTTATGGTGATACTATATATAACAGCAAAATTGTTGTCCACTTGCCACTTGCTATGTCTGTTTCTGTCAAATTTGATATCTGTTTAAGTAAATAATAGTTAATTATTTTTCTTTGAAATTTTAATAAATTACCTATTTATTATATTTAAATTTGCAGCCTAATATTATGTTCTTTAATTGCTATTTGTTTGAGATTACGCAATATTCTCTATTTTTAGATTGAGGAAGGAAAAGACATAAATTATAAAGTAAAAAGGAATGAGTTATTTATCACATTCCTTTATTTAAAAATATTAAACATTACCCAACCAAATACGTTCCTGTTGCACTTGCAATATGCACTTGTTTTTCATTGTGTAATTCTATTCTGGCAACAGAGACTTTATTACCGGCACGGATAATATTACTGCTGGCAGTAAATTTTTCTCCACGTCCGGGACGCAGATAGTCGACACGCAGGTCTATAGTACCGACAGTAGACAGGCGATTTTTGATCTCTTCTATCGTGACTGTTTTCATCATGCTCAGTATACTGCCGGCACAGACTAAACCACCTGCAACATCAAGTATTGACGCTATAGCACCACCGTGCAGGATCTGCTGAACCATATTACCCATCAGTTTAGTCTGGCTGAAAAATTGAAGTTCTGCATAGTCCTGTTCAAAACGAATTAACTCAAGCCCTAAAAGCTGGTTGAATGGCATATGGTAAATAAAAAAATCCCCTATAACTTTACGAGCCTCTTCTTGTGTTAAAGGCTGAGTTGGGTGCTGTATCGTTTCCATGTTGAAATTCCTGATAATTATAAAAATAAATTGAATATCATTAGAGAGTTAGTTTTAGTTAATAACTTGTTAAGTTTATGCTTTTATTTATCATCTTGCCAGTCTGAGAAGTACTTCGAAAAACAATTCATTGAGGAAAAAGTTACTATAAAAAAACCTCATTTCGAGTTTAGAATATCCCAGTGATTTTTTGCTCTTAATATTATTATCTTCTTACTTCTTTATCTTTGAACTATCACAATTAGGAAAACCAGAAATGCAATTGCGGTGGAAAATACTGGTTATCAGCTGTTTATTATCAACATTCTCTTATGGCTCAGATAAACAAGCTGATGTAGTTAGGGGTAGTGTAATTTCGGCGATGCTGCAAGAATATGATTCGCCTTTCATGCTCTACCCCTATGATACAAATTATATTATTTATACTTATAGTACCCGCGTAAATAAACAGGCAATCAGCAGTTATGACTGGGCTGATAACGCCCGTAAGGATGAAGCTCACTTTCAGGTCAGTTTTGGTTTCCCAATATGGCGAGGTATTTTGGGTGAAGATTCATTACTGGGGGCTTCTTATACACAGCGTTCATGGTGGCAGCTCAGTAATAAAAAAGAGTCTTCTCCATTCCGTGAAACGAATTATGAACCGCAGCTATTTCTGGCATGGTTAACCGATTATGAACTGGCAGGCTGGCATTTGCGGGAAATTGAAGCGGGAATCAACCACCAGTCTAATGGGCGTTCGGAATCCACTTCCCGCAGCTGGAACCGGGTTTATGCACGGTTGATGGCACAGAAGGGAAACTGGCAGGTCGATCTGAAACCCTGGTATCGCCTGACTGAAAGTAACAGGCGTGATGATAACCCGGACATGAACCGTTATATGGGGTATTATCGCCTGAAAGTCGGCTATTACTCGGGAAAAAGTGTATTTACCCTACAGGGGCGCTATAACTGGAACAGCGGTTATAGTGGCGGAGAGCTGGGCTGGAGTTATCCTCTATCTAAACATGTCCGTCTTTATGCTCAACTATTCAGTGGGTATGGCGAATCAATGATTGATTACAATTTCAGACAGACCCGATTTGGTATCGGTGTTATGCTGAATGATATGCTGTAATTGATTAATATATAATTGTTTTTAAAACCAGCTCTAAAAATCGAGGAAAGGCGTGTCTACCGCAGAAGTCATCAGCACGGCATCACTGGCTGAACAAGTATTACGAAAAACATTCGGGTATCAGCAATTTCGCGCCGGACAGCAGCAGGTAATAGATGCTGTTCTTGATGGTCGCGATTGTCTGGTTGTCATGCCGACCGGTGGCGGGAAATCAGTCTGTTATCAGATCCCGGCTCTGGTCAAAGATGGGTTGACACTGGTGGTATCTCCTCTGATCTCATTGATGAAAGATCAGGTGGATCAACTCAGAGCAAATGGCATAGAAGCAGAGTGCTTAAATTCCACTCAGAGTCGTGAACAACAGATTGATATTATTCGCCGGTGCCGTCAGGGAAATATCAAGCTGCTTTACATCGCACCTGAGCGACTGGTTACTGATAATTTCCTTGAGCAGTTACAAAATTGGAATCCGGTTCTGCTGGCAGTTGATGAAGCACACTGTATCTCTCAATGGGGGCATGACTTCCGACCGGAATACCGGGCGCTTGGGCAACTGCGCCGACGTTTTCCCGACCTTCCCGTTACCGCACTGACTGCCACCGCAGATAAAACCACCCGGCAGGATATTGTCCGCCTGTTGGAATTGCGCGATCCCATCATTCATATCAGCAGTTTTGATCGTCCTAACATTCGCTATACATTGGTTGAAAAATATAAGCCGCTTGATCAGCTTTGGGCATTCATTCGCAGTCAGCAGGGAAAAAGCGGGATTATTTACTGCAATAGCCGGAATAAAGTAGAAGAAACGGCCGAACGTCTGCAAAAGCGGGGGTTGAGTGTTGCACCTTACCATGCAGGGCTGGAAAACAATCAGCGGGCTTGGGTACAGGATGCTTTCCAGCGCGATGATTTGCAGGTCGTTGTGGCAACCGTTGCATTTGGTATGGGGATCAACAAACCAAACGTGCGATTTGTTGTGCATTTTGATATTCCCCGCAATATTGAATCCTATTATCAGGAAACGGGGCGTGCCGGTCGTGATGGTTTACCTGCTGAAGCGATACTGTTTTATGATCCGGCGGATATGGCATGGTTGCGCCGTTGCCTCGAAGAAAAGCCAGCCGGTGAGCAACAGGATATTGAGCGTCATAAACTCAATGCGATGGGGGCATTTGCTGAGGCGCAAACTTGCCGACGGTTAGTCTTGCTCAACTATTTTGGTGAAAGCAAGCAAACAGCCTGTGGTAACTGTGACATCTGCCTTGATCCGCCGAAACGCTACGATGGTCTGATGGATGCACAAAAAGCGCTGTCCTGTATTTACCGCGTTGGGCAACGCTTTGGTATTGGCTATATTGTTGAAGTGTTGCGTGGCGCGAATAACCAGCGTATCCGGGAATCAGGGCATGAAAAATTGCCTGTTTATGGTATCGGCAAGGAGCATAGTCAGGAGCATTGGGTGAGTATCCTGCGCCAGCTGATCCATCTGGGGCTGATTAACCAAAATATTGCCAATTATTCTGCATTACAACTGACAGAAGCTGCGCGGCCTGTTTTGCGCGGTGAAATACCTCTGCAACTTGCTGTGCCCCGAATTCAAAGCCTGAAAAGCAGAAATCAACAAAACAAATCATACAGTGGGAACTATGATCGTAAATTATTCGCTAAGTTGCGGAAATTACGAAAATCCATTGCTGACGAAAATAACATTCCGCCTTTTGTCGTTTTCAATGATGTCACACTGATTGAGATGGCGGAACAGTGCCCGATAACACCTGATGAGCTTCTGCTGATTAATGGTGTCGGGCAGCGTAAACTGGAGCGGTTTGGCGATGCTTTTATGACAGTTATCCGTGAACATTTTGAAGGATTCGAATAAGTGCAGTCGTAGTACGTAATTATATAATCTGTAATCGGAAAGACAGCGGGTATATAGGATGATGGCACCTGATAGATTAAAAGCAAGTTGGTTAAACCGCGAGTCTCAGTTTTCTGCATTTACAAATGGATTATTGCTGGATTTTTGGAATATCAGAGATGAACGCGAATTTATAGGTGTCGATAACATTCCTATCCGTTATGTCTCTTTCAGTTCACCTCATCATGATAAAACGTTGCTAATATCTCCGGGTCGTAGCGAAAGTTATGTCAAATACCCGGAAGTAGCCTATGATTTTTACCATCTGGGTTACAACATTCTTATTATTGATCATCGTGGTCAGGGGCGTTCGGGCAGAATGCTGACAGATCCCCAGAAAGGCCATGTTGAATCATTTGAGCATTATGTCGATGATCTGGCAAAACTCATTGAGATAGAAATTTCCTCACTTAAATCGCATCGCTGTTATGCACTTGCCCATTCAATGGGAGGGGCTATTTTGAGTTCTTTTCTGTTACGCCATGAGTCCGTATTCCGTGCAGTGGCGTTGTGCGCACCGATGTTTGGGATTAATCTGCCAATGCCTCGCTGGTTAGCCAACTTTCTTGTCAATCAGGCCGAACCTTACCCCAAAAGACGTAACAGATATGCGGTATCAACCGGACAATGGCGTCCATTACCCTATTTTATCAATCTGCTGACTCATAGCTATGCTCGTTACCAGCGATACTTACGTTATTATGTAGACTATCCTGAATTGCGTCTTGGTGGCCCGACTTATCGCTGGATGCGTGAAAGTATGTTAACTGGGGATAATCTTATTGAAAAGGCAGGAGAAATTCAGACACCGCTGATTGTTTTAAAAGCAAGTGAAGATAAGGTAGTTAGTAATCGAGAATTGTTGGCTTTTTGTCAGTCTCGTCAAAAAGCAGGAATAGGAAAAGAAGAATATAATCCTCTGGTTATCCAAGGGGCACGCCATGAAATCCTGTTCGAAAAAGACGCGTTGAGAGCACATGCACTCAATGTGATTAGTGATTTTTTTGATCAAAACTGATTTAGCTTAGGAAATTTAACCATGTACCATGTTGTTGCTTCAGATTTAGATGGCACGCTTTTATCTCCCGATCACATATTAACGCCGTATACAAAGAAAGTTTTGAATCTGCTGACAGATAAAGGGATTCATTTTATCTTTGCAACAGGGCGTCATCACATTGATGTAGGTCAGATCCGTGACGGGCTGGGAATTGATGCTTACATGATCACATCCAATGGAGCAAGAGTGCATAACTCACAGGGAGAACTGGTATTCAGTCATAATCTGGCTCCGGAAATTGCCCGTGATTTATGTCTGCTGGAGTTTGATAATCCAGATGTTCTGACCAACTACTACAACAACGATGACTGGTGGGTTAATCGCGCAAGTGAAGAACAAGCTGAATTTTTTCAGGAGTCTGATTTCCATTATCAACTTTTCCAGCGCGACAATTTCCCTGTTGATGGCGTATGTAAGGTCTATTTTACCAGCGAAGACCATGATTATTTGGTTCAACTGGAAGAAAGGATTGAAGCGCGCTGGGGAGATAAAGTGAATGTCAGCTTCTCATTGAGAAACTGTCTGGAAATCATGTCAGGCGGTGTATCTAAAGGTGAAGCACTGGCGCAGGTTTGCCAGTCGATAGGGTATGAGTTAAATGACTGCATTGCTTTTGGCGATGGCATGAACGATAAGGAAATGCTGAGTGTGGCAGGCAAAGGCTGCATTATGCAGGGCGCGCATCAGCGCCTGAAAGACACTCTGCCGGATATGGAAATTATAGGTTCTAATGCCGATGATGCGGTGCCGTGTTATTTGCAGAAAATGTATCAGGTTTGATTAAACAATTTAAACGAAGTAACCATAAAACAGCATTCTGATGGGTGCTGTTTTTTTATTATTAATGGAGTTCAATTATTTTTCCTATTTCATATAGTGATTTCTTTGATATTTTAAGTTTGTTTTATGTGTCATAGATAATATTGTTAATTTTGCATTTTAAAGTTTTAGGCGTTTCTTTTGTTTTTAAACGAGTTTTTTTTATGCATAACATATCACTGTGCTTTGGTATTTTTACTTAAAGAATATAGCGTGAGTGTAGGATGGTGAGGTACGTCATTTTTTGTGCAAAAATAAACCAGTTAAGTGGCTTATAGGTTATTTTTATATAAATCTTTTAATTTTTAATTAGTTAGGATTTTTAAGATTATGAGTGTATTGTTTTAAGATATCTAATATTTACCAATTACCAAGTTTTATGTATGGTCCTACGGTTTTTTTTGATACAGTTTCTTACCGTAAAATAAATTTTAATATAGGTTTGTTATTTTACGTGTTTTTCAAAGAAATACTTTTATCTTATTATTCTGGATTAGAAATAGAATAATTATTTTTTGATAATATAAAAATCTACTCGAGTAGATAAAAAATAAAAATATAACTATGAAAAAATATTTTTCCGGTTTATAAGTTTGGCACTAATTTACTGTTCCAACATTCAGGGAACATGCCATGCAGTCTGAAAGTGTAATTATGCCTTTAATGGAGAAACAATATGCATCCGAAGCATGTTTGTTAACTCAAAAAGGGCAAAAAGGTTTTTATCGGGCAGTTTTTTCTTGTTGGCTGGGCACGGCAATGGAATATGCTGATTTTGCTCTTTATGGACTGGCTGCCGGGATAATTTTTGGTGATGTGTTTTTTCCGGATATGACACCAACCGTAGCATTACTTTCTAGTTTTGCTACGTATTCTATTGGGTTTATTGCTCGGCCTATTGGGGCGCTATGGTTTGGATGGTTAGGTGACCGTAAGGGGCGAAAAGTCGTTATGATCACGACTATTACTCTTATGGGGGTATCAACAACACTTATTGGTGCTATCCCAAGCTATACTCAGATTGGTGTTTGGGCTCCAATTTGCTTAGTTATTTTACGCTTTACACAAGGACTAGGAGCTGGAGCTGAGCTTTCTGGTGGAGCGGTAATGCTGGGAGAGTATTCTCCTCCAAAAAAAAGGGGATTGATTTCTTCCATCATTGCTATTGGTTCAAATAGTGGAACATTGCTAGCATCACTAATTTGGTTATTAGTACTCACAATGGATAAAGAAAGTTTACTGGAATGGGGGTGGAGAATCCCGTTTCTATCGAGCTTTTTACTTGCCGTGATTGCATTGCTTATCCGCAAACATCTAGATGAAACCCCTGTATTTCAGCGCTATAAAATGGAATTAGATACCCAAAATTTAAAACAAGAGGGGTTATCTGAGGAGCTTCATTATAAGCCAAGACATAAGTATCAGAGTCTTTGGAAGCGTACGAAAGCATTCTGGATCATGGTTGGTTTGCGTATTGGTGAAAATGGACCATCCTATTTAGTTCAAGGTTTTATCATTGGTTATGCTGCTAAAGTGCTAATGATAGATAAATCTATACCAACAATTGCAGTTTTCATTGCGTCAATCTTAGGTTTTTTGATTATTCCATTGTCAGGCTATTTATCTGATCGTTTTGGACGTCGAATCACCTATCGCTGGTTTTGCTTCCTGATAATTTTGTATGCGGTACCTGCTTTTATCTTATTGGAAAGCCGTGAACCTATTATTGTTATTCCAACTATTGTAGTGGGAATGGGACTGGCTTCGTTGGGTATATTTAGTGTTCAGGCTGCTTGGGGGGTTGAATTATTTGGTGTAAGAAATCGTTGTGCCAAAATGGCCTTTGCAAAAGAGCTTGGATCCATTTTATCTGGTGGTTCTGCACCATTAGTTGCATCTGCTCTATTGTCTTTTTCCGGGCACTGGTGGCCTATCGCATTTTATTTTGTATTCATGGCTGGAATTGGATTTATAACCACGTTCTTTGCACCAGAAACTCGTGGTAGAGATCTAAATTTACCTGAAGATGCTATTTAATTCTTTAGTTAATAATCCTATCGTTAATAACTTTAGCATGAATGAATATTATTTGATTCGTGCCAAGTGTTTATTACATTTGAAATCATGGTATTTTAAATCCTAAATTATTCAAATTATTACTTTCACCTACATATAAAATAAATATCATGAAGTTACATGTAAAAAAAGTGACCCGGACTGATGTTGCGAAAGAAGCAGGAACATCTGTAGCGGTTGTTAGTTATGTTGTTAACAATGGCCCAAGGCCTGTTGCCGAGGCAACACGGCAGCGTGTATTAGAAGCCATCAAAAAAACAGGCTACCGCCCGAACGGTATTGCGAAAGCACTTGTTTCTGGGATGACACAAGCATATGGGCTTATTGTACCAAACATATCTAACCCTTTTATTTCATCTATGGCTCATGCCCTACAACAAGAAGCTTTTAAGTATGGGCAGGTATTGTTATTAGGAGATTCAGGAGATGATAGAAAGCGAGAAAAGAAATTGATTAACAACTTGTTGCAACGTCAGGTAGATGGATTGATATACATTAGTGTTGACCGTCATCCTCATATTGAACTTATCCAAGAAAGTGGAACACCATGTGTCATGTTAGATCGTGTTGATGCGAAGCTAAATGTTAGCGCTATCATTGTAAATGAACGTCTTGCGGCGTTTAAAGCTACTCAGCATCTGGTTCAACATGGTTATCGTGACATAGCCATTATTTGTGGGCCACGTGATATGTTAAATACACAGGATCGTATTGCTGGTTGGCGTGATGCATTACAACAAGCAAATGTAGTGGTGCATGAAGAATGGATCTTTTCTACAGATTATACCCGCACGGGAGGGTATGAAATGACATTAAAAATGTTAAAAGGAAAACGCCCACGAGCTCTGTTTGCAACAAATGAATTGCAAGCATTTGGATGTCTTCGCGCATTATCTGAGCATGGCATAAAAGTACCGGGTGATCTTGCGTTAATTTGTTTCAATGCTACACAGCAATCGCAGTTTAATGTGCCTTCTTTGACTGCGGTGCGCCAGCCGGTTGGCAAAATGGCAAAAACGGCTATTGAAATGTTGAAAACATGGAGTGGGGAAGCCCGTGAATGTGAATTTGAGTTTGATTTACAGATCGGTGAGTCCTGTGGTTGTACATCTATTGTAAAAGAATAAGTATGCGGTTAATTATTGATTGTGATCCAGGGAATGGCATAGCTGGAGCTAATGTTGATGATGGCCTTGCTTTAGCACTTGCCATCGCAGCCCCTCAAATTTCTCTTGAATTAATTTCTATTGTAGCAGGTAATACTCCCAGTGAAATAGGCTATTCTGTAGCAAAATCTCTTTTACAGAGATTAGGTATAGATATCACGGTAATCCGTGGTGCTTCCCAAGGTTTATTAGAGCCTATTGCAGAATGGCGCGAGAAACTTGATCATGGAGTAGATCAGAATGGTTTGCGTCATCTATGGAAAGATACTATTCCTCCTGAACAATTTCCTTTGGAAGAATTATCGGCAGTTAAAAGTATAGGTGAGTTAGTATGTAATAACCCAGGCGAAGTGACTCTTATAGCAATTGGGCCTTTGACTAACATTGCTAATGTTATACAGTTATATCCTGACTTTCCTAAGTCTGTAGCTGAAATTATCATAATGGGTGGAGTTTTCAATGTTTCGGGTTATCAAAAGGATACTAACTTTGGCGTTGATCCAGAAGCAGCACATATTGTATTAACAAGTGGCGCAAACATTACTCTGGTACCGATGGACGTCACGACACAAACTCAGATGTTACATTCTGATTTAGATTACTTATCTACATTTAATAATCCATTATGCGAGTTTTTGGTCGAAACAATTCGTCCTTGGATGAACTATTCAATAGAGACAAGAGGATTAAATGGTTGCTGGATCCATGATGCCCTAACTGTAGCATGGCTTATTGATAGAACTATCGCCACGACTACTCAAAATTATGTGGATGTTATTTTAGAAGGGAAAGACCGTGGGATGACTTGTCTTTATGACCCTAAATCACCATATTGGAAGGATGCAGTCTCAAATAAGCAGAGAAAGCCTATTACTATATTGAACTCTGTAGATAGTCAGCTGTTTTTATCAATAGTCCTCAATTATATCCAGAAGTATTGATTAGCTAAGTTGCTTTCCCATAGGTTCTTAGGTCTTACCTGATTTAGAATTTTTAGGGTAGCAATCTTTACATTAAATTTGCAAGTAGGCAGTTTGGAATAACTGCCACTAATGTTTTTTGCTTAATCAAATCACTGCCTAAATGTCCCCTGACTACCGATACCTAATGATGCAATAAGGCTGATCGCAAAAATATAATTCCAGATCAAGTGGAAAAAATTAGTGGAACACAACTTGTAGTAATGACTTTGCTACAGAGTGTGAAAAACAGCCTGTATGAAAATACTCTACTGATTACTATAAAATTGCTTGCCTGTAGGATAGGTCATAAGTAGTAACCACGGCTTGCTTTCAAATCAGGGGATAAAGCATGTTCGTATCTATTCTGAGATAATATGATTTTGTTAAATTTATGTCAGTGCCGTGGTCGATAAGACAGTATTTTTTGCGTTTGTACATTCATTAATAACTATTGAATGTGTTTTTTCAGGAAACTATTCATGTTTTAGATAAGTTTGTTAATTATAACATGCTAAATAAATATTATTTATTAGTGGTTAATAATAAGTTAATTGCCTTTGTTTTTCTGATTGGTTTCTAGGTAACTTTGATATGAGCCAGACGAATGTATATTGAAAGCATGCTGTGTTTTATATTAGACAGATTTTCTGAATTCAATATCTAAGAATTACATGATTTGGTTAATATTATTGCTTTAAGAATGAGACGTGGACTTTAAAAGATAAGTGAGTATAAAATCCTGCATCCTTTATAGTTTGTCTCCTTTTGTTTTATAAAATTTAATTTTAAAGAAGTAACATTATGAATTGGTATCTTCAGGTTTTAAAAAATTACGCTGATTTTTCCGGGCGTGCGCGTCGTAAAGAGTATTGGATGTTTTATCTTTTTCATATGCTCGCCTTTCTTGTCGTTGGGATATTAGCTGCAATTCTCGGTGACACCTTCGGCGCTATATTATATGTTATTTATTTCTTGGGAACTATTATCCCATCTCTTGCTGTAACAGTGCGTCGACTGCATGATTCTAATCGTTCAGGCTGGTGGTTTTTACTGTGTTTTGTCCCTGTTGCCGGTATTGTAGTATTTATCTTTACCGTTTTGGAAGGTACTGAAGGCAGTAATGACTACGGTGCTGATCCGAAAGGAATGCGTTAAAATAGTAGTATCTCTTTGATCTTATCTTTAGTTTGCCAAAACTAAAAACGCTGTTTGTTATTTTACAACAGCGTTTTCTTATCAATAAAAATCATCTTATTCTGGCTTTATTACCTTCAATTCAATTTTCTTTTTTCCCTCGCAGAAGTAAGTAAACCCATATTGCACTAAACACCACTACGGCCATGATAATAGGTGTTTGTTGTGAGATTCCTGATTCCAGTACAGCGCCAAAAGAGATGTATCCGACAGGAATGCTAAGAAATCTTGAGGAAGTAAACAGTGTCATTATCCGGCCAAACAGATTTTCAGGTACTTTACGTTGAATTAACGTAATTTCTACCGGAGCAGCAAAACCAATTCCACAGCCGATGACAAAAAGCTGGATAAACAAAACATACTGCCCACTGAATAAAGACAAAGACAGGAAGCATAGCCCAAGCAGGCTGTAGCCGGAGAGCAGTATCCGGTGACTGGAAAAGTATTTACCATAGATACCGTACAGTAAAGAGGAAAGGGCGGTACCTATACCAAAGCACGTCATTGAAACCCCAAGACTGACAACGGAATTAAATTCGATTTTATTCACGTAAGGCAGATAAACGGTCAGGAATGGGGTAATAACAAAATTGATTATTGAACTGAGGATCAGAATAGAAAACAATTCCTTCTCTGATTTAATGTAGCTGAAAGCTTCAAGAAAATAACGGTGTGGCAGAGAGGCAGTTTCAGTTTTCTGGTTTATATCGGCAACAAAATATTTTTTCAGAATAATAATACCGAAGGAAACCACTAAAAAGCTGATTGCGTCAAAGTACAATGCGTTTATTGTGCCCAGCATTGCGATAATGAGGGAGCCAAAAGCGGGGCCAACAAGATCACAGATATTTTCAATAGTGCTGTTTATTCCATTAATTAACTCATTCTCTTTTTGATGCTGCTTTATCTCTTTTGCCAGCATAATATCTTTAGCCAGACGTCCCGGTGCATCTAAGATAGTTGAAAATACCAATAAAATCGTCAAAAGATAAAGGTGAAGAATATCCATCGTATAGAATACGGGGATTAATAAGACACTCAGGAAATTCACTAAATCCGATAAGACTGAGATCCAGAATGCACCATATCTATCAACCAACTGTGCACTGAAAAAAACAGACAATATCAATGGCAGCATTTTCGCTGACATAATAGCAGCAACCAGTAATGGGCTGCCTGATATTTCCAGAATTAACCACGGAATGGCAATTTCTGTAACGGTGTTTCCCAGAATGGAAACACCATTTAATGCCAGTAAGCCACTTATCTGAACAGGAATGCGCCTTACCATATTTTTGTTCTCTTTCCCTAAAATCACCACCCTAAATTAAATTACAGGTCTCCCGGTTTACGCGGAAGATTACGACCTGACATATTAGTTGTAGCACTACGGATTTCCTGCCCGAAAATATCAACACGTGCCTGAAATGGGGGGAATGGCAGGGTGATATCGTGTTTGTGGAATTCCTGCAAAATATACTGATGTACTTCATGACGGGCTGGCATACGATGCCCCATTTCTGCGGCATAAGCGCGCAGTTCATAAATCTGAATCCCTTGCTGAATGTCAACCAGATAGGCTTCAGGCACCGGGTTATCGATAATTAACGGGCATCGCCTTGCCGCAGTCAGTAATATCTCTGTTGCCTTAGTGGATTCTGTTTCTGCGGGAACAGGGATAGTCAGGACAATACGGGTGATGGTATCAGATAATGACCAGTTGATAAATTGTTCAGTAATAAATGCTTTGTTGGGAACGATAATCTCTTTTCTGTCCCAGTCAGTCAGGGTTGTAGCCCGCGTATTAATTTTTGTAATACTGCCGGTCAGCCCCCGGATCGTTACGGTATCACCAATACGGATTGGTTTTTCGAACAAGATTATCAGCCCGGAAATGATATTGGTGAAAATTTCCTGTAACCCAAAACCAAGACCAACCCCCATTGCAGCGACCAGCCATTGCAGTTTTGACCATTCAATTCCCACTAATGAAAAACCGAGGATACCGCCGATCAGTGTAATACTGTATTTGGTTAATGTGGTGATGGCATAGCCTGTACCGGGCGTTAGCTCCAGATGCTGTAGCAGTGCAAGCTCCAGTAAGGCCGGGAGATTGCGAACAAGCTGAGCGGTAATAACAATGACCAGAATTGCAATCAGAATGGAACCCAGCGTGATTGGCTGAATAGTATCAACGCCGTTGATGACAGTGGTAACATCCCATAACGGGATCGTTTCAAGGAAAGAGAACGCGGAATGGAGTTCTGACCATAACAGGATAAGCGAAACCAGAGCCAGCATAGTCAGAATGGAACGTACCAGACCTAAAGACTGGGCACTGATTGCATCTAAGTCGATAACCGGTTCTTCAATGTCAATCGCTCCTTCAACACTGCTGTTAATGTTGCTGGAATCATCTTCATTCTTAGCGCGTTGGGCAAGGATATCTGCCCGGCGTTGTTTGGCCCTTTCAAAAGCAATTTTACGGCGCTGGATTAACATCCATCGGCGGGTGATGTGATAGATGACCAGCAGGAAAAACCAGATGGCAACAGAGGTTTCGAGCCGTGCCAACAAAGCCTGCGAAGTTTGCAGGTAACCAAGTACCGAGGCCAGCGCGGCCAGAATCGGTGCAGAGAGTAATATCCACCATAAAACCGAGTTGATGGCGTTTTCACCTGACCCGTGCTTGTCCATATACAGCGGAATACCAGCGCGTTTCAGGCTGGTTGTGACCAGACTTAGCGAGACGCAGAGCATCAGAAAGCATAATCTGCCGAGGGTTGCAGCAAATTCGCGATCACTGTAATTGTTAAAGGTAATAAGTGCCATCATCAGTGGCACAATCAGGAAAATTGATACCCGATAAAACCGCATTGCCCGTTTTACCCGTTCTTCCGGCCAGCGGAAATGAGCAATAAACAGGCCGTTCGGATGGGCAAATGCTGCACTGAGCATGAAAACCCACAGAATTGGCGTTGTTTCACTGACACCATTACCGATAGCTGTTGCCATCGGGTATTGCCAGGCACTTTTCAGGCCATAACCAATAGCAGACCAGAGCATCGGCAGAGGTAAAGCCGCCACTATAGACCAGAACACCGTCCTCATCGTCAGGGAGAAATGATCTTGTGTCACCTTGCCGATACGGTTGCTGGAACGCTCAAGAAAAGCATGATACTGGCGGTGCGAACTGATGCTGAATATCACCAGCAACAACGTACCCAGCAGATAAAGTAAGGTATCCTGTGTTGTCAGCATCACGTGGATTGCAATGCCTAACTGGGAGATGGTATCCAGAGAGAGCAATTGGGTTAAATCCCGCACAACCAGCAGCGGGTAATTCAGTGAAATGGGATCGACATCTGCAACCCAGAACAGATAGCGGTGTGTCGCTTCCTTAACTTCTTTCAGCGCATCATTTAACTGACTGGTAGAGACTTTGAGTTTCGTTAATTCTAATATTTCGCTGTCATAACCGGAAAGGAGGGAGTTAAGCAACTCTTTTCGGGTACGGATAAGGGAGTCATAAACCTGTTTTTGGGTCGAAGTCAGGCTGTTATTCGTAATCGGAGTATGTTCGCTTTCCCGTTGAGAACTCTCCAGCATTTCTTCATATTCCAGTCTCTTAACCCGTAGCTCGACAATATTTCGGTCTAGCTGCTGAGATTTCGGGATATCCGGAATATGTGTTAACTGTGTCCTTAATGCAGCTCCAAGTGCTGTTGAATCACCCAGCCATTGCGCCTGTTCGCGGATAGTATTAAGAGTCTGTCGTACCCGCAGAATATCATCGGCTGCTTTACGTTGCTGGGAGCCAATGGAATCCATGCGTTGGGTCTGCTGGTTGAGCATTTGTGAAAGATGGCGGTTTTGCTGAAGTTCATCCAGTAGAAACTGGGGCAGTTTTCCGCCATTTTGTTCTGCCAGCATTTCGGTATGCTCAAGCGCTGACTCTGCTTTTTGCTGGCGCTGGGCGTTTAGCTGGCTGCGGAGTTGCTGGAGCTGAATATCGAGATTTTGATAGCGTTTTTTAAATAATTCTGCCCGTAAGCGGGCAATTTCCTGCCGATTATTGGTCGAAAGTTGTGCCATCTCCAGTTCACTGGTGACGGTTTTACGGGCATTTACTTCCGCCTGAGCAAGGGCTAACTGTGCTTCCCCCAATACCGTGGGAGATGTGTTTAATGATTGAAGCCGGGAAGTTGCCTCAGTTAGCAAGCGCCTTGCTTCTGCCTGCTGTTGAGGCATGAGATTTACGGACTCACTGATTTCCCGGATTTTATCCTGTTCTTGTTGTAACTGCCGCTCCTGCTCCAGTAATTGACTGTTGAGCTGGATAATCTGCTGTTCCAGACTGCTGATAGGCTGATTAGCCGGAATAGCAGGGGGTGGCTCACTGGCAGCCAGAATTTTTTGTCTTAATTCCCGGATAATTTTAGGGAAATCATCAATGGACTTCTGGTATTTTGCGATCTGTTCCTTGGAGGATTTTGTGTCATTAATCCAATTGATAGCCCCTTGCAGTGCTTGCGCAATTTCAGCATCCTGTGGATTTTTACTGCCTTCAACCTGTTTCAGATCCTGTTTAAGCTGGTTTTCATCCAGCTGTACTGTGGAAGCAAAAGTCAGATTCGCAATAAACAGGCTAAGAAATAAACTGATAATCAGGCGCACAATAAGGGGCTCCTTGGTAATAAATTAACTGGCGTTATTTTGATTCATGGAAACATCGTCAGTTGTGTGCTCAGTGAGCTCATCATCGTTTGAGATAGCTTGTGCCATCAGGCCACCCAACAGAGTCTGTGAGCCACTGTATAAGTTATTGGCAAACTGAATCTGATTGGGGGCAAACAGATTGATTACGGTTGAACCAAGCTTGAAACGGCCCATTTCCTCTCCTTTTTTCAGAGAAACAGCCCCTTCCTCGCCTTTTGCCGGATAGACCCAACGTTTGATAATCCCTTCGCGCGGAGGGGTGACACAGCCACTCCAGACGGTTTCTATACTGCCCACAATTGTGGCACCAACCAGAATTTGTGCCATCGGGCCGAAAGCGGTATCAAACATGCAGATAACACGCTCATTACGAGCAAACAAATTCGGCACATTAGCGGCAGTCAGCGGGTTGACTGAGAACAGATCGCCGGGAACATAAATCATCTCTTTCAGTACGCCGTCACAGGGCATATGAACACGGTGATAATCTTTCGGAGATAAGTAAGTCGTGACAAAATGGCCATTGCGGAATTGTTGAGCAAGTTGGTGCTGTCCCGCCAATAGCGCTTCTACAGTATAGTAGTGGCCTTTAGCCTGAATAATCTGCTCTTCACGGATGGCGCCTAGCTGGCTGATGGCTCCATCTGCGGGCAGTGCCAACTGGTGTGTTTCACTGACAACAGGACGAATGCCCTCTTTTAATGGTCGGACAAAGAATTCGTTAAAGGTTGAATAAGCCTGAAAAGAAGGATTCTGGGCTTCATTCATATCAACTTTATAAACTTTGGCAAAAGCCTTAATTACAAGCTGTGTTAACCAGCCAGCTTTTTTATTGGCGAACCAGCCTGCTAAGTGAGTAATACATTGCTTTGGCAGTAAATATTGTAGTCTGATTTTAATATTATCCAGCACGTCAACCTCTTGGAGTATTTTATCGGCCAATGTTTTTATACGAAAATTGGGCAAAAGTCTGCTATTGTACCTGCCCTTACCTTGAATGTCAGGGCTACCCGTTGTCTTTCAAACAGTCTCTTTGTTGGCGGTGCTCACTCACTCCGGCCACCGTTTTTATAAACAGGCGGTTATCTATGTTTCCGGGAGTTCATTCGCTTGCCGCCGCGACGCATTTTGAAATCCATTGGGTATATGCATAGGATGTATTGCTAATTATTGTCTTATTTTTGACCTTCGGTGAAATTTTTGCGTGGTTTAACCTGAGCCATACTTTCCAGAATCCGGTGATAATTTTCAAAGCGCTCTTCTGCGATAGCGCCTCGCTCCAGAGCATCGCGTAAAGCACAGCTGGGATCATCAAGATGTTTGCAATCGCGGAATTTACAGCTACCAAGATAATCACGGAACTCAATAAACCCTTGTACCACCTGTTCTGGTGTCAAATGCCACAAGCCGAATTCCCGGACACCGGGGGAATCAATGACATCTCCTCCCTGTGGAAAGTGGTAGAGGCGTGCTGTTGTTGTCGTGTGCTGACCAAGGCCGGAGTTATCAGAAACCTCATTAACCAGAATGGTTTTTTCGTTATCCGGCAGCAAGGTATTAAGCAGGCTGGATTTCCCGACCCCTGACTGACCTGCGAATATACTGATTTTATCCGCCAGTAAGTGGATCAGTTCAGGAATACCTTCACCGGTATGGCTGGAAACTTCCAGTACCCGATAGCCGATGTGACGGTAAATATCCATGACACCGTTGACCCATTCCCGGCTTTCGTCGTCCAGAAGATCGATTTTATTAAGCACTATCAAGGGTTCAATATTGAGTGTTTCACATGCCACCAGATAGCGGTCGATAATATTCAGTGAGAGTTCAGGCAGAATAGCGGAAACAATCACAATTTGGTTGATATTAGCGGCAATGGGTTTAATACCATCATAATAATCGGGGCGGGTGAGAACGGAAGTACGTTCATGAACCGCTTCTACTATTCCATTAACCTTAACATCTGACTGGAGCTGTAAGGCAGGACGCCATACGACACGATCACCGGTAACTAGTGAACGGATTGTCCGGCGGATATTACAGCGTTGTATGGAAGCATCTGCGGCCTCAATATCTGCATGTTGCCCGAATCGGCTGATAACCAGCCCTTCTTGTGGCTCACCAAACTGGCTGTCATCCAGTTCTGGCTTTTGGGCGTTATTCCTGTCGAGCGGCTGTTTTAGCCTGCGCTGGTGATTGGCCTGCACACGGCGTTGCTGCCCTTTGGAGAGTTTACTTTTAGCCACCGAACCTCACTTATTTCATCTATCTTGCTGGTTATCGCTGCGGGTGATCAAAAACGCTATGATACACCTCTGATACAGATTACCTGTTTTAAAGGAACCTAGGATATATCATGTCAAAAAGTGAGAACAATCTTATCTGGATAGATTTAGAAATGACGGGTCTGGATCCCGAGCGCGATCGCATAATTGAAATTGCGACTATTGTGACGGATTCAGAGCTGAATATTCTTGCGGAGGGGCCGGTTATTGCAGTACATCAGCCAGATGAACAGTTGGCTCTGATGGATGAGTGGAACGTCAGAACGCATACTGCCAGTGGATTGGTGGAGCGGGTAAAGCAGAGTACGTTTAGTGAGGCCGAAGCTGAACAAGCGACGATTGCGTTTCTGGAGCAGTGGATTCCGGCAGGAAAATCCCCTATTTGTGGTAACAGTATCGGTCAGGACCGCCGTTTTCTATTCCGCTATATGCCAGAGCTGGAAAAGTATTTTCACTATCGTTATCTGGATGTCAGCACACTGAAGGAATTGGCTCGTCGTTGGAAACCTGAAATGCTGTCCGGTTTAAGCAAGAAAAACACTCATCAGGCATTGGATGATATCCGGGAGTCAATTGCGGAACTGGTTTATTACCGCGAACATTTTATCCAGAAATAAATGACATTATTTTACTGATATAAAATGATTAAGTGGGTTTTCGCCCACTTAATCTATATTTATCGTTATTCGCCGTATCCATATTTAAAATAGATCAGAGTGCGTTCTAGCCCGTTCAAATCGGATAAGGTCACTGGTAATTTTGTAGATAAGGGCCCAATCCGGTTCTATGTGAGCGTCTCTATAGCCTTTATAGTTGCCATGTAATGGATGATCTTTGTATACAGTAGGTAATGGCAACTCATTGTTAATCAAGAGCTTCATTAATGCTTTCAGTTTTTCTATGTCTTTCTGTCTTTTCTGAGCTAACTTCACATCTTTTTGAAACTGGGTGGAATATTCAATAGCTCTTTGTTTCATGAGTTATTAGATACCCAATTTATCGAAGATATCATCAGCATCTTTTGCTTGGTGGACATCAATTCCTTTTTCACTATTAGCAATGGTTTTAGTTGTTAGTTCATTAGGAATACACATATCAAATGGTAAAGCTTTTTCGGTTGCGACCTTAGTGAGTGTTATGCGCACCAGATCAGAAACGGTTAACCCCATGCTGGCTAGCACAGCTGCAGCTTCATTTTTCAATTTTTCATCTATGCGAGCACGAACAAAGGCATTTGCGGCCATATTTAAACCTCCTTTTGATTAATAATTGTACTGTGGCTCATTTGAGCTACATGATCAAATGTGGATATATGCCAATCAAAGTAAGATATCTATGTTTGAATCACAATCAGGCTTTTTTTGTTTGATTAATGATCAACAAAAGAAAGAATGTGATTTTTTTTGTGTTGGGTCTTGCCAGCGGCCGAATTATTCGTATAATGCGCTCCCCGTACCGATGAAAAATTTCAAACGTACAACACACCAAAATTAAGCGGGAATAGCTCAGTTGGTAGAGCACAACCTTGCCAAGGTTGGGGTCGCGAGTTCGAGTCTCGTTTCCCGCTCCAAATCTTCTCTTATCCAATATTATCAATAGTCCAATATTATCAATAGACTACCTTATTACCCCCTATATTTAATACTAGCCCGTAACTGTATTGTTTTTTAAAAGTGGTTTTTTCGTTCAGGACGATGCCATTGCAACTCTGACACTACGCGGTGCAAGTGAAAGTAAGGCAAAAATAGCCAGAAGTAAGCCAATCCAAAGTGGCGAGATTAATCCATACCCGGCTGCAATGCTTAATCCTCCAACCCATGAGATAAAGGCAAAACCACTGTTAATGACAGAGACATGAACACTCATGACCAGCGGGCCTGCATTCGCTACTCGCATAACCCGTGTAATCAGTGCCGGACTCATGGGAACACCCACAATGCCGATGATTAAAAAAGCGATCACGCTTATATAGCGATTTTCCGGGAACAGCGCGAATATCAGCAGTGATATCGCCAGTATACTGATGCCGATAGTCAGAACTACGAAGGTGTGCCGGTCAACAAAGCGGCCGATGAGGGTATTACCGATGATATTCGCAACACCGTAACAGCCAAGTACAATAGGTACAACTGCGGGTAATAAGCCTGTAATTTCAGTCAGGATAGCAGAGATATAGCTGAAAGCAGCGTAAGATGCACCAATGATCAGAGCACTTGAACTATAAGCAGCCCAGAGTTTTCCATTCTTAAATGAGGCGAACTGATCGCGGATACGGACATTCGAAATATTATGTGAAAGTGGCACCATTGCCCATAAAATCAAGGCACAAACGAGAGTAAATATAAAAATTAACCAAAAACTTAAACGCCAGCCGTAATACTGATCAATCATGATTGCTGCGGGTAGACCCAAAACGTTTGCCAGCATCATGCCAGTGAGTACAACTGATGAAGCCCTTCCTCGCATTTCTGCTTTAACAACTTCTCCGCAGATTGCTAAAGAAATACCAACACAGGCAGCTCCCGCAAAACCGGTAATAACACGGGCGATAGCCATAACATAATAATTTCCTGCAGTTGCGGCGATAACCCCTCCGATACTGTAGAGCATTAATATCAAAGTAGAGCTTGTTTATTGGGAATTCGAAGCGCAACAAATACCATTGTTAATATTGGCCCGCCGATGACCATTCCTATTGCGTAGAGTGAAATCAGGTAGCCGATATCTGTAACTGTAACGCCGAACGCAGCCATTAATGATGGCATCATACCTACAACCATAAATGCAGAAGTATTCAGTATGAATATTGTTAATCCAAGCAAATAGATGGAAATAGGGATATTACCCTGTTTTTTAGCTGATATTTCTGATGAGGTTTGTGTATTTATTTTCTCTGATGCCATTTTAGTCATGATCAATTTCCCCAATCTTGTTGTGCTTTGATTTATCAGTATGGGATGAACTATATTTCATTCAATTTAATAATTGAATATTAGACTAGTGTCATGTTAAATTTTAGTCAATAGGCTACAATTCGGGGTAATCTGCTTTTTGTTAAAGAGGGACAATATGCTGGTGTTGAGCGGTAATCGCGTAATTAGTGGTGTTAATTATATCAATCAGAGGGTATTTTGAGCGATTGATGTTTTATGACGTGTAAAATGCTTGCCATCCCTACTAAATAAGTTCATAATGGCGCCCATCTTAATGCTGTTAAAGATAAAACATGAAATTAATCAATTGGTTACATGTTATATATTTAAAAATAAGGCATTAGTTATGCGGGAATAGCTCAGTTGGTAGAGCACAACCTTGCCAAGGTTGGGGTCGCGAGTTCGAGTCTCGTTTCCCGCTCCAAATTCAGGACGGCAGATTTTATAATAATCTGCCTGCCATAGAAAAAAGCGCCGAAAGGCGCTTTTTTCGTTGTATCAATAGGGTAAATCCATTCTTGCCAGCTATGGTGTATTTGTTTTACCCAACAACACCCTGATTTATTAACAGATTCCGTTATCCATACTAAAAAACCATGTATTTACCTGCTACTGGCCTTGTGTGGGCGCAGGCTGGTTTTGATTGATTTATGTGATAACGGATGGTCAAATAGTGCAACTGAGATAAATATCTATTCAAATAGAATTAGCATATCGATACTACTGGATATATTAGTGCTGTTCACGTCTAAGAGTATCATTCATATAGTTAAACTTTCTAATTTCAGGCAAGGTGATGACTTGTCTAATTTATATCGATTTCTAGAAAATATATTTGATTTTTATCAGAAAATAAATAAGGAATAGTTATGAGTGAAGTTAATAAAAGTGACAGTTATGAATTCGATAATTATATTTTTAAATTAAATTTTGATCTCGATGGAAATAATTTAATTATAGAAAAACATAAAAATAATGAAATTATATTTTCAGGCTCCTTTAATGAGATAGATGATGTGTTATTATTAAATAAAAAAATACACATTAATTTAATTGATAAAAATAGACCTGTTGTAATTAAGTTTTCTACTTTTTCTAATAAACTGGAAGTATTTAAAGTATATCAAAAGCTAGAACGGGCTTTTCATGAATATAAACTAAGAAAAAACCTTGATGAATCATATGGAAAGTATAAAGAAGAGGCTGATGATATTTATAAAAAATACATTAAGGTGTGTGATAGGTTTAAGAAAAGCATGCGTGAAGCTGGTGGGATATATGTTAAGCTAAAAAATGAAAATAAAGAATTAACAAATAAACTGAATACGTTATTAGACCAGCAACAGGGTGAAAATATCAGTAATAAGCCAGCTAAAAAAAGTATAAAAACATCAACGGGTAAGAATTTTAACAGCGCACATTATAACGATAGTCTGGTATAAGATGTTTCATGGCAAGACAAAGAATCAAATGGATGGATATCACGGTAGCCTGTGATATCCATCTGTTTTCATTATGCTATTTTAGCCAGCTCTTTTAGCAGTACTTCTCTGCGTTCCTGCATGTTTTTTATCGCTTTTTGTTTCACATGCCCAAAACCCCGAACCTGATCGGGCAGAGCCGCCAGCTTCTGACAGATCTCCATGTTATTGCTATTTAATTTTTCTACCAGTAAATCAATGAGTTGTTCATATTCGGACAGTAAATCTCTTTCCTGTTTTCTTTCTTCCTGATAGCCGAAGATATCAAAAATAGTTCCGCGCAATGGCTTACAGGCAGCAAGAAAGCGAAAAACAGGAATGATCCAGGCGCCATACTCCCCTTTTCCTCTTTCTCCGGTTCTGGGATCTTTACGATTGAAAAACGGAACGCTGAGGTGAACGCGGATCTTATCCGTATTATCAAATTGTGAACGGAGATTATCAAAAAAACCTGTTTTGGTATAAAGACGGGCAACTTCATATTCGTCTTTGTATGCCATCAGTTTGAATAAATTTTCTGCGATGGATTTTGTTAGCTCTGCGGCATCAATTTGCTGTGTAACCTGCTGGATTTGAGCAATGCGACTTAGATAACGCAGTGCATATTTTTCATTCTGATACTCAACCAGAAGCTGGTATCTGTGCAAAATCAGGTCATCCAGTGTCCTGATGGACTGTTTCGGTTCAACGGTCAGAAAATTATTCAGGGTATCTGGTTGTACAGCAGCAATTCTACCGATATGGAAGGCTCGTCGCGCATTATTTACAGCATTACTTGCTATGCTGCCTTTCTGTATGATGGCCTGCTCGATAGAAGACAGACTGATTGGAATTTTACCCAATTGCCACGCGTAGCCGATTAAAACGATATTTGTTTGATTTCTGTCACCAACTAAATCGGCTGCAATTTGCTCGGCATCAATGGACTGTAATGTATGGCAATGCTGGCGGAGAGTATTCAGCATTCCTGATTGATCTAAATTCAGGGTCGGATTTCTCAGCATAGTGCCTATTTGCGTCTCATGGGTATTCAGCACACAACTGGTACCTGATTTTGACATCACTTCCAGTGAGCTTAGCCCTGTTGCCGTGACTAAATCTGCGGCAATAGTAAGGTCAGCACGCCCCCGATCAATTCTGACCTGATGCAGTTTATCGGAATCCTGACTGAATCGAAGGTGGGTTATTGCTTCCCCGCCTTTTTGCGCAAAGCCTGTAAAATCAAGCAGGTTAACAGCATATTTTTCTATTTCGGCAGCAATACCAAGCATATGGCCTGCGGTGATAATACCGGTTCCTCCGACACCCGCTAATAAAATTTCAAAGGGATCATCGGCCATTTTTATAATTGGCTCAGGTAGTTTGCTCAGCAGGTTATCAATCTCTTCCTGCGGCATTATCCTGCTGGGGTCCTGAAGTAGATTAGCATTTTCAATAGTAATAAAACTGGGGCAGAAACCTTTCAGGCAGGACAGGTCTGAATTGCAGACATGATGATCTATCGCACGTTTAGTTCCCAGTGGTGTTTCTATCGGAATAACAGCAAGACAATTGGATTGTATTTGGCAATCACCGCAGCCTTCACAAACGGCCGCATTGATCACTGCCCGCCTTTTTGCCTGTGGGATTATCCCTTTTTTTCTTTTACGGCGTAGTTCTGTCGCACAGGCCTGTTCATAGATAATGACTGTCACGCCCTTGATATCCCGCAGACGTTTCTGCACATCTTCGAGATAATCTTGTTGATAAATTTTGACGTCGGCAGGAAGGCTATTCTTGCCTTTATATTTATCGGGTTCATCGGTGACAACAACAACTTCTTTTGCTCCTTCAGCCAGCATTAAAGCGACAGCCTGTTTTATTGTCATACTACCGTCAAGTGCCTGCCCACCGGTCATTGCAACAGCATCATTAAACAATAATTTATAGGTGATGTTGCTACCAGCCGCGATTGACTGACGAATGGCTAAATGACCTGAATGAAAGTAAGTTCCGTCTCCCAGATTCTGAAACACATGAGAACGATTAATAAAAGAGGAGTGACCTATCCAGTCAACACCTTCTGCTCCCATAGCCGTCAGGCCGTAACCTGTATTGCGATCCATCCATGCTGCCATTACATGGCATCCAATACCGATTTGTGCCTGACTGCCCTCAGGTATACGGGTTGAGGTACTATGAGGGCAGCCAGCGCAGAAATAAGGGGTACGTTTGGGAAGCGAGGGATCGTGTAGTGTAGTCTGAGTTATCCATTCCAAAGGAACAGAAAGAGATAAGCCAAATTTTTCCAGCCAGTGGGCCAGAAAAGGGGCAAGCCGGGAGGGGCGTGACTCCATATCTGTAGGCACTAATTTTCTGCCGAGATGGTCATGTTTCCCAATCAGAGTAATCTGTTGTGGCAAATTAATGAGGTGTTGCGCGAGAAGCAGTTCAACAACAGAGTTTTTTTCTTCAATAACAAAAATATCATTAACCTGAGAGGCTATTTCGCTGAGAAGTGGTGATAAGGGATAAACCAGACGAACATGAACAATCGCAATGCCGTTTTTTGCCAGTTCAACAGGTGTCAGACCTCCGATACGCAGCGCTTCCAGAGTATCCCGATGAGCTTTACCAACGGTGACTAATAAGGCTCTCGGGTTTTGGCAGGGTGCGATAAGTTGATCTATCGGATTGAGTCTGGCGAAGTCCTGAACAGCTTTAAGTTTATAGACCAGCCGTTGTTCTATCAGAGGGCTGGGAAGGTCAGGCCAGCGCCAATGTAACCCACTTGGACCGGGATCTATTTCCGGTATCTTATACTCCGGAAGCGTCTTATAGCCCCTGACAGCACCGCTTTCCACAACTTCGCTGATTGCTTTAAACCCAACCCATGTACCGCTGACACGGGAGGCTGCCCAGCCCCATAATCCCACGTCATGGTAATCAGACACAGAAGCCGGATGCAAGATAGGCATATTCCACGCCATTAGGGCGAGATCAGACTGATGGGACATAGAAGAAGACACGCACCCATGGTCATCGCCCAGAATAACCAACACACCGCCATGGGGAGAAGATCCATAGGCATTGCCATGTCTGAGCGCATCTCCGGAGCGATCAACTCCGGGTCCTTTGCCGTACCACATACTAAATACACCGGTAACATTGCGGTCGGGGTCAGATTCAACTTTTTGAGTACCGTAGATAGCAGTTGCTGCAAGATCTTCATTGATTGCAGGATGGAAACGAATATTAGCCTGTGCCAGTTTTTTACCATTTTGCCACAATGCTTGATCCAGACGGGCTAATGGTGAACCGCGGTATCCTGATACAAACCCTGCTGTATTAATATTATGGCTTTTATCCAGTTCTGCCTGAGCGAGAAGAAGATCGATAAGGGCGTCATTGCCAGTAAGAAATTTAGGTGGATAGTATAGAGTCATATAATTCGGCCTTTACTTAAGAGCATTACCGTTTGAGATACGACTAAAAATGGATCTAATTTATTTCCAGCAAATTATTCCGACAAGTACAAATCTTATTAGAGGCTAATTGTAAGTATTATGTTAATTTTTAGATAACGTAATGTATCATATTGTGCTGGTAGCTTGCTATAACCATATGCAAAGTGTGTGGTATATACGGCTTTGCATACCTTTTAAGCGGTTGGAGTTAATGTATGGGTAAATGGCTTGCCATATTTGTCAGATGCGTTCATAATTGCGCGCATTCCTAAAATGCAGGAAGTTGATAGTTATTGGTATTTACCATAATTTGAAACTAACACTAAGGCATTTCTGGTTGCCATCAATAATGCGGGAATAGCTCAGTTGGTAGAGCACAACCTTGCCAAGGTTGGGGTCGCGAGTTCGAGTCTCGTTTCCCGCTCCAAATCAAATATCCATTCAATTCTGCAAATTAATCCAGTCTCAAGCCTAAAATAATGGGTAAGGTAATTACTGCAAACATTGTTTGTAATGTGATAATCGCTGACATTAACTGACTGTCTCCATTTAACTGTCGGGTTAAAATATAAGCTGTTGGTGCTGTAGGTATCGCGAAAAAGAGAATCAGTAAGTTGATTTCTAACACATCCAGTTCAAGTAAGTAGCCAACAACCCCGGCAACCAAAGGCATAAATAATAATCTGGACAGGCTATTGATAATAATTGGCTTCTTCTCCGTTCTCAACATTGCTGGCTGCAATGATGCACCGATACAAATTAGCCCTAAAGGAAGGCTTGCCCCGGCCAGAATTTTTAAAAACTGCCCTGAACCGTAAGGTAAGCCAAGATTAGTGAGATTGAGGCCTATTCCAATAAAACAGGCTAATATCAGCGGATTTTTAGTGATTATCACGACAAATTGCTTAATTGATAAAGTTTTTATGTCTGGTGTTAATGCAAAAACAGAAATGGCATTGCAAAGAGGAACTAAGATCGCAATTATCAGCGATGCTACTGCGATCCCGTGAGAGCCGAAAATATCTACCGTGATGGCTAATCCTAGATAAGTATTGAAACGCAACAACCCTTGCACATAAACACCAAAACGTTGAGCGGGCCATTTAAGTAACCACTTAATAATAATTAATATAAATAAACCAGTGCCAAGTATAGCGAGGATTGCCCAAAAGAGGCGCGGTAGCTGGGGGTTATCCAGAGAGGCTGTTGCCAGGCTATTGATCAATAAAGCGGGAAACAGCAGAAAATAATTAAGCTTCTCTGTTCCCTGCCAGAAAAAGGGGCTAAATGAGGCACTACGTTTTAGCATAAAGCCCAAGAGTATCAGTGCAAATAATGGCCATAGGATGGTAATAATCTGGTTCATATATTATCTTAAATTGTGAAGACTCGTCGTCTTCCGAGCGGCTTTTCGTAGGTGTATCAAAATCAATTAATTACATATTTAATGTTTTTTTATCGAACATTATTTCGCTGTTTTTTTATTGGTCATAGCAATTCCTGCAATAATTAAAATTCCACCAATACATATAGATACAGTAAATTTCTCGTGTAAAAAGAGTACTCCACCCAGTATTGCGGTCAGCGGATTTAATGCGATAAAGACACCTGCTCTTGTAGCACCAATCTTACCAATGCCATCATAATATAAAACATATGCAATAGCTGATCCGACGACACCTAAATAAATCAGGCTTATCAGATCACTCATGGACAAAGAAATCAGTGCCGCAGAGTTAATATCACCTGTTACTAACGCTGTTACTGTTAACATTAACGCACCCGCAATGACCGAATAAGCAACAGTATATAATGCACCAATTTCATTGATTGTTTTCCGTCCGAAAACACTATAAATCACCCAACTGATGACACATCCTAAAATAGAGATGTCACCGATCATATCGCCTTTATTACTCAATAATGTTGATAAGTTATTGCCGATAATAACGATCCCTGCACCAAATAAACAGAATGAAATACCAACGGTCTTTATGGTGGACATTTTTTCCTTAAACAGAAAATAAGAAACTGTTGCTATCACTGCCGGATTTATCGCTACAATCAGAGAAGCTCTGGATGCATCAATATATTTCAGGCCATAAAAAAAACAAAGGTTATAGACATAAATACCAAAGAAACCCAGCATGGTAATACTTGCTATTTGTGATTTATTTATTTTGATAAATCCTTTTTTAGAAAAAGCGATAACAATTATTAATACAAATGCGGCTAAAATAAACCTAACCGATGCTGATAATAACGAGCTGGTATCAGATGAAATAAACCTTCCAGCTATGAATGTGCCACCCCAGATCATCGAAACAATAGTTAATTTAATGTAGCTTGAGTAATCATCTGATTTTATTATCATATTTATCATCGCCTCATAATATTTTTTAATTTAATATTCTCGCCAAGAAATTATAATGATGAACTATTCTCTTGCATGATTTTTTATTAGGTTCGATACTTGGATTCGACTAATAAGTGCAATTTCTAAGAAAGGCGGTCAGTTGCTATAGTAGGCATCTTTCTCGCCAAAGGAAAATGCACTATGACCTATACACA
>NZ_NIBU01000149.1 GCF_002632485.1 Xenorhabdus innexi | reverse complement strand
GTATCCCCATGATCCGGCGTGCATAATTTTTATCAGGTGTTTTTTGAACGATTTTTTTCATCTGCCGCCGTTCATTTCGGGAAGTGGGTGGTATGATAAACATGACTCGATCCTTTTTTCTGTGATTTTGCGTTTTGGGAACAAAAATTTCGCAAATTTAGGATCGAGTTTCTTTGATACTCCTACCATTTTGAAAAGCTATTTAGATGAAGATGTTTGGTTTAAAGTAGAGAAATTCAGTCAACAGGATTATTGCTCTGATTATCTCAAACGTGATTTTGTTGCCGCAGAATATAATTCCCTGCCTAAAAGTGAATTTACTAAAATAGCCTATTTATGCTCAATTCAGGATGGAAGTTTCTTTTTTCAGAAGGTTTATCCCTCAGTTTATCTCACTAAAAAGCTTCTTGGGTTCGGTGATATAGCCTACCTTGAAAACAGCGAGACGCGCCTTTGTATTAACCGATACCCTGATGCTATTTATTTCCCTCGGCTAGATAGATTAATATTCAGAAAATTGGTGACAATATCGAGTATTTTCACAGGGATTGACTCACTTTATAAAGAAGCGACTAATAAGGAAGTTCAGCAGTTTTTAGAACAGAACTTTATAGAACTAGCTGATGGTTATGGCCTGAGTAAAGTATCTAAACCAAATCGTGCTCGTATCGCTTTAGCTAGGGATGCTCTTGCTTTGATTCAGGATTCGGAAAATAGAGAGAAAATGCTGGCTTATATACGCAGTTACCATACTGAATTTCTTGCATTTGATGAGGCCAATCAGAAGTTTTATATTAAAAATGATGAGCAGCTCAAAATGTTACTATATGGAATTGAGGAGCGATTTTATACAACAGAATTAGGGCGCAAGAAGCGTTTAGCAAATTCTGTACAAGAGTTGAATAAATGATAAAGGTGAAGGATGGTATCTGCTCAACTAAAGATCACAGGACGACCACTCTAATTTCGATTACACTCATCACTCATGTATAGCACCGAGCCGTATTCGGCCAGTGTTTTTTCACTATCAAAACTAACGAACTTTAGAACTTTGCTCTGTAATTGAATATCTCGTGATAACTTAGAGTAAATTTATTATGAAATTCAAAAAACTCAAAAAAACAATTGAAGAATCAGGGTTAATGGATCTTGGATCTTTGCCAGAGTCAGATGCATCTAATATCGCTATTCTTCCGGTTGTTGAGAACCCTTTATTTGGTTTAATGCTTAAAAATCCGGTTTGAATTAATACGACAAGTCATAAAGGATAATAACAATGTCCGAAATTATTCGGCAGACAGTGATTACACAGGCTCATCAATGGGTTACGGAACGTGCTTATATTCTGGATACTGAAACCACAGGGTTGGATAAACAGGCACAGATCGTTGAGATAGCCCTGACAGATACTGATGGAAAGGTGATTTATCAAAGCCGCCTTCGTCCTTCTGTCCCGATTGATGCAGAAGCGCAAGCGGTTCACGGTATTGCTCTGAGCGATTTGGTTAATGAACCGCAATGGCCGCAGGTTGCAGATGAACTTATCTCACTCCTGAACAGCCGCCCTTTGATTATCTTTAATGCGAAGTTTGATCTCAGGATAATAGCCCAGACTGCAAAGGCATTTTCTATGGATACGCGCTGGTTGAAGCAGCTACAGTGCCGATGTGCTATGGATTTATCTGCTCTGTTTTATGGCGCGACAAATAAATATGGCACGATTTCACTGGCTAATGCAGCACGTGCTGCGGGAGTGTCGGTAAAAGGAAAGGCTCACTCCGCAGTAGTCGATTGCCAGACGACAGCCGCCGTGGTTCGCTCCATTGCAAATTTATATTCTCAGAAGTAGGAATGACTGTGGCTGCTTCATAGATAGGATCTTAAGCAATAACCGTTTATTTTTAGATAGAAAAAAGGCTTCATTTATGATCTGATAATCGTCGCTAAACTAATATCAAAACCACGG
>NZ_NIBU01000148.1 GCF_002632485.1 Xenorhabdus innexi | reverse complement strand
TCATGGGGGCACTCAATTTACACCGGATTGAAGAGACGGTTATTCGTGAATATCCGACGATTAACGCGGAAAATGTCGTCCTTTTTTTCCATGCCATTAGGGAAACCTATCCCTTCCAACAAAAAGTGCATATTATTTTGGATGGTGCAGGTTATCACCGCGCTGAATTAGTAAAATCAGCGGCTCAAGAGCTGAATATTCAATTACATTATTTGCCCCCCTACAGCCCTAATCTCAACCCCATTGAACGATTATGGAAGTACACGAATGAGCAAATACGCAACAATGTCTATTTCCCGGATGCAAAAACGTTTCGGGGAACACTTCGACATTTTTATCATGTCACCTTGCCAACAAAAGCACAGGAATTGGCTACCCGACTGACTGATCATTTCCAGCGATTAAAACCTGCATCTTCAAGTTAATTGCGTATATTAGGGCGCAGTGTCAATGAATCTTGAGATTGCATTTTGTCATTTTATTTTTTCCCAAACCAACTACCAAGGGATGGAAATCCAGTTGGCGATGAAGTTGACAGGAGTGCCTGATCGACATCATCAGCATTAAGTCGAGGAAGCTCAGGAGGTGATGGTGGGCGATTAGCAGGCAATTGAGCAGCCACGTGATCCTGTCAATATATCGCGTTCGGCTGGAGGAAGGAATCTAGGTCGTTGTGAATGTTGTGGCTGCGATATCTGTAACTGCCGTTGCCGTTGTCGGGCTAGTAATTGTTGATTTAGTTGTGGTTGTAGCCGAATTATAGTGTTCTTTGCATCATTTCTGCGCTGCTGATCACTATGGCCTTGAGTGTTATTCCAATAGTTATCCAAGTTTGCTCGAAGTGATTCGTCTGCTAATAAGGCCGGCAATTGAATTTGGTCAATGGAGTTTATGGATCTGCTATCAAGAAGCAGTAATATATATTCTGCAAATGAATCAATCGTGATATTGACAGGCGGGTTTGGATACCGTTGGTCGCTTTGCTTTAGTATATACGAGTTGTTTCCCAAATAATGGAAACCTAGGCTACGTAGGCATCTGGGAACACTCCCAGATGCAACAGCCAATAGCTCTCTTAATAATGGTAATGCCCCATCTATCCCAGTATTAATAACTAGAGTGGTTACACCAGTTGCCGTATCAATACGTTGCGTTAATATATAATTAGGACTGCCCGCATCTATCAGTTGAGCAAAATCTAACATCATCTGTGCATTAGCCATAATTACCCCCAAAAATGGGTGTTGGATGTATTTTCAACAACCTATAAACCCACTTTAGCCCAATAACAAGCGAATAATACTTAACAATTAGTTACCCTCTGAAACTAAAACAATATTCCTTTACCCATTCCCTTGAGTGGTTAAAGCAATAACCCATGCCATCACATCCGTGGTGGCTTTTTTGTATCTGCATTTCACTGCGCCCCGCAGCGCCAATCTAAACATCGAGCCTTTATTTAGGAATGAGCCTTTGAGGAATCAGCTAAAACTGATGCTACTCGATGGGCTGATCTCCTATTGCGGCAAAGGTTCATTACCTAAGTAAGGACAAGCATCGTGAGTACAGCATTAATCATATTGAACGGCGTGAAAATCAGCACCGATAAACAAGGCCGTTATCGTTTGAATGATCTTCATAAAGCATCTGGTGGTGAAGCGAAGCACCAGCCCAGCTTATGGAGTACCAATCAGCAAACTCAAGCTCTAGTAGATTTGCTTAAAAAAGAAACTCTAGGAAATCCTATAGTTTCTATTGAAGGCCGCAAGGGGGGTACATATGCATGTAAGGAACTGGTTTATGCCTATGCCATGTGGATCAGCCCTGAATTTCATTTGCATGTGATTAGAACATTCGATGCTGTCATCATGAGCGAATATAAAGCCAAGCAGGATTGATGTGGTCCAATGATTTTGGTCACCGTTATAGAGGTGATATTCTCACTTCGACAATTCAACAGGTGACATGATGAAAAGAAGTTTCAGCCCCGAATT
>NZ_NIBU01000147.1 GCF_002632485.1 Xenorhabdus innexi | reverse complement strand
TGGAAAACGAGCTTGGGCTGAAAAGAATTTAGCTCAAATCTAAACTCACAGTGACACCCCAAAAATAGGTAACTGTCCGATCAAGTTTGAGTCAATACAGCTTATTAACTTCAGACCTCGCCAAAAGCGGGGTTTTTTGCTTTCTGGGGGAATGCATGTCTACACCCGTTACAGAATCCTTAATTTTTCGTCCCGCCTCTGAGCAACCCATGCCTGATATGAACGGAAAAGAAGTGTTAGTTTATAACGCTTGTGACGGCTGGCATATTGGCTATGTCCGATTTTACGATGGAGAATATGCTGGTATTTATCCGTGGATGGGAGAGGAATTCGAACCTCGATACTTCTATATTGCGTGGGCATTACTGCCTGATGGCTTTAAAATTGCAGATCTGTTTGAAGACCAGAAAGCCACACCGGAAGAGCACGATCGCCATTGGGCGGCGAGAGAGAAACAGAGCTAGGGGCAGATCACCCTCATGAAAGATGAATTCGAATGGTGTGATGAGTTCGATGGATTTTAATTCCCCCGGATTCGAGGGAATCTGGTAGTCTACTTTTTATCTTCGTCTTTTTTCAATTTAAGCCCAAAGAGAACAAGCCCAATAGCCAATACGCTTTCGACAGTACCCAGTAAAAAATCATCATATTGAATAAATCTAATACCAGCCATAAAAAGTAATATCCCACCGGCAAGAATGAATTTAAATGACTTTTGTTTGAGTGGGTTCTTATCGTTCGGTTGCATATAAATCCTTTATATTGAATGGTAAAATATAGCATGAGTATCACATGTTCGGTTATGCCGAACAACTGCATCCTGTAGCTATAAGAGTTTCAGTAGCGCGAGACAGTCCGGCTGAACTAAATCAGCCAATCTATCATTGAGTAATAACCAGCATGGCATGCATCAGCACCAAACTTCAAATATACACCTCACTGAATGGCGCACTCGACTAACAGAGAGGCTTTATAATACGCCACCTTATTTTAGTGCGTATTCATTCTGTCACGGGTTATTCAATAGAGATCAAAGCCTGACCCCAGTAATATTAACGGGCTAGTTAGCAGTAGGCTGAAATAACCTTTAACGAATAATAAAGCGAGGTGTTTATGTCTGACGTTAATAAGCTGGATAATACGGCTCTTCCATGCCCATTGAACCCCAATGAATATAAGAGTAATGAAATTGCGCCTATTGGTTCTTTCCCGTGGGCAATGATTCAAGTGTATTTGGGAAGAAGGGTGAATCGACACGTTTGGAATGAGGCTGATGCGTATATTAGCCTCCGTCCAGCATCAGGAGGATTGCCTCCGCTTCTGAGTAAATACGATAAAAAAGACGGGATTACAATATGGACGCCAACTGCAGATGATATGATGGGGTGCGATTGGGTGTTACTAAAATCAGATAGCAAGCCTGATATCAAATGCCCTTTTAACCCCACTCAATACAACTTAGCTGCAATCACGGGTTCATTGCCATGGGCGCTGATCCAAGTGTATTTAGGGAGTAAGGTATCTCGTAGTAGCTGGAATTCCTCGTATGAATATATCTATCTTGTCCAGAAATCGGATGTGTCCAGCGGAGGAGAAAAAATTGCTCATATAGAGAAGATGTTTGAGTCAGAGAAATCTGAATCCTGGACACCAGAACAAGAAGACTTGATGGCTTGTGATTGGAAGTTGCTAGTGGTGTATTCTGCTATTAATGACATCACTTTGTATTCCCACGGTAAAGCCACTTAAAAGGTTTAGCTAATACCCGGTTGTAATATTCGATATATTTTAAAATGCATGTCCGTAATATCGCTTTGCTGCTGACGGAAAGCCGCCTGAGCAAATGTCGGGAGACCAGACTGAACCAACATTCAATTTGATTTAACCAGGAAGCGTGTTTGGGGGTATAAACGAATCGGATCCGATGTGTCGGGTCTGATAGAAACTGCATGCGTGTCTCCATGGATTGAAGCGTTCCCCACTGGCCTTTCACTCCCAGTCCCTCATTAAGACCACAGGCTTCGGCAATGAAT
>NZ_NIBU01000146.1 GCF_002632485.1 Xenorhabdus innexi | reverse complement strand
TGGAACGTTTTTTCCGGAGCTTAAAAAGTGAATGGGTTCCTTCGGCGGGATATGCAAATTTTAGGGAAGTTCGCCATTCTATTATCCAATACATAACAGAGGTGGCTGATAGATTCTCCCTGGCAAACGGACAATATCCCTCTATGAGAAAGGTTCGGAGTCCAGTCATGTGATCTGAATCCGGGGTCAAAGCACCAGAACCAAAGGGTCTTGTTCCCTTTTTTCAGATTTGAATCCTGCTCGTTTATAAAATGGATAACTCCTGTCACTTGGCCATACAACTAACAACTCGCACTTATCAGCAATTGCTTGGTCTTTGACAAAACTCAATAATTTCTCACCAACCCCATGATTCCGGTAAGCAGGTCTTACGTAGACATTCGTGACATATCCCCAGCAACCATTGATTTCGTATGGGGAAGGTATTTTATTCACTAAAATCAGAGAAATAACACCTATCAACTCTGCATCTTTTTCAGCAACGAAGTTGATTAAGTTCCCCATAGCTTCTAGTTCCCTCTCTCTTTTCAGAAATTGCTCTGTAAAATGGGCTTTATCTATAGGTAGCTCTGTTTCTTCATCATCGCTGCATAAAGCCCAGCGTAGTTCGGCGAGTGCGGGTAATTCGGCAATGATGGATTTACGTATATTGATTTTATTACAATCCAGGGAGCCGCCTGATTTCATGTCTATGCCTTACGTTATTTATAATTCTGCAGCGTTTAGTCCTGATGTGCTGCTTTTAACCTGAGAATAGTTTGTCGGGTAGTGCTGAATTCACGGGCCACAGCACTCACAGTTATCCCCATACTGAGTCGTTCCAGTTCTGTTCATCATTCAGCGCAGAAGGGCGTCCAAAACGTTTCACTGATGCCCTGGCCCGTGCAATACCGGCGTGTGTGCGCTCGATTAGCAGATCCTTCTCAAACTCAGCGACAGCCGAGATCACCTGCATGGTCATTTTTCCTGCTGAACTTGTCAGATCAACCCCACCAAGTGCTAGGCAGTGAACTCAGATTTCTCGGTTTTCCAAATCTTCGACTGTTCTTCTGACATCCATTGCATTTCGTCTTAACCAATCAAGTCATGTAACCACCAAAATATCACCACCTTCCATCCTATCCAACAGACGATTAAACACGGGGCGTTCATAAGCTGTTACCGCACCACTGATATTCTCTTCCATCACGCGGTGTGTCTGGATATTAAATCCAGCCACCTTGATCTCCCGACGTAGGTTTTCCGTTGTTTGTTCCATTTGTTCCAAAGTAGAAACACGGCAGTATGTCATTTTCAGAAGGCGACTGCACGGAATATTAAGAGCGTAAAATGGATGAGGGATATAGATTTGTTTCACTGTAGCTCAGTATTTGCAGGTCTTACTCTCAGAATCGTTCGGTTTCGAACATAAAGTGCCAGTGCAGCCGACTTCTGACATTCCGTGCCGTCGTCTTTTGAAAATGACATCCACGGTGAATGAAGTGATAACAAAACGAATAGCGAAAAAACAGCAGATACAATGGAGCCAGCAAGTAGCGCACTGTTTCTTACAAACACGGGTAGCGGTCTTAAATGGCGAGTTGGTAGGTTTATTCCATCGTTGGTATCCCAAATTGAAGAACACAGAGACAGAGATTATGGCGGCGTAAAATACCTCACAGTATTTCATGCTCTCGTTTGATTCCTCCTGGCAGATGAGGCGAGGATTGTTATCACCGGAGTACACAACAAACATCAATCAACTTCCTAGTGGTGTATTCTGCAATTAATGACATCACTTTGTATTCCCACGGTAAAGCCACTTAAAAGGTTTAGCTAATACCCGGTTGTAATATTCGATATATTTTAAAATGCATGTCCGTAATATCGCTTTGCTGCTGACGGAAAGCCGCCTGAGCAAATGTCGGGAGACCAGACTGAACCAACATTCAATTTGATTTAACCAGGAAGCGTGTTTGGGGGTATAAACGAATCGGATCCGATGTGTCGGGTCTGATAGAAACTGCATGCGTGTCTCCATGGATTGAAGCGTTCCCCACTGGCCTTTCACTCCCAGTCCCTCATTAAGACCACAGGCTTCGGCAATGAAT
>NZ_NIBU01000145.1 GCF_002632485.1 Xenorhabdus innexi | reverse complement strand
CTTTCAGGTGGTATGTTAACATCTCCTCCCAGAGAAACCATTGCAAGAGGTGAGGAAAGTTGTATTGAAGGTAAAGATAGTCAGTGTAAACCTTGGGTTATTCATATTTATCATGAAATTAAATTAGGCCAATATAAAAAGACTATCTCAGCCTGCACTGGCTCTCTGATCGCTCCAAGCTATATTTTAACAGCATCTCATTGCTATTATTACCCTAAAAGTGATGGCCCAAGTGGTCAGGTTTCTTTTGAAGGATATATAATTAAAGATTATAAGAAAAAAATAATTGGCAGAGGAGACCCTAAAAATTTCTTTCCATATTCCGAATCTGGAAAATCGGCTGATTTTGCAATCATAAAATTAGATAGACCTATAAATTTACATGATTTTGGTCATGTTAGTCGCTTCTTTTATTATGACAACGCTTATGAAAAAAACGAAAAAGACTATTATAATACTTCTATTTATGGCTATGGTAGCCTGGGAATTGATGAAAGAACAGGAAATAGTATAGAGGGAACGGGGGAACAAAAGCGGGCTGATGTAAAAATTATCACTGCCACTAAAGATTTTAAAGGGAATGATGGACTAATAATAAAAGAAAATGAAGCGTTAACCGCTGAAGTTTCACAGCCTGGAGATTCCGGGGGGCCAACAATTTGGCATAACACTATTATTGGTGTTATATCCTCAGGAGAAAAAGCTTTGGCAAAAAAAGATCCAGGGAGTAAAAGACCTCTTAATTTTTCTCTCATTTCAGATGTTACAGGAAAATATTTGACTACTAAATTTTATCAACCAAAAGATTTAGGTCATTGGTTTTCTAATACGATGAAACAAATATGGATTGACAGCCCAGACTGGAATGGTCGAGTCAGTAAGAGGAAAAAATATATTCCTGTCAGGGGATATGGTCGGCCAGATAGTAAAATAAAACTGAGTTATTCTATTGATAACAAACCTGTAAAGGATATTGAATGCCCGGACCGTGTGGGTATAGATGGAGAATGGAAATGTCTTATTCCATATGATTCGTATTTCACGGATGTTACTGATGAAAAACAATATAACATAAATATTACTGTCAGAGAGTCAGAAGAAGTCTATAATAAATGGAGAGAGGATGCTTTAACAGCGGAAATACCATCAATTAAACAAGAGTTATCTATTGTTTACCCATTGAATAACTCAGTAGTACATACTAATAACTTCACGATACGTGGCTATGCTGCTCCCAATTCTGATATAAAATTGGAATTAAGTCCGGACCAAAAAAAACCTTTAAAGCAGGATGCGTTATGCGATAAAATAATAGACAATCAATTAATAAAAACAAATGAGAGTGGATTATGGACGTGTACTATAAAGCCTTATCTTACTATCAGTGATTTAGGGAAGAAGTTTCATATAATTGTCGAGCAAGAAAACAGCAGTAATAATAATATCTTCGATAAAGTAAATATTACTTTACAACTTAAAAATTATACCGATTTAAAATTAGATCTAAGAACAGGTGATGAAGTTAGTATATATAGAAAAATGCTAGATTTGAATGTCACTTATGATAAAAATGCAAGTGTTATTTGTATTTTTAACACCTTTATTTTTCATTGTAAAAACAAACCTGATTATTCTCATTTTAATATACCGAATATTATTAAAGATATAAAAAATAAAAAACCGACTCAGCCTAAAGAATGGAGTTTAAATATAAATGCGCTGCAGGTTATTGATGGACAAGATCTGTTTGATTTAAATCATTGGTATGATACTTCCTTCAAAACCAAAGGTGAATATTTTAGACCCAAGTTTGATGAAAAATATAGTATTAAATCCCCGAGGATAATACAATCATCCAAAAGTAAAAATAAAAAATTCTCTGGTTTTGGTGGTGATAACAAACGTTATACTCAAGAATATTATTCTACATTTTTACCATCAGAATATTCTATATGTATGAAGGAAAATAGTCATTCACCTTCAGGTTCACCTCAATGCAATAGAACTGAAGATCGAGATATCTATGTCAGAATTCCATTAAAAGAGAATACATATTTTTCAGAAATACCAATACAATATAGTGATTATAATGGAATACATAACTT
>NZ_NIBU01000144.1 GCF_002632485.1 Xenorhabdus innexi | reverse complement strand
AAAGGACAGCCGGAGAACGCCTTTATTCCTGAGCCGGACGCGGTGAAAGCGGGAGACCGTCATGCAGATTAAATCCAACAGTCTGGTGAAAATACTGGTGCCGGCGGTACTGCTCGCCGGCGGGGTTATCGGCCTCAGAAGTTGCAGCACAACCGACACGGTCTCACCTGCTGCGCCATCGCCCAATAATGCGCTGGCCACCCTGTCACCGGAGGAGTTACAGGCACTGGGCGTCGGTGGTGATACACCGGAAGATACCCTGCGAACGCTGGTCGGCACCCTCAATAAAGTGCGGACCGAGCAGCAACGGTTAACCCGGCAGAATGCCGATATCCTGAAAGAAAATGACCAGCTCAAAAATCAGCATCACGATGTGGCCGGTCAGATAGACGCGGCGGTTGCGGCTATCCGGCAGGAAGATGAACAGCGCCGGCGCGACTTACAGGATGAGCAGCAGGGGTTATTGGCGCAGATTGATTTGCTGACCGAGCGATTGAATTCAACCCCGCTGACTACGCCCGACAGTCCGGTCCCGACGGGGACGGGCAATTATCCCTATTCCGTGCAGGCAGGCACCGGGCAGGACGACCTTATCTGGATAACGCCGGCCGATGAAAAACCGGCAACCGGGCCGGGCCTCGGCCAGGGCAACGCTCCGGCACAATACCCGGCCTCATTTTTAGGTGAACCCCCTGCGGCCGGACAAAATCAATCTCAACCGGCTTTGCTTCAGAATGCCCCAAAGGACGAAAAGCAGAAACCGGTCTATACCCTGCCGGAAAATGCCACGTTAACCGGCAGTCAGGCGATGACCGCGTTATTAGGCCGGGTGCCGGTTAATGGCACGGTGACTGACCCTTACCCGTTCAAAATTCTTATCGGCAAAGATAACCTGACCGCCAACGGCATTGAACTGCCGGAGGTGGAAGGGGCGGTGGTGTCCGGCTCAGCCAGCGGGGACTGGACACTTTCCTGCGTGCGCGGTCAGGTCAATGCCATCACCTTTGTGTTTCAGGACGGCACGGTGCGCACCCTGCCGGGCAGTGGGCAGAAGACCGGCAATATCGGCTGGCTGTCCGATGAAAACGGCATTCCCTGCATCAGTGGTGAACGCAAATCGAATGCCGGCACCTATCTGCCGACGCTGTTTGCCCTCTCCGCCATGAACTCGGCCGGCGATGCGCTGAACGACAGCCAGCAAACCGCCCAGACCAACGGCACCGGCGGACTCACCACCGCGTTAACGGGCAGTGCCGGACAGGCGGCTCTGGGCAAAGCGCTGTCCGGGGGTATGAAGGACATGAGTGACTGGCTGAAACAACGTTACAGCCAGACCTTTGATGCGGTGTATGTACCGCCCGGTGCCCGTGTTGTGGTGCATATCAGCCAAAGTCTGGCGATTGATTACGAAACAACAGGCCGTAAGGTGCGCTACGGGTTCAGTGACACAGTTCAACAACATCAGGAAGCGTTAGATTAATGGAAACATCCTCTTCTCAATGGCTGTTCAGTGCCGGCCAGCCTTATTGCCTGGGGGTTAGTATCACACCCCATTCTGCCTCCGTCCCTGTTCAGCTTGACTGGTGTGTTATGCGTAAAAAAGCGCATCGGTTATATCTCTCCACCGGCCCGGAAGGCCGGGAACTGGCAGACGGTGAGGTGACCGTGTTTCGTCTGAGTGAAAGCCAGTGGCAGACGCAGGTTGCCGGTCACGCAGAGGCTCAGCCTGAACAGTGGGCGGTGCTGCCGTTTACTTTGTCCGAACTGGCCGTGCACCCGGAATTTGCCACCTTTGATTTTCTGGGTATGACGGAGACTGACGTATGCGAAAACTGAACCGGGTCTGGGTGGTGTGTCTGGCCGGATGGCTGGCCGGTTGTTCCACATCGAAAGACGCCTTGCTGCCTGCCGGTGAACAGACGGTGCTGGCGATGTGGCAGGGAAACCAGACCGGGCACCGTGCCGCCTCAGCAAGGCAAACGCTGCGCCGGGCATTAACCCCCGCCGAGCGACACAGGGCACCGGACGCACCGTATCACTACAGCCGTTCAGCGGCACAGGAAATCAGCCAACAGTTTCCCCGTTTACCCAACCCCGATATGGTGATGTATGTCTACCCGCATCTGGTTGCGGG
>NZ_NIBU01000143.1 GCF_002632485.1 Xenorhabdus innexi | reverse complement strand
GCGAAGAAAAAGCCGACACACACCAGAGACAGAAAATGAATATCAAAGTGCCCTGAAGCCGCCTCAAAGGCATGGCGCTGGGTCGGGGTCATTGCGGGCATTCCTGCCGATACTGACCGGATAACAGTGCGGGTTCGTCCGGCTGCTCGCGGGAAGGCATCAGATAGTGTTCGATACCGGTTTTAATGGTGTGGAGATCCGCGCGGATACGGGCGTAATCAAAGTGATAGCGGGGCGGTTTTTCGGTCTCCGCGGGCGTTCCGGCAATACTGGCGCGTTCCAGCGCTATCTGTACCTGCTCAATCAGCCGCGTTGCGCTCGCCAGCTCATCGTTTTCGGCCGCCTGCACAAGGGGAACACACAATACCGTCAGACTCAGCAGACAGGCAGACCGGGACAGGGAAAAACAACCACGCATACACACTCACCTCGTGATGGAATTCAGGATGCCGAGGATGCGGGGTTTTTTACGGCGGATCAGCAATAAACTCTTTATGCTTTGATGAAAATTAGCGACATAGTCTGACTCATTTATTGAATTAACGGTTTAACAATGAGTGAAAGGAAGAAAGCAACATGCTGCGGATTGATTTAGACGTGCCCGATGAGGAATATGAACAGGTCAGGAAGCTGGGGGCACTCTGGGATGCCGCTGCCCAAATTTGGTACATCGACGAGCGTTTTGACCCGACTCCGTTTAAAAACTGGTTGCCGTTCTACAATGTTCATGCGGAATACTGGTATCTCGCCCAGACTCGGACAACCTGCCCGCACTGTCAGGCTCACACCACGGTGACGACCTTTATGCTGCCTACTGGTCATAAAATGCTGGAAGAGATTGATGACGATGACTACACCGAGCAGGACAACCCTGCTTTTGTTTTTTATATTGCCGATATTCCGACTGCCGTGCGCAACGTATTAACCGGCTTTCACCATACCTTACGCAAAATAGTCGGTCAGCGAATACGAAGAGAGCACTGGATAAATCACTGTGAACACTGTGATGCGCCGCTGGATGATGCCGACCTGTTTGCCGAAGTTGGTGGGGCGTTTTTTCCGTCTTCCGGCAAGGATGCTGCTGCTATTCAGCTTCACCGTATTAATGAGCCTTTTATCGGTAACTGTCAGGACATCTCACATCAGTATCGCCATGTTGATCTGAAAAATCTGGACAGTGCTATTTATAGTGCCGGGGATTGGTTCGGCTTGATGACGCAAGTCGTGAATGTTTCATCAAAATATCAGCATTAGCCTGAAAGACTGACGCGCCGCTGGCGGCTTGTCTGCTGAGAGATAGAATACAAAACAAAAAAACATTTGTACTCTATCTCTCAGCGCCCAAAAAATATGCCTTAACTATTGAGTATCCGACAATATCGCTGTAAATCTCATTGTTCCAGTTCATCCAGCAACTCGATAAATCAAAAATAATAATAGTAGTGCTAGCGTCAAATATAAAAGGCATAGATTATGAAACATGCTCATAGAATAAATGAGAAATATAAAATGAAATATTATATAGAGGCAGAATATGAGATATTTACAATGACCTTAACATAGAGAACATATCGAGGATAATAATATGATGAATCATATGACAGATCTCTTAGAAATGCACGTCAAGGCAAACTTATCATTAATTGCCAATAGCAATGATATGATATCAGTTACAAATATTCGTGTTGTCACGGGACAAGATGGAGTTAAATATATATTAGCTGACGTACAAAATAATACAGATCAAAAACTAGATTATGTATTTGTCCATTTCAAACTTTATCTCGGGGACGCCTTATCTGGCATATCCATCTCTTATGTAACAAATTTCTCTCCAAAAGGAAAATGGAAAATAGACTCAGCCATAGAGCCTTCTATAAAATTTGATTCTGTTAAACTCGGAGCAATAAACATTTATACTCAATAAATTTTAATATGCATGAATTTGGTTACTTATTATATATTCATAATAATTTGAAATGAAATAAACGTATTAATCATTATCACTGACGCACCGAAGGCAAAACAAAAAATTGTTTTGCCTTCCATAGTCCAGCACTTAAAGATATTTCTTAAACATCGACGTGGTGATCACCACCGCCATGCCTGACAATAACGCCGCTGGCAGCAATATCACGGTAGGGTGCACCACATCCGGCCACGATAAATACAGGATACAGGGCACCGTGCAGGCCGGTTTTATTCCCCGTTTGGCATGGTGATAAACAAAACTCGATTCATACCCCGCACCATAGCGCCGCAAGTCCCGCCGTCCCAGCCCGTCGACCAGCGC
>NZ_NIBU01000142.1 GCF_002632485.1 Xenorhabdus innexi | reverse complement strand
CCGTCACTTCCGTACCTGATGAGAAACCGGTGTCGTCTGTGTTTTCCGGGAAAAAACCGGTGCTCCCCGCTCATCAGCCGGATGACTCACCGGAACCGGCTCGCCCTGAAGCCGAAACGTTGGCTTTTGCCCGGACCGGTCTGGAGCCGGTCAGTTCGGTCTGGGAAATCTCACCCATGCAGGATGATATTGATCACCTGCAAAATATGGTATTTCGCCTCGCTTTTGAACTGGCAGAAACCCAGCAATGTGAAAATGCGGTGATGCCGGCATCGGATGCCCAATCGGTGGGATACCGGCTGGCTGAACCGCTGTCTGCTCAGCCTTTTGCTCTGTTGCTGCTGTCCCTGAGCGGTGAAATGTCACTGACAGCCGCCCCCCTGACACTGACCGACCTGTTACTGGGGAGCACTTTGCCGGACGGTTTCCCCTTACTGGATGACAGCCAGACGGTGAAGTTTTTGCGTCTGATACGCCTTATCCGCCGCCTGCGCGAGCTTCAGCGCAGGATGTCACCTGACAGTCCTGAGGGGCCATGATGCGCGTTTTCCGAATATATTCCTGTCGTTCTGACGGGCCTGATAGTGGGAGGAAGTGTATGAATCATTTATCGCAAGCCACCAATAACCTGCTGATGCAGATGGTGATGGATTTAAAGAACGGCTATATCCGCCGGTGTGAATCACTGGGGATGACCCCGACGGAAATGCAGATGTTACAAAGCCTGACCATTGAGGATTTGCACTATTTAGGCAACAGCCCGGTATCGGTGCTGACGGTGCATATCCACCACAGCAACCTGGCCCGTATCCTGCAACAGGCCCGGATTGAACAGCAGCGGATGCAGCGCATTGACCGGGCGCTGATGCTGGGCGGTTCGATTGAAATGATGCGGTATTTCTTCGGGTTATCCAGTCTGGAAATCGCAGCGCGCCGGCGGATTGCCGGTATTGCGGTGCGTGCCGGACGGGGGCTGGTGCTGAGCGAAGCCGAAAACCGCGATTTATGGCAATGCTGGCAGAGCGCTGAGATTGCACAGGCCGACAGTGCTGAGGGACTGGATATGATGATGGCGGTGGCAGAGCGTAATGACGTGTCATTAACGTCTGTCTGGAATGCCGTGCGGGAATGGTATCCCGCCGGGTCGGCGGACACCGGCCCCGCCGTTCGTGAGGGAGCATAAGATGGTGCAGAAAATGCCGATGTCAGGACGATTAAGGGAACTCATCCCGGGGCTGGGGCTGTATGTCCCGCCGCGGGTGCCGGTGCTGTACTGCCAGAAAGCCTGCCATCAGGTGCGGCGATTCCGGCGGGGCGAGCGGAATTACATCCGGCTGAAAGAAAAGGGCACCGGTTACCTGAAAATCAATATCAGCCTGTCATGGCGGCTGTTAAGCCGTGATGCCGGTCAGCACTGGGAACTGATGCACCACGAGCGCTACAACAATGAAATCCGTAAAACCTGACATCTGAAGTGTTGTCATTCTGCATCCGGCCGCGAAGTGAAGACCGGGTGCAGCCCTGAGAATATTTTTTGACGTATTAACCCCGGAGATAAGCAAAACCATGGCCCTGCCCGCAGACAGTTTAATTGCCCATACGATTGATAAAATGAAAAACCGGCTGGCCGCGCGGGCAGACGACGATGTATCACAACTGCGCAGCGGTTTGTTGTTTATGGGCAACATTCAGGATGCCTATCCCCGGCGTTTGTTGCTGGATAATCGTTTGTCCCCGCTGGATAAAACCGGCTGGATGATGATACGCCTTTATGCGCAGCAAAATGAGGGCGCGGTTTTTCCCAGTTACGATGAATTGCAGGTGTTGCTGGCGTCACCCTATAAAGGAAAAGCGTCCCGTGAAACCGTCAGCCGGGTGTTACTGATGCTGCGAATAACCGGCTGGCTGAGTCTGTGCAAACGGATCCGTGATGACAACGGGCGGGTCAGGGGCAATATCTATGCCCAGCACGATGAACCGCTGACCTGCCGCGATGCGGAAACCTTCGATCCCGGCTGGCTGAAGACGGTTTCTGAAGCCTGTCGCAGTAAAAACAGAACCCTCAGCCAGACTGCCCGGGATGTCCTGACGGAAATCATGGCCGACCCGCAGATGCGCCATCGCCACAGTCATATCCGTTTGCTGGAAGCGAGACTGGGAGCCGCACAGACGCCACAACAGGTGGTGATGCGTCAGACCCTGAAAACAGCGTCATCCGATGCTGACATTCAGACCGGACGCCGTCAGTCAGTACCGGGTCCGGTTGCCGGACTCAGTCAGCAGGCCCCCTCAGAGACACCGGATTCGGAAACCGAACTCAGTCTTAAATCAAC
>NZ_NIBU01000141.1 GCF_002632485.1 Xenorhabdus innexi | reverse complement strand
ATTGACTGCTGGCGCTTTCCACATAAAAAATTAGGGGTATCTGATGGTCATTGAAACGGTGTGCTAATTAACCATAAAACTTAATGGTTTTCAAGCTCGTTTGATGAGGTTATCAAATGCAGAATGTACCACTAGAATGATCAGATAACGAGCGGATAAAGATAGAAAAAGACCAAATCAGAGTTTAGTCTTTTTCTATTATTTAAATTCATTCAGCCAGTTGAACGGCATAATCTATTAATGCTTTTAACTGACGGCACTTTTCTTCATCAGATTGATGTTCAACAAAGAGCTGCTCAATGCTGGCAAAATATTGGGTGAGATTTTCCTGAGTCAATATTTCCCGGCGATGCTGTAACCAGCGTTGTTGCTCATCATGATCCAATGTTGCCGGATAATTTCTGGCACGATAACGGAACAGAAGTTCCTTAATACGAGAGTCCTGAAATGTTAAATCCAGAGCAGGCAGGTTTTGAGGCGTAGTTTCACGAATAATTTCCATCGCAGTTTTATCGGCATCACTGAAGAAACCATCATACAGTTTGGCATCAACATTATCAGATTCAGGAAACTCCTCTGGTTGGGAAAATAATTCGACTACTTTTTCCCTGATTTGTGAATTACCGCGCAATACAGCCAGATTTTGTGCGCATTGACTGCGATCCAGCCCAACTCGTTCAGCATCCTGTGGCCGTAGTGTATTTTCAGGAGCAATAATCGGGCACTTATTGATGTGCACTAATTTGATAGGAACAGGTGATTGATCTGGCTGCAATTTATCCTTGCGGGTATACAGGCGTTCACGTAACTGATTGACATCCAGCTCCAGCAAAGGCGTAATGTCGCCCGCCAAATCACACATAATAACGGCATTCCGGTTTGTCGGATGCCATGCCAAAGGAGCAATCAGACTGATATTGCTGCGTAAAGAGCCGAACATGCCTGATACATGCACCAGCGGTTTCATTTGTGGAATATCAATTTGATTACTGACTTTCTGCTTATTTCTTAGCTGGAAAAAATACTCAAATAACTTAGGCTGAGCCGTTTTGACCAGTTTAGCCATAGCAATAGTCGCGTAAACGTCTGACATAGCATCGTGAGCATGGGCATGCTCGATTCCATTAGCTTTTGTCAGATGTTCCAGCTTAAAACTGGGTAGCCCGTCGTCATTTTCCGGCCAGATAATTCCTTCCGGACGCAGGGCGTAGCAGGCACGTAACACATCAAGCAGATCCCAGCGCGAATTACCTTTTTGCCAACTGTAAGCATAGGGATCATAAAAATTGCGATAAAAAATATTACGGCTGACTTCATCATCAAAGCGGATATTGTTATATCCAAGGATGCAGGTATTGGGCTTGCTGAATTCGGCCTGAATCAAGCGTGCGAACTCTGCTTCATTCACACCTTTTTTTAGTGCCACTTGGGGAGTAATTCCCGTGATCATGACCGCTTCAGGTTCTGGCAGATAATCATCAGCAGGTGAACAGTACACCACTAAAGGTTCTTCGATAATATTAAAATCGCAGTCAGTCCTAACTCCTGCAAACTGAGCAGGACGATCTAAGGCAGGATGTTTACCGAATGTTTCATAATCGTGGAAGTAAAATGATGCTTGTTTGTTATCGGTTGACAAGGTTTTTTCTCGTAAATTAATGTTGCTTATTACATTGATTTTAATCGATTTATAAGCTTTGTTTAACTGTTCTTTGCGCTAAATGTTTACTTGTGTTCTTTACTGTCTGGTTTCGTCCATGCGATATTAAGTACATAATGAGTACAAATTGATGTTTTTAGTGAGTACAAAATATTATGGCTCTCAGTGACACAAGATTGCGCGCAATACATGGTAAACCATATCAGGGAAAAGCTGAACTAACCGATATCGATGGACTCAGTGTTCGTGTATCGCCTAAAGGCGTTATCACGTTTCAGTGTCGGTATAGATTGAATGGCAAGCAACATAGGATAGGAATTGGCCGATATCCTGCCACTTCATTGCGAGATGCTAGTGGTGTATTCTGCAATTAATGACATCACTTTGTATTCCCACGGTAAAGCCACTTAAAAGGTTTAGCTAATACCCGGTTGTAATATTCGATATATTTTAAAATGCATGTCCGTAATATCGCTTTGCTGCTGACGGAAAGCCGCCTGAGCAAATGTCGGGAGACCAGACTGAACCAACATTCAATTTGATTTAACCAGGAAGCGTGTTTGGGGGTATAAACGAATCGGATCCGATGTGTCGGGTCTGATAGAAACTGCATGCGTGTCTCCATGGATTGAAGCGTTCCCCACTGGCCTTTCACTCCCAGTCCCTCATTAAGACCACAGGCTTCGGCAATGAAT
>NZ_NIBU01000140.1 GCF_002632485.1 Xenorhabdus innexi | reverse complement strand
GTTGGGTAGGGCACGTGCGCCCGAAACGGGTTAGCCGTTGCCCTCCCACCGAACCGTACGTGCACATTTCTATGCATACGGCTCTCCATTGGATCAAACAAAGGTTCTTCGGTCTGGCAGTGTTCCTCTGTGAAGTTTTACGTGACACATCCGGCAAAGCACTAATGTTTTCCTATTACGGGCAATCATCAGCTTCTTCCAGTTATCCGTTCCCGCTTTGATGTCCTTAAGCTTCCTCACATGGTGGACTTCAAAAGGGCCGGTTTTGGTACAACAATATTCACATTGGGATGCTGCCATCCTGTCCAGCAGTTCAGTTCTACCAGAATATTTATACGTATTCGGTAATATATCTGGTGGACTGTATTTTGGCGCACTTCTATTTTTGAGTCTGAATACTTCCACCTCATATATCTTATCATTACGATTTTCCCGATAAACATATCTGCCATCAGCTTGCCTTAATCGTCGTGCAATTTTGGTACGTGATGTCCGATGTTTACCCGCCAGCGTCTTATAAAGACTATTTTCCCATATCCAATGCAACTTATTGAGATAGAGAACTGGTGCAAGATTGTAATAATTCGCATAGCCGCGCATTTCAGCATTGTACTGACCAATTATTTCATAGTCAGACATATGCATCATTGCTGGCCGATTAGCGCTATTACCATATCCGCCATCGTAATTCCCATAGCCATGTAGAGAGCAGAATCTCTGAATTTTATCTCTCGGTATGCCCAGATGGATATGTTCCGTTATCGTACGTTTGACCGCATGAGTCTTACTTCCATCTGCGTTAAGCCCTACAACACACTTGACCTGTTTGCTTTCCCGCCGTGCTTTAATTTCATAACCGAGAAAAATGAATCCTTTCTTCGGGTCAATAATGCCTGACTTTTCTTTTGATATTTCCAGCCGAAGTTCAGTTTCAACAAAATCGACAACCTCTTTCATTACCGTCTTTGCCTCACCTTTACTTCCTATCACACCAATAAGAAAATCATCAGCATATCGAACATATCGCATTCTTTTGAATTCAGTATCGTCCATGATGACACTGGGTAGAGTGCGCAATTGCTTTTCCAATTCATCCGCTTCGTGTTTCCATTTTTGGATTTTCTGCTCATCAGCAGGCATTCCAGAAGCGCCGAAACCTTGCCTGATCCATTTAATACGATTTGCCCGGTTTTGTAGTGCTCTTTTATATATGGGATTGGGTTTCCTTCGTCCTCCTTTGCCGAACTTGCTAATTCTGACTTTCATAAATTCATCAAGTTCGTGGAGAAATACATTGGCAAGGACAGGGGAAATAATACCACCTTGCGGTGTTCCGCTATGAGTACCAAAGTAACGCCAATTGTCCAGATATCCAGCTTTCAGGAACTTCTTGAGAAGCGCCAAAAATTTGTTATCAGCGATCCGCTTGCTTAAGAATTTCAGCAATAGATCATGGTCAATGTTGTCGAAGTAACCTTTGATATCGACATTACATACCCATTTTGTTCCTTTCCAGCCGTTTCGGATTTCTTTTAATGCAGAATGGCAAGAACGTTTTGGTCTGAATCCATAACTCCAGTCACTAAAAACCGGTTCATAAATTTCTTCCAGCAACATTCTCATTACTTCTTGTATTAATTTATCGTCTCCAGAGGGAATACCTAGCGGACGTTTCTTTCCATTTGGTTTTTGGGCATCTTTAGGTATGTATATGCGCCTACAAGGCTTGGGTTTATACGTATTTGAATTAATGGTTTCAATAAGATTGATAATCCTATCGACACTCATTCCATCCATCGTGTTATTATTTATTCCTTTCGTCATGGCTCCCCGATTGGAATAAATATTGGCATAGGCCTGCACCCAAAGATCTTTATTGCTACACATGATCTTATGCAATTTCTTGATCTTATGACCTTGTATACTGGCTTTGCTTATACCACTTAGTGCATTGAGTGTTCTTTGTGATAGCACTGACTATCGAACCTCGCTTCTATTGGTATTGTTCCAACTGACTCCCTTCCCCCTTACAAATATAATTTCACCAATGATTACTCATTGGTTTATATATATTCTTCAGATTGGTTAGCCAATTGCGATTCCATTACAGAATTACTTTGGGTACTACGGAGTCTCCGTTACCTTATTGGCTAATTACTTAACCAACTTAGGTAATCCCGTATTTCTTTGTAGTCAAGGTGCGTCCCACTTAGGTTCCACTTACGTTCAATTGCCACTCTCACCGAGCAGGTGCCAAATATTGTTGGATATAGTAACCTTCTAATCATAATCACTATAAATATTGGTATGACTCCTGAATAACCGTGAGTCAAAGGCATCCCGAAACCCACTATGAACTATGATTCAACCAATCAGGCTTAACCATATGGGACTTGCAATGACTGGCGCAAAGTAGGTTATTTCCCCGCAACCAGCCTTTTCCTGACATGCTACACTCCCCTCCCTCTTTCGAGGTTCAAACCCATTACTGGGTAAGGATAAGTCAGGCTTGCAATAGGCACTCCAACAGCCTATGATTATATCAATTAATTGATATAATCACTTGATTTACAAAGCAAAACGGCGCACTTAAAACGGAAT
>NZ_NIBU01000014.1:76175-92143 GCF_002632485.1 Xenorhabdus innexi | reverse complement strand
TATGCCAGAACGCGTTCAAAACACCACAAAGAAAATCATGTAAAAACAAAACATTGGATGCGTGTTTTGAACGGCTTAATTCTTAAGAGCCTATCTATGAACGCCGCCTTGAATGTGGTCAGGGAGTCAGCTAGTGCTGCAACTCAACAGGCAACCAATGCCAACACTAACGCCAACAGTCGACTGGAGAAAGCAAAGAACGGGGCGGATATTCCGAACAAGGCGGCGTTTATCGATAATCTCCGGTTACGGGACACCGTTAATAAGGCCGATAATGCCCTGCCACGAGAATCTGAATGGACCTTTAAATCCGGGGCACATGTCATTCGGGGCAGTGAACATTATGCCACCCTGACATTCGAAAAAAACGGCGGCTCCCGGACTGTCATCCAGACCCAGCCGGATAAAAGCGAGGATATGCTGAATATTAGTCAGGGTGACTGGTCTATTTACATTCCGAAAAAAAACGGGACACTGGCTACAATGGGTGACCTGACTGATAGAATTGGAGCAGGTCAGGGGCAAATACCGGATATGTCTTTCTTCCAGTCTCAAAAAGGGATTTCTGGTTATCAAAAACTCCCCAGTGGCGTCATTATTCAGTGGGGACGGGCGGGATATAAGTCACCTCAGGCATTTATTGATGTTTCTTTTCTTATTCATTTCCCTCACCGATGTACGTTTGTCACGGGGATGGAAATTGGACGTAGCGTGGCGGTGGGCGCGACGGTAATTAATGCCGTCACACCGGGGCCTTCACAATCAACAGTGACACTTACAGCGCGTAATACCAAAGACGGCGAGATAGCGAAATCAGCTGACGTCCTTTGGCTGGCGGTGGGGTATTGAGATGAATTATTACTACAGTGCAACAACGAATGCGTTTTATCCCGTTTCGATGAAGCCGGATTATGTGGCAGCGGGGACATTCCCGGACGATGCAAGGTTGGTTGATGATAGTGTGTTTGATGCGTTTTCAGTCGGTAAAGACGGAAAAGTGAGAGTTGCGGGGGCGGATGGCTTGCCAGTATGGGGAGATATACCACCCCCCACCCCGGAGGCGCTACGTGAACAGGCTGAGTCACAAAAACGGCAGTTACTGAGAAAGGCCGCCGAAATTATCGCCCCGCTACAGGATGCCGTAGACCTCGACATGGCGACGAAAGAAGAGAAAGCGGCACTGTTAGCCTAGAAGAAATATCGGGTGCTGCTCAACCGGGTGGATTGCTCGAGTGCGCCGGAGATTGACTGGCCTGAACAGCCGGAGTGAGGATAGGGGCGGAGTGCCCCTTTATTCACGCTTCCGTTTCAAACGGAAATGTGCGTAAATTAGGTGAAATATATTGAATATAGAAATGCCACACTGGTGAATCTTTATTCAATCACAAAAAGTCATGTTCTGAAATGATGTTCTGAACATGTTCTGAAACGTGATTTTTGTCAAAGAAAAAAGCCACCTTGCGGTGGCTCTTTTTATTCCCTAACTCACTGTTTTACCAGTCAGTTTTTATTTGGTGCCAGGGCGGGACTAGTAACTTATTGTAATTGACTGAAAATATTAAATTTATTTTTACATATTGAGTTTATGCCCCTATTAATGCCCCCCAAATTTTTTGTTTCCTATATTAATTATCTTTTTGATTTTATTTATTTTAATTGCGTTAAAGCAAAAAAGCCTTGAAGTTTGAAAATGGTTAAATTTGACAACCATTTCATGCTCAGGGCTTTATATTAAAATTTATCATTTTTAGGAAGTTTATCACAAATTGAAGCGGATCATTTTTCTGATTTATCGCGGACTTTCCTTTCTAATAATTCTCCAGTATGAGAATCAAAATAACGGCTAGGCCAGATTTCAGAGGGGTGTATTTCGAGATAGTTAGCAATAATCCATTCACCTTTAGGCCAAGGCCGACTAAGAGTATTTGCTAATGTTGATGAACTGAGTCCAGCTTCACGAGAAACAGCCGCTAAGGTTGTACCGCGCTTACGTAATGCAGCAATAATATCGGCTTGATGCCAGTCATTTCTAACGTTATTCATTCCTGCTATCCCTTCCATTAATCGAAAAATTGATGGTGGTGATTCAGACAGGGTTCGCAGTACCGGTAGCTACCTTCCGGCGAGGCCGAAGCCTCCCCCGCCTGAACCACCATTGAAAAGGCGATAACAGGCACACTGGTAGAAAAATCCTACCAGTGGGTAGCTATATAAGGCTGCGAAACCTTACCATCGGATTTTGCCGATAGCGTGACTACTTTAACTGATTGGTTTATCTGGTTCAATAAGCGAATCAGTATAAAAACTTAACTTTTTGCGGATCGTGAAATATATTAAGGTGCTATTGCCCTTCATCTCAGATAAAAATAACTAACATGAATATCGATACATTGAGCAACAAGGAAAAAACGGAAACATTTATATATATCTTAATTGCACGTGCTACTCATGGTGAGTATGACTCTCAACAATATAAGACTCTACGAGATTTTCTAATAGAAACGATATCTTACTCAAGTTTATTACCATCATTTGTTAAAACCTGTCGAGATCCCGATCAGTTTTGGCACTTTATAAAACCAAGGTTTAATACTTATGCTGAAAGGCGTGATTATATTTGGAAAGAATTTAATCCTCTTTTAGAGCATATAGAAGGAAAAGGTCTTGCTGCTGCTGACCAAACTATCACTGATGGCTTACAAAGTTATGATGCAATTGGGGTCAATGCTGCTTGGGCTAAAGCTCTTGATAGGAGATTAGCAGATCCTGATGGCGCAATAACAGCCTCTCGGACGCTAATAGAGACAGTATGTAAGCATATTCTTGATGAACAAAAAATTGAATATAACAGGAATAGCGATCTGCAAGATTTATATAAACTTGTATCTACTGAATTGAAGATTTCAGCCAATCAACATGATGAAATTGTTTATAAGCAAATCTTAAAAGGTTGTTCTTCTGTTGTCGGAGGATTAGGTACTTTACGAAACAGATTGGGTGACTCTCATGGGCAAGGGAAAAGAGGGGTTAAACCGTCCTCCAGACATGCTGCATTAGCTGTTAATATGGCAGGTACTATGTCATTATTTTTGATCGAAACTTGGCAACAAAAATTCAAATAACACCAATCATTCTTAAATGAAATATTTACCCTATTTCACTGAGGGTTTGAATCCAAACCCTCAGATAATTTATCTAGACTAATTTATTTCAATGCAAGTAATTTCTGCTTAAAACTGTCACTTAATCCATAACCTTTATGCTTAATAACTACTCTTCCACCTGAATTAATTTTTAGTAGCCATTCATTTACTTTTTTAGTGAATTGAGCATCCCATTTATTCGATACAGCCCAATCATTGAGGCTCTGAGAAGATAATTCGCAATTTTCTTTCTTTAAAAATTTCAATGTATCTTTAATATTACATTCATCACTAGGATGTGGTGTTGATGAAGATGTATTTAACACATTGAAATGTTGAAGAACTACTTCATGTATTTTTTGCATAAATCAGCCCTAATAAATTTCCATTGTTTAAAAAATACGCTGAAATTATTAACGAGATGGATATATATTTTTATAACTGCGTATTTTCATTAAATTATTTTATACAAAAAAGCTCAAAAATGCTACTGACATAATAATAGGATAAACTATATTCCATCAAAAGAAGCCAACCTCTGTAGTTGTTTATCGGTCAGATTAAATGCAAATTCTTCATGCTCTACCTGCCATGTGCCAAAACTCATCAGGAACGCAATTGCAGGGTCGACTTTATTCGCGGATTTCTTCTTATTCGGTTTGATATTGGCGTTTGCATCGGTTTCCATCACCACATTGGACATCGCCCATGCAAGCACCGGATCGCCGTTGTGTCTGATAACTTTACGATTCACGAACACCTCAGCCGATTTCGCCACCGGACTAAAGCGCATATAGGTTTGCGGGAACGGTTCAACGTCCAGCCCCGCGCCTTGTAATTGCGTTCTTAGGTGCGTGGCGTTCCATGTATCAAAACCCACCAGCTTGATATCAAAGTTCTGACTGTCGTTAAGAATATCATCACGGATACGATCATAATCAATGCAATCGCCTGTCGTGGTGCATACCCAGCCTGCTTGTACCCACTGACGGTAAACCGCCCGATTCTTATTGGCGGGGTTTTGTAACTGGGCTTCGGGCAAGTAATGACGGGTCAGTAATAACAGTTCATTATCCACGGGGAAGATGTAACAAATGCTGGTAATATCACCCGTTGAAGACAAATCCAGTCCGGCGTAACACTCCAGCCCTATGAGATCGTTTTCATCATAATCAGTCTGGCAGGCTTTCCATGCACCTTCGCCCATCCACGGGGTTTCGCCCTGACACCAAATATTAAAGCGTTTGGTTAACATTTCCGTCCATTGTGAGGGAATGCCCCGTGCTTTCTGGATGGTGTCATGCAAAGCGTCACCATCTACTGACACATTTAGATTAGGGTTAGCTTTTATCCAAAGGGTTTCATCATCAATCTCGTGCTCGTCGTCCAGTTCGTAAATCAGGGCAAACAGGGATTCGTTTTGTTCTTCGCTATCCAGTATCTGACAGCAATAATCATAGTGCTGCTTACAGGCTGAAATAACGTTACTGCCTGCGGTGGTGATGGCAAACAGGATACCTTCGGGACGAGCGCCCATCCCTAACTCAAGGGCTGAATACACGGCGTTATCAGGGTGTAAATGATATTCATCGACAATTGCCAGACTAGGGTTAGTCCCTTCAATGGTGGCGGCTTTGGCGGCCAGCGGTTTTAACAGACTGTTAGTTTTGGGGTAAGTAACTTTGTGTTGCTGAATAGTCATCCGTTTTTTTAGTGGTTTTGATAACACGCTCATTTGGCGAGCATCATCAAACACGATACGCGCCTGATCCCGACTCACGGCGGCAGTGTAAATATCCTGCTGCCCTTGTTCCATCACCAGAAACCAGTTAGCCAGTATTGCGGCAACGGTGGATTTGGCATTTTTGCGTGGTACTTGGATATAAGCACTGCGATATTTTCGGCGTCCGGTTGCTTTCACTTTGAAGCCGAACAGGTTAGCAAAGGCGAATTGTTGCCACGGTTCAAGCATGATGGGTTTACCGCGCAAATGGCCTTTGACATGCGGACAGACACGGGAAAAGGCAATAAAACGTTCGACCACTGCCGAATCAAACACATAAAGCGGGTTATTCAGGCCGTTATAGTAGCGTTTCACCGCCTGTTTGACGCGTTTACAGGCCGGAATTTTGCCGTTTTCGATATCAAAAGCGTACTGTTCCCATGCGTTCATAGGCGATCCAGCTCGTCTTCTTCCTCGGTTTCCACCGGATTTTTACGCCGTGATACGGGGTCAAAACCCAGCAACGACGACATTTTTATCATGATTTTTTCGGCATCCGCTTTGGCACTCAGGGACGGATTTCGGCTCTCGCTGCCTTGGCTATTAATGATGCTAAAGCCCCTGATATCAAGGTCTGCCACCGCTTTTCGGTAAATGGCATAGTTCACGCAATATAGTTCTAAATTGTTCCAGTCAGCGGCGTTCAGGTCTTCCCGTTCGCTTAATATTTTACCTTTGGCCTTCCATTGGTTGGCAGCGATCTCATTAAGGTAAATTGGCGGTTTTGGCGCTCTTGCCATGATTTTTTTCCTTGTTGTTTTATTTTCAAAAAAACTGCCGTGCGTAAAAATTGAAGGAGGGGGCGGTTCCGCTGGAAGGGACATTTGTCATTTTTGATACCCCCACCCCGTTATTTCGTTTCGTTATTATTCTTTTATTAACCAATCTCGATACCTTGCCGCTTCGGTTTCCTGCTGCCGATAAGTGCCCTGTTTACGTTTTGCTTTGGTGATGGGGTCAGTCTGTACGGTCTTACGATTATGGCAGGTCTGACATAACGATTGATGGTTGGATGCAGGCCAGAACAGCACATCAGCATCACCCTGTATCGGGATAATGTGATCTACAATGATGGCAGGAGTATAGATACCCATCTGTAAACAGCGGACACATAACGGGTTAGCTTTCAAGTAGTGCAGCCGATAACGTCCCCATCGATTGCTGTAGCCGCGTTGGGTACGAGTGCCGCGTTGTTTATCCTGCTGGCGTCTGGTTTCCCGTTGGTGCTGTTCACAGCGGCCTGATTTCACTCGCTCGCGGCAGTTCGGGTAACTACAGCGTTTCAAAGGCTGCCACGGCATCAGTAGACTCCCACATCACGATAGGCAGACCACAGTGATTTAATGGTGAATGGGACTTCTTTAAGCTCAATATCGGTTGCCATTTCCCGATTTTCATACAGCAACCCGATATAAAGCAGGCAACCTACCTTGATTGCTGGCGTCAAGCTCAGACCATTATCAAACCGCTTGCCAATATGTTGCTGGCACACTTCCAGCGCAGCTTCGGAATACGCGGTAAGCAATGCATCATCAAGGGTATCGCTTTCATCAATCCGGCAATGTTGTTTGATTTCATTCAGGGGAATTTCAATCTGACTCATCGGAAAACGCCTCCCTTACAAAGCAGCTCCAAACGAGTATGTTTGGGATCGGGGATAACCGCTACAATGTCGAATGCCGTTCCTCTGGTATTTGCACCATGATAGGTAATATTATTAGCTGTCGTAATATCATCACGGTAACGCAGCCAAATACGCATTGTGGCTTCGGCGAAAATAGCACCGGAGGCCAACTTCTCGCGGCCGCTAATGGCTTTCACCTCTGCCCAGACGGTAGCAACATCAATCCACTTATAGAACTCAGAACCCAACTCATCACGAATGATTTCATTCTTTCGAATAGTGATCCGGTGTCGTAATCTGCCTGCTCTCATGCCTTGTTCTCCGTTTGTTTTTTCACTTCAACCGTTTGCTTCCATGCCTGACTGAATTCATCACCACCGTCACGGGGCGATAATCCCTCGCGTTCGCGGGCTTCATTCGGTGACATAACACCGGATTTAATGGCAGTTTCGTAACTCTGGAAACGTTCTTTCGGATTGGCCCGCAGCAAATCGGCAGTATCAAATTCGACTTGATAACGAATACCCCGTTTTGGCGAAGTCATCAGCAAGGCCGCTTTGATTTGTTGTTCAAAATTGGCAAGCCACGGGCGCATAGTGATAGTCAGAAAAGCGCGGGAGGCTTCACTAAAGTTACTGTAGGTGCTGTTTGAATACTCTTGCAGAAAGATCGGGCTGACATTGAACATACGGGCGATATCGTCAATGGTGAAGCGACGGGAGGCCAGCCATTCGGCATCTTGGTTACTCATGCCTAATTGTTGATATTCCATCCCGCCTTCAAGAATCGGCGTTTTCCCTGCATTGCGAGCACCCTTATAACGTTCGAGGGCTTCCAGTGCCTTACTTCCCTTGATCCCGTCCAGCCAGTCAGCGGCTTTAATTACACCCGCCGCCATCATGCCATCTTTCATAATGCTTGCGCCATGGCGTTGCTGTGCCAGCCCCAAGCCCAGTGTTTCACGGCAAATAGTGACGGGTGAACGTCCTAAAAAGCCGTCTTCGGTGGCATAGCGCAGATGCAGGACTTCTTCTTGTAAATAGGTTTTGACCTTGCCGCTATACGGTTCGGTGATGGTATACGCGAACCGATGATCGGTTAATCGTTGGGGTACAACCGCTGACGGCGGGTAAGGGTGTAATGACTGTGGCTGACCATCCCGCCCCCAGACAATCACTGCATACGCATTGCCATTCAGCAGGCAATGACGCATCAGAGTTCTTTTGAATTGATACGGCGTCTGGCAGTCATTCGGGCATTCATTCAGCAAATAATCGACCGGATGATCACTCAGCCATTCGCGGGATTCTTTGCCGTTCTGGTGCTGAACCCGATAGAGGTAGCAAGGCATGGAGGCCACCGCTTCACTAATTACCGTAACAGCGTTCATCACAGCGGGTAAACCTTCCGCTGTAGACGGAGAAACATGCTCGCCCGATTTGGTATTAACCATGCCTGCCAGAGAAAAAAATTCATCCAGCGTCATGCTGCGGATTTCAGACGTTTTTCGCGTAAAAGGCCACATGATTACACCTCAGACAGTTGCAGCCAGTAATGACGCAAATCCACAGGACAGGGCTTAACGGCATTCAGTGAACGCTTGGCAATCTCTACGCCACTTTCAGGATAAGCGGGTAGGCTGGTGATCGTAATTTCCCGCAATTCAGCCTCCAATACCGTTCTGATATAAGGTGTCTGACTGGTATCCCACTGATCTTTAATCGCCCTGAACCCAAAGGACATGCCTGTAATATCTCCACGTTCAACCAAAGTCAGTACATCGCGTCCTAACTGGGTATCCGGTGGTGTTAATTCGAAACGTAATCCGGTGGCATCCTCACTAAGCTGTAATGTGCCCGATGTGGTACGCCCTAACAGGTTCATGTGATCATGTTCATACAATGCCAAAACATCAGCGCCCGAAGTTAAGCTGGCACTGAACGCATTCAGGGTGAACTGCTCGATAAACTCATCCCACAGCACATGTGATCGGCTGTTCCACTTAATCACATAGCCTGTCAGTTTTTTATTGCTGGCAGACAGTGACGCTGTACGGATTTCAAAATCATTCTTCATTAATGGACTCCAAGGCTTGGAAAGGGGCGCAATACCCCTTCTGCTTAGTTGCCGGATGCTTTCACTTCCAGTACCTTAATCGCGTTGGAATCCACCAGCCCGCCACCCAGATATTTATCGGTATGTACCTTATAAAATCCCGGCTCGGTGATATTGTCAGGACGGGTACGAATGCCGGTTTCATGGTCAACGATAAAATAGCCACGTTTGAAGTCACCCAGACCGATTACACCCTCCGGCATAAACTCGAGGTAGTGGACAGGCAAGCCCAGCAGCATATCCGGATCGCCCGCCTGTAAACGTTCCCGCCAGATATAATCACCATTGCCGTTTTTCAGTTTCTGCACCTGCGCGGCTGTGCTGGAGTTCATCACCCAGACGGCATTTTTGCGGTATTTGTTTTTGAGTGAGAATTTCAGGTCAATCAGGCTATCGGCGGAAAGTGCGGTTACTTCCAGCTTTTGTAAAGTGCCAAACGCGCGAATCTTGTCAGTTTGAGTATCACGAGAATAAGACAGGAATCCTTTCGCTTTTTTACTGCCATCACCACTCACAAGATCCGTTTCTTCGGTATCAACGAAAGTGTCGGCAATTTCGGAAGTCAGCCAACCTAAGATATCCACATCGCTAAAATCGACAATCTCTTGGGTTGTCTTGGGGTAGGCATAAATAGGAAACAGCTTGATGCTGACTTCTTCCATGTTCGGCGTGGCAGTTTCACCGCGTGCCTTGCCTTCTTCGCCGTGTGCCACAGCTGCACCACCGACTGAAACTAACTGTTTGTATTCGTTGCTGCGTGTAGTTTTTACCGTACAAATCCGGCGCATAACTGACTCATCTGTCAGTTGCTGCATGATTTGTTTGTTCAGCTCAGGGATAACGGTATAGCCGCCCTCAGACGGAACACCCGTAGATAGAGAACGAGTTTCACCAGTCAGAACATAGTGGCGCAATTCATCATTGCTGAGTTTTTTGCTGGTCGGCTGGTTTTTTGCTTGACTGCGTTCTTCATCAGCCAATGCTTCATAACGGGCAATTTCCGTATTCAGCGTGTCGGACTGGCTGCGTAGTTCATCGAACTGTTTGGCTTCATCGGTATTCAGTGAGCGTTTTTCGTTTTCCGCTTGGGTAAGCAGCGAACGCATTTGATGGGTTAAATCGGATTTTTGTTTGCGTAGTTCGAGTAATTTTTTCATGATGTTTTTATAGTTAATCTATTTTTCAGTAAATGATTTTTAACACTATGAAAAATAATAAGAAAGAATTCTGAATGTGTTGGAGGTGTATACAACAATATAAAAGTAGCGGTTTAAATTTTAATTATGGGTATATAGTTAATTTTTGATATTACTTTTAAAAAAGAAAAGCTATACGCTTTCAATCTAACATGATTTTATATAAAGCATATATCCTTACTAAAAAGTGAGATTGGGATTTACTAATCTACTATGTAATTATAGAATCACATGCTATAGAAACCTATTTTTTAGTGTAATACAACAAAGTGGTAACTTTTTGTTAAAAGGCTTCTATGAGGTAGTTTATTAATTATTTTCTATACTATTATGTAATCTAAAATTTTATAGTGTATTTAACTAAATTACAGGAGTTCCCATGAGTAGTAGAAGTGATGTAATAGAAGGAAGGTTAGTTTATACCGAAAAATTAGGATGGGTAGATACTGGGCATTCAAAAGGTAACGATGCCAGAATGTTAATGGCTGCTATAAATTCAGGCGATGATACTAAAGAACCATACTTTACCATTAAGTACACACAATACATGGGTCTTGGATTAAAATATGGCACATCTAAAATAACAAGATGGAAAGTAAGAAGAGGTTTATCTTTACATGATAAAAAAAGAGTTGCACTTACTATTATGATGTATACCACTCATCTATTTGAAGCGCATCAAGATTCATTTCCTTTTAATTGGTATACAGATAGTGGATACAGCGGTGAAGATTTGGTTTCAAATCTACTTGGCTTTTATCAGGCTATAAATGGAGTTGATTATTTACCTCAGCTTCAACCTATAAGTAAAGAAGATGCGCTAAAAAGGTGGGATTACTATGGTGCTATAGGAAAGTATAAAAATAAAATATTTAAACCTTTATTGTTTCCTGACCCCCAAAAATATCCTAATAATGCCAGACCATACTATTCTTCTTTGCCTACATTTCTTAATACTATATCACCGATCACTGATATAGATAGGAGTCATTTGCTGATACATATTGAAGATAGAACAGGATATAACATAGATGCAGTAAGAGATGTGGGGATTGAACTTGAGTAAGTTTATTAAAATTACATTTATCGCTCTGTTTTTTTTAGGGCTAACTTTTACCATTCCCATTTTATTTGTAAATAATCATTTTTCATACACAAAAAATGATTTTATTAAATATAATTTATTCACCTTCGATGAAATAAAAGAAATGCCCATTATTTCAAATAATTACATCATATCCTATGACTCACCAGATGGTGTAAAACCAATGACTAATTCAATCCTATTTTCAGATGTAAATCCAAATCGTAAAGTGGAATTAATAAATTATATTAAAAAATTAGGTTATATAAAAGATATAAATGCATATTGGAATACAGATGGAAGCGAATCTTGGAGTAAAGGAAATTTGTTTATACAGATAAAACAAAATGATACTGACCGTACCATTTTGTTTCTAGTTGAGAAGAATTAAAATACATTCTCTTCTCTTATACTGTAGCCTGATGTGCCAGCGATGTGATGTGTCCATGTTATGCTATCATATGAAATAGTTATGCTTTCATATGGTTGCATATCATTGTGGCTTAGTGAATTGGGATAATGGCTGGAAATGTTCTTTATCGTGGCATTTGTTAACTTGATAGAATAAAATTTTTCCAATCCCCCTGCTGAACTATTTCTATATATTTCCAGTAAACAATCTAAGTGCTCATTGCTTGATATTGAAACCCCTAATAATGGAGATGATTTATCGATGGGTTTTGTTATTACTATAGGATGATGATTGACATTCTGTTCTCTATTAATATCGTGGTCTATAGAGTAAACCAATATTTTATCCTTGTTTTCCTCTTGGTATTTATTACCTATTGAATCATAAGTTGAGCAACCTGCTGATATCAACCCTTGTTTTTTACCATTTAAGGTCATATAAATCATATTAGCCATTTCGTTTCCTTTTGATTTATCAAAATAAAACACATAGTTATTTATCTTTCCATTACTGTCAATAGCTATATTCCTAATTTACCATAAAGAAAAACAATAATAATAAAAACTATTACATGGCAATTAAAAACTATGATGTAGTGATAATAATATACATTTAATTAAATGGCATTGATAATCCCGACATAAAAAATATTTTGTTAGACAATATCTAAAAACCACCACTTAATCTACCAATTTGAATTATGACTTGATATATATAAGAGTATAAAGATACTTTTACTTACTGATTGCTTCCTTAAACAGAAAAATTAGCGCGTCAAATTAGAAAATTTAATTTTCCTGCCAGAGATATCCCCTGAAAATCTTTTTCGCCTCCTCAACTCTACACCCTATGCACAATTCTCTGAAGGCCTTGCTACATCTGAGCTTGTGACAATTAATACGATATTCACCTACTGTGTACCCTATACACCTTTATTTTTTACTGATGTAGAGGGTGCATAGTGGATGTATAACTAAAAAGTAACTATACACTCTTTATTTTCCTTTAAATACAGTAAGATATTTAAAATGATGTATAGAGTGTATACTTAAATCAAAAAATTTTATGTAGTCGGCTTAATCCTCCCCGCGCTCAGGTACTGATGGCAACCATTCTTCCGCATCTTCCGATAATTCTACACTATAAGAATAGCCTTTCTTGGTTCGTACTTTCCGATACTCCTTCCGGTATTCCTGCATAATCTTGGGAATAGATTCACCAAACTTCGTCAGTGTCAGCGGACGTTCAAAGCCGTGTGCCTCCATAAAAGAGAGATAGGCATGATACAAGTATAATCTCGGTGCGCGTGGGCTGATATTCTTATTCCCCATCTTCATTCCGGCGGTATTGTTTCCAGACTCCAAATAACCACAGAAACGATAGAGGGGATCAGAGCCACATTTTACCGTTAATGCTTCGCTGGAATCGCGTTGCGTCTGTAGTAGTTTTTTAGCCTTATTCTGGTCGGCAAATTCGTTTAATAAGTGGCGAATAATCACAGGCAGTTCCCGACTGATTTTCTCCGGCAATTGTGGGTCTTTCTCGGACTCTTTGACCGGAATATTAAACGGGAATATCACCCGCCGCCGTGCAATGCCGCCATTACGCTCTGTAAAACTCATGGGTTCGTTATTGGTGGCTAATACCACGGCTTTAATGATGGTAGAAAATTGTTTCTCGTACTTCCCGTCAACTTCAATCAGGTCGCCGCCGGTAATGGCCTTAATGCCTGCGCCTTCACCGACATATTTAACCTGATCGGGCAGCGTAATTAAGCTCTTGCCGACAAACTGATAACGTCCTCTGGCTTCATCCAGCGCTTTCATATTGCCACTGGCGGTATTATGTTCACCTGCTAATAAAGTCGCAATATACGTAAAGACGCTTTTGCCGCTGCCACCTTCACCCGTGACTTCAATAAAGAGCTGCCAGTCATAACGATTTGCCAGAATCATAAACAAGGCAGCTTTGATGTGATTCATCTTGTTTTCATTCTGACCGGCTGCATGAGATAGCCAACGGTAAAAGCCAGGAGCATGATCCGACAAGTTTTCACCGATAGCGGGCTGGGTAAACTCAATGCCATTATGGTTCATTAACCAATCTTCCGGCTGATGAGCAGTAAATTTTTGTGTTGATAAATTATATACACCGTTACTGAACCCGATTAAATCCTGACGTTGTTCGCCAATAATCGGAATTTGTAATTTCATGGCACAGATAGCGTTATTGATACCATTCGGGCTATAGGGGGTTTCATGTTGATCGAAGATCGCTACCATTGCACGGCGCAGCTCGCTATCCGAGACTTTCTCCCATGTCGTACCGTTATAGTGATAAGCTGCTTCGCTTTCAGAATGTACCGCGATTTTTTGGTAATGCTCAGCCAACAATGCCCCGCGCTGACTGGCTGCCATTTGTGCCAGATTGTTAGTGGCCTTTTTTGGCTTTGCTTCGTGGTGCTTCACTGCTTTCTCCCTGACCTGATATAACCTGTTGCTGAATGCCTGCTTTGCTGCCTCAATGCCGTGACGCTGACGATAATCATCCCAGTCGGCTTTATATTCCGTTGGCGGTAACGTTACCCAGCCATTAATCGCTTTAGCGGCCTTTTCTGCCGCTATTTTGCCCACATTCTTTTTGAGCCTGCCGTTTTTGTCCCGTTCGCCTTGTACGTGCCAATCATTATCGGCGGCAAGGATAATTCTCGATTCAGGCCACTGCTTTCTGACCAATTCGGCAACATTCAGTAAATTACTTTCATCAATGGCAGCCAGTACCACACCATTATGTAACTGGCTAACAGTCAACGCGGTCGCGTAACCTTCGGTAATGATGATGGTGTCCGGTGTTCCGGTAATCTCAGATACCGGAATAAAGCTCCCTTTCTTCTGCGTGCCGGAAACAAGGCGTTTTTCGCCGTTTGGTTTGATGATCTGAGCGCCGGTGATAGTGCCGTTCAGTGCCTGAGTTAGCAGCAATAGAGAATCCTGCAATAACCGCTGATTGGGGTATTGCAGCCCCTTTTTCACCAAATACTGAGATTCTCCCCTTATCGATTTTTCCACCAGCACCGCGATCTGTTCCGCAATGGGTTTCACTGTTTGAGGCCGCTCTTTAACTGGTTTCGGTTCAGGTAGCGGCATTGCCAGCACATCAGCAACTTGCTTAGCGGCGGTCAGGATAGTGATACCTTTGGCTCTTGCCACTAAATCCAGACCATCGCCATGATTAGGCTGATCACACTGGCGACAATGCCAGTCGCCATGATGGTTATCGTCTATAAAGTGAAAACGGTCAGTGCCACCGCATATCGGGCAAGCGCCATGCTTACCCTTTGCCGGAACATCAACGCCACAGGCGGGCAACAGACTTTGCCAGTGATTCATAGCGGATTGTTTCACGGTTCGGATAACGTCTATCGGGCGGCTTTCCGTAGGATTTTTAGGCTGTGAGGAACGTTGACTCATGATTTATTCTTCCCCATAAACAGCCGCACACAGTGCGTGATAGACGTCTTGATTAAAGTCACAAGCTAGCGCCAGCAGATCGCGCAGTTCTTCTGAACAATCCCTGCCAATTTTGTCAAGAATCACCTCAAATAGTGATATGGCTAACCCTGCCCGATACATAGCCTGATCTAACGGTATTTCTTTCTGATGTCTGTTCACCACATAACCTAACAATGTCATCAACAAGGGCTGTGGTGAATGTTTCAACAATGCTTGCTGTATTTCCTGATTGATATCACGCGCCAGCAAAATCAAGTTATTGAGTTCAATGGTGCATTCTTCCGGTGACTTTTCGAGAATAAACGTGAAAACAGAGGCTGCTAGCTGCGTGCGATACTCTGCCTGTTTTAATGAAAGAGTTTTTTTACCCACGGCGCACCTCCTGACGGGAAACGGATCTCAGAAAGGAGATACCCGCCAGAATGATGATAAGGCGCTGGGGATGAATTAGGCATGTAAATTTAGGGCGAGTTTGGGTATGCTGTATGCCAGCCATCGCGTAAGTCTCCTTTACGTTGTGGTTAGACGCCTCGATAGTGTTGGTAGCACTTCGGGGCGTTGTTGTTTTCTGCCTTGAAAGCATCAAGGTGTATTTCACTTTATCCTTGGGTGAAATAAACGTCAATACTTTTTCCAGTTTACTTTTTATGTATAATGAAATACACCAAATCACAGAGGATTCAGTAATGGCAACTGGTGCGAAGAATGCAAAATCACAAATGACTACTGTTCGCATACCACATGAAGTCATGGAAGATATGGAACAGGTTAAAATAAATGGTGAAAGCAATGCTGGTTTTATTGTTGCTGCAATGAAGGGTGAGATCAAACGCCGCCAGCGCAAGGCAAAAGCATCATCTGAACAATAATCAGCTAATCTACAATAAGACCAATGAGTAACTATTCCTCTTAAAGAGGATAGGTTAAGGGTAGCATCTGTTATGTTATCCTTGCATTCACATAATAAGTGCAACACCGTTATGAACGAAGTAAACGAGTCGGTATGCCTTTAAATAACTCATTCGGTGTTTGATAACCTCGCGTTTTTCGAGGACGTTTATTTAATCGATTTGCCACGAGATTTATCTCCAACTCTGAG
>NZ_NIBU01000014.1:30853-76075 GCF_002632485.1 Xenorhabdus innexi | reverse complement strand
TATGCCAGAACGCGTTCAAAACACCACAAAGAAAATCATGTAAAAACAAAACATTGGATGCGTGTTTTGAACGGCTTAATTCTTAAGAGCCTATCTATGTATTGTGATAAACGTGATAACCAAGTCACCGAACAGACCCATTTATTTATCAGGCCTCGCTTATGTGAGGTCTTTTGTTATTAAGAGAATATCCATTTTCCTTTTATAATAGATAATTAATATCTACATCAATGAAAGAGAGAAATATGTATATTGATAGAATGGATTTCTATGATGACCAGAAAGAACAACACGAGTTACCTTGTGAAAATCGTGGGACACATATAGGTTTTTTTCTGGCCTGGATTATTCACCATAATCTTGAGGGAGAAAATCCTAACCTATTATTTAAAGATGAACTGGACGCTGTTCGCAAACGTGAAATGACAGGAAGAGAGTTTCTTATTGCGTGTTGTGATGAAAAATTCTCGACTATGGATTTAAATGAAGAAGGTGCGGCTTTTGCATCAGCTTATTATCATACAGAAAATGATGGGTATTTTTTTGATTACAACGATACCTTAGCTGAAGATTGGTCACTTTTCTTTCATGTCGAAGACTCTTGGCAGAATTACGACATTATCAATACTGTCATAACAAAAGCCTATGAAAATTGGAAAAAATCTAAAGCCTAATTAGTTAAGTTAAGGCGTATAATTATATCCATAAGCTTTAAAGAACCCCTTTGTTCATTGAGGGGGTTTTTCTTGCCTAAAATAAACATAAGACTTGCTGTTGTCATGGGGCAGAGTTACATGTGTGTTTATGCACAAAAACTCACCATGAGGTTAAATTTATCATGCTAAAACATGAAGATATGACAATAACAGCCGCCTGTGTTTTAGACGCCGTTCCTTTACATACGTGGTTTTCTGTTTCTGAAGTGTCTAAATTAATGGGGCTGCCTGAACCCCGTTGCCAATTACTGTTAACCCAATTTTGTCTGGCCGGTTTAATGGAAAGCCGGGACAATGACACGTTTTTCAAACGTTCTTCCTGATGGGGCTATTTCCGGGGACGTAAACGTGCAGGCCGGTTAACGCCGGCTTTTCGTGTTGTGGCCTTTCCTAATCGCTGCCAGCGTCGAGAGGAAAAAAGCGAATGGAGTTACGCCCTGTCACCTTAGTCAACGATGACTCGCTGAAATTTATCAAAACCCTGCCAGATAACTGCATCGATTTAATCGCTACTGACCCGCCGTACTTTCGTGTGAAAGACTGTCACTGGGATAACCAGTGGGCAGATGTCACGGCCTACCTTGCATGGCTGGATGAACTGCTTGCTGAATGTTGGCGGGTACTGAAACCGAACGGCAGCCTGTACATGTTCTGCGGTTCGCGTCTGGCTGCGGATACCGAGCTGCTGGTGCGGGAACGGTTTAACGTGCTGAACCATATTATCTGGGCAAAGCCGTCCGGCCCGTGGCGCAGGCAGAATAAAGAAAGCCTGCGCATGTATTTCCCGGCGACCGAACGTATTATTTTTGCTGAACATTATCAGGGACCCTATCACCCGAAAGGTGATGGCTATTTCAAACAATGTAATGACTTGAAACAATCAGTATTTAAACCACTGGTTGATTATTTTCGTGATGCTAGAAAAGCGTTAGGTGTCACGGCAAAAGCCATTCATGCCGCCACAGGGAAGCAGATGGCCAGTCACTGGTTCAGCGATAGCCAGTGGCAGTTACCCAGTGAAATCGACTATCAAAAGTTGCAGGTACTGTTTAACCGTATTGCCAAAGAAAAGCACCAGCGTGGTGAACTAAATATTCCGTATACGGAGCTGGTGGATTCCCACCTCACTCTATCGCGTCAGTATGATGAATTGCGGCAGGAATATGGTTTAATGCGCCGCCCGTTCTCGGTGACAGCCGCCGTGCCGTATACCGATGTCTGGCAGTTTGCGCCCGTGCAGTATTATCCGGGCAAACATCCGTGTGAAAAACCGGCTGACCTGATGGCACATATTATCCAGTCCAGCAGCCGGGAAGGGGATCTGGTGGCCGATTTCTTTATGGGTTCCGGGGCGACATTAAAAGCCGCGTTAAAACTCAATCGCCGTGTATTAGGGGTTGAGCTGGAAGAGGAGCGTTTTTGTCAAACTGAACGAGAGATGAATAAGATAATGTGTTTAAAATGATAAATTACGATTGATAAGAGTAATTGATTATATTTTAATGTTACTTTCATTGGAATATAGGGAAATAACACGTGTACAGTGATATTGTTGATCCGAAAATATTGAATATCTTTTTACGCTATATGATTAACGCTGCGCGTCATAAGAGGCTAATCCCTTATTATGAGTTACAGGGGATTTTTGGTCTTGATCGTGGAACAGTGGGGAAATATGCCGGTTGTTTAGGGCATTTTTGCTATGATAATAATTATCCATTATTAAACTCCTTAATTGTCAATGCTGATAATCCAAAGCCATCCTATGGTTATGATGAATGGATGTTGGAAGCTGAGGTAGAAGTAAATTGGGAAGAGGAAATGTTCAAATGTTTCAAGTATTATCACGTTACTTCTACCAATGCTAAGCATTTCGAAAACCTCACAGGGATGACGAAAGAAGTAGTAGATTGGTTTGGTTAAGGATTTCCTACTGCTTGTTGTAAGAGAGAGTAATGATCCAATAATTCCTCAAAATAAAAATATCAAGGCTGCTTAACGTAGCCTTTTTCATATTTACCATCTCACCACTTTAATCATATCTGTATTCACACATTGCAGCTGACATCCTATTACGTAACTTATTGGGGCGATCATAATTTCCCCCACGGATACTTATTGCTTTAATAAAGGGAATATAAACATGAAAGAAAATCCTGATATTTGGGCACAGCTCAGTAACTGGCTTATTTCAATAAAAGAACAAGGCATCGGAGCCGTACTCGCCGGGACAATGGCCTTCCTTCGAGGTCGCTATAACGGTGGTGGTTGGATAAAGGTATCAATTGATGCCTTTATGTGCGCCATGTTCGCGTGGTTTATTCGTGATGTCTTAAATCTGTCTGGTTTGAGTCCTGATTTAGCCTATATCAGCAGTGTGATGATGGGTTACTTGGGTACGGACTTTATCGGTCAATGGCTGCGTAAGGCCGCAGAGAAAAAAGCGGGAGCATCTTCTGATGGAAATCAGCGATAAAGGCCTTGAGTGTATTAAACAGTATGAAGGTCTGAAACTGAAAGCCTACCCCGATCCCGCAACTGGCGGTATTCCGTGGACAATTGGTTACGGTCATACCAAAGGGGTTAAAAAAGGTGATGTGATTACAGAGCAGCAGGCTGAAGCATTCTTGCATGATGATCTCCAACCTATTTACACCACATTAAGGCAATGGGTCAAAGTTCCTTTGAATCAAGGCCAGTTCGATGCTTTGTGCTCGTTTATCTTCAATTGTGGTAGCGGTAACTTTTCCGGCTCGACGTTATTGAAGAAGCTCAATCAAGGTGATTACACTGGTACAGCGGCAGAGTTTTCCCACTGGAATAAAGCAGCAGGCAAGGTGATGCGTGGGTTGGATAATCGCAGGGCATCTGAACGCCAGATGTTTTTATCATGAAGCTCAATGTCACCAAGGGTACGGTTATTGCCTTGGTTATTGCCTCAGCATCAGCCTTCTTATACCGTTCTGGGTATAAGAAACAGCTCGGCATCAATAACGACCAGATAACTGAGATCCAGCAACTGACCGATACCATTAACTACCAGAACACACATATTGAGATGCTGCATGAACTGGATAGCAAACACACTCAGGATCTCGCCAATGCCAAGACTGAAATTGACACTCTTCGGGCTGATGTTGCCGCTGGTCGTCGCAAGCTGCGCATCCAAGCCAGTTGTCCCGTGTTTGAAAGCACTGCCTCCGGCAGCGTGGTCGATGCAACCACCGTCGAACTCACTGGAGAAATTGGATCAACTGTTCTCGATATTCGAGAAGGCATCATCAACGACCGGGCAAAATTAAAATATTTGCAGGAATATGTGAGTACTGGATGCAGAGGAAATCACGGAAAACCAACACCATAATCAGAGAAAATGAATTCTGAGATTGCGGGAATATGTCAGGATGCAGTGTCGATAATATAGATTATATAGTATGTTAATAATATGTAATTAATAGAGGCGAATCTTGGTTTATGGAGCATATAAAAAGTAAAGATTTTAAATCTGAGCGAGCATGGGATTCTCGGTTGATCTCGAATCTTGATGGCGTTACCGTAAAACTTCATTGGACTAATCAACCTTATATATGGCATATCAACGAGGGTGAAGAAGTGTTTGCGGTCATGGATGGAAATGTTGATATGCACTATAAAGAAAAAGGACAGGAAAAAATCGCCAAATTAAAAACAGGAGATATATTTTACGCTTCTATTGGAACTGAGCATGTAGCTTATCCAATAGGTGAAGCAAGAATATTGGTAATAGAGAAAGAAGGCAGTATTTAGTAGAAAAAACCGTTAACATTTTCAATAAATACAGCATATCCCCTGCTACCCGTTGACGCTAGTGGTATTTTTATTGAGTACATTATTTAACCACCTGTTGGTGGTTTTTTGCTATCTGGAGGGCGGAACATGCCACCCCGTATTCCCCGAGCCTGTCGCAAGCAAGGCTGCCCCAAAACTACCATCGAACGCAGCGGCTACTGTACTGACCACCAGCACACCGGCTGGCAACGCTATCAGCAAGGCAAAAGCCGGCATGCTCGCGGTTATGGCAGCCAGTGGGATAAATTAAAAATTTCAGTCAAACAACGGGATAATCATTTGTGCCGGCCCTGCTTACGGCAGGGACGAGCGGTCACAGGGACGACGGTTGATCATATCCAACCCAAAGCCCATGGCGGCACGGATGCGTTAAGCAACCTGCAATTGTTGTGCGAAGCCTGTCATCGACAGAAGACTGCGACAGAGCGATTACGCTGAAGAAGGGAGGGGCGGGTCAAATCCCTGCCTCTCTCGCCTCAGGGGACCGCCCCCTTGGGGCTTTTTTTATGCCCGCGAAAAATGAAATTTAAATCGGGTGCTTTTTACGGATCTTTCACTGTTTTTGAACACGGGAGGGGCTGCGTATGGCGGGAACGGCGGGGAAATCAGGTCGTCGCCCTAAACCGACGGCGCGCAAGGCACTGGCAGGCAATCCGGGTAAGCGCAAACTGAACCGCGATGAACCGACTTTTACCCCATTATTGAACGTTTCACCGCCAGACTGGTTTGTCGACAGTAACATGTCGCTGGCCGTAGTGATGTGGGAACTGACCAGCCAAGAACTGTGCGCACAGGGGTTACTTTGTGTGACCGATCTCGCGGTACTTGAACGCTGGTGTGTGGCTTACCAGTTCTGGCGCAATGCGGTGATCAATATCGCCCGACAGGGCAATACGGTCACCGGCGCAACCGGTGGGCCGATTAAAAACCCGGAGCTGACCGCCAAAAAAGAGCAGCAGTCTGAAATGGATACCACCGGTGCCCTGCTGGGATTAGATCCGAGCAGTCGTCAGCGTCTGATGGGCGCGGCGGGTCAGGCTAAAACAGACAATCCGTTTATCCGGATGATTTCATCATGAGCCGTAAAGCCTATCCGAATGTCAATGCGGCGAACCAGTATGCCCGTGATGTGGTGCGCGGCAAACTGAGCGTCGGTCGCTATGTCAGGGAAGCCTGTCAGCGGCATTTGGATAATCTGCAGCAGGAGAAGAGCCGCCCGTTCAAATACCGCTTCGATAAAGATTTGGCCGAACGTGCCGCGAAATTTATCCAGCTATTGCCGCACACCAAAGGCGAATGGGCGTTTAAGCGGATGCCGATCACGCTGGAGTCATGGCAACTGTTTATTGTCTGCTCGGTCTTTGGCTGGGTGCATAAAGGCAGCCGGTTACGTCGTTTTCGGGAGGTGTATACCGAAATTCCCCGTAAAAATGGTAAGTCGGCGATTTCGGCGGGGGTGGCACTGTATTGCTTTACCTGTGATGACGAATTCGGCGCGGAGGTGTATGCCGGCGCGACCTCAGAGAAACAGGCGTGGGAGGTATTCCGGCCTGCGCGATTGATGTGCAGGCGCACGCCGATGTTGGTGGAAGCGTTCGGCATTGAAGTGAATGCTGCCAATATGAACCGCCCGGCAGACGGGGCGCGGTTTGAGCCGCTGATTGGCAATCCCGGTGACGGGCAGTCTCCCAGTTGTGCCATTGTGGATGAATATCATGAACATGATACCGATGACCTGTATACCACCATGCTGACGGGGATGGGCGCGCGGCGTCAGCCATTGATGTGGGCGATCACGACCGCAGGTTACAACATTGAAGGCTCTTGCTATGACAAGCGGCGTGAAGTGATTGAGATGCTGTCTGGCAATGTGCCCAATGAGGAGCTGTTCGGGGTGATCTATACCGTGGATGAAGGGGATGACTGGACTTCACCGGCAGTGTTACGCAAAGCCAATCCCAATATGGGGGTCTCGGTCTATGCGGACTTTTTGCTGAGTCAGCAGCAGCGGGCCCTGAATAACCCGCGTTTAGCCAGCGTCTTTAAAACCAAGCACCTGAATATCTGGGTGTCTGCTCGGGAGGCGTACTTCAATATGGTGAACTGGAAACAGTGCGAAGACACTTCACTGACGCTGGAGCAATTCGCGGGCCAGCCTTGTTTTTTGGCTTTTGACCTCGCCCGCAAGCTGGACATGAACAGCATGGCGCGGCTTTTTTCGCGTGAAATCGACGGCAAACGTCATTTTTACAGTATTGCCCCGCGTTTCTGGGTGCCCTATGACACCGTTTACAGCGTGGAGCAGAATGAGAACCGGCGCAGTGCCGAGCGTTTTCAAAAATGGGTAGAAATGAGGTTGCTGACCGTCACGGAAGGGGCTGAAGTGGATTACCGCTATATCCTTGAAGAAGCCAAACTGGCTTGCCACCTGAATCCGGTCAATGAAGCCCCGATTGACCCCTTTGGGGCAACCGGCTTATCGCATGCGCTGGCGGATGAGGGCATTAATCCCATTATCATTACCCAGAATTTCCCCCATATGAGCGATCCAATGAAAGAGCTGGAGGCCGCCATCCAGTCCGGGCGTTTCCATCATGACGGTCATCCGATAATGTCCTGGTGTATCAGCAATGTTGTCGGGAAAACGCTGGGGGGCAATGACGACATTGTGCGCCCTATCAAAGAGCATAAAGACAGCAAAATTGATGGGGCGGTAGCACTGATAATGGCAATGGGGCGAGCTATATTGCACGAAGCCCCCACTCTTTCAGATCATTTGATCTCCTACGGTGTTCGCTCACTTTAAGGTCTTTTCATGAAAATATTCATTGTGGCTGCCCTGTTCATCGGGCTGGCGGGCGGCGCTTTGCTGTCTTACGGGGCATGGCTGCTGTTACCGGCGGCCGGATTTATGGTGTCCGGTGTGTTGTGCCTCGGCTGGTCGTATCTGGTTTCACGTATGTTGAGCCAAAACCCCGATAAGGAGGCGTGATGTTTTTCCCCGGCCTGTTTCGCAAATCTACCGAATCCCTAACTTCCCGTGAGTTAAGTGAACTGATTGGTCTTTCCTATAGCACCTACAGCGGACGGCGGGTTAGCCCCCAGTTAGCCATGCAGCTCACCGCTGTGTTCAGTTGCGTTCGGGTACTGGCGGAATCCGTCGGCATGTTGCCCTGTTCGCTGTATGAACAATTAGCACGCGGCAACCGGCGAGCCATTGACGAGCGGTTGCATAAACTGCTGTCGGTCAAACCCAATCATTACATGACCCCACAGGAATTCTGGGAGTTGCTGATTGCCTGCCTGTGCCTGCGGGGCAATTTCTACGCTTACAAAGTGAAAGTGTTGGGGGAAGTGGTAGAGCTGCTGCCACTCGATCCCGGTGTCGTAGTTTCCAAGCTGAATCACGATTGGCAACCTGAATATCAAATCACCTTCCCGAACGGAGAAAGCCGGACGCTGACACAGGATGAACTCTGGCATGTGCGTATTTTCACGCTAGATGGACTGAGTGGATTAAGCCCCATTACCTATGCCCGACAAGCGATAGGGCTGGGGCTGGCCACCGAAGAGCACGGTTCACGGTTGTTTGGCAACGGGGCTGTCACCAGTGGCGTACTGCAAACCGATCAGGCACTGAAAGACGAGGCGTATCAGCGGCTGAAAACGGATTTTGAGGCCCGCCATCAGGGGCTGGTCAATGCCCATAAGCCGATGATCCTGGAGATGGGGCTGAAATGGCATCAAATCAGCCTGTCCGCTGAAGATGCGCAGTTTCTGGAAACCCGTAAGTTTCAGCTGGAAGAAATCTGCCGCATCTTCCGGGTGCCACTGCATATGGTGCAGAACACTGACCGTGCCACTTTTAACAATATCGAAAATCTGGGGATCGGCTTTATCAATTATTCGCTGGTGCCTTATCTCACGCGGATTGAGCAGCGTATTAATGCCGGTCTGATCAATGCTAATAAACAGGGGCAGTTCTACGCCAAATTCAACACGGGGGCTTTGCTGCGCGGGGATATGAAATCCCGCTTTGAAGCCTACGCCACCGGCATTAACTGGGGCATTTACGCGCCGAACGAATGCCGGGAACTGGAAGAACTCAACCCCCGCGAGGGCGGTGATATTTATCTTACGCCGATGAATATGACCACGAAACCGGAACAAACGCCGAAATAGAGAGGAAGAACGCCATGTCGATGATAATCAAACAACGGCTTGATATGCCTTTGAACGTGAAATCTGTCAGTGATACCGGTGAGTTTGAAGGGTATGGCTCGGTATTCGGCCTGAAAGACAGTACCGACGATATCGTGTTACCCGGTGCCTTTACCAATACCCTCAAGCTTTGGCGTGAAAAAGGCAGCTTACCCGCTTTGCTCTGGCAGCACCGGATGGATGAACCCATCGGTATCTACACCGAAATGAGAGAAGACGAGACCGGGCTGTATCTCAAAGGACGACTGCTGATTGAAGATGATCCGCTGGCAAGACGGGCACACGCGCATATGAAAGCCGGTTCGCTCTCCGGCCTGTCTATCGGTTATGTGCTGAAAGAGGGCGAATATGACCGAACCAAAGCGGCTTTTTTACTGAAAGATCTCGATTTATGGGAAGTGAGCTTAGTGACTTTCCCCGCCAATGATGATGCCCGGGTCAGCAACGTCAAATCGGCCTTGGCGCGGGGCGATATTCCCACTTCTGATGGCATTGAGCGGGTGCTGCGCGATATCGGCCTTTCTCGTATGCAGGCCAAGGCTTTTATGTCAGCGGGTTACAGCGCACTCTCTTTGAAGGATGCTGAAGCCGACAACGCATTAACTGCACTGAAATCATTACATTTTAACTAACCGGAGTTTTTTATGGCTATTGAAGTCAAAGATGTACAACAGGTCGCGCAGGAAATTCAGCAGCGTTTCGACGAGTTCCGGCAGAAAAACGATCAGCGCATTGACGCGATTGAGGCGGAAAAAGGCAAACTGGCCGGACAGGTGGAAAACTTGAACGGCAAACTCAGCGAGCTGGATACCCTGAAAACCGCGTTGGAAGAAGAGCTGGCGGGGTTGAAACGTCCGGCTGGTGGCAGCAACAACAAGGCAGTGAGTGAGCACAAAACTGCATTTGCTCAATTTATCCGTAAGGGGCGCGAAGACGGGCTGGCAGAACTGGAACAAAAAGCGATGCAGACCACGACCGATCCTGAAGGGGGCTATGCCGTACCGGAAGAGCTGGATCGCAATATCATCAGTGCCCTGAAAGACGAAGTGGTGATGCGCGCGGAGTGTAACGTGGTCTCCGTCGGTAACCCCAACTTTAAGCGCCTGATCAATCAGGGTGGCACCAACAGTGGCTGGGTCGGTGAAACCGACGAACGCCCGGAAACGAAAACGCCAAAGCTGGCACCGATCGAACCCATCTGGGGGGAAATTTACGGTAACCCGGCTGCCACCCAGACCATGCTGGATGATGCCTTTTTCGATGTGGAAGCCTTTATTTTTCCATATGAAAGGTTTAAAACCACCGTCTTTAGACGGTGACTTTGACTTTAATTCTTTGACCTACGCGCGTTTACGAGGTGCGTGGTTCGACGACTTTCAGTCGTCGGCACCGAAGTGCGCTAACCCACCTACTTCAGTAGGTGGTAGTTAAGTTTGACTGAACTGACACAGGAGTTTGCTGAGCAGGAGGAAAGCGCTTTTACCCACGGCGACGGCAAGAACAAGCCAAAAGGCCTGCTGGCGTACGGTAGTGAAGCGCTGGACGACAAGGATCGTCAATGGGGTACGTTGCAGCACCTGTTGCTGAAAAAGCCCACCGAGGTCACGGCAGACGACATCCTGAAACTGATCTACACCCTGCGCAAGCCATACCGCAACGGGGCGAAATTCATGATGAACAACAACCTGTTATTTCAGGTACGCACGCTGAAAGACAGTCAGGGCAATTACCTGTGGCAGCCGGGTTTGCAACTGGGACAGCCCTCTGCGCTGCTGGGCTACGGTATCGCGGAAAACGAACAGTTTGCGGATTTGGGCGTCGGTGCCGTGCCGGTGGTGTTCGGTAACTTTAAACGTTGCTACACCATTTTGGACAGGCTGGGTGTACGTATGCTGCGTGATCCGTACACCCACAAGCCGTTTATCCACTTCTACACCACCAAGCGGGTGGGTTCCCTGCTGGTGGACAGCAACGCGATGAAACTGCTGAAAGCACCAGAAAGCAAGGCGTGATCGGCTTTATCAGGAGATGGCATGCCTTTTCCCACCCTTGACTTACTTCGGCAGCAGTGCCGTATCGACAGTGATAATCACACCGAAGATGATTTATTAAACACTTATTCCCTCGCCGCCATTAAACGGGCCGAAAGCTACCTCAATCGCCGCCTGTATGAGAACGCTGTGCCGGAGGATGATCCGGACGGTCTGTTAGCGACTGACGATGTGACACTGGCCATTATGCTGGTGGTCGGTTACTGGTATGAAAACCGGGAGGCACAAGCCTTACCCACCGGATTTAAAGCGTTGCTGGAACCTTACCGTTTTATTCCTCTATAGGAGAATGCTGATGAAAGCCGGCTCACTTCGCTATCGCATTAAACTGTTCCGCCCTGTCAAAAACCGTGATGATCTGGGTGCGGAAATCATTGGGCGAGCCTATGTCACTGAAACTTGGGCACGGGCGGAAGCTCTGTCCCACCGGAAAATCCGCACGGCTGATCAGCCACAGGTGATCGAGGTGCAACAATTTATCGTCAGGCCAAGAAAAGACATTGAACCTGATTGGTTGGTTGAACATCAGGGACGGCTGTTTACCGTTCGCGCCGTCGACCGCAATCGCACTGACCGTGCCGTTATCACCACGGAGGCGGATATTCGTCATGATAGAACCTGAACTTCAAGCCGATTTAACGCGATTAACCGGGCTGCCTGTCTATCCGCTGATACTGCCGTCCAGCGTGTTAGAGGGCGTGACCTACCAGCGTATCAGTGACGCGAAATTCAATTCTGGATTGGCGGCCACACAACTCATCGAGGCTCGCTTTCAAGTCAGTCTCATCCTGCATGACTATAAAAAAGCCCTTAATCTGGAAGGTAAAATTTGCTCAGCATGGGAGTTGGTGCAACACGGTTTTATCGGACACTATCCGGTACAGGCCGTGACGCGCGGCGCACTGTACCAAAATGCAGAAGAACTGACGGAAAACCGCAAGCGTTACCGTATTACACGGGACTTTATCATCACTTACACGGAGCATCTGACATGATCACCGCAAAAACAACGGGATGGACAGAGTTGGGGCATAAATTGCAGGGACTGGACCGTGATCTCCAGACCCACATCCTGCGCAAAGCCGGAAAAGTTGCCATGGCAATCGTTAAAGAAGATATGGCTGCCCACGCCGGTTATAACCGAAAAAATGAGGGTTCCCATCTGCGGGAGGCCATTCAGATCCGTTCAACCAAATCGAAAAAATACCCAGGCGGGGTGATGATCACCGTGGGGCCGACAAAACCCCACCGTATGAAAGCACTGGCGCAGGAGATGGGCACGATTAAGCAGGTACCAAACCCCTTTATCCGTCCGGCATTGGACTACAACAAAACCGCTGTGCTTAAAGTGCTTGCACAGGAAATCCGTGATGCCTTATCAGGGTACAGTCAATAGGAGAACACATCATGGCAACATCGCCAGAATACGCTGTATTGCCAGCGGGCACACTTGTGAAATTTGGCAAACCCGGTGACAGTGTGGCGCAGATGAAACCACTGATTAACTGCAAGGCACTCGGTGCCACAGGGTTGACCGGCAGTTTTGTCGATTGCACCACCCTGATGGATACCAACAAACAGTTTATTTCTGATATGCCGGAAGGGCCGGAAAAATCCCTCGGCTTTATCGATGATCCGGCGAATCCCGATTTTGTGTCTTTTCTGAATGCAGCGGAAAAGCGCGACACCGTGCAGTTTTACATTGCCCTGCCGAATAAGCGCACGGCGACGATGGTACTGGCGCTGTCCGGCTGGGAAATGAACGACATTAACGCGCCGGCGAGTGAAGTGATCCAAATCACCGTCAAGGGCAAACAAAATAACCTCGTCTGGGGTATCGCCGACACCAAAACAGGAGTCACCCAATGAAAGCACTGAAAGCCGCCTTACTCACCCCACGCCCGCAGATTAAGTCAGTGACACTGTTTGGCACCCACATCAACCTGCGCCGGATGACGGCACTGGAATTACTGGAACTGGAAGAAAAAGCGGAAACGTTCAGTGAGGCCGGGAACGGGCGTGAGGCCTCCCGCCTGAATATCCAGATGGTGCTGGATTGTCTGGTGGATGATAAGGGGAAACCCATTGATAAGGCTGATTTGCCTACCGCTGATGAGTTAATGGCGATCCACGATAACGCCACCCTGATTGAAGCCATTCAGACGGTGAAGCGTCACGCTATCGGCACACTGGAGGAGGCCGAAAAAAACTGACCCACTCGCCGTGGCTGCATTTTGCTTTCACGTTAGCTGAACAGCTCGGCGAAATTGATCCCTATCGCATCCTGTCTCTGCCCGCCGCCACGCTGAACGAATGGCAGGCCTATTACCGACTGAAAAACCGCAAACAGCCCGATAATCGGCCTGTTTCGCCGTCCCGTGATTCGGTGCAGGCCCAGTGTGAGGCGGTGATGAAATTATTAGGTTAATTTATGGCTAATTTATCGACATTAACGGTCGGCTTGCTGGTCAATGCCACCGCGTTTAAGTCCCAGATAATGGATGCCTACCGTTATGCCGGACGGGCGTCTGAACGCTTTAGCGATAAATCGGTGGCAGATACGAACAAGGTGAAAAAGAGTTACAGTTCGCTGGCTTCGCAAATCAAGTCTGTCTCCGGTCAGTTAATGATGCTGGCAGGTATGGGCTTTTCACTGAGCACTCTGATTTCCCATACCCGACAATATGGGCAGGCATTGTCTGATTTATCAGCCATTACCGGAGCCACGGGCGAGCAGTTAAAGAAGCTGGATGAAAATGCCCAACGGATCGGACGGACGACTGAATTCGGCGCAACCCGCCTTGCCGAGGCATTTAAACTGATGGCTTCAGCCAAGCCAGAACTGCTGAAAAGTACCGAGGTACTGACGTTGGCAACCGAAAAAGCGGTAATACTAGCGCAGGCATCCGGTATTGATTTACCGGATGCGACCCGTGCACTGGCGTTATCACTTAATCAATTCGGTGCCAGTGCAGAGCAGGCTGACCGCTTTATTAACGTACTGGCGGCTGGGGCAAAATACGGTGCTTCCGAAATCAACGAAACAGCGCAGGCCATTAAAAATGGGGGTACCGCAGCAGCACAATCAGGGATCAGCTTTGAAGAGTTAGGCGCAGCTATTCAGATACTGGCGGAGCGCGGTATTAAAGGCGGCGAAGCGGGCACAGCCATGCGTAACATGATACTGGCGCTGGAGCGTTCCACTGATAAAAATCTGAAACCTTCGATTGTTGGTTTGTCGTCAGCACTGGAAACTCTGGCAGGCAAAAACCTCTCGACCGCCCAGGCAGTGAAATTATTCGGGCGGGCAAATGTCAGTGCAGCGTCTAACTTAGTCACTGGACGGGAGAAATTGGAAGAGCTGACTCAAGCCCTGACTGGAACGCAGGTTGCTTATGAGCAGGCAGGTGCTCGTGCTAATAACCTTGGTGCGGATTTGGAGGTGTTAGCCAGTACCTTTGAGGGAATGGCAATTAAAATCGGGCAGAGTGCCGATGGTCCGTTGCGTACCGGGGTGCAAAATGCCACCAGCGCGATTAATACATTGTCCGAAAACTTTAATCTGGTCGCCAGTGTGGCATTGCATACGTTAATTCCTGTGATGGCAACGAAGCTGACTGCGGGACTGCGTGAAAATATAACGGCATGGCGAGCCACCGAAAAAGCAGCGCGTGATGTTGCCCGACAGCAGGCCGAAACGGCAAAGCGGACGATGGAACAAGCCCATGCCACGCTGCGTTCAACGGAAGCACAGGGCAAGCATATTCACTATCTGGAAAGAACAAATCGTTTGCATAGCCTTTCCGTCAATTACTCGAAAGAAAAAAGCACGCTGATCCGGCAGGAAACCGACGCCCTCAAATTGCAAACACAGGCAGCAGGTCAACTTGAAGCGGCTAATCGTCGGCTTTCTTATTCCTATCGGGCATTATCTGCCGCCGGGGGATTTGCCCGTGGTGCGCTTGCCATGATTGGTGGGCCCTTTGGTGCCGCGATGCTGGCAGGCTCTGCGCTCTATTATTTCCATCAACGGGCGCAAGAGGCGCGCGCCAGTGCAACCAATTTAAAGGATGCCGTACTCGAAACAAAAGATGCCCTAATGCAGCTCTCAAAGGTTGAATTGTCCTCTAAAATTCTGAATTACCGAGATGCATTAGATAAACAAAAAGCAGAAACAGACAAGATATGGCTGGATTTGCAGGGGAAGAAAAATATTGTTTCCGGTGTGGGATTCGGTGGCCTGTGGGCCAACAAAACGAAAGCACGGGAAGACGTGATACACGCCGAGGCGGAATACGAAAAAGCCCTTAAAAAACGGGCAGTTCATCAGAAACAGCTGGAAGAAGCTCAGGCGGCCTTGAACGCGCTGGAAGCCGGTGAAAAGCCTAAGCCCCTGCCTGATAACACCGGTGGCAGTGGCACGGGAAATCCGTGGACAGGCCGCGGTGCAGATGATGATAAGAAAGCAAAAAACACCCCAATTCTGAATCAGTATCGTCAGTTGCGTTTCGATATTGAAACGGCGCACACGACCAGTTTGGGGCGCATTAGCCTGAGTGAACAGGACGTCCAGCGAAAACTGGATAAAATCGGTCAATCCGGTCTGGTTTCCCAGCAGGACATTCAGCGTCTGAGAACCCTTAACACCGAAAATCACCAAAAACAGCGGCAAGAGCTGGCCGAAAAATATGCGCCGGCGAAAGCCCTTGTTCGTCAGGAAAAAGAAGCAAATCAGGCTCTCAAGGCTCTTTATGATGCCCGGTTACTGACTGAGCAGGAGTATCTGTCAGCAAGCAAAACCCTGTATCAGACTTCAGTGAAAGACAAACTGTCCGAGCAGGCGAAACAGATTGCCGCCCCGCGTCTGGATATGGCGGGTGAGGTCGATCCGGTTGTGCAACTGCAAAACCAGCTTGCAGAGCAGGCCGCCCTCTATGATAGCTATTATCGTCATGGTCTTATCAGTAAAGAACGTCATGAGCAGTTAATGACAGCAGCGACCTATCGGGCGAAAGATGCCCAGTTTGCTGCTGCCAAGGAATTATACGCCTCGCAGGGAGATTTCCAGAAAATGCAGATGGATCTGCTGGATGTGGTCGAGCAACGCACCGGTAACGCCTTAACCGGTATGTTGACAGGGACTCAGTCCTTTTCAGAATCCATGCGTGAGTTATCAGCTTCACTGGCACAATCCATCATTCAGGATTTGATCCGGATTGCGGTACAGGCACTGATAACCAAAGCGATCTCTGGTTTCTTTGGTGGCGCAATGGGCAGCACGGGAGCCAGTGCGTTGTCTTCAACGGGCGGCGGACTGTCCTCGGTCGGTTCTGGCACAACCCTGACCCCGGATGTGTGGAAAAGTCCCATCATGAATGCCAAAGGCGGGATTTACCGATCTGCTGATTTAAGTCAGTACAGCGGGCAGATTGTCAGCAGCCCAACCTTGTTTAAGTTTGCCAACGGGGGCGGCGTGATGGGCGAAGCCGGTCCGGAGGCCATTCTGCCCTTAAAGCGGGGTTCAGACGGTAAGCTGGGTGTACAGGCATTGGGCGGTACGGGTCATCAGACCACCAACCATGTCAGTATTGTGATCCATTCTGATGGAAATCACGAAGCCAAAACCACGAGTGGCTTTGAATCAGCGGGACAGGATATTGCGAAATTTGTTGATCAGCGATTCCGGTTTTTGCTGCATAAAAGTTTACGTCAGGGCGGGGAACTCAGTGTGGCGATTAAAGGCGGTCGATGATGATAAAAACCTTTGATTTTCCTGCCAGAGTGGGGGCTACCGGAGAATTTGAACCGGTGGTGCGCACCGTCCAGTTCGGTGATGGCTATCAACAAACGTCAGGCGATGGGATCAATACCCAGCGTGAAAGCTGGCCATTATCTTTTATCGGTACATTGTCAGAAGTCAAACCTGTGATGGCTTTTTTGCAGGAGCATCAGGGCTGGCGTGCCTTTAAATGGCGTAATCCGTTATCTGAATTAGGTTTGTATCAGGCCGGAAAATTCACTGTTCAGGCCAATGGTACTTATTTCACCCTTTCCGTGACCCTGACTCGCGTTTATCACCCTTAAGAGGTTTGACCATGACAATCCATGCCACTCTCCAGCGACTTGAGCCGGGGAGCAAAGTTTTATTGTTTGCCGTTGACGGTTCCCTGTTTGATGGGCCAGTTCTGTATTTTCACAATCATCCGATCGCTTACACCGAGGCCGAACTGGAAAGGGCAGATAGCTTGCCGGTGAAATCCCTCTGGTGGCAGGGTGTCGAATACAAACCGTGGCCGGTCAGCATTGAAGGACTGGAAATCACCGGCGATGGCCGGGCGGTAACACCGACTCTCAATGTGGCCAATCTGGACGGTTCACTCAGTGCGTTGTGTCTGGCGTATCAAAATATGGTGCAGGCGCGCGTCACGATCCGCATGACCTTTGCCCATTATCTGGATGCCCGCAATTTCCCCGACGGCAACCCGCAAGCCGATCCGACACAGGAAAAAATCGATGTTTTCTACATCGACAGCAAAACGCAGGAAGATAACCAAAGTATCCAGTTTTCCCTTTCTTCCCCGGCTGATTTACAGGGGATTAAAATTCCGACCCGGCAAATTCACAGCCTGTGTACGTGGTGCATACGCGGACAGTACCGCCAGTCACCGTGTGGTTACACCGGTACCCGATATTTCACTGAAAGAGGCAAGCCGACCGATGATCCGGCGGCGGATGCCTGTGGGGGACTGATGAGTGATTGTAAAAAACGGTTTGGTGACACGGAACAACTGCCGTTTGGCGGATTTCCCGGTTCGGCGTTGCTGAGGCGATAATCATGACAATCCTGCGAAAATACACGACCCGCGCCATCATGGCGCATGCTCAGGCCACTTACCCGAATGAGTGCTGTGGGCTGATTATTCAACAGCCCCGTCGGCAACGCTATTTTCCCTGTCGTAACACCGCGCCGTCACCCACGGCACAGTTTCATATGCATGCTGAGGATTATGCGGTTGCCGAAGATAAAGGCACGATTATTGCCATTGTTCACAGCCACCCTGATGCGACCACACAGCCGAGCCAATTGGATATTGCCCAGTGTGACCTGTCACAAACGCCTTGGGTGATTGTGTCGTGGCCGGAGGGGGATCTCCGTACCCTGATGCCAACGGCAGGCATTAAGCCCTTAATAGGTCGCCCGTTCGTACACGGTATCTGGGATTGTTATGCCATTGTACGGGACTGGTACCGGCTGGAACGGGCGATAGCACTCCCGGATTTTGAACGCACCGATAGCTGGTGGGTTCGGGGGGAAAATTTGTATATGAAACAGTATGCCGCTGCCGGATTTGTCGCGTGTCGCGGTGAATTACAGACCGGGGATGTGATCATTATGCAGGTGCAGGCCAATGAACCCAATCATGCAGCTATTTATCTGGGGAACAGTCTGATGCTGCACCATCTGTACGGGCAGCTCAGTAAGCGGGAACCCTATCACGGCTACTGGCAGGAGCGCACCATTATCACGCTGCGCCATGCGCTTTCATCGACTTTATGAGGTTATAGCATGAATACATGCCGCACTATCCGGTTATACGGCGTACTCGGCACCCGTTTCGGGCGGGTGCATCAACTGGCGGTCTCTACGCCACAGGAAGCGATCCGGGCACTGTCGGTGCTGCTTGACGGCTTTGAACGTTTTCTGTTAACGGCCAAAGCGCAGGGACTCACCTTTGCCGTGTTCAGCGGCCAGCGCAATCTCCTGCGTGACGAACTGGGCTTTCCCGGTGAAGCGGATATCCGCATTGCCCCGCTGATTATCGGCAGCAAAAACGCCGGTGTGTTTCAGACCATTCTGGGGGCGGTACTGGTGGTGGCCGGTGCATTTTTATGGGCAACCCCGTTTGGTGCACCGATGATCATGTCCGGGGTTGGCATGATGCTGGGCGGGGTGGTGCAGATGCTGTCGCCCGCCCCCGGCGGGCTGGCCCGGCGTGAAGATCCTGACAATAAACCGTCCTATGCGTTCGGGGGACCAGTGAATACCGTGGCACAGGGGAATCCGGTGCCCATCGGCTACGGCAGACGCCGTATTGGTGGCGCCATCATTTCAGCGGGTATCTACGCGGAAGATCAACAATAATATTCTGAGGATGACAGATGAACAAGCCGCCCATTCAGGGGCATAAAGGCGGTCGCCAGCAGCCCCGTACACCGGTGGAAGCCCCGGATTCCCTGCAATCCACTGCCTATACCCGGATTATCCTTGCTCTGGGCGAAGGCGAATTTGCGGGTGATCTGGATGGCAGTCGCATTTTTCTGGATAACACGCCATTGAGTGATATCCACGGCAGACCCAATTTTGACGGGGTCAAATGGGAGTTCCGCCCCGGCACACCCCATCAGGCGTATATCCCCGGAATGCCTGCGGTTGAAAATGCCCGCACCGTCAGTGCCGAACTGGTCAATTCATGGGTAACAACGGTGACCAATACGCAACTGTCAGCGGTTCGCCTGCGGTTATCGTGGCCTCAGTTGCAGCGGCAAAAAGAGAACGGGGATACCGTAGGCTATCGCATTGACTATGCCATTGACCTCGCCACGGATGGCGGTGCGTTTCAGGAAATTCTGAAAACCGCCGTGGATGGCAAAACCACCACAAAATACGAACGTTCCCATCGGGTGGATTTACCCCCTGCCCATTCGGGCTGGCAGGTGCGCCTGCGTCGGTTGACGCCAAAACAGAACAGCAACCGGATTGCGGATGCGATGATGGTGGAAGCCATCACTGATGTCATCGATGCCAAACTCAGTTACCCGGAAACCGCCCTGTTATTTATTCAGTTTGATGCCAAACAGTTCCGCCATATCCCGCAAATCACCTGTGAACCCAAAATGCGTATTATCCGGGTGCCCACCAATTATTATCCGGAGCGTCATCGCCGTTATGTGGGCAGTTGGGATGGCACGTTCAAATGGGCATGGAGCGACAACCCGGCATGGGTGTTGTATGACCTGATGATGAATGATCGGTTTAGTATCGGTACCCGGGTGAAAGCAGAAAACCTGACTCTGGCAAAATGGGATCTGTACAGCATCGCGCAATATTGTGATCAGACAGTACCGGATGGGGAAGGCGGCGAAGAGCCGCGTTTCACCTGCAATGTGTATATTCAGTCACAGGAAGAGGCCTGGGCCGTGTTGCGTGATATTGCGGGGATCTTCCGGGGGATGACGTTCTGGGCTAATAACACGATGAATGTGCTGGCGGATATGCCAAGGGATGTGGATTATCTCTTTACCTGCGCCAATGTGCGTGATGGCAAATTTACCTATTCCAGTGCCAGTGAGAAAACCCATTACTCTACGGCCATGGTGAGTTGGTCTGATCCACAGAACGGTTATCAGGATGCCATCGAACCGGTGTTTGAACCGCGTCTGATACGCCGCTATGGTATCCGGCAGGCTGATATCACTGCCATCGGTTGTACCCGTCAGAGTGAAGCCATCCGGCGTGGTAAATGGGTGCTGCACACCAATGAACATGACCGGACTGTGAATTTCACTGTGGGACTGGAAGGGCATATTCCCCTACCGGGTTATCTGATTGGTGTGTCGGATAACCTGTTGTCAGGCGTGGGTAAGAGTGGGCGGATTCAGGCTGTGCCGGGGCGATATCTTATCATTTTGGATCGGGTGCCGTCGGCAAAAGTGGATGACTGGCTTGTCATTAATCTGCCTGCCGGGAAGATCGGGCGAGATCGCATTGCGGCGATCAATGGACAGGAAGTGTCCGTAAGCAGCAGTGGCTGGCGCTATTCAGAGCCACCGGAAGTGGGGGCAGTCTGGGCCATTGAATCCAGCCATAGAGTGGATCAACCCTTTCGGGTGACAGGCATCAAAGCAGGCGAAGACGGTGTGTCATTTGATATCACGGCGGTTGAACACAATCCTGATAAATATGTACTGATTGACAGCAATACCCGTGTTGATGAACGCCCCGTCACCGTCATCCCACCCCGCGTTCAGCCGGCACCGGGGAATGTGCTTATCGACCGTCATTATTCGCTGAATCAGGATATTATCACCACCACATTGCGGATCTCATGGGAGGCCGCCGCCAGTGCCGTGGCCTATGAAGTCGAATGGCGCAAAGACAATGGTAACTGGATAACGTCACCCCGGATAGCGGCACGAAGCCTTGAAGTGCCGAATGCGGATGACGGACATTATCAGGTGCGGGTCAGGGCGATTAATGTGGCCGCCATCTCCAGTCTTTGGGTTATGCAGGATACCCGGCTGGAAAGCCCCAAAGTCCAATTGTCAGAGCCGCAGTCCCTGCGAACCACGCCGTTACTGTTTGGTATTCGGCTGGACTGGGACTTTGTTAAGCCAAAGAATAGCCTGCTGAAAACGGAAATTTGCTATAACTCCAGCGGAGAGCATGATGACACTCTGCAGTTCGCTGATATTCCCTATCCGCAACGCACCCATACGTTACAGGGGCTGGCGGCAGGGGAGAAGCTTTACTTCCGGGCACGGCTGGTGGATAAATCGGGCACGGTTTCAGAATGGACATCACTGGTCAGCGGCTCTGTGTCCAATGATACCCGCTGGATAGTGAACGCCAGTCGGGATCATTTTCTGGATGCGGAAACCGGGCGGCGCTTACAGGCACAGTTCAATGAGCGGGCCAAAGCCGATGCGCGTTATCAGCAGACCCTGGCAGAAAACACGCAGGCGATTGAAAGACTGAATGACAGGCTGAAGGATCTCAAATAGCGTTCCCCCTAATCCGATAACGCCAGCTGGCCAATCATCATTATTCGCCCAATTCCCACGGATTGAGGATGGTGACGCCCGTGGACTGAAAATCGGCGACATTACGTGTGACCACTGTCATTCCATGCACCAGGGCGGTGGCCGCAATCAGCGCATCCCGCTCGCTGGCGCGGTCAGGCACATGCAACCGGGCGCAGCGTTGTGCCACGGCGGTATCCACGGGTAACGTGCGTTCAGCGAATTCCGGCAGGACATGTTGTTCCAGCCACGCCCGCAGCAGGCTTCCTTGCGTTGCATCCTTACGTTCGATCAACAACACACCAAGCTCTAATTCCATGATGGTAATGGCGGAAACAAAGAGATCGGCAGCATCGACGCTTTCTGCCCATTTTGCTACGTTTGGCGCGGCCTTCCCGGCCCGAATTTTTCGCAGTTCGGACACGACGTTGGTATCGAGCACGTACATTATGAAAAATCCGCTGGACGGGTTTCGATAGTCACGCGCAGTGGCTCAAACTCAATGTCCGCAACGCCCGGCATTGCCAGTGAATCAGCGATGTTGCGATGCTGTTTGGTCAGCAGTCGGTATTCCTCAATGCTCAACAGCACATGGGCTGGCTTGCCGCGATCGGTGATAAAGACGGGACCGTTCTTGGTGGCTTTCTTTGCACGGGTCACATCCTGATTCAGTTCCCGGCTGGAGAGGGTCGTGATGGTCATGGCGGTATCTCCTGTTTGAACTCACAATATAGGAACATTACTACAATATAAATAATAGTGCAAATAGTGTACACATTTTCATTCCGGTCGCTATTTTGCGAGCCGCTTTGCAAAGGTGATTTTTGCCAGTGGTATGTTATTTGAGCGGGGGATAGAGTGGGCGGTGACATTTCGACGCGGCTTTACCGTGGTGAGACACGATAAAACCGCTAACCACAACAACTAATTAAGGTAGTTATTATGGCTGACACGCATTCTACTGCAGGCCTCTGCATTTACAAAATTTCCCAACCCGAACGTTATCAGAAAGTGGTTTACCGCCCCAAGGGACTTAACCGCACGACGCCGGCCATCAACTTAAGCGGAAAATGGTTACTGGAAGCGGGGTTTTCCATTAACGATCCGTTAAAAATCAGAGTGATGCCGGGCTGCCTGATTATCACCAGCCAAAATTTCCATGAACTGTGGCACTGTTTAAAAAGCCTGAATGAAGGGGAATGGGATGATATCGCCGTGGCCCACTGGTTGCGGCAATTTCCCGGAAAATTAACGAAAAAACTGCCGAAATAAACGCATAATACCCTGTATTATCAATCAAAAGCGTATATTGAACTCCCCCTGAGTGAGTGGTACTTTGCGTTTCACGGGCAAAATTTTTCTTTTGCGAAGCGACTCGCATTTTATTTGACTGATTAAACCAAGAAGGAACCGATGAAACTTCATTTTTCGACTGAAAACGCTGAACTGCCGGAATGTGTCTTAAGCGGTGAAGATATGCAACAGATGGGGTTTACGCCGAATACCCTGTTTCATATCCAGCAATATAAAAACGGGTTGATGCTCACCGTGGCAGAGCCTGATCAGGTTCCTCTGCCCGAGACGGCGGAAAGCGATCTCTATCAGGGCATTGATTGGGTGCGTGATAATGGTGAGCTGTATCTGGCGGGCGACTGGTTAACGGAAACCGGTTTGTTGGAGAAGCCCGTTCAGATTGCCTTCGGCTACGGCAAAATTATGTTGTTGACCGAAGCGGAGTTTAGACCTGTCTGATCCGGGTAATACGTAATGGATTTCAAGTTGCATCACAGCCAACAAAGAGGCGGCTTGAAAGACGAAGTGTATAATACGTTTTTATTGCTGGTGGCGCTGGTGTGTTAACTACGGTTGACACGCCGTGTTATTTACCTACAATAATGATAGTGCTTCAGGAGGGGAGCATGATAACCATTGAAAGGACACAACATTTTGAAAAGTGGTTAAAATCCTTAAAAGACCGAGTAGCAAAAGCCAAAATCTTAATTCGGGTTGAAAGAATGGAAGAGGGTAATTTTGGCGATGTTGAACCGGTGGGAGGTGGGGTATCGGAACTCAGAATACACTACGGGCAAGGCTATCGAGTCTACTTTGCTAACAAAAATAATGAAATCATATTATTACTCTGTGGCGGGGATAAAAGCAGCCAGCAGGCAGATATAAAAAAAGCCAAACAACTCGCGAAAGAATGGGGATTTTAAAATGAAATCAGCACCAAAAAAATTTGATGTTGTAGAGTTTTTGGAAACGGAAGAAGATATTCAGGCCTACTTAAATGCCGCTATTGAAGAAAACGATACAAAATATTTATTTAAAGCGTTAGGTAATATTGCCAGAAGAAAAAATATCAGCCAACTCTCTAAAGAATCAGGGATAAGCCGGGAAGGGATATATAAGGCATTGTCCGGTGAAGGCAACCCATCATTTAATACGGTATATAAAATATCAAAAGCACTGGGTTTGAAACTGAATTTCACGGGGGCTTAACTAGTCTCTATTAATACCCTGTAAATAAATTCTCTATTGATGAATTAAATCAGTACGATGTGATTTATTGATTTTTACAAAACATTAAATAAACATCGAAGCGTGGTTGTTGTTTCCCTCTTCAATCAACTTTCTCATAATTGAGCAGAAACTGATTTTTTTGGGGTCATAAACAATACTATTGTATTAATTAGATTTAACTCCATTAAAAACATGCTTCTGCTATTTTACAATGGGAGTGGTTTATCCAACTTTTCAAGTTAGAAAAGAAGAGGGTTATCGATTATTTTAATTACTATCTTTTCAGTATGGTTTTTTTTGACTGAACCATGATAATAAAGTCTATGTATTGGATTAATTCTTCAGATAGATTATAAGCACAGTACCTGTGAAATTGGATTGTTTCCCATAATAAAAAGTTTTTTTAAAGAAAGATATATTGTTGGGAGATATTTACACTCAATTTATAGAAAGAACCAATCAAAAACATTATGTGATGAATTTTATGAAAAACCCAAATGATAAAATTATATTATGTAAGATAAGTCACAAATACTTTTGTATAAAATTGCTAGGCTAACGAAAATTAATCTAATCATGTAAAGGTATTTTTCATTGAAATTATTATCTAATCATCAACCTACAAGAGAGCAATTACCGATTGTTAGTCGTACAACAACAGGTATCGTTGTAATTAGAGGGGCGGCAGGTAGTGGTAAAACGACGAGTGCAATACTACGATTAACTGCCATGGTGAATACGCTTGTTCGCAGAAGAAATATGAATGGAGATAACTCACCGATTAAAGCTCTTGTTTTATCTTTCAATAGGACTCTAGCAGGATATATTGACGAATTGATAGAGTTAAGCATAAAAAATGGATCAATTCCTATTGATGTAGTAGTCGAAAATGATACTTTCTCGAATTGGGTGGTACAATATTTAGGGAATAACCTTATTTCAGACTCATGTCGTGAGGGATACTTTAGAAATAAATGTAATTCTCTTGGTTATGATATAAGTTTTATTTTAGATGAAATAGATTATATAAGAGGAAGGTTTTTATCGGAAAATATTAATGATTACTTAACAATTGAACGAACTGGTCGAGGAATATATCCGCAGGTAACAAGGGATACTAGACAGAAGCTTATAGATATTATACATGATTATAATCATTGGATAAGCAGTATTATGCTCGATGACTGGTACACTCAGTGTGAAAAAATGTTAAATGTCAATTGTCTAGGTTATGACATTGTTATTGTTGATGAAGCTCAAGATTTCTCAGCTAATCAAATTAGGGTCATTCAAGCTCATTTAGCCCCAGACTATTACTTAACTTTTGTCATTGACACAATCCAACGCTTGTACCCACGGGGGTTTACATGGATAGAAACAGGGTTAGACATGAGTAAGGCTATTTATCATAAGTTGAAAGAAAATCACAGAAATACGATTGAAATTGCAAAATTCGCCTCTTCTCTCATCAGTGGATTAACTATTGATGATGATGGGAGTATTAGTGATTTATCTCAAGCAACGAAGCATGGTAGAAAACCTATTATCTGTGAAGGATTATATAAGAAACAACTTGAATATGCTGTAAATTATATAAAAAGTCATGTCAATTTAGATAACGAATCTGTCGCTTTTCTCAAGCCTAGGGGGGGAGGTTGGTTTGATGAAGTCAAGCGTCAGTTAACTATACATAATCTTAAATATAGTGTTATGACCAAGAACAAGGAATGGCCTATCGGAAATGTGAATATCGCATTGTCTACCATGAATTCTGTGAAAGGGCTTGAATTTGATCATATAATTATACTCGGGATTAATAACGAAAATACTCACTATGGTAATGATGATAAAAATCAACAATTAAGGCGATTGTTAGCCATGGCTATCAGTCGAGCGAGAGAATCAGTAATTATTGGTTACAAGGAATCAGAAAAATCGAACTTAATTGATTATTTTTCGAACGATTATTTTGATAAGGTTATTTTGTAAATGAATATAAATGATTTTATCCTTAAGAAAAATATTACTGAAATATTACATTTTACTACAGTTAAAGGATTAACTGGTTGTGCAAGCCAGCAAAGGGTTTTATCCCGAAAAGCACTTGGTGAAGAGCAATATTTGAGCTATATCGCATCACCTGTATCAAAAGAAAGAAAAGAAGCTGAAAAAACCTTTAACAAAGACGAGAATTGGCTTGATTTTATTAATCTTTCTATCAGTGAAATAAATACACACTATTTCAACGCTGCACAACGATGGTTCCATGAGCATGATGCATGGTGGTGCATTATGTCTTTTGATCCTATCATTTTGACACACGATAATGTTTATTTTACGACTACTAACAATATTTATACATCAGTAAAAAGAAACAAGGGATTATCGGGTTTACAGGCGATGTATGACGCACAAATTGTTAGATGGAATAGTAACGTTGTATATAGAGAAGGTAGAGCTAAACATTTAACAACTTGCGAACAAGCCGAAGTACTATACCCTAATCCGCTGAGCTTAAATTTTTTAAAAAAAATATATACTCAGTGTCCAGAGCAAGAAGCTTCAGTTTATGGAACATTATGCAGTTTAGGTATTCGCAGTGTAGAAATTGAAACAATGCCTAATAAATTTTTGGGAATACCAAATACATAAAAGTCAAGAGGAATAAATGAACTTACCATCACATACACAAAAAATAGTAAATTCAGCTCTATGGGCTGCTGTTGGTGACGCTCTTGGCTGGATTTCAGAGTTAGTTGATAGTAATGGATTAAAAAGACGTATAAAAAGAAGTTCTTTGCAAATGCCTACAAGTTGGGAACGTAAGATAGGTGGGTATTCTGGTGTCAATGTACACCTGCCATCTGGAACTTACTCTGATGATACACAACTGAGGCTTGCAGTATCAAGATCCATTAGATCGAATGGACAATTTGATATTGAATCTTTTGCAAAAATAGAACTTCCTGTCTGGCTTTCTTATGCTTTAGGAGCAGGGCGAGCGAGTAAAGTAGCTGCAAAAAATCTTGTCAAAAAGGACACTAATTGGTTTTCAAACTTTTATGATAGTAAAAGCATAAAATATACAGAATCAGGAGGGAATGGAACGGCAATGCGTATACAACCCCATGTATGGAGTTGTATAAATTTAGAAAAAAAAGAATACATTATGTCTGTTGTGATGGATAGCATAGTCACACATGGTCATTTATTAGCAATATGTGGGGCTATATTTCATGCTAATGCATTGCAATTTTCATTAATTAATGGAAGGGCTGCTAATTTTAGTGAAATGAAATATTTCATTGATGATTTCTCTCTAATTAATGATGCTATCAATAATAATTATGAACTAAAAAATTTTTGGTTGCCTACATGGGAACAAACAAGTGGAAAAAGATTATATTCAGAAATCATTCGCATAAAAGAAGAAACTGTAGACTATTTAGATTTAGTTATAAATACATTACCTAGCTCAGGAAAACTAGATCAGGTTTTTTCATTTATTATTAATAAGTTAGATTGCGACAAGGAACAGCGTAGAGGAGCATCTACAAATACAGCATTAGCTAGTAGTATATTGAGTCACCTTTGTCATAAATCGGACCCATATAAAACTATGCTTATTTGTGTAAATCAATTAGGTACAGATACAGATACTATAGCCAGTATGGCTGGGGCTATTATAGGATGTTATAATGATGCACCAACATGGGATATTCAAGATAAATCTTACATAATTCAAGAAGCTATTCGTCTATCTAATATTTCTTTTAGAAAAAATGAAAAATATTTCTCATACCCTGATTTAAACAAATGGAATGCTCCGCAAACACAGAGTGATGCTTTAGGTATAAATGATGCTGATTTAGTTGTCAAAGGATTAGGGAAAGCCGAACCTATTAATAACCAAATTTGGGAGAATAAAACTCACAATTGGAGGTGGGTGAAATTAGAGTTTGGTCAAACTATATTAATAAAAAGTAAAAACTCCAAACTTGAGCTAATATCATTAGACCAAATTCCTGATGCTAAATTCAGTCAGCTAGATTTAAATATAAATAAAAATCAAATTAACCTATCTGATACTATTCTTAGTAAGCAGGATGATTTATTTTCTTCTAACATAGAAAAAAAACAAATTTCTGCATTTAATAATGTTGAAAATTATAATGAAGAAGAGTTGGATTTAGATAAAATAACCTCAAAAATAATAAAAAATGGATTTAATTATGAAGAAATCGGACGTTTTTTAATTGAATTCGCTAGTGAAAAAAACTTAGAGTCTTGTATAGCTTACGCGGCAATTATTGGAAAAGCATTTAACGTTAGAAAAAAATGAAAATATACCAATCGTCATTGAAATTGCTTGATTTCTGGCTCACACTAAACTATCGCTAAGCGATATGACAATTCATGTGACGTCAGACCAAAGACATACCTTTTTGATGCTTATACGACTCGCAATGAGTGAGTAAGTAGTGACCGTATTAAAATCGTTCTTTTGGTTGCCGAAGGCTGGATTGTGCGGATGATTGGTTAGACTTTGCGTATTCATGACATACAAATTCCATTAATTGCCACCTACAAAATCATTTAAGTAAGAAAAAGCTAGTTCCTAAAATGGTGGCCCTGAAAGCTATATATCCATCAAGAAAATACGTTAATCTATTGATTGTTTTATTAAAAATTGATATGTGTGACGTGCGAATTATGTCCTGTGTTCGGGAGCGATGGTAGATTTTTCTCTTTGTAATTGGGATGTAGAAATGACTCCCTACTAGCGACTTAGTTACAAGAACCCCATGGGCGTCCTTATAAATTTTATAGCCAATAAGCAACAAAAATTTATGATACTCACTGTGCCATATGAACCATAGAAGGTGAATGTGGTCAGCATGAGCCGATTTTATTTATTGATGAGGTGTATTCGTCACTGTCCACAGAGTTAAATTACGATAATATGGCATGTGAAAAAGGATAAAAATAGTATTTATTTACAAAATGATATATGTTTTCCCTCTTACGGTGCAGACAGTGTTTGTTATCGAGACAAGATTGCATCCATTGTAGAATAAATTAACGGAAAAAAGCATCGATATCACTGAAAATTTCAACTAAGTCGTTCATGGCCTGTCACAGAAACAATGTTTCGGCGTGTACCAAAACATTGTTCTTGAAACAGGCTTCTCGTCAATTACCTATTCAGGATTCGGGTTAAATAAAATTGATGCTTTTTTTCGAAAATTTAGGTGAATATAATCACGTTTTAATCAAATTAAGATAGGAGTTGGGTAGCTTTATCCTGCAGTTCAATTCCTATATCTTCAAGCTTATTCAGCATTTCTTCATCGTACATTCCCTCTCTAAAAGAAAATGCACCATACACATCTACGAACGCAAGGGCTAATTTCTTAGGTACTTCAGTTTTCTCGTGATAGAAATCAATTAAAAAATCTAAAGCCAGATAAAGTATCTTTATTTCATCCATAGAAAAAGCACTCTTTGTTCTTAGTCTTACAGGTATAGAGTTTTCACCTAATAATTTATCAAATACTATGTTTCTAGCTATATCTTCATTCATTGATGTCATACTATCACTCACATTTGGTTATTTTATCTGGACAGATCCTGCCTTCTACTAAAATTTCTTTAGAAGATACGGCATAATTTGCGGCAGGACCTTTTAACCCTGCACTTGCTGCTTTTTCTGGGGTTGATACATCGACAATACTATGATTACCTTTTATATCGGGTACTACATCCTTAGTATCAAATTTCACTGTTATCTGACCTGGTGCACGATATTTCATAATAACGTCCAGATCAGTGGTCGTAGATATATATTGTGAACCTTTAAAACTAGGGTTGCTACCATTTCTAACATGCCCTGCAGGAGACATGTCTCTCCCCGGGTTTTTGGCCGATAATCCATCTTCCATTTTTTCATCTGGCCTTAAGTTTCTATAAACAACTTCTAAACCTAATGGATCGATAAAGTTAGTGGGATTATGGACATACGAATACGGATTAAATCCGCCAGCTAACCCTATCGGGTCGGGTGAGATATATTGTGCTGTGTCTGGATTATAGTACCTAAATCGGTTGTAATATAACCCACTTTCTTCATCTTCATACTGTCCTGCGAACCGTAGGTTACAGTTAACATGATAATCCGAATCATTGGACGCAATCACCTGTGAGCGTTCAGCTTTGCCCCATGTGGTCAGCCGCTGTGCCCAGACTGGTACCCCTTGTTCGTTGAGCATCTCGCGGGGCGTACCTTGATGGTCACTGACAACATAGTGTAGCTTGTCTTTTTCAAAACGTGCTGATGGGGTTAATGAACCAGGGACATATAACCAACGGATACGTTGACCTTCTGCTGGTGTAGCATCGGCGTAAATCGGTGTTTCTTCGATGAGTTGGTCACCGCTCCATAGGTAATTGTGCCCCATGATGGCATCAGCTCTCGGCTCTAAATCTGGTTTGCCTGCTAACCACAACTGTAAATTAATCGAAGCCAGTTTTCCGTCGTGAATTTTTAATTTTTGGAGTCGTCGTCCAAAAGCATCGTAGCGATACTGCCAGCGCGAGCCATCTGGGGTCTCACAGTAAATAAGTTGGTTTTGTATATTCCAGTGGTAGCGCCAGATTTGAGGGCGGAAGCCGTCATGGTGTTCGGTTTTTTCCACTAGACGCCCGTTATCATCATATCGATAACGGGTATTTCCTTGCTGAACGACGCGCCCGGCTTTTTGGTGTTGGCTGATTTGTGCTATAGCTCCTTGAGCATCGGTTGGTAAATGCTGGCTCAGGTTACCATTGTCATCATAGCAAAATTGCTCTTCATACAGGCGAGTGCCCTCGAATAGAGTATGCAAAATTTGGTCGTTGGCATTGTAATTGTAACGAGTTTGCCCCCAGCGGCTGTCGTCAATCACTTTCACATTGCGAGCGCGGTCATAGTGCCAGCTCCGGTTGACGGCAGAAGCTTGTGGTGGAAAATGCGGGTCATTTTGTGCCAGTGTTTCCCTGAAAAATTGGGTGGCCTGACCTGCAGACTGATGGGCCAGTAAACTGGCTGCAGTGTAGCGACTGGCTAGAATAAAACCGTTGGCACTTTCACGTACTGTTTCCCGCCCCAATGCATCATGCTGAAAGATCAGAGGTGTATGTTGGTTAAGTTGAAAGTGATTCAGACTCCCCGATAGGTTATAACCGAAATGTAGGATATTGCCATCCACACTTTCACTGATGGGGCGTCCGGTCAGCTCATCCCATTCACGAATGATTTCCCGTCCGTTGATACGCTCACGGATTGGAAATCCGATGATTTTGTCATATTCATACTCGACGATGGCATCGTCATTGGTAGCTTTCACTAATTGATGCCGTTTGTTGTACTCATAGGTGGTAGTGGTTTTAAGAACCAGAAGATTGTCTTTCGGCTGCCAACTTTCCTGTTTGACCAATAACCCCATGATGGAATAGTACCAGCGAAGCTGCTGGCCATCGGGATAGCTAGTTTGTATACGGCGCCCCAGTTTATCGTACTTATAGTCGAGGATACGCCCAGTGAAATCGATCTCCCGAATAATCTGGCCAGCGGCATCCCGCTCATATCGGTATATTTCGCCAGTGGAGGCAGTGACTGAGTTTAGGCGAGTCAGACGGTCATAGCCAAAACGTAGGGTTGTGCCATTAGGACGAGTGACTTGAACAAGCAGATCAAAAGCACCATACTGGTAACGAGTAGTACGACTTTCGCCATCAGTAATTGCTACCACGCGCCGTTCACTGTCATACTCCACTTGTTGGGTAACACCGTCCGGTAATTTAACTTCGGTCAGGCTGCCATTGAGGCTGGCATGATCATCGCTATAATGGTAGTGAGTTTGTTGTTTTAGAGCATCTGTGAGTTGGTGTAGGCGACCCAAGATATCCAACTCTAGTTCCGTTGTTTCTTCGTTCGGCATCATCACTGCGGCGAGACGGTAGTGCTTGTCATAGGCATAGTGCCAGGTCTGACCGTCCGGTAGCAGGCGTTGACGCAGTTCGCCGTGGAGACCGTATTGGTATTCTTCCTTGTGTCCCAGCGGATTGGTGAGTGTTGTCAGATTACCCTGTTCATCATAGTGCCATTGCCAGTTCTCGCCAGTAGGTAGGAGGCTTTCGATGAGTTGCCCGTGTTCGTCATAATCATATGTAAAGGTTCCTCCCGTCGGCAACACTACCTCGATCAACGCCCCATCAGCATTGTAATCAAAGGAGGTCATTTGTCCCATAGGATTGCTTTCCCACATTAGCAGACTGCCCCGCCACTGACGGCGCGTGATCCTCCCCAGTGGGTCCACTTCCCGTATCACTAACCCGTTCGAGTCATAATGGTAGTAAGTTTCACTCCCTTCGCCATCCAGATAAGTGGTAATACGGGCGTTGTCATCGTAGAGGAAGCTGTCATGCCAGTAGCCACTGGGAGAGGTGGTGCTGAGTACCCGGCTGCGTTCGTCGTAGGTTATTGTCAGGTCAGTCAGGTCGGTATCATGCCAGCGGATCATCCGCCCTTTGTGGTCATATTCATGCCACAGGTGTTTGTACTGGAAGGTATCACACTCGTTCAGATACCCTTGTGCATCATATTGGCAGGTTAGCAAACGTTTCCCGACAAATTGTTGATCGCAGATTTCATGCATATCGATGGTGTGGAGTTGTCCGTCCAGATAGTGCAGTCTTAACCGTAGACCGTCATTGCGGGTGACCTCACTCAACCGGGCGTGTTTATCGTAGATAAAACCAATCCGGTTCTGGCGTCGGTCAGTGATAGCAGACAATTTTCGCGTATTGCCTGACTGCAGGCTGAAGTGATACGTCAACTGAGCGCGGCGGTTGGTCAGGCACAGTTCTCCAGTCAGTTCGCCCGTCAGCAGGTAATGGGGAAGATTACGGTTACGGGACAAGACCCGGTTATCCGGTGTGGCATAGTCGTAGATAACGCCATCGATATGGGTATAGTGCACTTCCCCCTGACTGATAACCAGCTTTAGTGACCAGTCATCCGCCCATTTGGCACCAAACAAACCGTGTAAATCCGCTGTGGAGCGGTAGGTTCGGCTGAGGTTTATTGGCAATAAACCCGGGATGGCCAGTACCGGCCAGACTTGTAGGAAATCACCGGTGGCCATATCGACTGGATCACCCTCTTTGCTGCATAGCCCGCTGTCATTGCCCTTTTTTTGGTCGGACGGATTGGCTTTATCGACAGGCTTTTCTGTTTTGGGTTTTACTTCCGGGATGTCTTTCGGTTGGGCTTGGATTTTACCGCCAGCTCGGGATTTGGCACTTTTAACCACCGCTTTCGTACCTTGTTTGACTACGCCTCCTATTCCCGTTAACCAACCCGCACCATCCGCGATCAATGCCCCACCTTGTTCCGCTTTATCCGTGATGTCAAACCGGATGGCATCTACATGACTTAGCTCTACAACCTTATCGACAGCTTTATTCATTCCATCAGCAGCGGCAAGGGCGGTATCGCCTATCGTGTCAGCCCCCGCGTATTTCAATACCGTACCCGTTGAGGACATCATACCCGTGGACATCTCGGCTGCCCCTCGAATGAGAAATTCCCCCACATCAGGCACGGTATTCCACAACCCTTTTGCGGCACCTATGGTGGCCTTGCCCGGGTTATCCCAAGCCGCATCCAGTTTTTCTTTGGCTTCTTCCCCCCATTGTGTCACATCCTTTTTGGTCTCATCCCACCAGTCCCCTGCCCTGTCAAAAAATCCCTTTTCTTGCTCGGTTTCTGGTATCACGGCGGCATTCGCCTCATGCGGCGGATTCGTCCCCTGCGGTGCCTGACCGACAATTTTTCCTAACGTGTTGCCTTCACCGGTCGGGCTATCATCTCGGACGGGGGTGGGGAGGGCATCATTGGGCTTGGGATGCTCGTCTTCTTCTTTTTTTTCTTTTTCCTCTTCCCACTCCTTCAGTGGAAACTCCCCGCTTTTGAATTTATCTACCGCGTCTTGTACAACCCGCTTGAATTCCTCAGGTGTCCATGATGTATTTGAACCACCCACCTCACTGAAGGGGAAGATATTGTCCGAATATTTGAGGGCCTTTTCGGCTCTTTCTTGCGTATGAATGGTGAAATTTTCGCAAAATGCCTTGGCATTATATCCCGTAATCTCAATTATGACTGTCATCGCTTTTTCCTTATGCCCCGTTCATCCAGAATTCATCCCCGTGGCGCAGTACCAGTTTATTGCCTGCCCGGACGGTTTTTGTATGGGCTTTGGGATGGCATTTCGCTCCCACCGTGCCACTTTTAATACCATTGGCCACGCCCGGTTGGTCGCCGAGTGTCGATGGCACAAAGCTCTGGGCAAACACCACCACCGGCTGGCCATTGGCCCGCACGGTTTTCGCCGGTACGGAACTGTCTGCCAGTTTAGCAATGACCGGATAAGGGATGGGCGGGGTTGCCGGGCCAATTGGGGTCTTGCACACGTCGGGCAACATGCCGACGATGAGCCATTGGCCTGCGGTACGAGCGATGTAATTATCAGCCATCTTTTTTCTCCTCTTCCTGTGGAGCCATTTTGAGTAACGGGGCATCCGGGTTGATTTCAAACCGTGCTTCCGCCACGCGTACCGGCAGGGCGGTTTTGAAATTCAGGCGGCAGGTCATATGTAACGTTCGGGCTTCACTGTCGATAATGAGGGTATCGGTATGCATCGGCACCGGCAGCAAAATGCCGTTCTGCATCCGCAGCAGAATAAACGGGCGATGTCCCGGCAGGTTGATATGCAGTTCACCATTCGGCGTCAGGCCGCTTAAGGTGATGGCAATATCCGTGTCCGGCCAGTCAATTTGCTGGTCAGCCGGTGCGCCGTTCCAGTAGCGAAAATCAAAATCTTTCGGCAAATAGGGATGACGATGCTCTAACCAGTCCGCATCGTAAGTCCCGGCAAGCTGGCGGCGGGGCAACCAAGGGCGACCGACAAAGCCCATGCCTTGTGGCTGACTGGCGGGGGGATCGGGCGATAATGTTCCCGCCAGTTGAGCGGCAAAATGTTGCGCCGTGAATGGGGCATCCGGTCGGGTAATACGCGGTGCCGGATAGCGGGTGATTTGTTTGGCTTGTGCATACCACGGTGTGATAAATCCCATCCCCAGCGGATTGGCTTCACAGACGGCGTGTGCAATCGGCGCTTTTTCGCCATCCGGATGTTGTTGACGCTGTTCCGGTGTCAGCCGGTCATTTTCTTTAAGCTGTGCACCGGTTTTATCATCCGTCTGAATTTTGCATTCACCGCCAAAGGCGTAGCGGTAATCCAGCGGCAGTGTTACAAACGGTTTCGGGTCAGTCAGTTGCCAGTGGCCGTCAGCATCACGGATAAATTCCCGTTCACCGGTGACGGTCAGGGTTTTGTCGAGCAGAGATTGTCCCTGCTTGCTCCTGACCTGCAACCGGACAGGAAACGCAGTGCAAGGTTGGTTATCCGGCGCATAAGCTGTACCGTTGACAATCACGTCACAGCGCGGTTTAAACGGCGCAAGGTCACTTTCCTGTAATACCTGTGAGGCATTCATCAGCCCACGGTATTCATCCTGTAAACACAGCGGTGGGGCGGGGAGCAGTTCGGCGACATAGCCTTGTCCGGTGGGCATCAACTGGTAGCCAATTTTCATCACGACCACGTGATGCTCGACATCTTCCACATCGAGCATCGTGTAGTTTATCACCGCAAAAGGGGTCAGGTTACGAAATTCCATCTCAGTCTGTCTTCCTTAGTTCAGGTCGATATCTTTACCGGAGATTTGCACCGGACCGCTGGCCTCAAACTTGAACTCACTGCCCTGAATCGTGATTTTGCCGCTACTGTCCATACGCAGAACGCTTGCACCACATTGCAGTTCAATCACATCCCCGGCTTTGATGGACAGGGTATTGCCGACGACCACGGATTTGTGGGCACCCACCTGTTCGGTCTGGCTCAGGGCAATGCCCGTATTCATGGCTCCCCCGACGGTCAGGGCATAGGCGAGGCCGACTGTTTCTGTCCGCGTGAGGTCAATGGTGGCATTCTGATGCCCTTTGACCCTGACGGTCTGGTTTTTGTCCACGGTTTCAGTATGGTTAGCCAGTACCTGCGTCTCCCGGTTATTGAGCACTTTGGTCTGCATATCTTTTTGGGCATGCAGGGAAAGCCGTTCGCTGCCCTTGGCATCTTCAAACAGCAATTCGTTGTAGCCTTCACCCTTGTGGGTTTTGGAACGGAATGCCATCTGGGTTTTGCTGCCCGGCAAAGCCCCCGGCGGGATGTTGCTGGCATGGTAAGTCCGTCCGGTCACTATTGGCTGGTCGGGGTCGCCGTGCAGGAAATCCACCACCACTTCCTGCCCGATACGTGGGATAGCCAACATTCCCCAGCCCTGACCGGCCCAAGGCTGGCTGACCCGTATCCAGCAGGAGCTGTGGTCATCACTCTTACCGTATCTATCCCACGGGAATTGCAGACGCACGCGCCCATACTGGTCACAGAAAATTTCTTCCCCCGCCGGGCCGACCACCTTAGCGATTTGTGGGCCATCCATCACCGGTTTGGGCTGCGGTGCCGGACGCCAGTTCTGGTTCTGGCGGATAAAGTAGAAGTGACTGTGCAGTGTGGTGCCGCTGCCGCCGGTTGCTGTCTCCAGCGCACCCGGCTGGCTGCCGCTGTGGCTGGCAGAGACGGTCTGCCATGACTGGTTCAGATCCAGGCGTGGATGGTTACCCAGAATAAACAGTTTGCCCGGTTGTAGGGCAATCGCATTGCCGCTGCCTTGCCCCATCACCGCATCGCTGCGTAATGCCTCAAGACGGTAGCGGGTAAAATCTTTGCCATGCGCCTCGTCTTTGAAACGACCGGGGTAGTCGTAGTGCTCGTAGTACAGTTGTTGCAGGTTTTCATCCCGCATCTGCTGGTGAAATTCGGCTGGCCATGCCGGGTTTTTGAACGTGTAATCTTTCAGTTGCACCTGCGCCGGTCGCACCTGTGCGCTGTAGGTCAGGCTGCTGATGGCTGGTTCACCCAAGGTGCTGGCTTCTCCGGGCTGATACGGGATCATCATGCCCGGCGGTACAGAGCCGCAGTCGTCGGCAAAGACCAGTGTGTTGCGTCCGTTACTGCATTCGAAAAAGTAGAAAATGCCTTCTTCTGCCGTTAACCGTTGCAGGAAAGCAAAGTCACTTTCCTGATACTGGACACAGAATTCCCGTGCCGGATGAGGATGGCGCAGGCTGAAGATCACATCACGGATGCTGTGCTCTTTCAGAATGGTCGTAATGATGGTGGCAATATCCTGCTGCTGGAAAATACGCGAGTTCTGTCTCAGGGTGGTGCGCCACAGGTCAGGGCGGATAACCATCTGGTAGGTGGTTTGATGCAACCCGGTGTTACCCTGCTCAAAGCGGGCAACAATCCCTGTGATGCTGCGTTGTTCAATACCGTTTTGCAGAATAGTCAGCGTAGCAGTGCGATCCAGTACGGCCGGAAAGTCGATAGCCGGGTCGGCACTTGCCAGTCCCACGCTCAGGCTGAACGGCTGGGAAAAACTTTCGTTCAGGGTGAAATCCGTCACCACAAACGTCTGCGGTAATAAACCGCCAGCGGTCAGGGTAAATTGCAGGCCACTCGGGTCACGCCCGCCCATCAGTATCTGAGCCGCTTTTTCCAGCGCTTTAGTGGCTGTACTCTGCCCCCCGATTGCACGCGCTGCCAACTTCTGCCCGCCCGCAAAACCGCCCCCCGGCGTTAAAGCTGCCGCACCTGACATGCCGCCAGCCAATTTCCCCGCAACCTGTTTTGCTTTCTGAACCGCCGCTTGTCCCTGCTGAACAAGGGCTTGCCCTTTCTGCAATTTATCGATGTTTTTCTTTATTGACATGGTGTGTCTCCCTGAGATGGTCGAACATTATGTAATCGGCATCCCGCCTGATAGCAACGCAGGCCATAACATTCGGGTACAAGATTTAAATCTAACTCATATTGTTTCCGACAAATTCGCTAACTCAGGACGCAATACGTTGTTTTTCGATAATTTGATGGAACGCAATGTCCGCATATATCGGCGGACTCGTGATAAATAAAGAGGGAGCAATAATAAATAGCGGAAGAGTAAAGACCAAATTAAATCAAGTGAAATAAAAAGGGCATCCGGCAATGACAGTGTAAAAAGTTAAAATTATTGCCGTTTAAAAATAATGAGCTGAGATAACGTATATAGTTAGTGTACTCATCGCTTTATATTCATACAGTAAAATCATTCCCAACATAATGAATTGAATTTATTGTGAAAAATAAAATAACAATTTTGATAAACCCATGATCATTTAAATTTAGTGATGTAAATCACAAAAAAATATGGTTTTCGCGATGGTGTTTTTACTTTCTGATTTTTTGTTTAATGAAAAAATTGTAACCATAAGTAATGTATTTTTATTGAATGTATAAATTAGCTCTACTCATCTAAATAAAATTCAACATTGCGATGAGTTAAATACTAAATGGAAACAGATAAATTAATATTTTACATATTTAGCAATATAAGGATTAAATCAATTCAACTAACTTAATCTTGTGAGACAAGAGCTGGGATTTTAAAGGGCAATTATCTGCCCTACAGTGATAGTAACTGATTTTCCCATTGCACTATAATTTCCCGCTTTTCTTTCAGATAGTCGTAGCGATCGTAGTGTTTCGTTGAGACACCGGGTTTTTTATGGTTCTGTAATCTATCTCTCATCTCAGAACTGATCCCCATCTCTCCTGCAAGGGTCTTAAAGGTTCGTCTGATATCCCTTGGTGTAAACTTCTCAAAATCATAGCGAACGCAAAATTTTCGGATCTGCTTGGCATATTCAGCTGTGAGTAAATGGCCTTCTTTAGTCTGTCCGGGAAATAGGAATTCTGAATCTGGATATTGTTTGGCCTGACATTCTAATATTTCAGTTGCAGATTCACACAAGGGAATGACATGGTAATCCCCATTTTTTGAAATATGAGGTGGCACTGTCAGCGTGTTATTCTTTTTATCCCAGTTATCTTTTGTATTGGTCATTATTTCCCAAGGTCGTTGTCCAGCGGTGAAAATGCAAAGCAATATTAATCGTCCATAATCAGGGTGAATTGGGAATACTGTCGATGAAATACGAAACAGTTTCAGAATCTCTTTCATTTCATCCCATGATAAAAATCTATCTAACGCTTTATCCGCACCTTCTTGGCGTGGAACAATGGTCACGGGGTTTCGGTCAAGACCATAAACAACTTTCTCATTCAGTTTGGCTGGATCATTGTCCGCGAATAAACCAAAGTTAAATACAGCATGGAGATTGGCACGCACCTTGTTTGAGCCGGCAACAGCACCACGAGAGATAAATTCAGCCAATACTCTTTTAATATGGTCTGGAGTAATATCTTTTGCGGGCGTATTTCTATCAATGTGTTGGCTATCTAATACCTGATTCAGCCTGTACTGAGTTTTATCATAAGATCTCTTACCACGGCGTTTCTGATCGGCAATATAGTCATTGAATAGCTGTTCAATTGTGGCGTGATTTATGATGGCTTTTTCTGGGGCTGAAACATTAACGGCAGCATCTCGTGATTTAGATAATGCCTCTGCCAAAGAAAGAGCAGGAAAGTCACCTAAGTTAATGAACTTCTCTTTCCCATTCTTAAAATAACGATAAACAAAAACCTTTCTCCCTGATGGGTATGTTTTGACTCCTAACCTGCCAGTACCTCGTGTTGCTGATGCTTGCCATGTATAATAGGCTGAATTTTTGGGTTTCAGGCCTCGGATTTTACTGTCAGTCAATAAGGTACTAGCCATTGGAAATATCCTTCATTGCAGGTCAAGTAATGGGTCAAGTTATGATGAAATGATATGCAACTATATGAAACTGCGCAACCTGTAAAATCTATTTAAATCAACGTGATGAAACCTTGTGAAATCATAAGAAATTGTATGAAATCATAAGTTTTTGCCCTTCTAAGCCGTAGGTCACAGGTTCGAATCCTGTAGGGCTCCGAAGTCCACAAAACCCCAGTAAATACGTGCCGTTAGCCTTTTCCCATTCTCTCATAGTCTACTAAGGTATGTTGAAATCCATAGATCTCTGGGGGCATAATTGGGGGCATTGTTAGGTTCAATCAAAATGGATGCCCCCACATGAAGTTGACAGCCAGACAGATAGACACTGCAAAACCCAAAGACAAATCGTCAAACTCTCCGATGGTGGGGGCATGTACTTAGAAATCTTTCCAAATGGTTCTAAATGTTGGCGATTAAAATATCGCTTTGCGGGTAAAGAGAAGCGATTGGCATTTGGCACTTATCCTATCGTAACCTTGGCAGAAGCCAGAAACAAAAGGGAAGATGCCAAGAAAATATTGGCAAATGGCGATGATCCGGGTCTGGTTAAAAGGCAGGAAAAAAGAGAAAAAGCTCTCATCGTAAGTAACAGCTTTGAAAAAATCGCCCTTGAGTGGCACGCCTATAAAGTTCCTAACTGGTCAACGGGATATGCAGAAGACCTTTTAGAGGGTTTTACAAAAGATATTTTTCCTTTCATTGGTAAACTCGCCATCACTGATATCAAGCCATTAGACATGCTTACCGTCCTGCGAAAAATGGAACAGCGTGGCGTTCTCGATAAGCTGAAAAAGATCAGACAGGCATGTAACCAAGTTTTCAGATACGCAATTGTCACGGGAAGAGCGGAATATAATCCAGCGGCGGAACTGGCTGGCGCATTAGCAACACCGAAAGCCAAGCATTTCCCACATCTGAATGTCGATGAATTACCCGCTTTCCTACAAGCATTGTCCCTCTACAGCGGAAGTAAAATTACTCAAATTGCAACAAAGTTACTTCTGCTTACCGGATTGAGAACAATAGAGTTGCGCGCCTCTACTTGGTCAGAAATTAACTTCGATAAAGCAATTTGGGAAATCCCTCAAGAGCGTATGAAAATGCGTCGGCCTCATATTGTTCCCCTTTCTGAACAGGCTTTAATCTTACTAAAAGAGCTGGAAGCAATCACAGGCCGATTTAACTTTGCTTTTCATGGCAGGAATGATGCAAGTAAGCCAATGAGTGAAGCAGCTATTAATCAGGTTCTTAAACGCATTGGTTATGCTGGTCGGGCAACAGGCCACGGATTCCGTCATACCATGAGCACTGTCTTACATGAACAGGGTTATAACACTGCATGGATTGAAACACAGCTTGCTCATGTTGATAAGAACAGTATTCGAGGGACTTACAATCACGCCCAATATTTGGATGGCCGCAGGGAAATGCTTCAATGGTATGCCGACTACATGGATGCACTCGAACAAGGTGGAAATGTGGTGCATGGCAAATTTAAGAAACATGCTTGATTGAATTATCAATAATCATTTAATGTTAATACATAACTATTTATGGTTTTATATTAATCATAAATAGTTATTTTTGTAAACTGTAAGACATAATACATTCTTTGTATGAAACAAATTACTATTGTCATGTAATGAATTCATTTTACAACTTCGGTTTAATTACCCCTGTTCTAATAACGTCTAAAAAGAACCAATATAGATAAGCTAACAGGGGTAAAGTATATGTCAGAAACTATCACGTTTAAAGAAAGTCTCATTCGCTTACCAGAAGTGCAACGCAGAACGGGTTATAGTAAGGCATGGATTTACAAGTTGATTGAGGAAGATAAATTTCCGAAACAAGTCAAAATCGGTACTCGCTCAATAGCTTTTGTTGAATCGGAGATTGATAATTGGGTAGCCCAACGTATTGCTGAATCTCGCAATGGAATATAATTAAAAAATCAATATCACCAATTTATTCTAAGAGAAAAATATTATTTCAGCATAGATTGAAATATATAAAATTATGATAAAGAAAAACATGGTTAATAATCGTGATGGGCTTTTGTACGCTGAAAATAATGAATATTATATTTCCACTAACTATATAGACATAGATTGTTTCAAAAAAGAAAAGGATAACATGGGAAATGCTATCCTTGTTTTATTTAATGGTATAAATCAGTTTACTGCCTTGAATAATGCAATTTTCTTAGTTCAGCCTTTGGGATCTATACCTAATCGTTCTAATTCCTTACGCCCTAAAGTTTTAAGCCAGTTAGCTAAGCTCATTCCTGATTTTTGGGCTGCATCTTCAAATTGTTCTTTTAGTTCGGGAGTTATACGCATTCTAAATTGTGGGGATTGCCCATCACCTTTTGGGCTTTTATCTCGCTTTATCGTTGACAAGTGGTCACCTATTGCATTAGCCTTATCGATATTAGGTGGTCACCTTAACATGGTAAAACCTATAAAATCAACGCCCCCGCACAGTGCTACCAACACTGAACGAGGGCTAACCATCCACGATAACGACAGTATCGAGGTAGCTATGTTTCAATATACCTTTCTAAATGGAAAGGGCAAAGCCCGTTTACCTAAATTCTTCCCTATGTACCTTATCTCCATTGTGGAGGTGAGCCATGTTTAAGATCATTATCACCACCACAAATCAGCATACTCGCGAGATAAAAAAAGAAACAATCCGTTACAAATACAAGACCTTGCACGGTGCGGAGAAAGCCGCCATGCGTATTCGCCATTCTTGCATACCAGATGATAAATCCATCGACGTTGAAATAGTCAGAGTATATGAACGCCGATCACCTATTTCACTTTCTCAGGCTATGCACAATACGAGGCTGGCAACTTCTTTATTTGGCGTCATTCTCGAAAAGGCCAAAGATGAATGCTCTATCGATTTAAATAACTTAATTGCGCTGGCCTGTGATATCAATCAAGACGTCTATCACGCATTGTGTACGGCTGTTTATGGAGAGGAATAAATCATGAGTCAACGTTCCTCACAGCCTAAAAGCCCTATGGGAATCCGCCCGATAGACGTTATCCGAAGCGTGAAACAATCCGCCATGAATCACTGGCAAAGCCTGTTGCCAGCCTGCGGTGTTGATGTTCCGGCAAAAGGGAAGCATGGCTCTTGCCCGATATGCGGCGGTACTGACCGTTTTCACTTTATAGACGATAGCCATCATGGCGACTGGCATTGTCGCAAGTGTGAGCAACCCAATCATGGTGATGGTCTGGATTTAGTGGCAAGAGCCAAAGGTATCACTATCCTAACCGCCGCTAAGCAGATTGCTGATGTACTGGCAATGCCATTACCTGAACCTATATTCAAACCAGTTAAAGAACAGCCCCGAACAGTGAAACCCATTGCGGAACGGATCGCGGTACTGGTGGAAAAATCGATTAGGGGAGAATCTCAGTATTTGGTGAAAAAGGGGCTGCAATACCCCAATCAGCGGTTATTGCAGGATTCTCTATTGCTGATAACTCAGACACTGAACGGTACTATCACCGGCGCTCAGACCATCAAACCAAACGGCGAAAAACGCCTTGTTTCCGGCACGCAGAAGAAAGGAAGTTTTATTCCGGTATATGAAATTACCGGAACACCGGACACCATCATCATTACCGAAGGTTACGCAACAGCGCTAACTGTAAGCCAGTTGCATAATGGCGTGGTACTGGCTGCCATTGATGAAAGCAATTTACTGAATGTTGCCGAATTGGTCAGAAAGCAGTGGCCTGAATCGAAAATCATTCTTGCTGCTGACAATGACTGGCACGCACAAGGCGAACGGGACAAAAACGGCAAGCTTAAAAAGAATGTGGGCAAAATAGCGGCAGAAAAGACCGCTAAAGCGATTAATGGCTGGGTAACGTTACCGCCAACGGAATATAAAGCCGACTGGGACGATTATCGTCAGCATCACGGAATAGAGGCAGCAAAGCAGGCATTCAGCAACGGATTATATCAGGTTGGGGAGAAAAAACTCATGGAAGCAGAAGCGGTAGTGATCCACGAAACTAAGCCAAAAAAGGCCAATAACAATCTGGCACAAATGGCAGCCAGTCAGCGCGGGGCATTATTGGTTGAGCATTACAAAAAAATCGCGGTACATGCTGAAAGCGAAACGGTCTACCACTATAACGGTACGACATGGGCAACCGTATCGGATAATGATCTACGTCGCGCAATGGTGGCAATCTTTGACCAGCACGATACCCCGTACAGCCCAAACGGGATCAATAACGCTATCTGTGCCCTGAAATTACAAATTCCAGTCATTGGCGAACAACAGTCGGATTTAATTGGGTTTCGTAATGGTGTGTATGCGTTATCAACACAACAATTTACCCCGCACCAACCGGAACATTGGCTCATGAACCATAATGGCATTGAGTTTACCCAGCCTGCTATCGGTGAAAACTTGCCGGATCATGCCCCTGACTTTTATCGCTGGCTATCCCATGCGGCGGGGCAGAATGAAAACAAGATGAATCGCATCAAAGCGGCTCTGTTTATGATTCTGGCAAACCGTTATGACTGGCAGCTATTTATTGAGGTAACAGGAGAAGGTGGCAGCGGTAAAAGTGTGTTTACTTATATCGCTACCTTACTGGCGGGAGAACACAATACTGCCAGTGGCAATATGAGAGCGCTGGATGAAGCCAGAGGCCGTTATCAGTTTGTCGGCAAAAGCTTAATTACGCTGCCCGATCAGGTTAAATATGTCGGTGAAGGGGCAGGCATTAAGGCCATTACAGGCGGCGACCTGATTGAAGTTGACGGGAAATACGAGAAGCAATTTTCTACCATCATTAAAGCCGTGGTATTAGCCACCAATAACGAACCCATGAGCTTTACCGAACGCAATGGCGGCATTGCACGGCGGCGGGTGATATTCCCGTTTAATATTCCGGTCAAAGAATCCGAGAAAGACCCACAATTGCCGGAGAAAATCAGTCGTGAACTGCCTGTGATTATTCGCCATTTATTAACAGAATTTGCCGACCAGAATAAGGCTAAGAAACTACTACAGGCGCAACGCGACTCGAACGAAGCGTTAACGGTAAAGAGTCATTCCGATCCGTTGTATCGCTTTTGCGGTTATCTGGTATCTGTCAATGATACA
>NZ_NIBU01000014.1:19329-30753 GCF_002632485.1 Xenorhabdus innexi | reverse complement strand
TGATAGAAGGTTAACCCGCCCTCTTTTTTCTCAGGAACACACGATGATTTACACACAAGGCACAATCAGTACCGTGTCCGGCTCGGCGTTTGTCCGGGGTACGGGCACCCAATTTAAAGACAACCTGAACGGCGTGGCACCGGGACAGGTTATTCTCATTCAGTCCGGCAGCAGCAATTTACTGCATATGATTCAGGCGGTGAACTCCGATACCGAACTGGTGTTGGCGGACAAGGCGACAGTTACCCTGAACAAGGTCACGTACCAAATCCAGACCACGGTGCCGAATTCCATCTCCGATGGTGTCCGGCATCTGGTGGCAATTAACAGCCATATCATCACGTTTCTCCAGAATATGGATAAATGGATGTCACAGAATGGCACGGTGGACGTCACGTTACCGAATGGACAGACGGTGTCGTTGCAGTCGATTAAAAAGATGAATGAGGCCATTGCACAGCTTAATCAGTCTATTGATAAGCGCCTCGAAAAAGCAAAAAATGGCGCAGATATTCCGAATAAATCGGAGTTTGTGCGTCATATTGGATTGAATGATGTACTGAAAATTAGGGATTATGGACTGGGTACCAATTCAATGAATACACAGTCATTAATGGGAGATACGAGGGACACTCAATATAATACAGGGTTTTATGGATACACGCCGAGCACTACCAATCAGGTGGGCAATCATGGCTCTATTATCAAAACTGCGTGGAGCCACAATAATTATCAAATGATTATATTACCCAACTACGGTAATACAGTGATGTATGTTCAGCGATGCGATAATGGCAAGCCGTGGGAAACATACACAGTCATGACCTCTAATATGTGGACAATTGATGGCAGCGGATATTATAAAAAATCCTCCCCTATCATTGAAATCCACCCTGACGGCGACTTTACCACTAACGACGAATCCGAAGGGGCGACGGTTACCAAATTAGATACCGGTCATTATCAGGTGTCCGGCGTACTGGGCTATAACGCCGATAAAGCGTGGGGGGTTCACGGTGGCATATCTTCCCCGAAAAACAACAACGGGCTGGAGCTTATCTACATTGATGACAAGGTGAACAAGGACGGCAGTATCACGATTGAGACGTTCCACCGTCAGCACAGTCACTTACCGGCACGCTTTCAGAACAAACGCATCAAAGCCCTGATTGACGGGGAGAAAGTGTACTATCAGGACGGTGAACCGTGTGATATTCCCGAAGGTTGCCGGTTAGACGTCCGTGTCCAGATGCCGGAAAACTCAGTGTGGAATTTGAAGCAGAAGGAGGCGACGGAGAGGGTTGCTGATGGTGAGCCACAGGAATAGTAATCAGAACAGGGGGCTATGTACCGTGCGAGGAATTTAAGGGTAAAGGTTATGGTTATGATAGGCATTAAAAACTGAGATAAGACTTATAAAATTAGTACCCGTTCCAAGTCACAGATGGCTAAGTCTTGGAGTCTTTTGATTATTTTAATCTATTTTACTGGTTAATCACACAATACAAAACAGTTTAAGATGTTGAAGTTAAGGCTCGAACAAACTATCATCACCTTAGACATATTTATCAATTTGATAACTATGTTTAATACCCCTACAGGAGATGACCTCAGATGAAATTACGTTGCATGGCTTATCAACAGGGTGATATGTATATTGCTGCCTGCTTAGATCTGTCACTGGCAGCGCAAGCTAATTCGATTGATGAGGCTTTTAGCAAACTTAAGGCTCAGGTAAGTGATTATCTTGAAGAGATTGCTGCTGAACCCAAATACGCAAAGCAACTGATGAATCGAAAAGCCCCCATATCTATGTGGCTTAAGTATTGGTATATCGCCTTTAAACTAAAAGTCAGAAGATCCTCTTATCTCAATAAAGAAACTATTTCAGTTAAGTTGTTTGATGAACAATGTGAGCTAGCCCGATAAGAGGTGTGGCGCAACATGATTTTTTATAAGCTAATACCACTCAAATATAGAGAAGTTGTAAGAGCACTGGCGAATTTGGGTTTTGAAATGAAACCAAAGAAGGGAACCTCTCATGAGCAATGGATCAAAAAAGAAGATGGACATAAATGGGTGGTTACAGTGGATAAATCTCATGCGCCATTTTCACGAGATCTAATCAAATCAATGGCAAAACAGGCGGGAATGAGCGCCAAAAGATTTCACTCCCTGTGCAAAGGCACGATTAGCTGTGATGAAGTTCTGGCTGATGGCCTATCGCGAGATTGATAAGTTGATTTACTGTACCCAACCCGCTCATGCGGGTTTTTTATGCAAGAAAATGTCGTCCTCATAACCCCCTGATCTCACCAGTCTCCGACTCTCTGACAGAAATAACCAAAATCAAACAGTTACACCAAACAGGAGAATCTTCCTCTTTTAACTCATTGATATTTAATCAGACGGCATATTTGCAGTCTGGTCGCAATTCAATCTATCCACCACTGATGGGCAGGCAACTCATTGATTCTTTCGAGGTCCTCACTTTGGGTTCTTCAGCATTGAGGGGATAAATTAAATCCGATAATCGGACTTTACTACTCTATCAAGAGGTGTGACCAAAACAGAAGCCTGAAAACAAGGGGTTAAGTCTTTTTGTCCAGCCCTTGCGCCCAAACAACATACTGAAAAACAGTGAGTTTATTCCTTTTGTCCAGCGCATAAATCAACCATAGGGGAAATCTCTATAGTTGCTATAGATGGCTCAGATTTGGAGCATCTTAAGATGGAATATCCCACCTTGGGTATTGGGATTTTCACAACACCTTTTTAATGACTGCATACGTATTACGTCCGCAGTCAGGAACCGGAAAGTAGCTATAACTTTAACATGTTGATTTTTATGATGGTTGAAATTCCAACCATCTTTAAAGGCGGGATATCCCGCCTTTTAACTCACTCTTCCGTTTGAAACGGAGCGATTAAGTACTGAGCAAGTCGGGGGTACGGAATTTCCCGATTTCAAATCGGAAAATACTTTTAGGTGAATTAAAGGGCAGGTTTCTGCCCTGTGGGGATTACTCTTCCTTTTGTTGCATAAGTTTATTGAACTTCTCGTGCAGTGATTGAGGATACAGCTCCGTGTAGACCTGCCATAATATATTGAGTGAACGATGTCCGGTAACTTGTGCCACTTCTTCAATTGAAAAGCCTGCCTCAAATAAACGGCTTGCTCCCTCTCTGCGTAGATCGTGATAGCGCAAGTCTTGAATGCCCAAAGCATTACGGACCCTTTGAAAGCCAGCAGTCACACTCTTGGGGTTGTAAGGGAATATTAATTCGCTTGTTTTTGGTTGGCGCTGAACAATCTCCCAGGCATCCCCCAGCAAAGGAACTGACATGTGATTACCTGTCTTTTTTCTTGGATCTTTCCGGTCCCTTACAGTAACTGATTTTTGTTTTTCATCTATATCATCCCACCTAATCTTGCATACCTCTCCGATGCGCATACAGCTCAGGATTGAAAAATTCAAAATTTCTTCATAGGGAATCTTCCCCTCTCTGTGGTTACTGCGTTTACGCAACCCTTCAATAAGCTTGTCAATCTCATCGAGCATAGGCCTTCTACTGCGGCGTTTAGATTTACCTATTAATCCCATTTGGAGCAATAAAGGTCGCGCTTCATATGCGGGATTTGAGACGTAATCTATGTTATAGATTGGTTTGGCTGATTTTAATACTGATGTTAAGTAGCTGACATCATGATTAATGGTTGAGGGAGTAATGCCTGTAGAGTGTCTTTGCTTGCAATACCCAATAACATGGCTCACTGATAATTCAGAAAGAGCTAATTTTGCTAAGTCACTATCCAAGAGCATATCTAACACATACTTTTTTGTTCTTCCTGCTTTCCCGCCCAGATCAGGGTCATTGATATACTTATGCAGTAGATCGCCAACTGTTAAATCTTCTGTATTATTTTGCGTGGGGACCCCGTTTTGCTCTAGTTCAGCTACCCGCATGGCACCCCATGTTTTGGCGTGGGATTGTTTTCCAAATGTGCGGTTCTCCCTGTAAATATATTTGCCTCCAGACTTGACACCAACGGTGCAACGGTAACGGACTGTACCATCTGCGCGAGGACGTTTTTCTATGCTATAGTAGGCCATCTTTGATGTTCTCCTGTTCAGGCCCCCATATTAATGGGGGTGCTGTTTGGGGTGCTAATAATCCAAAAATAGCCTAAAATGACCCGAAATGCACGAAAATATACAGACTCAAAAACATAGTAAATTCACTGTCATATCAACGGATGGCGGGAAATTCAAACCTTACCGCTTCTCCGTTGCGCCCATGCTTGACTGGACCGATCGTCATTGCCGATATTTCCATCGTTTGTTAAGTAAAGAAGCCCTGCTTTACACCGAAATGGTCACTACAGGTGCGATTATCCACGGTAAAGGAAACTATCTGGCCTATAACGAGCAAGAACATCCATTGGCACTGCAATTAGGTGGTAGTGAACCTCATGCGCTGGCACAGTGTGCGAAGATTGCGCAGGAACGGGGTTACGATGAAATCAATTTGAATGTCGGTTGCCCGTCTGATCGTGTACAGAATGGCCGTTTTGGTGCCTGCCTGATGGGAGATGCATTATTAGTCGCTGACTGTGTTAAAGCAATGCAGGATGTGGTGAGTATCCCGGTGACAGTAAAAACCCGTATCGGTATTGATGAACAGGATAGTTACGGGTTTTTGTGCGATTTTATTGATATTGTTGTGAAAAATAGCTTCTGCGATAGTTTTGTTATCCATGCGCGCAAGGCGTGGCTGTCGGGTTTGAGTCCCAAAGAAAACCGAGAAATTCCACCATTGGATTATCCACGGGTCTACCAATTGAAAAAGGATTTTCCACAACTAACACTTTCTATTAATGGTGGAATTAAATCGCTGGAAGAAGCAAAACAACATTTGCAACATGTGGATGGTGTGATGGTCGGTCGGGAAGCTTATCAGAACCCATCAATTCTGGCACATGTAGATCGTGAGCTATTTAATCAAAACGCTCAGGTGACGAATACGGTAGAAGCGGTTAAAGCACTTTATCCTTATATCGAACAGGAGTTGTCAAACGGTACTTATTTAGGCCACATTACCCGCCATATCTTGGGTATTTTTCAAGGTATTCCCGGAGCACGCCAATGGCGTCGTCATTTGAGTGAGAATGCGCATAAACCTGGTTCGGATATTATGGTTGTTGAAAAAGCACTGGAAATGGTAACAGAGCGGATGTGATCCGCCCGGGTTTTATCTGAATGATGCTTTAGCCAAAATTACGGGATTAATAAGCTGGAGCCGTGAGTTACCCGGCTTTCCAGTATCTGGTGTGCCCTCACTGCTTCGCTTAATGGAAACTTCTGGCTTTCCGGTACATCGACTTTAATTTTGCCACTGGCAATGAAATCAAATAGTATCTTGCTGGCTACTGCTAACTCTTCCGGCGTAGTGATATAACCGGTAAGAGAAGGGCGAGTAAGGAATAGTGACCCCTTCAGGTTGAGAAGCCCGATATCTACATCCTTTACTGCTCCAGAAGCGTTTCCGAAACTGACCATCAATCCTCTTGGTGCTAGAGAGTCAAGTGAATCCAGCCATGTAGCTTGCCCGACGGAATCATAAACTACATCAACTTTTTTCCCATTGGTAAGTTCCAAAACGCGTTCCACAATATTTTCACGGTTATAATTGATGGTCTGCCACGCGCCTGCGTTTTGAGCAAGACGGGTTTTTTCATCTGAACCGGCAGTGCCAATCAATTTTGCACCTAATGCTTTTGCCCACTGGCAGGCGATCAAACCGACTCCACCTGCTGCGGCATGGAACAGGAAAGTGTCTCCTTCCTGAATTTTATTTGTCTGATAAAAAAGAAAATAAACCGTTAGTCCTTTCAGAAAGGAAGCCGCCGCTTGTTCAAAAGAAATGGTATCTGGAAGAATAGCTAACTTACTGGCGGGGACATTATGTACTTCACTATATGCACCCAGACTGGATTGCGCATACACCACACGATCTCCAGTTTTGATGTGTGACACATTTGAGCCAACTTTTGTAACAATTCCGGCGGCCTCCATTCCTAATCCACTGGGAAAGCTCGCTGGCGGATAAAGGCCACTGCGGATATAAGTATCAATATAATTAATTCCGATGGCTTTATTTTCGACCTGCACTTCATCAGGCGCAGGGTCAGTTGGGACAAATTCACTAAATCGTAGTACTTCCGGGCCGCCGGTGGCGGAAAATATGATGTGCTTTGCCATGGTTGCTCTCTTATCATTTTGCAAATATTGGGAACAGCCTCGCACGTTTGCAAAGAAATCACTGCAAACAGCGTAAATGTATCTGAAATCATCGCAGACTATATATATTTACTTCGTGTCTTGAAGTTTGTCTATGATTATTATTTTTATATATATATCAAATGATTATTAAATTACTCAACTGTATGTTGTTACAGTGTTTATTGACGTTTCCTCACTTATGCAGCACACTATGTATAAACATTTGTATAAATATCTTGGGTGATCATGGCTGCCGAACTAAACAAGCTCAGTGATAAAAAACTTAAAAACCTGCACGGAAAAGAAAGGGATAATATTGAGTTTTTTGCTGATGGCGCGGGGTTGAGTGCCAAAGCATCTAAAGCAGGTGGTATTAGCTGGGTTTTTACTTATCGGCTTGATGGTAAAAAGTTAAATCGCCTTACCATTGGGCGCTATCCTGATATGCCCCTCAAACAAGCTCGTGAAACACGGGACAAATGCCGTAACTGGTTGGCGTCCGGTAAAGATCCAAAACTCCAATTTAACTTAGTGATGCAGGAATCATTAAAACCCGTCACTGTAAAAGACGCTATCGAATATTGGATAGAGCACTACGGCAGAGAGAATCGAGTGAATATAGGTACTCTCATTCTCCAATTAGAAAAGCATATTTATCCTTATATTGGTGAAATGGCATTGTCTGACTGTGAAACAATATATTGGCTGCAATGTTTCGATAGAATGAAAAATAAAGCTTCGGTGGCTGCTGGTTCTGTATTTCAACTGTGTAAGCAAGCTCTAAAATTTTGCCGAGTAAGACGGTATGCGATCAGCCATGTATTGGATGATTTAACTATTCAGGATGTTGGAAAAAAACAAAATAAAGGTCAGCGTTATTTAGAAGATAATGAGCTTGGTCAATTATGGGAATCCATAAATTCAGGTATTTACCTACCTTATTATAATAATATATTGAAAATAATGGTTGTATTTGGTTGCCGAACACGAGAGATCAGGTTATCGAAATGTTCAGAATGGAATTTCAATTCCATGTTATGGACTGTTCCAAAAGAAAATAGCAAAACAGGCGAGAAAATCATTCGCCCGATACCAGAATGTATGAAAGCATTTTTAGAGCATCTTGTTTATAAAAACAAGAGAAGTGATTACCTCTTAGGAGAATTTAAAAAACTTGAAGCAGTCGCCCAGTATGGCAGAAAAATATGGAAAAAATTAGAGCATGACGAGGATTGGTCTTTGCATGATTTAAGACGGACGTTTGCAACTAAACTAAATGACATGGGTATAGCACCACATATTGTAGAACAGCTTCTAGGCCACGCTTTGCCGGGCATTATGTCGATATACAACAAGAGTCAGTACTTGCCGGAGAAGCTGGATGCTTTAAACAAATGGTGTGAGCGGCTGGATGTTTTGGCGGGCACTGATGAAAATGTGGTTATATTAAAAGCAGTTTAATAATGAGAATGAATGCGTTTGATGGTGAGCATAGGCATTGTGATATATACGTAACAAATGTGGATTGATTTCTTAATAATTTCTATTAAGTAAAATACCTTCACAAAAACAATTAAACAGTGAGGGTAACATGACTATTCAATACAACATTCCGACACCTGAAGAACGCCGCTCTATTCTTTCCGAATATGGCGAACGTTATGATCGTCTGATCCGCGAAAAGGAACGCCTGCACATTACCTCTATTTCCAGAACGTCAGCGTGGAAACTGGAAAATGAAGGGCGCTTTCCTGCCCGCAAGCCATTAGGCCGTAATTCCTGTGCTTGGTTGCTCAGTGACCTGCTACATTGGGTACGTAATCCACCAACCGTAGAAAATATAAATAATCCGTATAGCCGTAAACCCACCAATTAAAAAATAAAATTATGGAAAAATTAACTGCCTTAATTGGTAGCGGTCAAACTCATTCTAAAAATAACTCGATTTTTGGCATAAAGGGATGTGATGGTAGATATTAGCTATAGAAATTATTTGAAATTAAATAGCCATCAATTTGAGAAATAACCCTCTTCAAGAGGGTTCGTTGATTATTATTCAGATGATCCTCTGGTTTTACGCTGGCGGCGTTTGATTTCGCCTGACATAGCCGAAATGATGAATTGCGCGGTGCTTTCGCCTGCTTCTTTTAATTGCTCCATTGAATCAACAAGCTCATGTGGCACACGGGCTTCTAACTTTTTTGATTTTGCGTTTACTGCTTTCGTTGCCATATCTCTATCCATTAGTAGTTGGTGGCTGACAGTATACGCAAAAAATATTCATAAAAAAGAATTGACGTGGCTGACACTTAAAAATACGATGGTGGCTGACACCTTAAGTGGTTCAGTGAATAAAAACAGCAACGCCCCGAAGTGCAGCAACACTATCGAGGCGTTTAACCACAACCGTTAATAGAGGTAACGATTATGGCTGGCATACAGCATACCCAAACTCGCCCTAAATTTACATGCTTAATTGCGTCAGGCAATCAATGCCTGATAGATATCCATGCCCAGCGCCTTATCACTGTTCTGGCGGGCATTTCCTCCCTGAGATCCGTTTATCGTCAGGAGGTGCGCCGTGGGTAAAAAAACACTTTCATTAAAACAGGCGGAGTACCGCACACAATTAGCAGCTTCTGTTTTCACGTTTATCCTCGAAAAGTCACCGGAAGAATGCACCATTGAACTCAATAACCTGATCTTGCTGGCGCGTGATATCAATCAGGAAATACAGCAGGCAATTTTGAAACATACACCACAGCCCTTGTTGATAACATTGTTAGGTTATGTGGTGAACAGACATCAGAAAGCGATACCGTTAGATCAAGCTATGTATCGGGCAGGGCTAGCCATATCGTTATTTGAGGTCATTCTTGACCAAATCGGCAGGGATTGTTCAGAAGAGCTGCGCGATTTGCTGGCGCTGGCCTGTGATTTTAACCAAGACGTCTATCACGCACTGTGTGCGGCTGTCTATGGAGAAGAATAAATCATGAGTCAACGCTCCTCACAGCCTAAAAACCCTACGGGAATCCGCCCGATAGACGTTATCCGAAGCGTGAAACAATCCGCCATGAATCACTGGCAAAGCCTGTTGCCAGCCTGTGGTGTTGATGTTCCGGCAAAGGGGAAGCATGGCGCTTGCCCGATATGCGGTGGAACTGACCGTTTTCACTTTATAGATGATAACCATCATGGCGATTGGCATTGTCGCCAGTGCGACCAGCCTAATCATGGCGATGGTCTGGATTTAGTGGCAAGAGCCAAAGGTATCACTATTCTGACAGCGGCTAAGCAGGTTGCTGATGTGCTGGCAATGCCGTTACTTGAACCGAAACCAGCGAAAGAACAACTCCGAACAGTGAAACCCATTGTAGAACGGGTCGCGGTGCTGGTGGAAAAGTCGATAAGGGGAGAATCTCAGTATCTGGCGAAAAAGGGGCTGTATTACTCCAATCAGCGGTTATTGCAGGATTCTCTATTGCTGGTAACGCAAACGCTGGACGGCACTATCACTGGCGCTCAGACCATCAAGCCGAATAGTGAAAAACGCCTTGTTTCCGGCACGAAGAAGAAAGGGAGCTTTATTCCGGTATCTGAACTTACCGGAACGCCGGACACCATTATTATTACCGAAGGTTATGCGACCGCGCTGACCGTCAGCCAGTTACATAATGGCGTGGTGCTGGCTGCCATTGATGAAAGTAATTTACTGAATGTTGCCGAATTGGTCAGAAAACAGTGGCCTGAATCGAAAATCATCCTTGCCGCCGATAATGATTGGCACTCACAAGGCGAACGGGACAAAAACGGCAAGCTTAAAAAGAATGTGGGAAAAATTGCCGCTGAGAAAGCGGCTAACGCTATCAATGGATGGGTAACGTTACCGCCAACGGAATATAAAGCCGACTGGGACGATTATCGCCAGAACCACGGAATAGAGGCAGCAAAACAGGCATTCGGCAACGGGTTATATCAGGTTAGGGAGAAAAAACTCATGGAAGCAGAAGCAGTAGTGAACCACGAAACGAAGTCCAAAAAGGCCACTAACAATCTGGCACAAATGGCAGCCAGTCAGCGCGGGGCATTATTGGTTGAGCATTACAAAAAAATCGCGGTACATTCTGAAAGCGAAGCAGTTTATCACTATAACGGCACGACATGGGAAACCCTTTCAGATAACGAGCTGCGTCGCGCAATGGTGGCAATTTTTGACCAGCACGAGACCCCGTACAGCCCAAACGGGATCAATAACGCTATTTGTGCCCTGAAATTGCAAATTCCGGTCATTGGCGAACAACAGTCGGATTTAATCGGGTTTCGTAATGGTGTGTATGCGTTATCAACACAAAAGTTTACCCCGCACCAACCGGAACATTGGCTCATGAACCATAATGGCATTGAGTTTACCCAGCCCGCTCTCGGCGAAAACTTGCCGGATCATGCTCCTGACTTTTATCGCTGGTTATCTCATGCGGCGGGGCAGAATGAAAACAAGATGAATCGTATCAAAGCTGCCCTGTTTATGATTCTGGCAAACCGTTATGACTGGCAGCTATTTATTGAGGTGACAGGCGAAGGCGGCAGCGGTAAAAGCGTGTTTACTTATATCGCTACCTTACTGGCGGGAGAACACAATACTGCCAGTGGCAATATGAGAGCGCTGGATGAGGCCAGAGGCCGATATCAGTTTGTCGGCAAGAGCTTAATTACGCTGCCCGATCAGGTTAAATATGTTGGTGAAGGGGCAGGCATCAAGGCGATTACCGGCGGCGACCTGATTGAAGTTGACGGAAAATATGAGAAGCAGTTTTCAACGATTATTAAAGCCGTGGTATTAGCCACCAATAACGAACCCATGAGCTTTACCGAACGTAATGGCGGTATTGCACGGCGGCGGGTGATATTTCCGTTTAATATTCCGGTCAAGGAATCAGAGAAAGATCCACAGTTGCCGGAGAAAATCAGTCGGGAACTTCCGGTGATTATCCGCCACTTATTAAAAGAATTTGCCGACCAGAATAAGGCTAAAAAACTGCTACAGGCGCAACGCGACTCGAACGAAGCGTTAACGGTAAAGAGTCATTCCGATCCGTTGTATCGCTTTTGCGGTTATCTGGTATCTGTCAATGATACA
>NZ_NIBU01000014.1:2634-19229 GCF_002632485.1 Xenorhabdus innexi | reverse complement strand
ATTCATTGCCGAAGCCTGTGGTCTTAATGAGGGACTGGGAGTGAAAGGCCAGTGGGGAACGCTTCAATCCATGGAGACACGCATGCAGTTTCTATCAGACCCGACACATCGGATCCGATTCGTTTATACCCCCAAACACGCTTCCTGGTTAAATCAAATTGAATGTTGGTTCAGTCTGGTCTCCCGACATTTGCTCAGGCGGCTTTCCGTCAGCAGCAAAGCGATATTACGGACATGCATTTTAAAATATATCGAATATTACAACCGGGTATTAGCTAAACCTTTTAAGTGGCTTTACCGTGGGAATACAAAGTGATGTCATTAATTGCAGAATACACCACGAGGGGCATTTGCAGCAAAAAATGTGCAGCATCCTGCGCCCATTAACTTTGTTGATGCTGATAACCATTATTATTATCAGCATCTGGACACCTGTTTCTCAGCCAGCTATTACTGAGCGCTGGTTCAGCCTGCCTAATCTGTTCTTCTTTCTGCCTGTGCCGTTACTGGTTTTAGGATCAAGCTGGAAATTACTGGCAACCAAACATACCAGCAGCCACAGCACACCGTTTTTAGCTGCATTATTGTTGGTTTTTATGGGGTTCAGCGGATTAGGGATCAGTATCTGGCCAAATATCATTCCACCCTTTATCAGCTATGAAGAGGCTGCTTCTCCGCCTCAATCTCTGGGTTTTATGCTTGTCGGTGCACTGTTTATCATCCCAATAATATTGGTTTACACCTATTGGAGTTATTATGTCTTCCGAGGAAAAATCACCCATGAACAAGGCTACCACTAAAACAGATCATTCCCCGCTATGGAAGCGCTTGGCTTGGATGATAACCATTTGGTGTTGTAGTGTATTAGCACTTTATGCAGTTTCTGCTTTATTCCGTTTTTTAATGACAGCAGCAGGGATGAAGGTTAAATAACGAGTAATTTTTTAACGGCTTCATAATTGCAGCGTGATATAGATAGCAATAAATGAAGCCGTTTTGTTTTATTACACTTCGTCTTTCAAGCTGCCGGTTGCCTTCTGAGCAACTGTTATTCCGGCTTATCGTTTATTTTCGCTTAAACTGCCGCACTGTAAGCCTGTAATGCTTTTTGACATAACTTAGAGCGCACGCAATCTTCTTGAGAGAAATGAATTACACTGATTGTTTCATCATCAAAAAACCGCTCCAGCGCATCTACCAGCCCAGATTTGGTATTGTCCGGTAAATCACACTGGCTGATATCCCCATTCACAATTACTGTTACGTTTTCACCCAATCGGGTTAAAAACATTTTCATTTGGTTAATTGTCACATTCTGAGCTTCATCAAGGATCACAAATGCATTTTCAAATGTCCTGCCACGCATATAAGCAAAAGGTGCTATCTCGACTTTTCCAATCTCAGGACGAAGACAATATTGCAAAAATGAGGCGCCCATACGTTTTAATAACACCTCATAAACGGGGCGGAAGTATGGTGCAAACTTTTCGGCCATATCTCCCGGCAGATAACCCAAATCTTCTTCTGCCTGCAATACCGGCCGGGTCACGATGATTTTATCAACCTCTTTATTAATCAGCGCATCAGCAGCCATGACTGTGCTGATAAAAGTTTTACCACAACCCGCTTCACCATCAGCAATAACCAATTGCTTATTATTAATAGCCCGCATATAACGGTACTGCACTTCATTGCGTGGACGAATTTCAGAGGTATCCCTGTTTTCACGCGCCATTCCAATAGCTTCTACTCCGCCAATTTGTACTAATGAGGTAACGTTATTATCATTGCGATAACGAGACTGACGCATGTCTTTTCTCAGCATTCTCCTGACTTCACGACGAGATTTCATCACTGCTTTCTGTCTACTCATAGTCGCACACCTTATCGTTGGCTTCACACTTGTGGTGTCTATCATCGATAGAATATGAAATAGATGTGAGCTCCCTTTTCAGCTCATTGAGATCCATAAAAAAACCGGTGATAAGACAACCGCCCTTCTGTTGGCAGTACGGTCTTTATCACCGGTTCGTTTCCTGACTGAATTGTAATTGTTTCAGTATCTGTCATCGGCATTCCTCGCACATCCACTTTACAGTAACCAGACTTATTTTAGCGGACTATGATGTCAGTATAATGACAATCTTTTATTTATGACAAGGTAACAATTTAAATTTTACTGAAACATTTTTTAACTTTTGATTGATAAAATCTCAAATCAACAAAATAACAATTCAACTTATATTAACTATTTTTTACAGTTAGCAGCTAAATGATAACCTGCTTTCTCAGCTTCAGATCCTGAGCGGAAATAAACAGCATTTTTATCTGCCGTAGTTTTATACCCGGAACAGTGATAAAAATGATATATCATACTGTTTTTATTCCCTTTGATTTTTTCATTTCCAGCGGATTTAACTGTTGATTTAGCCATTGTTACCGGCTCGGAAACTGACCGTACTGTATTAACACTGTGACTATTATTTTGCCCGTTAATTCCCTGCCCCGAATTTTTATGCCCTAACTGCCATTTTTTACTGCCGGTAACAAATGGATTGTGATGCCCCATAATCCGAGCGATTCGGTTATCTCTTTCCCGCTCCCAGGCTTCTACAGGATATTGGCGATCCCAGGCCATCATTAACTGCTGTTGCTGACGTGACATTGTCAGGTTATAACGGTCATGCATATAAAAATAGACTCTGGCTACCATGCCTTTTACTTTGTCCCGCGGCTCAAACAGACGCGATTTAAAATCAACTTTACTACTACAGGCACCATACATATTGGCCAGATTTCTGTCAGCCATTCCATATCCTAAATTGCTGCGGTCTCCATTTACTTCACCAATAGAAGGCGCCAGATTATGCATATCCGATTCTATCACGCGAAATGCCGGATCATTATCAACACAGTTTTTTCTGCCGCCATTCTGCCAACATTGCCTCTGATGACCGAATACCCATGCTGGTACAATATGCTCCCACTCGATACGTTCCGCCCGGTTCTGCTGTGACCTTACACGATAATGACATGAAGGTAAGTCAACACGCCCGCCGCTTTTACCTACCCATTGCCAATCACAGCCACAATACAAAGTACCAACACCTGACTTTTCCAGTCCTGCATAAACATATTTCCGTGATTCAACTTTAGCCTGCTCAAAGTTAGCCGGAGCACTCCATACACTAAAAGAAATAATTAACCCTAAAAAAAATAAAAAATAATTTGCCCAAAGGCGAATATTATTGTTCAAAATAATACCTATTTACTTGTTGTGTCATATCAATCTGGTATCCTGCCTGATTAGGAGAATAAATGCACATATTTTATTTGTCAGTTCTTTCTTAATCATGACTATAAAATCAGTTTGGTATTTCAGTTTACCAAAATAAATATTACTTAATTCATCGAATAAGTTAATTTATTGCAGCTTTAACGACTCGAATACTCTGTTCATTAAGCCATTGAATTATTTCTAATTGGGTAAAATCACATCAACTTTAGGATATTTAATAATATATATGACGATTAACACTAAATTTGAACAGCTTGAGCACGAGCTACTGGATATTGTGAAAAAATATTCAGGAAATGAAGAGGTAATGATTAACACGATTAATACCTCAGAAAATCACTTACAAATTCAGGTTATCATTGCAGGTAAAAAACAACTGGATATTACTTTAAATTCGTTTTCTGATGGAGAATAATCACACTCGATGCCTAAAACACAAACAAAGAGAACCGACTATTCTACAATGGTTCTCTTTGTTTAATTTTATTATATTAATAATAATTAATATTTTTAAATTTCATTTAATAAATGTTAAGCATTATTAAGGTTATAAAAAATATTATTTCCTAGACCCTAAATCATCATCCTGTTCATCACCGCTGATCTTTCTGGTCAGTTCATAACAGTGTGTGATTTTCCCCTCACTAAGTATGAATCTGGCAAACACTTCAAATTCAGCATTAGCCCCGTCTTTTTTAGTCACCTTGACTCGATGATGTGTATGAACATTATTTCCATTTTCCGCTATGGATAAAATATCAATGTTCGCATTTATTAAAGTATCTTTTAATACCTGAATATGTGAAACAAAGTGATGGAACAAAAGCTCATTACCATTGACGACCTGAATATAGTCATTAGAGAAATAGGCTTCAATATCAGCGGTAGTCACACTACTACTTTCAAGCATATATTTTAAAGCGTTTACTACAATAGCAGAACCTGACACAGTGTATTCCTCTATAAATTTATAAAAAAATAATACATATAACCACTGAACATTCACCCCAGCAGACATTTTATCTGTCGGGGTGAATAATAAATAAATAGTTAGTGCAACTTAGCTTAACGAACGACTAATACTGAAATATCTGCATACCCCACAATCCCTGAGGCATTAGAGCCCAGAAGATGAGTGGAAATATCAGGCCTGCGAGAACCGACAATTATTAAGTCAGCTCCGATTTCACGGGCAGTAGAGAGAACTTTATCTCGAGGGGAACCGAAGGCAACGGAAAACGATACTTTGTCCTGCGGTAAATTGATTTTTTCTACAACTTTTTTGAGTTCCTCTTCAGAATTTGCAATGGCTTTTTTTGCAAAGGCACTCAGTAAATCATAATGATAGCTATAATTTACAGAAAATCTCGAAATATCAGGAACCGAGTGAAACAGATGAACCTTTGCACCAGAAATTTTTGCCAAAAATTCTGCATGCTTAAGCGCATTGTCAGTCAAGTGATCTTCAGCAATATCTATTGGAACCAAAATCGTTTTATACATATTTACTCCCCTGTAATCGAATATTTCCCACCGTCTTTCAAGCTGTGTCTTGAAATTCGTGGGGTATAGCCGTTAACCATTACGCTGTTACAATCAGTGAAACCACAACAAAAATGACTAATAGCCATAAGGTACAACGGTTACTACCTCACAACTAATACGGATGTCTTCGCATATCTGACGACTGCTGCGGAATTGGAACCCAGTAAATGGGTGGTGATATTCGGCCGCCTTGAACCAATCACAATGAGATCAGCGCCGAGTTCATCTGCCGTGGCAGTGATTTCATCTCTTGGTGAACCGAAAGCAATAGAATAACTGATACGCTCAGCCGGTAGATCAATGGAAGCAACCAGCTTGCCCAGATCTTTCTCGGCCTTAATCGTCGCTTTATCTTTAATTTCCATATAGCCTAATGCATAAGCATTAATAATCGCGGATGAAATAGGCAGGACATGTAAAATATGTAATTTAGCGCCTGTTTCTCTGGCAATGTTAAGCGCGCAGTGAACAGCTTTGCTTGTCAGTTCATCCTCAGAGATATCTACTGGTAATAAAATAGTTCTGTACATAACGCACGCTCCTATTAACTCAACTACCTAATTTAGCTGATTTTACAAGTATATTAAGATCCCGTATTACTTACTGTGAGTTGTCTAACAACTCAACATCTTAGGACTAAACCAAACCAATAAACAGAGAATTATACTCCGTGGCTCCCAAAGTATATTGGGTGTATATAGCCTCTGACCTGCAATATATCGTATTACCGAAATCAGTTTAGCCTAAAAAATAAAACAAAAAAGGTGCTGATATGCAGCACCCTTTTAAATATAAATTAGGTTAATCCTTTTTCTCTAACGGAAAAGGCGCCGGATGTTTCGTGTTGTAGTTAAAAGTATACATAGCTGTTATAACCATCATTACCACCAGCGTCCAGACTACTTCTTTTGCACCTGTACCCAATACAGCCCAGATACAGTAAACAAAGGCAATAAATGTAATCGCAACATAACGCCCTTTTTCCTGCCCAAAGTGACCGTGACCGAGTAATAATAGTGCAGCACAGGTATACAGATAAGGTATCAAGGTAAAAATCACAGATACCGATGAAACTAAACTGAACTCTTTGGCTGCATCAGGAGAAATACTGCTGAACTGTACAACACTCATTAAAATCCCCAGTATCAACAGACCAGCCACCGGCGTTCCGGCTTTATTCACTTTGGCAAAGATTTTAGGAAATAGGCCATCATCGGCTGCCGCTTTTGCCGTCTGACCGGCAAGCAGTGTCCAGCCTCCCAGAGATCCCAGACAGCCTGCCGCCGCACAGAATGCCACGATTGCACCAGCGGTATCCCCCAGAGCCAGACGTGCTGCATCACCAAATGGTGAAGATGACATAACCAGACTCGCGTTGGGGATCATTCCCATAATCACACTGCTGGATAAGACATAACACACAGCAGCAATCAGTACGCCACCAATCGTAGCAATCGGCACATTCCGTTTGGGATTTTTTACGACACCGGCAGCAACGGATGCACTTTCAACACCGATAAAAGACCATAAAGTTACGTTTAAGGTACTTTGAATAGCGCTAAACGTGTTCATGCCGCTGACGTTCCAGGCATCCATATAGGTTGAACCGCTGAACCAGAACCAGCCAAATACAGCAACGGCGACAATCGGGATCAGAGCAAGAGTTGTCGCTACGGCCTGAACTCGGGTAATAACATGAGGGCCGATAATATTCAGGAAAACAAATATCCACAATATTGCTATACAGGTGAATGTTGAAATAACCGGATCTTTCAGAATGGGAAAAAAGTAGCTGATATAGCCTACTCCAATCACAACCATCGCGATATTGCCAATCCAGCAGGCTAACCAGTAAAGGACGTTCGTCTGATAACCAAGAAATGGCCCGAATGCTCTCCTCGCATAAGCATAAGAGCCGCCCGGACTATCATCCAGTGAAGAGATTTTGGCATATACAATGGATAATCCAACCGCTCCAATGATAGTCACCAACCATCCCAGAATAGCGATTCCCCCTGTCGCCGCCAGACTCGCTGGCAACAGGAAAACGCCCGATCCCATGATATTCCCCGCGACCATCAGTGTTACCGGAATCAAACCCACTTTTTTTGTTTCAGCGACTGTGGCCATAGTTTATTTTCCCTTACGCTTTATGCACATTACGTGATAAACACCATCAATGATTTCCGTCCCTTCCGTTTCATGCTCAAAGCCGGGAAATTCATGATCCCATTTTTGCAATGCGTGCAAGTAGCTAATCTGTGGGCTGTTTTTATCACCGAAGTTTTCCCCTGACATCAACATAGGAATACCCGGCGGGTAAGGAATAATTGAGTTCGCAGCAATACGATGGGGAAGTTTATCCAGTGCAACCAACTCGACATCATTGGTCACAACCGCCTGATAGGCTGCCCGGGGTATCATGTCAACTTCAGGCAACATCGCGTATGCCTGATTCAGTTTTTCACCTGGGTTATTTTTGTGTAAGTAGGCGAACATTTTATCACCCAAATCTCTTACCCCTGACTTGGCATATACATCTGGATATTCATGTACTAAATCAGGCAATACCTTACTCAACGATGTATTAGCATCATAATGATGTTTAAATGAAAGCAGAGTGTTGAGTAATGTGCCCCATTTCCCTTTAGTAATTCCCATTGAAAACAGGAACATGATTTGGAAATCTGTGGTACGTGTCGGAACAATACCATGCTGGCTTAACCATGCTGTCACCAGTGCTGCCGGAACCCCCTGTTTCAATAACTTACCATTGTCTCCCATACCGGGAGTCAGAATACTGACTTTAATTGGATCAAGCATACTCCAGTCATTAGGCAAATCTTCAAACCCATGCCAACTGTCACCGGGGTTCATCGTCCAGCAACTTTGTTTTGTAGCCAGTAAATCCCGTGGAGCATCTGCAAAAAGCATTTTTTTGCCTGTTGCCGGGTCTGTGACCTGCTCCTGATTCCACGGTTTAAAGAACCACTCCCCTTTTTTGCTGTAATCCCGATACAAGCGTGCTAAGGCCTGACGAAAATCGACTGCCTCTTCAATGACTTCCTGCGTGAGCGAATAACCACTGTTGCCATCCATCATTGAGGTAGCAATATCATTTGAAGCACAGATCGCATACAGAGGTGATGTTGTTGCATGCATCATATAGGCTTGATTAAATCTTGAGAAATCAATCGGATTACGACCATCACGCACATGGATAAAAGAGGCCTGAGAGAGTGCATTCAGAAGCTTATGGGATGAATGTGTGGCAAAAACCGTTGGCCCTTTATGTGTTTTCGGGTCACCGCGCATAGCATAGTGATCATGATAGATAGGGTTAAAACGGGCGTAACCGTACCATGCCTCATCAAAATGAATTCTATCAACGCTTTTATCCAGCAGGTTTTGTACATGCTTGGCGTGATAGCAAACCCCGTCATAAGTACAGTTTGTCACAACAGTATAAACCGGTTTTTGTTTTGCCATGTTTTTGGTCAACGGGTTCTGTTTCAACTTTTTCTGGAGGGTTTTTGTCTCCATTTCCTGCGGATAGATTGGCCCGATAATACCGTACCGATTGCGACTCGGCAGCATATAAACAGGCTTGGCTCCCGTCAGTATCAGCCCCTGTTCAATGGATTTATGACAGTTACGGTCAATAATGACGATATCATCCTCTGTCATACAGGCCTGCATAATAGTGCGGTTAGAGCCTGATGTTCCGACCACAACCGAATACGAATGATCGGCACCAAACACTCTGGCGGTATTTCTTTCACTCTCACCGAATGCTCCGGTGTGATCCAGCAGTGAACCCAAAGAAGAACGCTCAATTCCCATATCAGAACGAAAAAGATTTTCACCATAATAATCATGATAAATACGACCAACAGGCGTTTTATTAAAGCCTACACCTCCCTGATGCCCGGGCGCTGCCCATGAATACTCATAGACTTTTCTGTAATTCATCAAAGCAGACATTAATGGCGGCAATAATTGCTGACGATAACGGTGCATCGCAGCAATAGCCCTGCCTGCAATAAAATCTGAGGAATCTTCAAGTATCCATGCGAACTCCGTTAATTGTTCCAACATCGCATGATCCAGTAAAAAGACCGTTTTTTCCCGATCACTTAATAAAAATACCGGCACATCTTCCTGACGCTCAAACAGTTTATTCAGTAGTTTTTGGATCTGCTGATATAAGTCATCATCCATTAATGCACAACTCACCATTAAACAATCAACCGGTTCATTAGCCGCAATTATCGTATAACTATCATCAAAAGAGTCCGCAATAACAACTTCAACGTCCCGTTCAATTAATTTATCCGCTAAACGATGTATTGCGTTTTCAATATAATGACTATGATGCTTTGTACCCACCTCATTTTTTGCGATCAATACCTTCATGACGTTTTCCTTTTCTACTCTACTCGAAATAACAAATAGACTTAATGTTATCTGGCGGTTACCATAGATGGCTGCCATATGCAGGAAAATTAAATGACTGTTACCATTTATGACCTCGCATTAAATTCTTTTACAATGCGGCATGAACAGTAACATCAATATTAATGCATTAATCACAATAAATAACTATTTGTGAGCGTATAAGATTATGAGTTTAAAGTTACTTTGATTAAATATAGTGGCTATTTTTCATAGTGCAATTCAACGAATTCCACTCATTCAATGACTACCAACAGCATGAACATTTATTTTAATATTTATATGCAATTAATTATTTTTCTAATTCTTTGATGTATTAATACATTTTATTTATAGATGAAATTAGTGATATTAAATACAAGGAACAAATAATGCGTATCATTGCAATACGGCATGCAGAAACTCAATGGAATATAGAAAGGACTCTTCAGGGTCGTCTGGATAGCCCTGTGACTGAAAAGGGATTCCGCCAGATAAACTCATTACTGACCGCAATAAAAGATTTTCCCATCAGCAAAATTGTCTCATCTCCTTCCGGTCGGGCCATAACTACAGGTCAGGTTTTAGCTGAATACTTTCGCTGTCAGCTGGAAATTAATGAAAATTTATACGAACAAAATTTCGGTGTATTAGAAGGGCTATCTTTCGAACAGGCTGAATATCACTATCCTGATGTTACATCACGGGTTTTTGCCGGAGATCCGACGATAACTATACCTGAAGGTGAATCGGCAATTGAAGTAGCACAAAGAGCTGTCAGTTATATACAAAATCTGGCAAAAAATAGCAGTAATGATACAGTATGCCTGATTACACATGGCCGCACTCTACAATCAATATTATGGCAAATAAAAGGTGCTAATTTGCAGGAGGCAACAACACAGTATAATCATCCAAACTGTAGTTACTCTGTTATTGATGCTAAAAATGAACAGATTCGTGTCGTTCGTTGGGGTATTGCCACTCACTTACTTGAAATAAAATCATAATTGTAAAGATATCTCCGCTGATCTGTTTCATAAAATCTCAGAGACATAACAAAAAACCCTAAAAGCATTATATTTTAATATTCGATAGTATGTTCCAAAGACAGTAGCTTGCTGTTAATGAAAATACATAAATAATACAATATCTTTATTTTAAGATAGCTAAAAATAAGAATGGGATTCTATTGTGAACAACGAATACTCGCCGTATTTTATCAACCTCAGTCAGGTTTTTAACCCGAAGATCAGAATATTTTGCTTCCCTTATGCGGGAGGCAGTAGCTCAACCTTCGTTCCTTTTGCCAGAAAGATCACAGAGCATGTTGAGTTTCTGGTCATTCAACCTCCGGGTAAAGGTTCAAGATTCAGGGAAAAACCTTACGATAACATGCAAAACCTGGTTGATAATTTATATACCAACATTAAACCATTACTGAATATGCCCTATATCTTTTTAGGACATAGCTTAGGCAGCCGGGTTGCTTTTGAGTTATTAAGAAAAATCGATGCAGCAGCCTTACCGCTACCCATTGAATTTATTGCTTCCGGCAGCCGGGGCCCACAGGTTTCAGCCATCAGAAAGCCAATAAGCGGATTGGACGATAAACAATTTGCGATTGCATTACAGGAATTCGGGCGCGTAAATCAGCAGGTTCTTGATAATGATGAGTTACTGTCACTGATTTTGCCTGCTATCAAAGCAGATTTTAAAATCTCAGAAGAGTATTACTATAGCGGAACAGCATCTTTCGCCTGCCCATTAACCGTATTTGGCGGAACAGATGATCCTCTGGTAGCAGAACACGAACTTGACTCTTGGTTTGATTTATTTGAGCAGGATAAGAACATCATTCTTTTTAAAGGCCGTCATTTCTTTATTGATGATAATCATGATCTGGTTGTTGATGCTTTATCAAAAATAATTCAAGCGAAAATATCCCGGTGCCTCTATAAAACCTTACCAGCTAATTAATACAATACAGACAAATCCGGCCACATCAATATCTATGTGGCCCGAAAATTAATATTGATAAAAATAAAAACCAACGTACAATCATAAAAATTTATTAGTGGAGGCCCCGGCATGGAAAAATTTACTGATAAATTAATTAGTCTGGATCGCTTTCTTCTGCGAATACTCCGATTTTTTTTACACGCTTTAGCCATTTTTTTAATTGGCATTATTCCCGGCGTATTAGGTTTTTTCCTAATTGAAAGTCACGCTATTCCTGATGCTCTATTGAATTCTGTTTCAATGATTGGCACACAAAGCCTGCATATACAGCCAACCAGCACACTGGGGAAATATTTCGCTGCTATTTATGGTTTATTTCTACAGGCTATCTTTTTTATTGCTGTCGGGCTGGTAGTAACACCATTCGTTCATCGTATTTTGCACAATTGGCATATTGATGATGACGATGAAATTGATAATAAAGAAAAGGATACATAAACCATAACGTTTCCTTTCTGTAATTGTTTTTATATGAATAAATGTGATAAATATTCCAAATACCACAAAATAAATGGTTAATATATAACTATATTTGTTATAAAATTTTATTACTAACATTTATCTTAAACACATAGGTAATACAATGAATAAAGGCCGTTGTTTGTGTGGTGCAGTAGAAGTAAAAACCAGCCTATCTATTGATAGCATTAATGTATGCCACTGTGAAACATGCCAAAAATGGAGCGGAGGCCCATTTATGTCCGTAGACTGCAAAAACGATTTGCAGATAACAGGGAATGAAAATATCTCAACTTATCACTCTTCAGAGTGGGCAGAGAGAGCCTTCTGTAAAAAATGTGGAGCTCATCTTTTTTATCATCTTCATCAACCCAACGCTTATTATGTACCCATAGCGCTATTTGAAAATAATGGTTCAGCGAAATTATCTCAGCAAATTTTTATTGACAGTAAACCCGGATATTATAATTTTGTCGAAAAAACACCAATGTTAACTAAACAAGATATTTTAAACATGTTCAGTTAACAATTTATATGAGGGGAAAAATTCCCCTCATAATATTTTCAAAAATAGATAATCATTCATACTCTCTATTTTCTCCTCCCCTGTCGAAATAAATATGAAATAGATTCCATAACAAACAAATCTTATAAAAATAATTACTTTTACATTTATTTTATTGATATATAACAATTTCTTTCTGTTTTTTGCTAATACCAGTATAATGCTGCCCAATCAGGAAAATATGTTTTATATCCGATGGATTTCCAGCATTGTCAACCCAGTTGCAGCTTGAAAACAGCGGATAACTTGAAAATCGAAGGCAGGTGTTACGTTGGTGGAGAAGTTGTTTGATAAATGTTTTGTTAGTTGATGATCACGAACTGGTTCGCATTGGCGTGAAAGGCATACTTGATGATGTGCGGGGAATTAAAGTTATAGGTGAAGCCGGTAGCGGAGAAGAGGCTATTAAATGGTGCAGATCCAACAGCACGGATGTTGTTATCATGGATATGGGGATGCCGGGAATTGGCGGCCTTGAAGCTGCAAAAAAAATAATTCGTTACTCACCGGATACCCGGATTATTATGCTGACTATTCATACTGAAAGCTCTCTGCCGACAAAAGTGATGCAGGCCGGTGTCAGGGGCTATTTAAGTAAAGCGGCTACTCCTCAGGATATGATCAACGCTATCCGGACTGTTTATGCCGGACAACGCTATATTTCTCCTGATATCGCCCAACAAATGGCTCTCGATCAGCTATCTCCGCAAAAAGAGAATCCGCTGGATGATCTCTCTGAGCGTGAGTTACAGATCATGACAATGATTACTCAGGGCAAGAAAGTAAATGAAATATCAACGCTACTTAATCTGAGTCCGAAAACAGTTAATAGCTATCGCTATAGAATGTTCAACAAATTAAACATAAAAGGTGATGTAGAATTAACCCATATAGCAATGCGCTGTGGTTTGCTTGATGCACCAATATGATAAATCATAGTGGGTGATAAAACGGTCGGTGATGGGTGGGAAATCGTGGCAGAGCAATTTGATTCAAAAACATTCTTAAAAACAGTAACCAGCCAACCCGGTGTTTACAGAATGTATGATGCTACCGGGGCTGTAATCTATGTCGGCAAAGCCAAGGATTTAAAGAAACGGCTTTCCAGCTATTTCCGGGTGCAGGTTGGCAGCCGTAAAACTGAATCTCTGGTGAAAAATATCGCGCAGATAGATGTCACTATCACCCATACAGAGACAGAAGCTCTCCTGCTTGAACATAACTACATCAAACTCTACCAGCCCCGCTATAACGTACTACTGCGGGATGATAAATCTTATCCTTACATTTTCTTAAGTGGTGATGCACATCCCCGTCTGACAATATATCGCGGAGCCAAACATGCTAAAGGGGAATATTTTGGGCCATTCCCAAACTCCCACGCAGTACGTGACGCACTGGCACTTTTACAAAAATTATTTCCCATTCGCCAGTGTGAAAACAGCGTATATCGCAATCGCTCCAGACCTTGCCTGCAATACCAGATTGGTCGCTGCCTCGCGCCCTGCGTAAAAGGCTTTGTAACAGAAGAGGAATACCAGCAGCAGGTTGAATATGTGCGTTTATTTCTGGCTGGTAAAGATCAGCAGGTACTGGCTGAACTCGTTAAAAAAATGGAAGAAGCAAGCAAACAGCTCAATTTTGAAGATGCAGCACGCTATCGCGACCAGATTCAGGCTGTCCGGCAAGTCACAGAACGGCAATCCGTCTCCGGTGAAGGCGATGATCTGGATGCTATCAGTGTTGCCTTTGAATCAGGTATGGCCTGTGTCCATGTTCTATTTATCCGACAGGGTAACATTCTGGGTAGCCGTAGTTACTACCCCAAAATTCCCACAGATACCAAATTAGATGAAGTTGTACAGACTTTCCTCGGGCAATTTTATCTTCAGGGTAGTCAGAATCGGACACTACCCACAGAAATTTTACTGGACTTTTCGTTACCGGAAAAAGCGGTGCTGGAAAGCTCTCTTTCTGAATTATGCGGGAGAAAAGTGCATATCCAGCCGCGTCCCAGAGGGGACAGAGCCCGTTATCTCAAACTGGCACGTACCAATGCCGCTACCGCATTAACCACCAAACTTTCCCAGCAATCGACAATTCACCAACGTCTGGCAGCACTTGCTGAATTTGCCGGTATCGGAAAAATCCGCCGGATGGAATGCTTCGATATCAGCCATACTATGGGAGAACAGACAGTGGCATCCTGTGTTGTATTCGACAGTAATGGTCCTTTACGTTCTGAATATCGTCGCTATAACATAACGGGGATCACAGCAGGCGATGACTATGCTGCTATGAATCAGGTCTTACGCCGTCGCTACAGCAAAGCTATTGATTCAGCAAAAATTCCTGACATCATCTTTATTGATGGCGGTAAAGGGCAATTAAAGCAGGCAACAGAAGTTTTTAACTCTTTAGACGTTGAATGGGATAAAAGGCATCCTAAACTTATTGGAGTAGCCAAAGGCAGTGACCGCAAGGCCGGGCTGGAAACGCTATTTTTCTCCACAGAAGAAGAAGGAATGGCACTCCCTCCTGATTCACCAGCCTTACATGTCATTCAACATATACGTGATGAATCTCACAATCACGCAATTATAGGTCATCGCCAGCGCAGGGAAAAAGTAAAAAAAACCAGCGCACTGGAATCTATAGAAGGAATCGGACCAAAACGTCGGCAAATGCTGTTAAAATATATGGGAGGGTTGCAACCCTTACGTAGTGCAAGTGTAGAAGAGATCGCAAAAGTACCTTCTATCTCTTATGCACTGGCAGAAAAAATTTATAATGCGTTGAAACACTAAGAATCTTGATGCACCATACCTATAAACTTTACTTGGCCAGATAGTTACGAAGCATTATGCAATTAAATATTCCAACATGGCTTACTCTATTTCGTATTGCCTTAATCCCATTCTTTGTTTTGGCTTTTTACCTGCCTTTCCAATGGGCGCCGATGTTATGCGCCATCATCTTTGTCATCGCTGCGGCGACAGACTGGTTTGATGGTTTTCTTGCCCGTTTATGGAAACAGACAACCCGCTTTGGCGCATTTCTTGATCCTGTTGCCGATAAAGTTATGGTAGCTACTGCATTAGTATTGGTAGCAGAACATTATCATACTTGGTGGATAACCTTACCGACAGCAACCATGATTGCGCGAGAGATTATCATCTCCTCCCTCCGGGAATGGATGGCGGAATTAGGAAAACGCAGCAGCGTCGCTGTTTCCTGGATGGGCAAAGTAAAAACAACGGCGCAGATGGCAGCATTGGTTGCTTTACTGTGGCGCCCGAACATGGAATTTGAAATCGGTGGTTTCATCTTATTATACGCTGCAACAATCCTGACATTCTGGTCAATGTTTCAATATTTGAGCGCCGCATGGGCGGATTTGCGTGAAAGTTGATCCAACTGATGCAAAAACCACCGAACGAACGAGTTTTCTAAATAATTGTGTTGACTCATTTCGTGAAATAAGTAGAATGCAACGCATCGAACGGCACATGAGGTTTACGAAATAAGTTAAGTAAATCAAGCGGTTCGAAAAGGCGGGAATAGCTCAGTTGGTAGAGCACAACCTTGCCAAGGTTGGGGTCGCGAGTTCGAGTCTCGTTTCCCGCTCCAAAAAGGCGCGTTGGCAGAGTGGCCATGCAGCGGATTGCAAATCCGTCAACCTCGGTTCGACTCCGGGACGCGCCTCCAGATTCAGCCCAGGTGGTGAAATCGGTAGACACAAGGGATTTAAAATCCCTCGGCTGTAAGGCTGTGCGGGTTCAAGTCCCGCCCTGGGCACCAAATGAAAACTTTCTGGTAAAACAGTGAGTTAGGGAATAAAAAAGAGCCACCGCAAGGTGGCTTTTTTCTTTGACAAAAATCCCCTTTCACTATTCGTTCACTATATTTTTTCACTATATTTGTTGACCTCCGATTTAAGACCTCCGTTCCCGTTTCAGCACCCCCGAACTTGTTAAAAAACAGCAAAAGGGGGCACTATGCCCCTGTCCTCACTCCGGCTGTTCAGGCCAGTCAATTTCTGGCGCACTCGAGCAATCCACCCGGTTAAGCAATACCCGGTATTTCTTCCAGACCAGCAGCGCGGCTTTCTCTTCCTCCGTCGCCATGTCGAGGTCTACCGCGTCCTGAAGGGGGGCGATAACCCTTGACGCTTGCGCAATCAGAAACTTTTTTTTCGCTTCGGCTTCAGTCAGGTGTTGCTCCGGTAATTTCACCTTTTTCCTGACCGCCTGACCGTCAAAGACCCACTCG
>NZ_NIBU01000014.1:0-2534 GCF_002632485.1 Xenorhabdus innexi | reverse complement strand
ATTGACTGCTGGCGCTTTCCACATAAAAAATTAGGGGTATCTGATGGTCATTGAAACGGTGTGCTAATTAACCATAAAACTTAATGGTTTTCAAGCTCGTTTGATGAGGTTATCAAATGCAGAATGTACCACTAGTCCCTTATGTTTAACCCCTCAATTTTTTCACTATATTCGGCTTTTCTCCTCCATAACCTATTGAAATCATTAGTGCGAAAAATCACGGATATAGTGAAAATTTTACGTAACCAACTGATTTTAAACATAAGTACACAGAATTTAAAATCCCTCGGCTGTAAGGCTGTGCGGGTTCAAGTCCCGCCCTGGGCACCAAACATAAGTTTACTAACGTCTACTCTAGTAAACTAACTCCTAGAAAGACCTGATAAATCAATCAGGTCTTTTCTTTTTATGTCTACTTTAGTCCATTGCAATCAACATGCACCACGGGGCATAATCTGGGGCACCTACACTTCTATTTTTAAATGTGCCCCTAAAAATGAAACTAAACGCACGGCAAATCGAAGCAGCAAAACCCAAAGAAAAAACCTACAAACTCGCTGATGGTGGCGGACTCTATTTGGAGATCACCTCACGCGGCTCTAAATACTGGCGGATGAAGTATCGCCGCCCTACCGATAAGAAAGAAGACCGATTGGCTTTTGGTGTTTATCCTATAGTATCTTTAGCTGATGCAAGAGCTAAACGGGATGAAGCCAAAAAACTTATAGCCCAAGGCTCTGACCCCAAAGCAGAGAAAAAAGGGGCACAAGCAGAATCAAAAGGGGCACCTCCCTTTGAACAAGTTGCCCGTGAATGGCACGCCAGCAATAAGCGATGGAGTGAAGATCACAGCAACCGTATTCTGCGCAGCCTTGAACATTATATTTTTCCTCACATTGGCAAGCTCGATATCTCTACTTTAAGAACAAGCCAACTTTTAGCGCCTATCAAATCCGTTGATGCCGATGGCAAACACGACATCGCTCAGCGATTACAGCAACGTGTTACTTCCATCATGCGGTATGCTGTCCAGAATGATATTCTTGAATCTAATCCTGCAACTGATATGTCTGGCGCACTTTCCACAGTAAAAGCTAAACACCACCCCGCTCTCCCTCACGAACGCTTACCTGAATTCCTTACCCGGCTTTCTCACTATCGCGGGCGCTTAATTACCCAAATTGCTGTAGAACTGACTTTATTAACGTTTGTCCGTTCCAGTGAGTTGAGATTTGCCCGTTGGGAAGAACTTGATCTTAAAAATGCTGTCTGGAAAATTCCCGCCACAAGAAAACCCATTGAAGGCGTAAAATTCTCCGAACGTGGCATGAAAATGAAAACTGAGCATATTGTGCCGCTGAGTCGTCAAGCGGTATCTCTCTTTAAAACCTTACAGGGTTTGAGTGGAGAATGTGAGGTGATGTTTCCTCATGACCATAATCCGGCAAAAGTCATGAGCGAAAGTACCGTAAATAATGCCTTACGCGGTATGGGCTATGACACCAAAACAGAAGTTTGTGGTCACGGATTTAGAACAATGGCGCGTGGTGCGATGGGCGAATCGGGATTATGGAACGATGACGCAATAGAACGCCAGTTAAGCCATGTGGAAAGAAAAAACGTCCGCGCTGCGTATATTCATACATCTAAGCATCTGGACGAACGGCGGCTGATGGTTCAATGGTGGGCTGATTATCTGGACGCAAATAGAAAAAAATATATAACTCCGTATGACTTTGCTAAAAAACGTCGGAAATAATTTCATCTGGAACTATATATTGCGTATCTGAGACATCAGGTAAATATAATATCTTATTAAGGTGTACTGGCTAATTTTATACCAGTCCGTAGTATCGTTACGGGCTGGTATATTTTCCATCGTTAGTTTTTTATAACTAAAAATAGTTAATAATCAAAATAATAAGATGTAACACACTCTTTGTATGAAACGGATTACTATTCTTATGTGATGATCTCACATCTAAACTTCGATTTAATTATCCCCGTTCTAATAACGTCTAGAAACATCAAATATAGATAAGTTAACAGGGAAAACCACATGTCAATAATTACCACACCTAAAGAAAGTCTTATTCGTTTATCAGAAGTTCAACGCAGAACAGGTTATAGCAAAGCGTGGATCTATAGACTTATCGGAGAAGATAAATTCCCGAAACAAATTAAAATTGGCACTCGCTCAGTTGCTTTTCTTGAATCAGAAGTTGATGGCTGGATAGCTCAACGCATTTCTGAATCTCGCGGTGAAATGTAATAGAAAATATATTTTCAGCATAACCAAAAAGCACAAAAATAAAAAAATTATGAACAATAAAAATACGGATAATAACCGTTACGGATACCCTTACGTCAAAAATCAGGAAAGCGATATTTTAATTATCGATACAGAAATTAATTGGGCTGAAAAAGAAAAGGATCTTGGATTCGACTAATAAGTGCAATTTCTAAGAAAGGCGGTCAGTTGCTATAGTAGGCATCTTTCTCGCCAAAGGAAAATGCACTATGACCTATACACA
>NZ_NIBU01000139.1 GCF_002632485.1 Xenorhabdus innexi | reverse complement strand
GAACACTTATCTGACCGCCTGCCGGACTATATGCTGCCCGCCAGTTTTACGTTTATGGACACCATTCCCCTGACGCTGAATGGCAAAGTGGATCGACGCTCCCTGCCTGCGCCGATATGGGGAAACAAAGACAGCTACACCGCTCCCCGCAATGAACAGGAAACTCAATTGTGCAATATCTGGCAGGACGTTCTGGGGCTGGAGCGGGTCGGTATCGAAGATAATTTCTTCCGTATCGGTGGTGATTCAATTATCAGTATTCAGTTAGTTTCCAGACTACGTCAGGCTGGATTCTGCCTTCAGATGAAATCGATTTTTGACGCCCCCACCGTGGCACAGTTGGCTCAGTTACTGACACAGACAGCCTCCGCAACAACTGTTATTGCCGAGCAGGGATTGCTGAGCGGGGAATTCGGCCTGTTACCCATTCAGCAGACATTCTTTGACTGGAATTTCCCCAGCCCACACCATTGGAATCAGGCATTCATGCTGCGGCTGCCCGGAGATATCAAGCAGACAGCGATTAAACAGGCGCTGGCAGCACTGACTGAGCGGCACGATATGCTACGGGCACATTTTGTCAGAACCAAACAGGGTTATCGTCAGTGCTATAGATCTGCAATACATAGATCTTCAACACACAGTTCTTCAATTCATAACTCTGCAATGCCGCCATTACAGCACTGTGATATCAGCCAACTGAGTGAAAGTGAGCAATCTCAACAACTCACCCAATGGCAGAATAGGTTCGATTACAACAATGGGCCATTGTGGCAGGCCGCCCATCTGACCGGATATGCCGATGGCAGTGCCCGGCTATTCTTCGCCTTCCACCATCTGATTATTGATGCCGTTTCATGGCGGATTATTGCGGAAGATATACGCCGTTTATTACAGGGCGAAACACTGCCAGCAAAAACCAGCAGCTATCGCCAATGGGTAAAGGCTGTCCATCATTACGCCGGACAGCATCAACAGGAAATTCTCTACTGGCAACAAGTGATGACCGAAATGCCGGTTGATCCGGTTTCAGCAACACAATCAGCTTCAGCAACACAATCGGTTTCAGAAGCAATCAGCCTGCATACTCTGAGTATTTCCGCTGAACTGACGGATATTCTACTGCGGGAAGCTAATGCCGGTTATCAAACCGAAATTAATGATCTATTACTCAGTGCATTAGCTCTGGCATTACCGGCAGTTTTTTTACAGTCGGTTAACACCATCACGCTTGAAGGGCATGGTCGTGAAGCCATCGACAATACGCTGGATATTTCTGAAACCGTCGGCTGGTTTACCACGATATATCCCGTTCAGCTAACCACGCGATCCGATATTACCGAAACCATTATTCACACCAAAGAAATGCTCCGTGCAGTACCGAATAAAGGCATCGGATATGGTGCATTATCTCAGGCTGGCTATCTGAGCGGAAAATTACCCGCAATCAGCTTCAACTACCTTGGTCAGTTGGGTGGGGAAACCGGACAGAACTGGGCACTGACCAGCGACAATTGTGGCAATGTCATGGCAGAAGATAACCATAGCCACCTGCTGCTGAATATTAATGGCCTGATTCAAACCGGTCTTCTGCAATTTCATATCGGTTCGCGTTTAACGCAGACTGAGACACAAAAGTTTATCACCGCATTTGAACAGGCACTTTGTTCTGTCATCAATACGGCACGACAGCAGGCAAAATCGGGCGGAATAAAAACTCCCAGTGATTATAGCATTGCCGGAATTTCAATCGCTCTTCTTCGCCAGCTTCAACAACAGTACCAAATCGAAGCACTTTACCCTGCCACCAGCTTACAGCAGGGGTTTATTTACCATCATCTGGCTCAGCCACAGGATGATGCCTATCGGGTTCAGTTACTGCTGGATTATCACACCCATATGGATATTGCCGCCTACCAGCAAGCATGGGCGCTGGCTTCACTTCGTTTTCCCGTTCTCAGAACCGCCTTTGACTGGGACGAAGAGGTTTTACAAATCGTAACTAAAAATGCCGGTATCAGTTCAGCTAACTTCACCATTAACGATATCAGCCGGTTGCCGGAAGAGGAGCGGGAAAATGCCATTAACGCCATCCGGCAACAGGATCGCATTCTGCCCTTTGATTTCAGCCAGCCCGGATTAATGCGTTTCAGCCTGATCAGGCAACGGGAAACGCTGGTTACGGTACTTATCACCCTGCATCACGCGATTCTTGATGGCTGGAGCCAGCCGATTCTATTGCAGGCGGTACATGAGTATTACGATGCACTCACTCAGGGGCAGACACCGAAAATTGTGGCTGATAAAGCCTATCTGGCAACCCAGCAATATTATCTGGAACATAAAGCGGAATCAGAGACTTACTGGGCTGAACGTAAAGCCCATTTTCAGGGCACGAATGATCTGTCTGCTCTGTTAAGTCATTACACCGATTTAACCCAGATAAAAACCGTCGAAAACCCGGCAACACAGCAACTCGCCCTACAGGGCAACGCTTATGAGCGGCTGAAAAATACCTGCCGCGAGATGGGGATCACCCTGAATGTGGCGCTGCAATTTGCCTGGCACAAACTGTTGTACAGCTACACTGGTGATACGCAGACTC
>NZ_NIBU01000138.1 GCF_002632485.1 Xenorhabdus innexi | reverse complement strand
CACCAACCCGCTGTTATCCCCCTACATGACCAAGGTGGTCAAGATGTGGCGTAAACTGGGGGCCTGGCTGTGGCTCGCCACACAAAACCTGGCGGACTATCCCGATACCGCTGAAAAGATGCTGAATATGGCTGAATGGTGGCTGTGTCTCACCATGCCCCCGGATGAAGTGGAACAAATTGCCCGCTTTAAGAAACTGACCGAAGAGCAAAAAGCGGTATTGCTCTCTGCCAGTAAACTGCCCCGTTGTTATACTGAAGGGGTAGTGCTGGCGAAAAAAATTGAAGCCCTGTTCCGGGTGGTGCCACCCAGCCTCTATCTGGCTCTGGGGATGACGGAAAAAGAAGAAAAAGCGGAACGGCGGGCGTTGATGCGGGAGCATCAGTGCAGTGAACTGGAAGCCGCTATGTTGGTGGCTGGAAAGATGGATGTGGGACGGGGGTTGCGGCCTGATCTTTCTGTCGGTACAGGCCGGAACATGTGATAAATCGTCTCTGACTCGTTAGCACATCATTTTTTCATCGTGCAGATGGCTCATACTCATAAATATATCGCATAAACTCACATTTTTAGGTACAAAGGCGCTGAGATGGTATTTTTGCGATGTAAAAAGAAAGGGAAAGAGATCACGGCCATTTTCCAGTTTTCTGGCTTTATCGAACGAATCAAAATAGTGGTGGATCTCCGAGACCACGGTTTTGTGTATTTCACTGTGAATAAAAGGGCGTAGCTGATCCGGATCTTTATAATACCATTTACGCAGATGAAGAATAAATTCTTTGTCCTCTTTGTCCTCTTTGTCCTCTTTTTCCTCTGGCGATCTGAGTAAGGTCATTATTTGCTCCGTGCGATCTTTCATGCAGCCGGTGAAAAAATCATTGATACATTGCTGTAACTCCGGTGAGCACTCGGCAGGTGCATATTCGGCCTGTGGCTTTGGTCGTCTGACTTTTTCGAACGTGGACTGTTCTGCTGACATTTTCAGCATATCCGTCATGAAGTTGTGAAATTCTTTCGGGCACTGGGTCTGTTTGACTTCCGTATAAACACAGCGGCCAAAATAACCGGAGTTTTGCGTGTAATTGTATTTTCGGATGGTCAACACATAAGTTCCCGGCGGTGGTTCATCCCCTCTGATTTCAGCAGATTCATAGGTGAATTTGAAGTAAATCCCATTTTTTTTGTTATAGCCAATCAGATTTCCTGCCTCCGCAAAATCGGTGACAGTGTACCTATAATCGCAATAAAAGGGGATTTCGCCATTAATGAAAAGAAACCAGCCTTCCGGAAAGGTGATTTCGTGTTGTATTGGGTGTTTCATGTATTGTCATCCTTTTCAAAATTTATGATTGTGGTTAGAAGAGCATGTAATGCGCTTTATATGAATTTAGCATTAGGGATTACAAAGCAGGGTGATGATAACAAGCCGGAAGAGCACGTAGATCTTTCCGGCTTCATTGCTTATTTATAAATATCCTTATCTTCAGCTTTCTCTATAAATAAATCCTGTAGGCTTCCTTGTATTTCTTCATCTTCATACAATAATGTAAAGTCACCATCAATATTTGGAGGGAAATGAGATCCGTCAATAGTTCCAAAGATCGTTGATGCAGTATCAGACATTATTACCTTAAAGAAATTAAAAATAGCTGTTTGATCTTCATTATCTAGTTTTGATAACGCTTTCTTAGCTCTTGAATATATGCCATCTTGATTGTTGCTGGATGATTTTGTTAAATTATCTTGATAATTCATAAAATTATCATCGAATAACTCACTAAAAACAGCTCTTACTACTTTTTCATCATTTTTCATTTTATAACCTTATCAATACATTTGAATCTAACCTCTGGGTACATCCTCTTATTCATATTAATAAGATCGTTAAGTATCTTATTAGGTATTTCAGGATAAACCCGCCTTAACTCTCTTATATCACGAGCAATCAAATCCCTAGCATTAGTAAATTTTTCTCCCGTTGCTGGGTGTTTCGTGCTTCTTGATACTACTCCTAAATCGCCCCTAGATATTGTGTGGCCAGATTTTGGTACTAAAATAGCTGGCCCAGTATTTGGATCATAATTTTTGACAAGATTTTTCATTATTGCTTTTTGGCCAGCATGGTGAGCATCAAGTCCTAAATTTTTACCTTTGACTAATCCCCTCAAAGTTCCATATTCATCAACAGCCCAATCTTTTATTCCAGAACAAGGCGTTAATCCCAGAGGATCTATCCAACCTGTCGGATTTGATACGTAAGAATAAGGATTTTTTCCTCCCACTAACCCGATCGGGTCTGGCGTCAGATAACAACTCGCCTCTGACGAAAAATATCTGAACCGATTATAGACTAAACCACTTTCTTCATCGAGCCACTGACCGGCAAACAGTTGTCCCGGATTTAACTGGGCATTTTCACCCGCCGCTTTCAGCCGCATGCCGTACAGGCTCTGTGGTGGCTGACGCCAGACACGGTGGCCCTGCGGATCAAACAGCGCCAGCGGTTCGCCCGTCGGGGCACAGACGGCATACTGGGTCTGCACTTCCCCCGCCAGCAGTTCACTGCGGTTGGCCGGGTCGGGGGTGAAGAACTGGATTTGCTGCGCCAGTAACTGCCAGCCGTCAAACACCAGATGGCGGAT
>NZ_NIBU01000137.1 GCF_002632485.1 Xenorhabdus innexi | reverse complement strand
GGTGATCTTAAATTTTTCATGGAGTTCGGATAAACGCCTGCGTAACAGATAGGCGTGTTGATCACGGGCTTCTGCCGAGGGATTCAGCAGGTCTTCCACACTGAGCGTAAGGATAACCCCGTTGATGGGCTGACGGGGCCGGTATTTTTTCAGCAGGTGAATAAAGGTTTTCCATTCCCCGATATGGGACGACTGGGCTTGTGGATTCGTATAGCGCCCGGCAGTATCCAGCAGAACGGCCTCCGTGGTGAACCACCAGTTACAGTTTTGCCTGTCCTGTAGATTGCACAGGGCGGATTTGCCGAAATAATCTGATAAGGGAAAATTCAGGCCGGAATTTGCCAGTGCCGTGGTCTTACCGGAGCCCGGTGCCCCGATAACCAGATACCAGGGTAACTGGTACAGATACTGGCGGCTGAAAAAGCCGCGCAGGCCGGGTTTGTTCCCCTGTAGGCCGGATAAATAAGCTTTGCGCAATAACCTCCGGACATTTGTAAACTGTTCGGACAAGGGCAGAGACGTTTCATGGGAAGTGGTTTCCTGTTCTTTTTCTGTACTACTCTCATCTAAACTGTCTAACTGATGCGCCTGTTTCTTATTCAGCCAGCGCCGGTATAGGTGGGGAATCAGTGAACTAAAAATCCAGACAAAATACAGAGAAGTAATGGTGGCGACCTGTATTGCCAATGATTTAAACGGAACGATATCCCCAACCGCAATAATCGGCCCCCAGAAACCGATAATGAGGGCCAGCAGTGTGAACCCGATAAAGCTCCAGGTCAGTCGGCTGGTGATAATCGAAAGAAGCACCTTTACCATCTGAGTTTCCTCACCTTAATTGGGCATCAGGAGAAACTAACAGTGTGATTTCGACCCGTCTGTTTTTGGCGCGGTTTGCGGGCGAATCATTGGGGACTAAGGGATCGCTGGCCCCTTTACCGGCTACTTTGACGCGTTCCGGCTGATCCAGATAACGCTGGAGTTCTTTTTGAACTGATTTGGCTCGGGCCAGTGACAATGCGTAATTGGATTTAAAGGGCGACGCATAAATGGGGACATTATCGGTATAGCCGACAACTAAAATGTCACCGGAGTTATGGTTGATTTCTTCAGCAATGCGCTTGATGATGTATAAATCATTTTTCTTGATTCGGGCTGATCCCGACCGGAATAGCCCATCCCCTTCCAGCGTAATCACATCCTTATCATTCATCGTTACGGTCAAGAATCCGGCATCGATTTCAGGCTGTAATCGGCTTTTGAGATTTAACGGCTTCTCTTTCGGCGGCATTGGCGGTGGCGGCGCTATTTTTTTCTCGGGCACCTCGGGTAGATGGATCTTATAGATGGCGGATAAAACCGGGGTTGTGACATTTTCCAGTCGCCAGTTCAGGCCGATATACAGCAGACAACCTAGAAAGCCCAGCAGGAGTATGCCAACCCACAGTGGTAAAAGCGGCTTCCAGCGGGGATGGGGTCTCTTGAGTAATTGCAGACTGGGGGACAGCGCCGCCGGATAATGGCCCCGGATGGAATGAATTAACTGGTACAGACGTTGTTTCAGCGTTTCCAGCTGAGAGTGGCCGTTATCCATAATCCGGTAGCGTCCTTCAAAGCCGAGCAGGAGGCAAAAATTAATCAATTCCAGCAGCCACAGATGCTCTTTGGGGCTTTGGGATAATTTGGCCAGCAGTTGGAAAAATTTTTCCCCGCCCCAGGTTTCATTGTGGAATGTGACCAGTAATCCGCTGCCTGACCAGACACTGCGGCTGCCCCATGGGGTCAGAGCGGCGGCTTCGTCTAAGGCGGTGCACAGGCAATAACGTGCACCGATAATCACTTCATAGGGTTGCTCTGCCTGTTGGCAGGCCACTTCAAAGCGCCGGACTTCCTCGATCAAATGTTGCCGCAATGCAGCAGGGGCCGGATGAGAGGTAGTATGCCGGAGTTTGGGTAAGGTATTCAGCAGCGGGTTGGCTGCCGTTACCAACGGATTATCATGGGGTTCATCAGAAAACCATGTCGGATCAGTCTGCTGGGTGGCTGTTTTCATCATTGCTCTCGTTACCTCTGTTTAGGCTGGTCACGGATAGCCCAAAACTCCATCTGTAAACCGGGAAACTCTCCCGCCAGATGCAGGGCAAATCCCCCGGCTTTATCCATTTGCTTCCACAGCTCACCCTCTTTTTCCAGTTCGAAATAAACATAGCCGGAGTGCCAGGGAATTTGCCGTGGCACGGCGGGTAAGGCGCGTAGGGGAATGCCGGGTAACTGCAACTGCACTAATTCACGAATGCGACCAACAGGGGCAATTTTCATCTGTGCCGGAAAGTGGCTCATCAGGGTGTCATTGGCAACTTCGGCATGGATCGCCAGAATAAAGCTGAATGTCTGTACCATATTGGCATGTGGCAGGGTGGCGATATTCAGCCCATGCGAATATTCGGTCAGCGGTAACTGGATGGCGTGCTCTTCCATAATGATGGACAGCCCCTGACGCAAAAGGAACATCAGTTTATTAAAACACCGGGTCAGGTTGTCATGATCATAACGGGGCAGATTTTCATCCGGGATGCGGTGCTGGGAAAACGTTGCCAGTTCGGTGGCAAATTGCAGCCACTCACTGAACAACCGTTCCGGATGCAGCAAGGCTATCTGGCGGATGTGGCTGACCTGACCA
>NZ_NIBU01000136.1 GCF_002632485.1 Xenorhabdus innexi | reverse complement strand
GGTGATCTTAAATTTTTCATGGAGTTCGGATAAACGCCTGCGTAACAGATAGGCGTGTTGATCACGGGCTTCTGCCGAGGGATTCAGCAGGTCTTCCACGCTGAGCGTCAGGATAACCCCGTTGATGGGCTGACGGGGCCGGTATTTTTTCAGCAGGTGAATGAAGGTCTTCCATTCTCTGATATGGGACGATTGAGCTGGGTTATCGGGGATCGTATAGTGTCCGGCAGTATCCAGCAGAACGGCTTCCGTGGTGAACCACCAGTTACAGCTCTGCCTGTCCTGTAGACTGTACAGGGCGGATTTGCCGAAATAATCTAATAAGGGAAAATTCAGGCCGGAATTCGCCAGTGCCGTGGTCTTACCAGAGCCCGGTGCCCCGATAACCAGATACCAGGGTAACTGGTACAGATACTGGCGGCTGAAAAAGCCGCGCAGGCCGGGTTTATTGTTCCCCTGTAGGCCGGAGAAATAAGCCTTGCGCAATAACTTTCGGGCATCCGTAAACCGTTCGGACAGGGTCAGGTATGGTGTATTGGTGAGATCTTCCTGTACTTTTTCTGAACCGCTATCGGTAATCCTGTTCAGCTGCTGAGCCAGTTTTTTATTCAGCCAGCGCCGGTATAGGTAGGGAACAAGTACACTGAAGACCCAGGCAAAATAGAGTGCGATAATGGTGGCAACCCGTATTGCCAGTGATTTAAACGGAACGATATCCCCAACCGCAATAATCGGCCCCCAGAAACCGATAATGAGGGCCAGCAGTGTGAACCCGATAAAACTCCAGGTCAGTCGGCTGGTGATAATCGAAAGAAGCACCTTTCCCATCTGAGTTTCCTCACCTTAATTGGGCATCAGGAGAAACTAACAGCGTGATTTCGACCCGTCTGTTTTTGGCGCGGTTTGCGGGCGAGTCATTGGGGACTAAGGGATCGCTGGCCCCTTTACCGGCTACTTTGACGCGTTCCGGCTGATCCAGATATCGCTGGAGTTCTTTTTGAACTGATTTGGCTCTGGCCAGTGATAACGCGTAATTGGATTTAAAGGACGACGAATAAATGGGGACGTTATCGGTATAGCCGACAACTAAAATGTCACCGGAGTTATGGTTGATCTCTTCGGCAATGCGCTTGATGATGTATAAATCATTTTTCTTGATTCGGGCTGATCCCGACCGGAATAGCCCATCCCCTTCCAGCGTAATCACATCCTTATCATTCATCGTCACGGTCAAGAGTCCGGCATCGATTTCAGGCTGTAACCGACTTTTGAGATTTAACGGCTTCTCTTTCGGCGGCATTGGCGGTGGCGGCGCTATTTTTTTCTCGGGCACCTCGGGTAGATGGATCTTATAGATGGCGGATAAAACCGGGGTTGTGACATTTTCCAGTCGCCAGTTCAGGCCGATATACAACAGACAGCCTAGAAAGCCCAGCAGGAGTATGCCAACCCACAGTGGTAAAAACGGCTTCCAGCGGGGATGGGGTCTGTTGAGTAGTTGCAGACTGGGGGACAGCGCCGCCGGATAGTGGCCCCGGATAGAATGGATTAACTGGTACAGACGTTGCTTCAGCGTTTCCAGCTGAGAGCGACCATTATCCATGATCCGGTAGCGTCCTTCAAAGCCGAGCAGGAGGCAAAAGTTAAGCAATTCCAGCAGCCACAGATGCTCTTTGGGGCTTTGGGATAATTTGGCCAGCAGTTGAAAAAATTTTTCCCCGCCCCAGGTTTCATTGTGGAATGTGACCAGTAATCCGCTGCCTGACCAGACACTGCGGCTGCCCCATGGAGTCAGGGCGGCGGCTTCGTCTAAGGCGGTGCACAGGCAATAACGTGCACCGATAATCACTTCATAGGGTTGCTCTGCCTGTTGGCAGGCCACTTCAAAGCGTCGGATTTCCTCGATCAAATGTTGCCGCAATGCAGCCGGATCAGGATGGATGGTGGTATGCCGGAGTTTGGGCAGGGTATTCAGCAGTGGATTGGCTGCTGCCACCAACGGATTGTCACGCGTTTCATCAAAAAACCATGTCGGATCAGTCTGCTGAGTGGCTGGTTTCGTCATCGGTCTCGTTACCTCTGTTTAGGCTGGTCACGTACATTAGGCTGATCACGGACAGCCCAAAACTCCATCTGTAAACCGGGAAACTCTCCCGCCAGATGCAGGGCAAATCCCCCAGCTTTATCCATCTGTTTCCATAACTCGCCCTCTTTTTCCAGTTCGAAATAGACATAGCCGGAGTGCCAGGGAATTTGCCGTGGCACAGCGGGTAAAGCGCGTAGGGGAATGCCGGGTAACTGCAACTGCACTAATTCACGAATGCGACCAACAGGGGCAATTTTCATCTGTGCCGGAAAGTGGCTCATCAGGGTGTCATTGGCAACCTCGGCATGGATCGCCAGAATAAAGCTGAATGTCTGCACCATATTGGCATGCGGCAGGGTGGCGATATTCAGCCCATGCGAATATTCGGTCAGCGGCAACTGGATGGCGTGCTCTTCCATAATAATGGACAGCCCCTGACGCAGCAGGAACATCAGTTGATTAAAACACCGGGTCAGGTTGTCATGGTCATAGCCGGGCAGATTTTCATCCGGGATGCGGTGTTGGGAAAACGTTGCCAGTTCGGTGGCAAATTGCAGCCACTCACTGAACAACCGTTCCGGATGCAGCAAGGCTATCTGGCGGATGTGGCTGACCTGACCA
>NZ_NIBU01000135.1 GCF_002632485.1 Xenorhabdus innexi | reverse complement strand
CCCAGTGCGCGACCGGCCAGCATTTCATCCGCCACCCCGATGATGTAACCGGGTAACGGGATTTTGCCGTCCAGCCCCACGGTAAACGTGACCATCCGGTCATATTCGTTGGTGTGCAATATCCACTTGCCGCGCCGGATAGCCTCACTCTGGCGGGTACAGCCAATGGCCGTCACATCCGCCTGTCTGACCTGAAAACGGCGGATTAACCGGGGGTCAAAGACCGGCTCAACCGCATCCTGATAGCCGTTCTGTGGGTCTGACCAGCTCACCATCGCCGTCGAGTAATGGGTCTTCTCACTGGCACTGCTGTACACAAACTTGCCGTCACGCACGTTGGCCCGGGTATAGATAAAATCCATGTCACGGGGCATATCCGCCAGCACGTTCATGTTATTGTTTGCCCAGTACGTCATGCCCCGGAAGATACCGGCAATATCCCGCAACACCGTCCATGCCTCTTCCTGTGACTGGATGTAGACATTGCAGGTATGGCGCGGCTCGGTGCCCCCTTTGCCGTCCGGCACGAGCTGATCACAATACTGGGCGATGCGGTATAAATCCCATTTTGCCAAAGACAGGTTTTCGGCTTTCACCCGCATACCGATGCTGAACCGGTCACTGCGCATCAGGTCATACAGCACCCACGCGGGGTTGTCACTCCACGCCCATTTAAACTGTCCTGACCAGACCCCGGCATAAGTGCGGCTGTCGGGGTGGTAGTTATCCGGCACCCGAATGACCCGCATCTTCGGTTCGCATGATATCTGCGGAATATTGCGAAATTGCCGGGCATCAAACTGCACGAACAATAAGGCGGTTTCGGGGTAACTGAGTTTGGCGTCGATCACTTCGGTGATGGCTTCCACCATCATCGCATCGGCAATCCGGTTGCTGTTCTGCTTCGGCGTCAACCGTCGCACCCGGACCTGCCAGCCTGCGTGTGCCTTAGGCAGATCGATGCGGTGAGAGCGTTCATATTTGGTGGTCGTTTTACCATCGGCTGCCGTTTTCAGCACTTCCTGATACGCCCCGCCATCGGTCGCCACTTCAATGACATACTCAATCCGGTAGCCGACGGTATCCCCGTCCTCTTTCTGTGTCTGCAACTGGGGCCATGATAAGCGGATACGCACAGCCGACAGATGGGTATTGGTGACTGACCTGACCCATGATTCGGTTAACTCCGTGCCCACGGTCAGTTCATTTTCAACCGCCGGAACGCCTTTGATATAGTCCTGATGCGGGGTGCCGGGGCGAAACTCCCACTGCACGCCCTCAAAATTGGCTTTGCCGTCCGGCCCGATAAGCGGCGTGTTATCCAGAAAGATACGCGAGCCATCCAGTCCCCCGGCAAATTCCCCTTCCCCTAACGCCAGTAAGATTTTGGCGTATGACGTGGATTGCAGGGAATCCGGCGACTCCACGGGGGTGCGCGGGCTGTCGCTGCCCCCTTTACGGCCCTGAATCAAATGCTGCATCCTGGTTTCCCCATAAAAAAAGCCGCCGGAGCGACCTGATTGAAAATTGTTGAAGGTTTACTGCTGATCTTCGGCGTAAATGCCGGCGGAGATAATGGCCCCCCCGATGCGCCGTTTGCCATACCCTATCGGCACCGGATTCCCCTGTGCAATGGAGTTCACCGGCCCCCCAAAGGCATAGGAGGGTTTATTGTCCGGGTCTTCCCGTCGTGCCAGTCCGCCCGGCATCGGCGAGAGCATCTGTACCACGCCACCGAGCATCATCCCCACCCCGGACATCACCATCGGGAGACCAAACGGCGTGGCCCACAGGAATGCCCCGGCGACCACCATCACCGCCCCGAGGATGGTCTGGAGCACCCCGGCTTTTTTGCTGCCGATAATCACCGGGGCAATGCGGATGTCGCCGTTTCCGGCAAACGCCAGTTCGTCCTGCTGGATATTGCGTTGGCCGATAAACACAGCAAAGGTGAGACCCCGCTCCCGGGCGGTCAACAGATACTGTTCAAAGCCGTCAAGTAAGACCGACAGCGCCCGGATAGCTTCCTGCGGCGAGGAAACCGCCAGCCGGTACTCACGCCCGAACTGCGTACCGAGTGTGCCGTATAACCGTATTGTGCGTACAGCGTCCATTAAGCCTCCTGATACCGGACGATTTTGATGGTGCGCTCCTGCCAGTAACCACTGTAGGGCACGCGTTGACTGAGTTGACCGTACAGGTGATGCAACAGCAGCCCGTCACCGAGGTAGATCCCCGCATGATTGGGTTCATTGGCCTGCACCTGCATAATGATCACATCCCCCACCTGCAACTCCCCGTCAGCTTCCGCAAAGCCCGCTGACGCATAGTGCTTCATATAGAGATTTTCACCCCGTTGCCACCACCCATCGGTACGTGCAAAGTCTGGGATATCAATATTACGCGCCAGTCGATACCAGTCACGCACAATGGCGTAACAATCCCAAATGCCATGAACAAACGGACGACCTAATAGGGGTTTTATCCCCTCAGTCGGCATCAGAGTACGGATATCCCCCTCCGGCCATGACACAATCACCCACGGCAATTGTGACAGGTCACACTGGGCAATATCTAACTGGCTGGGCTGGGTGGTAGCATCCGGGTGACTGTGCACAATAGCGACAATCGTGCCGGCATCCTCTGCTGCTGCATAATCGGCTGGATGCAAACTAAACTGTTCAGTCGGTGAGGTGGCGGTATTACGACAGGGAATGTATTGTTGTTTTCGGTGATTCTGGATCACCAGACCACAACACTCATGAGG
>NZ_NIBU01000134.1 GCF_002632485.1 Xenorhabdus innexi | reverse complement strand
CCTCATGAGTGTTGTGGTCTGGTGATCCAGAATCACCGAAAACAACAATACATTCCCTGTCGTAATACCGCCACCTCACCGACTGAACAGTTTAGTTTGCATCCAGCCGATTATGCAGCAGCAGAGGATGCCGGCACGATTGTCGCTATTGTGCACAGTCACCCGGATGCTACCACCCAGCCCAGCCAGTTAGATATTGCCCAGTGTGACCTGTCACAATTGCCGTGGGTGATTGTGTCATGGCCGGAGGGGGATATCCGTACTCTGATGCCGACTGAGGGGATAAAACCCCTATTAGGTCGTCCGTTTGTTCATGGCATTTGGGATTGTTACGCCATTGTGCGTGACTGGTATCGACTGGCGCGTAATATTGATATCCCAGACTTTGCACGTACCGATGGGTGGTGGCAACGGGGTGAAAATCTCTATATGAAGCACTATGCGTCAGCGGGCTTTGCGGAAGCTGACGGGGAGTTGCAGGTGGGGGATGTGATCATTATGCAGGTGCAGGCCAATGAACCCAATCATGCGGGGATCTACCTCGGTGACGGGCTGCTGTTGCATCACCTGTACGGTCAACTCAGTCAACGCGTGCCCTACAGTGGTTACTGGCAGGAGCGCACCATCAAAATCGTCCGGTATCAGGAGGCTTAATGGACGCTGTACGCACAATACGGTTATACGGCACACTCGGTACGCAGTTCGGGCGTGAGTACCGGCTGGCGGTTTCCTCGCCGCAGGAAGCTATCCGGGCGCTGTCGGTCTTACTTGACGGCTTTGAACAGTATCTGTTGACCGCCCGGGAGCGGGGTCTCACCTTTGCTGTGTTTATCGGCCAACGCAATATCCAGCAGGACGAACTGGCGTTTGCCGGAAACGGCGACATCCGCATTGCCCCGGTGATTATCGGCAGCAAAAAAGCCGGGGTGCTCCAGACCATCCTCGGGGCGGTGATGGTGGTCGCCGGGGCATTCCTGTGGGCCACGCCGTTTGGTCTCCCGATGGTGATGTCCGGGGTGGGGATGATGCTCGGTGGCGTGGTACAGATGCTCTCGCCGATGCCGGGCGGACTGGCACGACGGGAAGACCCGGACAATAAACCCTCCTATGCCTTTGGGGGGCCGGTGAACTCCATTGCACAGGGGAATCCGGTGCCGATAGGGTATGGCAAACGGCGCATCGGGGGGGCCATTATCTCCGCCGGCATTTACGCCGAAGATCAGCAGTAAACCTTCAACAATTTTCAATCAGGTCGCTCCGGCGGCTTTTTTTATGGGGAAACCAGGATGCAGCATTTGATTCAGGGCCGTAAAGGGGGCAGCGACAGCCCGCGCACCCCCGTGGAGTCGCCGGATTCCCTGCAATCCACGTCATACGCCAAAATCTTACTGGCGTTAGGGGAAGGGGAATTTGCCGGGGGACTGGATGGCTCGCGTATCTTTCTGGATAACACGCCGCTTATCGGGCCGGACGGCAAAGCCAATTTTGAGGGCGTGCAGTGGGAGTTTCGCCCCGGCACCCCGCATCAGGACTATATCAAAGGCGTTCCGGCGGTTGAAAATGAACTGACCGTGGGCACGGAGTTAACCGAATCATGGGTCAGGTCAGTCACCAATACCCATCTGTCGGCTGTGCGTATCCGCTTATCATGGCCCCAGTTGCAGACACAGAAAGAGGACGGGGATACCGTCGGCTACCGGATTGAGTATGTCATTGAAGTGGCGACCGATGGCGGGGCGTATCAGGAAGTGCTGAAAACGGCAGCCGATGGTAAAACGACCACCAAATATGAACGCTCTCACCGCATCGATCTGCCTAAGGCACACGCAGGCTGGCAGGTCCGGGTGCGACGGTTGACGCCGAAGCAGAACAGCAACCGGATTGCCGATGCGATGATGGTGGAAGCCATCACCGAAGTGATCGACGCCAAACTCAGTTACCCCGAAACCGCCTTATTGTTCGTGCAGTTTGATGCCCGGCAATTTCGCAATATTCCGCAGATATCATGCGAACCGAAGATGCGGGTCATTCGGGTGCCGGATAACTACCACCCCGACAGCCGCACTTATGCCGGGGTCTGGTCAGGACAGTTTAAATGGGCGTGGAGTGACAACCCCGCGTGGGTGCTGTATGACCTGATGCGCAGTGACCGGTTCAGCATCGGTATGCGGGTGAAAGCCGAAAACCTGTCTTTGGCAAAATGGGATTTATACCGCATCGCCCAGTATTGTGATCAGCTCGTGCCGGACGGCAAAGGGGGCACCGAGCCGCGCCATACCTGCAATGTCTACATCCAGTCACAGGAAGAGGCATGGACGGTGTTGCGGGATATTGCCGGTATCTTCCGGGGCATGACGTACTGGGCAAACAATAACATGAACGTGCTGGCGGATATGCCCCGTGACATGGATTTTATCTATACCCGGGCCAACGTGCGTGACGGCAAGTTTGTGTACAGCAGTGCCAGTGAGAAGACCCATTACTCGACGGCGATGGTGAGCTGGTCAGACCCACAGAACGGCTATCAGGATGCGGTTGAGCCGGTCTTTGACCCCCGGTTAATCCGCCGTTTTCAGGTCAGACAGGCGGATGTGACGGCCATTGGCTGTACCCGCCAGAGTGAGGCTATCCGGCGCGGCAAGTGGATATTGCACACCAACGAATATGACCGGATGGTCACGTTTACCGTGGGGCTGGACGGCAAAATCCCGTTACCCGGTTACATCATCGGGGTGGCGGATGAAATGCTGGCCGGTCGCGCACTGGG
>NZ_NIBU01000133.1 GCF_002632485.1 Xenorhabdus innexi | reverse complement strand
CTCAGAGTTGGAGATAAATCTCGTGGCAAATCGATTAAATAAACGTCCTCGAAAAACGCGAGGTTATCAAACACCGAATGAGTTATTTAAAGGCATACCGACTCGTTTACTTCGTTCATAACGGTGTTGCACTTATTATGTGAATGCAAGTCTTATATTTTTAGTTTAAAAAACTTTCCCCAACGCTCTCAGTCTTGGTAAAAAAATAATGCCACATTTAAGGCTCAGACTTATAGTATATCTAAACAGGGGTAAGATAGATAAGAAAATACAAAAACAATGTAATTACTCTGCTCATAACACCCCATCCATATTAAGGTTTAAGCTTATTGTCTATAATTGAATAATGATAATAATTTTTTATAGTATTCAAATTTATTTAACGTTATCCAATATTTTTTGGAATGTAAAGCCTTTTTATTTTTTTAAATTATTCTTAATAAAAAATCAAAAAAATGAAGTAAATTACTTTCTCAATAGTTTTTACGTTAAAAGTAATTACGTACCGACTTTAAATTAAAAAACTGCATTTAAAGATTAAGCTTATCTTTTAATATCAACCAATTAAATTATAAAACATTTGATGAGCATTAAATACCCACTAAATCACTCTATATATAAAAACAAAAATCATCCAGTGCCATTTAAGCAACCCTAATAAAGATACTTTCTAAAAATAAATTAGATTTATAGTTATATAGCTAATAATCCTCCTAGCATGTTTAATTTATTATAAGATAAAAAACAAAAAGATTGCATTTCAAAAAAGTAAGACATATGATGATTTTTGAAAGATAAGTATTAAATTTTAAAGTGTATTCTAGGTGAAATTATTAGATTCCATATAATCATATAAATTAATTACCGGGAGTAACTCATGAAAGAATTAGAAAAAAAAGACCTTAAACGTGTATCCGGCGGCACCGATGAGCCTATCATTTCGTGTGACCTTATTTATCCAGGCACTAATATATGTGCGAGTACTGGTTCTAGTTACCCTAAATCCTTCCCCCCTATCACTACATTGCTAAATTAATTAATAAAAATAGCATTAAATAAATTTTTACTTTTAGGGGTTATATCATAGTTATGATGTAACCCTTTTAAGAATTTTATTTTCCCATTCCCTTAGAAAAGCTAATAAAGATATTATCATTTACCCACGCATCCCAAAAATCAGGAAATTCCTTTTTAACATTCTTGAGTAAATAATTCTGAATACGTATATCAGATGGATCAACAAAAAAAGACTCATAATCACATCCATTTATTTCAAATAGACTTTGTGAGTTACCACCAATCGAAGAAACTATATTTTTTAGATTAATTACTCCATCTGAATTCTCGATTTTTATTTCGCTGATTACCTTCGAATAAGGAAGCATAGATAGCTCTTCTGGTGTTAACTCCTCACCTTTATTAAGCCTGTATCTCAACTCAAGACTTCCATCTGGATAAAAAACCTCATTCAAAGAAACAATAGCATGATCATTAAGTTGCATATAATCTTCTCACTGTAAACATAGAAAAAAGAACCATAGATGCGAAAAAATAGTAAAAAGAACTATAAATGCAAAAATCAGACGAATGGTCTCCAAATAATCTTGTTTCATTATATTTCTCATTATCTTTTTCATTCTAGATTTCATTTTATGTTTCCTTATAAAAATATAACTTAATCAGAGCTATTATACTAATGTACAGGTGATTGGATTTTTCAATCCCAATCACCCGATTAATCAATTATTTTTTCATAGCTGCCCCTCCAGCCTTCAATGCAGCATCCCCACCTTTACCACCTGCTTGTTTAGATTCCGCAGTTCCTCTTTGCATTGCTCCGCTCTCCAACGTTCCGCCAACTTTGATCCCAGCCCAAGATAAAGCCCCCATCCAAACCGCTGGTAATACTAAGAACATCGTTCCCATGACAAAGTTAACAATAATATCATCCGAAGTGTTTTGTATTCCCATCATATTCCAGCGGCTATGTGTATCTGAACCATATAACGCTTCAATCATCCAGCTATCTAACCACCGAGCTAATTCCCACCAAAACGTTATAAAATTCAAAGCAAAAATTACAAATGTTAATGTTATTGCGGTCTTAAAATCATAGGCTGAAAACATTAAAATCAATGGCAGCATGACGTATATAGCCATCAGTAATAAACTCTGAACCATAGGCAATGATTGCCGCATAGCATCTAACGCTGGGAATACTGCAAATGACCCTAATACTTGCCCTACCATAGATCCGGCTCGTGTCGCTGTACTGGTTACGGTAAAAAAGTCAGCATTACCACCATACCCCATATATACAGAGTCGCCCTGAGAAATTTGTAAACTGGCAGGGCTTACCAAGCGACGAATAACAGCCTCTTGAAACTCCTTTGAATCTTCGTTTATCAATCTCATGGCTGATTTTGCACGTAACCACATCCCAGGATCAGCTTGTTCCATGACTAATTTTCTTAGCCCAACTTTTTCATCCGACCACCACTGGGAACAGGTAGGATATCCTCCTATTCCAGTATTAGGATAACCTTCATCACGCTTAGATATCCATGGGAACCCATATCTAGGGGTACGTGACTGTAACGTCTGATATGACCCATTCAGGAATGTTCGAGAACCTAGTGGTACATTCTGCATTTGATAACCTCATCAAACGAGCTTGAAAACCATTAAGTTTTATGGTTAATTAGCACACCGTTTCAATGACCATCAGATACCCCTAATTTTTTATGTGGAAAGCGCCAGCAGTCAAT
>NZ_NIBU01000132.1 GCF_002632485.1 Xenorhabdus innexi | reverse complement strand
CATAGTGGGATAAATTATGTGACACCGGGCCAACGGCACAGAGGCGAAGACAAAGTCATTTTAACACAGCGGGATGGCGTTTATCGCCAGGCTAAACTCACCTCTCCGGAACGCTGGTCGCGCAGCACCAGAAACTGGCAATGGGTAGAAACAGTGACGCTGAATCCTGAACGAGAACAACAGGCCGCTTAAATTCATTAATGGTGCCAACTATGTTGACAATTACCGGGGGAAACTCCCTGAAATATTCTCTTTCTCTTATTTTCTTCCTGACAACTTTCCCTGAAAAAAACACGTCATTGCATTAATATTAGTCAATCAGCTTCTTGTCACAGATTCCATCGGTTATAGTGCTTATTTTGGTCGTTGTGCCGATTCTGATAAATTTCACCCATTGACTCTCTATAATAATTGGCAGGTAAAAAATTATCCTATGATGAAACGTATTCTCATATTGTTTCTGCTGTTTGGTGCAATTAGCGCTTTTCCTCTTAAATCCAGTGCGCTATTCAATCAAACTGGACAACCGGGACAGAATCGGTATCTTCCCGCTGAACAGGCTTTTATGTTTGATTTTCAGCAAAAAGGGGAGCAACTCACGTTAAATTGGGATATTAAACCCGGCTATTACCTCTATAGAAAACAGTTCATTATCACGCCCGATCAACAAACGTCTTTAGGCCATATTGATTTCGCCAAAGCAACAGCTCATGAAGATGAGTTTTTTGGTAAAACGGAGGTCTATTTTCAGTCTGCGAACATCAGTATCCCGATACTTGCTGCAACAAATGATTCCACTCTTCAGGTTACCTATCAGGGGTGTGCGGAAGCAGGGTACTGTTATCCTCCAGAAACAATTAGCGTACCGTTATATGCTGTCACAACTTCCACAAAATCATCGACAGATGGAACCCCAAAACAACCAGAATCCAAGCCTTCTGCAATAAAAGCACCTCAAAATGAATCACTGCCACAGGAAGAAGCTTTACTCAAAACGGATCAGATGCCATTTTCTCCCCTATGGGCATTATTAATTGGTATAGGTATCGCATTTACCCCATGTGTCCTGCCAATGTATCCGTTAATTTCAGCCATTATTCTGGGACAGAAACGTCCTGAAAGTCTGAAACGTATTTTCTGGCTGGCAATGAGCTATGTGCAGGGAATGGCCATCACGTATACGGCTTTAGGGTTAATTGTTGCCGCAGCAGGTTTACAGTTTCAGGCCGCACTGCAAAGCCCTTATATTCTGATAGGGCTTTCCGTCCTGTTTATTCTGCTGGCGTTATCCATGTTCGGAGTATATTCACTCCAGCTCCCTTCCTCCGTTCAGACTCGTTTGGTGAACTGGAGTAACCAGCAAAAAAGTGGCTCTTATTTTGGTGTATTTATGATGGGGATGCTGGCAGGCCTGATTGCATCTCCCTGCACAACCGCTCCACTCAGCGCCATTTTACTTTACATTGCCCAGAGCGGTAACGCAGTCCTCGGTGGACTGACGCTTTACCTCTATGCGCTGGGAATGGGGTTACCCCTTATAGCCGTCACTTTATTCGGCCACAAATTCTTACCCCGCAGTGGTCCGTGGATGCAGTACGTCAAAGAAGCATTCGGTTTTATCATCCTTGCTCTGCCAATATTTTTGCTGGAAAGAGTTCTTGGTGATACGTGGGGAATAAGGTTATGGAGCATACTGGCTGTTGCCTTCTTTGGCTGGGCTTTTGCATTGACGCTAACTCACAAAAATGGTTGGTTACGTACTCTGCAACTCATCTTACTGGCACTGGCTTTAATCGCCTCGCGTCCTTTACAGGACTGGGTATGGGGAAATCCTGTTACAGAGCAACAACAAACATCTTTGCAGTTCCAACAAGTCAGTGACTGGCAGGAATTGAACCAGATTCTGGCTGAAAACCGTCATAAACCAATCATGCTGGATCTCTATGCAGAATGGTGTGTCGCCTGTAAAGAGTTTGAAAAATATACTTTCCGTGACTCAGAAGTGCAAAAACAGTTAAGTAACTTTCTCATATTGCAGGCTAATGTCACAGAGAATGGCCCTGCCCAGAAAGAGTTGCTGAATAAACTGAAAGTACTGGGGCTTCCCACTATCCTGTTTTTTGATACTCAAGGTAACGAACTTCCCGATTCACGAATCAACGGATTTATGGATGCAGAACACTTTAATCGCCATTTAGAACATTTATACCCAATAGCTTCCGAACAGAGAGCTACAAGGTAAAAAATCATTAAAAAGGAGAGCAACAGTGCAACGTGAATATGTCCTTAGTCAGACACTCAATTTACTTGAGCAATATGGTCTATCAGTAACACTGGAGACACTTTTGACTCCCCTTAATATTGATTTCGACCAAATAAAACAATTCTGGCCTGACCGTGAGGCTCTGCTTTACGACTGCCTGCGTTTCCACAGCCAACAAATAGAAGCATGGCAGCGCCATACCCTGCTGGATGACACATTAACCCCAGAGCAAAAACTATTGGCTCGTTACGACACCCTCAAAGAAAAAGTACAGGAAAATCGCTGCCCCGGCTGCCTATTCATTGCAGCATGTAGTGCTTTTCCTGATACCGATCATCCTATCCATCAATTGGCGGCATTACAAAAGCAAAGCTCATTTCAATATACGAACGAGCTATTACAGCAAATCGGCATTGAAAATAGTGAACAGGTTGCCAAACAGATGGAATTTATCCTTGAAGGGTGCCTCAGCAGGCTGTTAGTGAAAAAAGATATTGAAGATGTGGTAACGGCAAAACTGCTGGCTCAGGATATTTTGACCATTGCTAATTGCCGGAAAGACGGTGCATTAAGCTAACAAAAGCAGGCAAAGCTGAATAATCGCACTAAATCAGTATAAAAATCCCGCCAACAACTGTTTTTCATGTTTTTTTCGCAAAAAGTCGTTGACGGATTGGCGGGAATACTGTTTAATGCGTCCCCGTTAGCCCGGATAGCTCAGTCGGTAGAGCAGGGGATTGAAAATCCCCGTGTCGGT
>NZ_NIBU01000131.1 GCF_002632485.1 Xenorhabdus innexi | reverse complement strand
AAATTGATGGAAAAGGCCGGAGAGACTGTCGAACAGGTTTTACATTGGTCATGTTGGCGACGACGACATCAATACTCCGCCCAACAATGTCATTATCGGCGCCGGGATAACCTTATGATTACAGAACAGTTACGACTGTAGTACTAGGCGTTGAACTGGAAGAAGAACGGTTTAAGCAGACCGAACTGGAGATCAACGAAATATTTTCTGTCAGTAGTAAACGTTGAGTTTACACCTCACTAAATTGCGTACTCGACTAACAGACAGATTTTATAATAAGCCACCTTATTTTAATGCGTATTCATTCTGTTACGGGTTATTCAATAGAGATAGCAGCCTGATCCCAGTAATATTAACGGGCTAGTTAGCCGTAGGCTGAAATGACCTTTAACGAATAATAAAGTGAGGAATTTATGTCTGACGTTAATAAGCTGGATGATAAACAATGCCCGTTTGATCTTGATAAATACAAGAATAATGATAATGATGTGGTAGCACCTATTGGTTCTCTACCATGGGCAATAATTCAAGTATATATGGGAGAGGTAGTTGTTCGTAGTAAATGGGAAACGTCTAGAGAGTATATAGGACTAACTGTTAAAAGTCCTAAAAGTGCTTCGCATATTGAAAAACACGATAAATATGGTTCATCACATTGGCAACCCACCCCCGACGACTTGATGGCTTGTGATTGGGAATTAAAACCCATTGAAGGCATGCTGTCTTTTGATCTTAAGGTGGGTCATGCTTCTGATAACTGGGGGTATCTTGGTGACGATGAATGGGCAAATATGGGTACGGAGGGGATACTTCCTTTCGGTACATTAACTAACCTCCAAAACAAAACTGATATTAATAAATTTTCACTTTTCATATGGGGTGAACATAATAGTGATGTACTAATTAGAGTCTCCTCTGATACCAATGGAGAAGCCTATCAGAAGATAGTAGATTTATTTGCAAAATATCTCACTGTAACGGTTGCAGGAATACCTTACCATCTTGGTAGTAGTAGTGGAAATTACACGCTATATGGTCAGGAAGCCTATGAGTTTACCGGACAGTACATCCACCGTGATGCACGAAAATTAGGTGACCTATTGAAACAAAATGTAGGTAAAACACTGTCTTTTTGCTTCGACTGGAGATAATCCTAATCTATACCCTAAATTCAAGGCTGCGCTATTTGCGTGGCCTTTTTCGTATTTGCCACTGCAATCACTTTAATCATCTCCGTATACACGAGTTGCGGCTGGCATCCTATTAACTTTAACTCACAGGGGCGATCATAACTCACCCCACGGACACCCATTGTCCTGATGGGGGATTATGACTATGGATAAATACACCAGCCCCACGGCATACACATGGGGTGCATTTACCGCGATGCTGGGTGCGCTGTCATTAAGCGACTGGGCTATCGTCATTGGCATTATCTGTACCATCGGCACGTTTGCCGTGAACTGGTACTACAAGCACCGGGAATTCAACCGCCATGAAAAAGACGAGTAAGTTAAGTGCTGCCGTTATCGGTCTGGTGCTTTCCGGTGCAGGGGCGACCGCCATTCTTTCTCAGTTTTTGGATGAAAAAGAGGGTAACCGATTATCGGCGTATCGGGACGCAGGCGGCATCTGGACAATCTGTCGGGGTGTAACCCGAATTGATGGCGCTCCCGTTCGTCAGGGTATGCGATTGACCCCGAACCAGTGCCGTGACCTCAATGCCAAAGAAGTGGAGCAGGCCATTGCATGGGTCAGAAGTCATATCAACGTGCCACTGACTGAACCGCAGATAGCAGGCATTGCCAGTTTCTGCCCGTACAACATCGGCCCCGGTAAATGCTTCTCTTCCACGTTCTACCGGAAACTGAATGCGGGTGATAGGCAAGGGGCTTGTCAGGAAATCAAACGCTGGATATTTGACGGTGGCAGAGATTGCCGACAGACCCAAGGCCAAGCCAATGGCTGTTACGGTCAGGTAGAACGACGTGCTCAGGAATCGGAACTAACCTGTTGGGGGTTGGATGAATAGACATTATCTGGCTGCAATGATGTTTTTGGCGGCATTCATGCTGACTGTTTTAGGGTTGAATGGCTGGAAGTGGTTTTTGGTTAGTGGAGTGTTGCTGTCGTTAATTGAGTGGATATATCAGCTATGGGAAAGCTGATAATTGCTCTGATTATCGCTCTATCTGGTGCTTCATTTGCAGCACATCACTACCACTCGAAGTATGGGAAACAGCTTAAAGCCAACCAAGAGCAAGCAACCACAATCCAGCAACTGACGGACACCATCAACTACCAGAACACGCACATTGACATGCTGCATGAACTGGATAGTAAGCACACGCAGGAACTCGCCCATGCCAAGACTGAAATTGACCGGTTGCACTCTGCTTCTCTTGCTCATCCTGAACGGGTGTACATCCAAGCCAAGTGTCCCGTGTCTAAAACCGTTGCCAGCTCCGGCATGGATGATGCAGCCACCGCCCGACCTACAGACGCCGCTATCCGAAATTATTGGTTACTCAGAGAACGAATTGCCACCTCAGAACAAATGATTCAAGGGTTACAGGAGTATGTTAGGGAGCAGTGCCATTACCCCTAAGCATAAAGTCTAGGAGCTAATGGCGAAATGACGCATTTTAACGGCCCGGGCTGGGTCTTCTGTGAGGGTTAATCAGATCATCTATACGCAATTAACTTGAAGATGCAGGTTTTAATCGCTGGAAATGATCAGTCAGTCGGGTAGCCAATTCCTGTGCTTTTGTTGGCAAGGTGACATGATAAAAATGTCGAAGTGTTCCCCGAAACGTTTTTGCATCCGGGAAATAGACATTGTTGCGTATTTGCTCATTCGTGTACTTCCATAATCGTTCAATGGGGTTGAGATTAGGGCTGTAGGGGGGCAAGTAATGCAATTGAATATTCAGCTCTTGAGCCGCTGATTTCACTAATTCAGCGCGGTGATAACCTGCACCATCCAAAATAATATGCACTTTTTGTTGGAAGGGATAGGTTTCCCTAGATAGCGTCGTCATAAGTGACTTTGTGCGATAATAAGATTTGCATTCCATAAACAGAGTGAACTAACCATGAGCACACCTGCATACCGCCGTCACGATATTTCCGATCATGTCTGGAATTTACTTGAGCCCCACTTACCGGGTCGAAAAGGCG
>NZ_NIBU01000130.1 GCF_002632485.1 Xenorhabdus innexi | reverse complement strand
TGCTCTTTAACAATCTGGAACAAGCTGAAAAATTTGAAACACTCAGTGATTTTGCTGTTTGACAGCAAGGTGATTGAGGAGTCTCTCAAAACCCCAATCCGAAGACACCTTCGGGTTGTGAGGTTAAGCGACTAAGCGTACACGGTGGATGCCTAGGCAGTCAGAGGCGATGAAGGGCGTGCTAATCTGCGATAAGCGCCGGGAAGGGGATATGACCCGCAAGACCCGGCGATACCCGAATGGGGAAACCCAGTGCAATCCGTTGCACTATCGTTTGATGAATTCATAGTCAAACGAGGCGAACCGGGGGAACTGAAACATCTCAGTACCCCGAGGAAAAGAAATCAACCGAGATTCCCCCAGTAGCGGCGAGCGAACGGGGAGGAGCCCAGAACCAACAACGGCTTGTGTGTCAGTGGAAGCGCCTGGAAAGGCGCGCAGTAAAGGGTGATAGCCCCGTACACGAAGACGCATAAGCCGGGAGTTCGACGAGTAGGGCGGGACACGTGGTATCCTGTCTGAACATGGGGGGACCATCCTCCAAGGCTAAATACTCCTGACTGACCGATAGTGAACCAGTACCGTGAGGGAAAGGCGAAAAGAACCCCGGCGAGGGGAGTGAAAGAGAACCTGAAACCGTGTACGTACAAGCAGTGGGAGCACCCTTTGGGGTGTGACTGCGTACCTTTTGTATAATGGGTCAGCGACTTATATTCTGTAGCAAGGTTAACCGTATAGGGGAGCCGCAGGGAAACCGAGTCTTAACTGGGCGTTAAGTTGCAGGGTATAGACCCGAAACCCGGTGATCTAGCCATGGGCAGGTTGAAGGTTGGGTAACACTAACTGGAGGACCGAACCGACTAATGTTGAAAAATTAGCGGATGACTTGTGGCTGGGGGTGAAAGGCCAATCAAACCGGGAGATAGCTGGTTCTCCCCGAAAGCTATTTAGGTAGCGCCTCGTGAATTCATCTTCGGGGGTAGAGCACTGTTTCGGCTAGGGGGTCATCCCGACTTACCAACCCGATGCAAACTGCGAATACCGAAGAATGTTATCACGGGAGACACACGGCGGGTGCTAACGTCCGTCGTGGAGAGGGAAACAACCCAGACCGCCAGCTAAGGTCCCCAAGTCATGGTTAAGTGGGAAACGAAGTGGGAAGGCTCAGACAGCCAGGATGTTGGCTTAGAAGCAGCCATCATTTAAAGAAAGCGTAATAGCTCACTGGTCGAGTCGGCCTGCGCGGAAGATGTAACGGGGCTAAACCATGCACCGAAGCTGCGGCAGCGACGCTTAGGCGTTGTTGGGTAGGGGAGCGTTCTGTAAGCCGTTGAAGGTGAATCGTGAGGTTTGCTGGAGGTATCAGAAGTGCGAATGCTGACATAAGTAACGATAAAGCGGGTGAAAAACCCGCTCGCCGGAAGACCAAGGGTTCCTGTCCAACGTTAATCGGGGCAGGGTGAGTCGACCCCTAAGGCGAGGCTGAAAAGCGTAGTCGATGGGAAACAGGTTAATATTCCTGTACTCGGTGTTACTGCGAAGGGGGGACGGAGAAGGCTATGTCATCCGGGCGACGGTCGTCCCGGTTTAAGCGTGTAGGTGGGCAGTCCTGGTAAATCCGGACAGCCGTTAACACTGAGGCGTGACGACGAGGCACTACGGTGCTGAAGTGACAGATGCCCGGCTTCCAGGAAAAGCCTCTAAGCATCAGGTAACATTGAATCGTACCCCAAACCGACACAGGTGGTCAGGTAGAGAATACTCAGGCGCTTGAGAGAACTCGGGTGAAGGAACTAGGCAAAATGGTGCCGTAACTTCGGGAGAAGGCACGCTGGCGCGTAGGTGAAGGGACTTGCTCCCGGAGCCGAAGCCAGTCGCAGATACCAGCTGGCTGCAACTGTTTAATAAAAACACAGCACTGTGCAAACACGAAAGTGGACGTATACGGTGTGACGCCTGCCCGGTGCTGGAAGGTTAATTGATGGGGTTATCGCTTTGCGAGAAGCTCTTGATCGAAGCCCCAGTAAACGGCGGCCGTAACTATAACGGTCCTAAGGTAGCGAAATTCCTTGTCGGGTAAGTTCCGACCTGCACGAATGGCGTAATGATGGCCAGGCTGTCTCCACCCGAGACTCAGTGAAATTGAACTCGCTGTGAAGATGCAGTGTACCCGCGGCAAGACGGAAAGACCCCGTGAACCTTTACTATAGCTTGACACTGAACACTGGTCCTTGATGTGTAGGATAGGTGGGAGGCTTGGAAGCGTGGACGCCAGTCTGCGTGGAGCCATCCTTGAAATACCACCCTTTAATGGCTGGTGTTCTAACGTAGGCCCGTTATCCGGGTTGCGGACAGTGTCTGGTGGGTAGTTTGACTGGGGCGGTCTCCTCCCAAAGCGTAACGGAGGAGCACGAAGGTTAGCTAATCACGGTCGGACATCGTGAGGTTAGTGCAAAGGCATAAGCTAGCTTGACTGCGAGAGTGACGGCTCGAGCAGGTACGAAAGTAGGTCTTAGTGATCCGGTGGTTCTGAATGGAAGGGCCATCGCTCAACGGATAAAAGGTACTCCGGGGATAACAGGCTGATACCGCCCAAGAGTTCATATCGACGGCGGTGTTTGGCACCTCGATGTCGGCTCATCACATCCTGGGGCTGAAGTAGGTCCCAAGGGTACGGCTGTTCGCCGTTTAAAGTGGTACGCGAGCTGGGTTTAGAACGTCGTGAGACAGTTCGGTCCCTATCTGCCGTGGGCGTTGGAAGATTGAAAGGGGCTGCTCCTAGTACGAGAGGACCGGAGTGGACGCACCACTGGTGTTCGGGTTGTCATGCCAATGGCATTGCCCGGTAGCTACGTGCGGCAGAGATAACCGCTGAAAGCATCTAAGCGGGAAACTTGCCTTAAGATGAGTCTTCCCTTGTCCCTTGAGGACACTGAAGGAGCGTTCGAGACGAGGACGTGGATAGGCTGGGTGTGTAAGCGTTGCGAGACGTTGAGCTAACCAGTACTAATGAACCGTGCGGCTTAACCTGACAACACCGAAGGTGTTTTAGGGTGTTTGAGAGAAAGACGAAGTTTCAAAGAGAAAATGCGGCATGAAAGCCGCAAGCAGCTTGTTCGGGATTGAAAACAGGATTTGTCTGGCGGCAATAGCGCGGTGGTCCCACCTGACCCCATGCCGAACTCAGCAGTGAAACGCCGTAGCGCCGATGGTAGTGTGGGGTCTCCCCATGTGAGAGTAGGACACTGCCAGACAT
>NZ_NIBU01000013.1 GCF_002632485.1 Xenorhabdus innexi | reverse complement strand
GAGGGCTTCTTTTTGGGCATTTGTCAGGGTAATTTTCATGGACACAATCTTGATCTGATAGGAAGGAAAAATCAAGCAGCTTCAATTACGATGGGTATATATGAAATTAAAACGGTGACCCCGGTTGACATTCACTCGCATGTTTTCTTTTATGGTAATTACATTTTGCAATTATATTTGTTGTAAGGAGTATTTTATGGCTCATCCACTTACCGGCTCGGCACGTATCAGAAATTTTATTGAACGAGAAAGAAATGCAGGAAGGTATTGGAGGCAACTCGATAATGTGCGTTCTTTCGCTTACAATGGCTCTGTGATTACCACTTGGCGTGTACCTTATCCTCTTTTGTATTTAACGTTTGATTATGATGGTATCCCATCGGCAATAGCCTATTTTACCGGACCACATACGCATCTGACGTTATATCAGTCTCACACTTGGAATGCGAACAATCTGGATCAAATTCCCGACGCTTTCTATAACGTCATTAACTCAATGCAACATAACTGGTAACTGGCATGAATAGTACTCATATTTTCTCATTAATTTATTATCAATATCCCGTTTATCAAAAATGGGATTGAGCACAATATCGTGACATGTCACACCATCACAATTTTATCTCATGCCAGCACAATAAATTCAGTGTTTTCACCTGAAAGGAGTCGTGTATGGGCGCTTATCGAAGTGTTAATCTTTTGATATTTATGAAAATTGAAGCATAAAATACGTTTTTAATGTGCAAGAGAATGGCACATCCCGCTCTTTTGGGAAACATTCAAAATATAGAGAGGTTTATTATGGCTATGGGGATGAGAATGCATCTTTCTGAGAGAGTTTTAATTTTCGTTGGACAAGAAGCCAGATTTGGAAGAATGTGGAAACGAGGGCCAGATTGGAGTATCTCTGACCTGTATTTTTCACCAGATCCCAACTGCATCAATCCAGCAAATGCATGGCCTCATTTGCATCTCGGTTACACCTATCAAGATACATTACGTTATTTAGGGGGGAAGACTCGAAATCTACAACGCATTGAAATATTTAAACATAATTATTGGAATATACAGGCAATTACACAATTTTCTCAGCCGATGCAACTGGCAATATTGAGTGTCCAAACATTTTGGACACCTCCACCACTCAGATAAAATCTTATGGCATAGTCAAGCAGATTACATTTTACGAAGGCTCTGCTAATCCAAAAGAGCCTCCATAATAAATTGTGACATGCCACACCATCACAATTTTACCTCATGCCAACCTAGCGTAGCCCAACAGGCAGAATCACCAGACAAGCAACATTCCGTCACTGGCAGTGCATCACCACATTTTGCACATTTCTGTACTGCCAGTGACTGCATTTTCTGCTGCACCTCCGCATCATCTTTACGAATCAACAACGCCAGATATTCAGCAACGTCATACGGATCACAACCCGGCCGTCTCAGTGAACAATTTTGTTTCAGCATCGCCAGCTCCTGATTATCAAGCAGCACTTCTATTTTGGTGACGACAGAATCTTTCTGGCGTTGACGCTGGGCGGCTTTACGTTCTGCGGGAGATTTATACGCAATAAACTTGAAGATGCATGATAGGATACAATTCATATTATTGATTTTAAACTGTTAATTTAAAAATCAACCCAGCATTTTGAAGTTAGATGAGTATAGCCATGAGATTTACCACCGTGCATGAGGCAATCGACATAAAAACAATTCTTCAAATTCCTGTTTTGAATAGTGTTCACTCATCCGTTCTTTATCCAAAAAATTGTCATTATCAAACAGCGTGACCGTATCGAAAAAAGCTGTAGCACCAAAGATACGATTTTGGGTAAAAAATCGCTTATAAGCCTCCTCGCCCTATCTAATGAACATGAATTGATTGATTCCTTACATCCCTATTTTCTCAGTATTAGTGATAAATACCCAGCTAAATACTGGCATCCCAAACTTAAAATAGTAGAGGAAGATGAACTGATAAAAGTAGTGCGTCAATGGTTTTTTGAAGCAGAATTTTTCAAAAAAATTCCTGACTTAGCTGCTCAAAATGTCATTGCTGGATTTTACGAATTACTGGAACCATTTATCACTACAGCATCCATTTACAAACTTGATATTGCACCACCTGTTTGGTACGGCTGTCTTTGGGATGATTTTGTGATTGAGAATGAACTAGGACGATTTCTACTGGGTTTTAGCTGCACTGACTGAGCCTATGTAAGAAAAAACCCGCGCGGTGCGGGTTCTTTTTGAATTTCGTCGCTTGCGGGTGCAACTTTGCAAAGCATATACGAAAACGTTAACTCGATTGCTCAAAAAGTCAAACTTTTTTAATCAACATAGTACCTTGTCTTTCCAATTCATCACACATCGGTCTGTAAAGCATAAACTCTGCTACCCTTAACCAGTTTTCAACCCGGCGGCGACAGGTTGACAGAGAAGTTTCAGGGCGACGTAGGGTGTCGTTAGAAATTTTGATAAAACTATGCTGCGCCATTCTTGATCCCTTAAGGTAATGGCACAGCAGCGTATGTTTAGGTTCGGATGTTCAGATCGATGGAATGATTTTAACGGGTGACAAACCGTTATGCTACTGAGAATTTTTTCTTAGTATTCTGAACCAAGAAATTCACAAAATTCGCTATCTTAGTCTGAATGCTGAAATCTTGTGATTCGTTGACTAACAAATTCGTCAAACTCGTTGTCTGGCTCTGAACATTGGACTTTAGGATTATACCAACAATACATCCCATAGTTTGGATCATGCCTCTCTTGCCCATCCCTTTCCCCTAGCGAACTATTATCACGTCCTTTATCAATAAAATAACGGGGTATATTAGACATTGGACGATAAGCTGTCGTTACACATATTCTCGTTCCTCCTAACGAGCCTTTAACTGGCATATTGATATGATTAGCTAGTTCTTGAGCAAGCCCATTTGCTCCAGAGTAGCAAGCTATGATTCTGACACTTTGGATATCTTGTCCTCTTTGTTTTATATCCGCTAATAATGCTTTGATTGTTTGGCAAAAATTATTTAGATTCATTCCAGGATTATATATACATGACCCCGCAAATAATATTGGATAGCCGACTGGAGAGCTATGCCCCACAATATTGAGCCTATATCCAATCTTATGTTTTGGTCTATCTAAGAAATAATGAAATCGCTTCTCCTGATGAAAATTCACCTCAGTTGTTCTCTGAACCAGCTCACCATCAGTCATAGCCGTAATATTGGAAATCGTATGCCGATACTGTCCCATACTTCCTCCTGCACTCAATGTTGCTTTTAATACTTGAGAGATACAATCTTCAAGTACCACGATACTCCAGAAATAACAATTTATAATGTTAATTTCAGTTCATGTCAGCCCAATGTATTCCAACAGGCCGCCTCACCGGAAAAACAGCATTCAGTCACAGGTAAAGATTTGCCACATTTTTGCAGCATTGTAGCTGTAGTTCAGCCATTTACTTAAAGTGTTTGTGTGCAATGAGCTACTGCCACTGCAAAGTAAAATGCAACAGCTCAATGACTGGCTTGGGGAAGAAGTGATCCGGTTTGCAACCTATTCGCTGAGTGACGATAACTGATCAAGAGGCTTTAGCCAAGACAATGGCCGTCTGTGCAGGCGGTCTTTTTTTATCTGACGTTAATCGGTGTTAGCCATTTACTCGCAAAGGTTCGGCGCTTTTGCATACTGACTTGGCGATTTAGACGAAGCCGGCTTACAAACAACATACCCGGCGTCCGCAAACCTAACATGCAGATACCAAGTCAGGGGAAGACCCGCAACGAACCCGATGACGGCCATCGCAAGAAGAATCATTATCAGGCGCTCATTTAATGTTGGCCCTCTTTTCCCTTTTTTTCTTTTTTTTTCTTCTTTTGCAGGCCTTCTGGCTTAAACGTCACATGTAAATAAATCCCCCAACATAAAAAATAAAAAATAAAAGGCGATAAAACAATAAGATTGAACATGACCCAAGAGAATTCAACCCTGTCCTCCATCTTAACGACCACAATCAGCTCACTGCCCACTAAATGCAATGCTTTTTATGCACCTGCACGGGAGCGCCGGAAGCGCTCCCACACTGGCGCTTGTCGGGGTAAGTGATCCTTGTTTGATCTTGCGGATTGATGCGGGGGAGTATGTGGATTTATGCAAGGTAAAAAATCCTCACTAAAAGTTTAAAAAAAAATAAGAAAACGAATGAATTTATTATGTGAAGACAAGTCCCACAAATTAAGGAATTTTTGATCATTTTTGGTTGGGGATTTTTTGAGTAGATATACGTATATTGAAACAGATTGAAAAATCAAAAATAAAGCACAAGTAATCATTTGAATAAATAGCAATAATTAGGACTAATTATCAAAAATCAGATCGAAACGCATTATCATCTGTTGAGTTCTATATAAAAGGAGGTATGTATAAACTCTTAACTCCTGTCCGGCCAGTGCCATGATGGCTCTTCCAATATATCCCTGCCAATAATATGTGTTTCGCCTAATCGCTTTTCAAGTTGAATAAACTGACAGAACGCAGAGTGCTGTAATGCTGAAATCAATACGGGAGAGTGTGAAACAACCCAGACCTGCGTCTGAGCTGATGCTTTTATGATCAACTTAGCCAATGAGGGTAAAAGCTCTGGGTGCAGACTGGTTTCCGGCTCATTCAGGATCATCATTGATGGCGGGCGCGGAGTCAGCAATGCCGCAATCCATAATAAATAACGCAATGTACCGTCTGATAATTCAGCACCGGAAAGAGAGCGCATCAGACCATGCTGCCGAAACTGTAATGTAAACAATCCTTCTTTGGAGCGGGAAATTGCTAAAGAAGCCCCCTGAAAAGCATCATTAACCGATTCATCTAATAACTTTGCATCACCAATTTCACGGATAGTTTGTAACGCAGCAGCCAGATCACGCCCATCATGGTGCAATACCGGGGTACGGGTTCCAATCTGAGCCTTACGGGCAGGGGCATCACTATCAGTCCGGAAGTGATCATAGAAACGCCAGCCACGAATAAACTCTCGCATATGAAAAACTTCCGGAGCCATTGCAGGGTCAGCAAGCTGATCATACATACTGGTGAAACTATTGATATGCTCTGAAACAATTTTCCATTTCCGCCCATCGCGAACCCGACTTATCGGCCCTTTTCGTTCTACCAATACGCCTGCTGGGTGATAACGCCCTCCTCCCCAAATACACTCCTGTTTAATTTCCGGATCTAACGCAAAAGCAGAGCTTGATGGGTGCGGCAAACCAAAGGAAATAGAATAACCAAATGAATCCGTAGAAAAACCAAGACGTAACCGTTTTACTTCTTTTCTAACTCCTCCCTGCACTGGAGAGTGCCCAGCTCGTACCAAAGCTGAAAAATTTTCCGGCCCGGCCCAAAATGCAGAATCCAGCCCACCTTCAAGTGCCAGAGAATTCACAACACCACCTTGTGCAGTTTCAGATAATAAACGCAATGCCCGGTATAAATTCGATTTACCGCTACCGTTTGCACCTGTAATTACGTTAAGAGGAGCAAGAGTTATACGAAGGTCACGAATAGAACGATAATTATTGATAGCTAATGTGGATATCATAAGCTCAATCTTTTCCTGATTATCAGTTTTATTTTCAGAAATAGCTAATTTAATGAAAATAATGATATCTATGGGGATATTATCCTTACCCAAAAGAATATAAATGGCAATCATTTTTGATGAAAAAGTAAATGCAAATCAAAGCCTCTTACAAAAGATTTACCTATAAATATTGTTATCGAATTAATTATTTACCTCTGTAAAAAGTCACTCTAACATTTCTTTATAGCGCTCTATTTTTTCTCTATTTTTTTCCACAAATTTTTTCCACTCTGAACTTTTTGATTTATTCAAACAAGAGATATCTATTTTTTTACAGATAGAGAAATTATTGGTTGATAAATCAACCAACTTTGTTAGTGCAACTATATTAATGCCCACTTTATTCGATTTACTCTTATCTCCACTAAGCACTCTATTAATCTGGGATATAATAGAACCAGCTACCTGCCCTTTTGCTTTATTTTCTGATATACAGTTCTTTAAAAAAGGTTCACCAACAGCAGTTCCGGCAACTTCACAAGCTAAAATTATTTTCTGCCCTTTACGTAATGTCAGTGCATAATCCTGAAAATCATTACTCAATGCTGCGTGAACAGTGTCTAAAAAACTCCCCGCACTTAATGCAATGAAAACCTTACCATCAGAAGAATAATTATTTATACTTTTAATTAACCCGGAAATAATGACTTTTTTATATTTTAAATCTTTATTTGCTCTCACTTCATTCTCTGCGTATCTTCTATACAAATCTTTCGAGGTTATATAAATATACCCATAGTCACCAGATTTTTTTTCGCCATGAAATAATAATTTCACATCATTATCAACAAGATATTTTGCAAATTTCGCATCATTTTCAGTAAAAGGAATAACATTGCCATTTGCCACAGCACTCTTCAAAAAAAATAAAGAACCCATCGCAAAAATCAATACCGTCAGTTTTTTAATCATAATCAACAACCTAAATTTCAACCCGACAAAATTTCCACATTTTAAAAAGCCATTTACTGATGAATTTCATTCACATTACTCTGAACAATAGCCAAAGTAAAACATTACCAGTTGTTATAATTAAACAAAAATGTAACGATATGATTGACTATCTTCATTCGATAGAATGTTGAAATCATCAAGCAGAAAACATCACTTTCAATAACCCGAATTACTGGTTACGCTTTGTGAAAATAATTTTTTTGTTGATTTATTCTATGTAAATAATTAAAAAGTAACTTTTCATGAAGAAACAAAATATTTATTTAAACAGGCATCGCAGTTAACTTATGAAAGCCACCAAACAAACTACATCTGCCATGCCTGTTTTATTTATTACAACTTATATATTCCAACGACCGAAACTCTTGTCACATTGCCATCCAATTCTTGAGCATGAACAAGTGCATTATCCTCCAGAATAGTTAAAAATTGAGCCGCCAAATTATTATTCATATCAATATCTATCGCAACTTGAGTACTCACTAAACATGTATTGGTATTACTAAAGCCGTTATAAGTCACAATATACTTATTCATGTATTATTCTCCTATTTTATATTTATCGCCTATACGCTACATGGGATATATTCTCTTTACCATATGATAAATTAATGGTCTGTTTTAAATTTCGTCTAACGCTACTCATAACTGAATGCCGGAATGAAAAACCCCGCTGAAAATGAACTTATTTAGCCAAAAGTAAACCTTCGCAGAGAAACCACGCAGACTTATAAAAATGGAGGCTAGAACGAGTAAACGTAACCAGCAAAGTTTAGGTCAAAATACAACCTATTGGTTTTTCGTGTAAATTCCTTCTGTTAATAATGTAGTTGTCTATGTCACAATGGCACCTTAAACACAGCCTGAGGGTATTAAAGCCATGCTGTGAGAATAAATTGGATACAACTATGGAAGAAAATATACAACCCACCCACCCACCTGAAACTGAAGGCTCGCATCTTCAGCGAAGCCTGACTAACCGACATATACAGCTTATTGCTATCGGGGGCGCTATCGGAACCGGTCTGTTTATGGGATCAGGTAAAACTATCTCCCTTGCAGGGCCTTCGATCATTTTCGTTTATATGATCATCGGGTTTATGCTGTTTTTCGTAATGCGTGCAATGGGAGAGCTATTGCTTTCCAACTTACACTATAAATCATTCAGTGATTTTGCTGCTGACCTTCTGGGGCCATGGGCCGGTTTTTTTGTGGGCTGGACTTATTGGTTCTGCTGGGTAATTACCGGCATTGCTGATGTCGTTGCCATTACCTCTTATGTTGGGTATTGGGCACCCGGTTTCCCTGAATGGGCGACTTCTCTTTTATGCGTTTTGATCTTGCTGACCCTGAACCTCGCCACAGTCAAACTGTTTGGTGAGTTGGAATTCTGGTTTGCGATGATCAAAATTGTTGCCATTGTTGCCTTAATTGTGATTGGCGGAGTACTGATCAGCTCACACTTCCAATCGCCCGCAGGGCATATTGCGGCTCTTTCCAATGTCTGGGGAGACGGAGGCATGTTCCCTATGGGGCTAAGCGGTTTTTTTGCCGGCTTTCAAATCGCAATATTTGCTTTTGTTGGGATTGAGCTAGTCGGAACTGCGGCGGCAGAAACCAAAAATCCGATGAAATCCCTGCCGAAAGCAATTAATGCCATCCCTGTCCGGATTATCACATTCTATGTGCTAGCATTGATTGTTATTATGTCAGTTACACCATGGCGTGCCATTGTGGCGGATAAAAGCCCCTTTGTAGAGCTGTTTGTCCTTATCGGGTTACCGGCTGCTGCCAGCATTGTAAACTTCGTCGTACTGACTTCTGCCGCATCGTCAGCAAACAGCGGCGTTTTTTCTACCAGTCGGATGTTGTTTGGTTTATCTAAGGAAAGGAATGCACCAAAACAGTTCAGCCAGCTTTCCCGGCGTTCAGTGCCTGCATCAGGTTTAATTTTCACATGCTTATGTCTCTCCTGCGGCGTTATTCTGATCTATTTTATTCCTGACGTAATGCGTGTTTTTACTTTGGTAACAACGGTATCAGCCATTCTGTTTATGTTTATCTGGAGTATGATTTTGTGCTCTTATCTGGCTTACCGGAAACATCGCCCTGAACTGCATAAAACTTCTGCCTATAAAATGCCATTTGGTATTGTTATGTCATGGGTTTGTCTGGCTTTTTTTGCTTTTGTCTTAGTCCTGCTGTCTTTACAACCGGATACCAGGCAAGCACTAATTGCTACTCCAGCCTGGTTCATTATTTTAATGATTGGGTATCAGATTGTGAAAAGACGTAAAGCCCATAGCTAAAAAAATAATCATGCAATCAATGGCTCGAAGCTCGGGCCATTTTTTATAGATTTTTTAGAAACCTACTATTTTCGTTCCCTGATGAAATCTGAATTTCCACTCTCCTGATGCAGATAATTGCCAGATTGATGAACGTAGTGCTCCATTATATCGCCGCCCGTTTTTATCCTTCTCATAAGATTGATAAGTGAGTAGTACAATATTTTTATCCAGAATCTGCATATTAAAATTTTTTGAAAATATTTTGGAAACAGTATTTATTTCTTCCTTTAAGGATTTTACCACAATTTTCTTTGTATAAAGATAACCTGACTTTCCTATTTCCAGAAAATCATCATGAAAAACATTATTTAACCAATCGGCATTACATCTATTTTTTCCATGAAGACTAACCTCAAGATTTTTTATTATTTCGAAAATAACTGAATTTTCCTGATCCATTGATAACCTCAAACTATAATAATTGATTAAAGTCAGCATTATTTATTTTCAAACATTATATTTACATTTAATGCTTTATCGGGTAATTATGATAAAGTCAAATTCAGAAGAGGTATATATGAAAATAAAAATCAGATCTGCTGAAACTGAAGATGCTGTGCATTTTCAGCGAATTTTTGGCCACCCCGATGTTTATCTCTATACATTGCAACGTCCATGCCCATCCCTTGAGATGTGGCGTGAGCGTCTTGAGAAAAATAGAACTCAGGGAGTATTCGACTTCGTGGCAGAAATAGACAGTAACGTTGTTGGTACACTGGGGTTATATAGCTATCCTAACCCAAGGCGCAGGCATGTTATCACTCTCAGTATTAGTATTGACCCCGAATATTCAGGCAAAGGCATTGGTTCAGAAATGATCGCATTTGCTATTGACTATGCCTATAACTGGCTTGGCTGCATTAGAATTGATCTGGAAGTATTCACTGATAATGAAAAAGCAATAGCGCTTTATACTAAATTTGGTTTTGAAATGGAAGGAATTCAGCGTAAAGCAGCTCTTAAACAAGGGCAATATTGTGATGTGATGGACATGTCTCTAATCAATAAGCTGGCTTTATAACACATCATAAAATAGTGACTTTTCTTAAAAACATAGAAAATTTTCATTTTGGCAAACAGGTTTATTGATTATATGTCTGGCCAGATAATTTATCAGCCAGACATGAACTCTTAAAAACCCCGTTGCAATATTTTACATTCATATTCCTGTGAATTTAACTGGTTCTGCAACTGACGTATAAGCGTATCCTGATGATTGAAATCACTATATATTAGTAAATCAAACGCTGCATAACTATATTCTGGCCATGTATGGATAGAAAAATGTGAGCCTGCGAATATTATTGCTCCACTGATACCATAAGATTCCGATTGGTGAAAATAGCAATTAATAATATTAAAATTACACTGACGGGAAATATCCATCATCATATTTTCAATAGTTGATATACTTTTCAACTTATCACTCTCACAGTTTTTCATTTCTATGATGATATGAGTCCCGAACTGTTTTGTATCAGCGGGCAAATGGATTTTCTCCTGACCCTGATATTGAAATTTGGTTCCGTTACACTGACTACAACCTGTTTCTATTAACTGTTCTATGGTTAATAAATCTTTTCCATATCCGATAGTAAGTCTATTTTTACACGATTTACACTGATAAAATTTTATACGCGGGTTAATTTCTCCAGTATATATTTTATTTGAATAATCACTGTGTTCTGAAATAGTTGGGTATGTATTTTTTGTAGTAGAGAGTGTATACAAATCACTGACATTACCTATAATACTCCCACCATAATATTTATTAAATTGTGGATGGATGTTTTTGATAAAAAGATTCTGGTCACTAAAGAGTTTTTGAACCTCGTAATTTTCTTTAGGTTTTTTTTGCCCAAATGATAGTAATATCTCACTACCATCATTTTTAGAAAAACTAATTGCTCTCGATAGAAATAACTTTAACCCACTAAAGGTATAGGGTGGATCTGTTAAAATCACATCAAATGACCTGACATATTTATTTGGTTCTTTTAGGTTTAAATATTCAGTATTAATCGTAAAGTTATTTTCTTTTGCCACATTCTCAATAAATTTTAACAGCTCTTTATCAATATCTTTAACATAAATATTTTCATGACCATAATGACCTAATTTTTTAAATGCCATCATTAAAGCCAGCGATGTCAAATCATCATCACCTAAAAAAAGGATTTTTTGTTTAAATACTATCGGATTTCTGAGTAATAGCATAACCCTTCGTATCGATGTATCCAGAGTAGCATGAGCCTGATCTAACAATACATTTACTCGAGGGCGGCTATCATATACAGGAGTAAGTAAATTGGCTAAATCGACTTTAAATTTTTCATGCTCTTCTGATGAAGACAGTTTGTTATATAAATTATAATTAACCTGTTTATAATTAAGTTCATCCTTAACATATTTAACCCCTACTGAATTTAATTTAAAAACCCCTTTATTCTCTGCTAAATTTGATTTTATTAATTCTTTTTTAAAAGCGGATACGATAGGAATAGGCAATCCTATTTTCAATGATAACTCTTTATTTGACACGCAATCATTCAAATATAAATATACAAATAATTTCTCTAACACTTCAATGGGTTGTTCTAAATTCATATTTTTTTTTATGGTACAGAGTATATTCATTTTAATCTCTTTTATGGCTTTCAGTCCTTCATATCAACAATATCATGAAAATGATGATTTTATTAATTAAACTACTGCATATTAAAACACCACCAATATTATTATTGGTAGCAATCTATGTTAAATAATTTAATTTTGCAATAGGAATAGTTACCAAAAAATGGATGAAATATTTTCAGTAAGTGACTATAATAAAACAATATTATTTAAGTGTAATTTCTCCTTAAAACTTCACCCGAATAAAAAAATTTCTTTCTCACCAAAAATAGTGAAAATTATATTTATTCAGGAAAATAAAGAGAAATAACAATATTAAATATTGATAACATTAATAGGGGAGTGCAATCAACTTATAAGATAATGGAGGAGTAACTATAAATAAATGTAACATCTTCAATGCAAGATATTACACTCTTTGCCTTAAAAATTTCTGCGGCATACATATATTTTCTGGCGCAGCAAGACGAACGAGATTTTTTCGAATCATGGATCATGTGGATAAGCATTAATTTCAACACTTACTTTTCATTCTATAAGATATAAATAACACCCTGAATTAAATAGTGAATTTGTTATTATCAACAACAACAGTATTGTCGAAAAATAGCTTTCCACCCTGAAAAATTAAGTCTAAGTGATGGCTACCTAATTCTCCACCACCTAATCCAAGATGTAATCCGGGGTGCCTTTCTTCAAACCCTGCATTTAAGCCATACAGCCCCTTTACACCACAATTAGTGCCGATACCAAACTCTTCAATAGTGCTGTTACTTGGATTAGTGGATAGATATTTATCAAAATCTTTTGAAAATTCCGCGCTGTGACAGGAAAAATCGACAATTTTGCTATTTTTAATTTTTAGGTTGAAGAAATCCCTGACAACACCATACTTAATTGCAAAGGGTATTGTACTGAGGAACGCACCACTAAAGCTGATAGAACCTTCCAATTTATGCAATTTTGTAGCAATTTCACCCGGTGTCAGATCATAATTGCCAATACCATCAATTGATGTCCATGATTGGTTTTTGCCAAGAGTAGCAGTAAGCGCCAGCTTATCGCTCTGCTGATAGGTTACTTTTTGGCTATTATTAGCCAGATGAATTAATGTGTTGTTTCTACTTTTAATTAAATCTAATTCTTCTGAGAATGCTTCATAAAAATGCATACCATAATCTTTAAATAAAACAGACTTCCGCCAGTTTTCCCGCATAACTTTTCTTATTGCTGATAAAAATTCAGGCCCAGATGATTTAAAGGGTTTTACTGTTGAAGAAAGATAAAAGAATACATATAAATCGCAGAGTTCAATTTCTTTGATTAATTTATCAGAAGGTGTTATGTCAAGTGATAATGAGGATATATTCAAAAAAGGAAATTCTGAAGAGACGTTTATAATATTTTCAACAAGATCTTTATGTTCTTTATCCCATCCGATAAGTATATTAATCACATTTTTATGACTTTTTTCTTTAATAGCTGGGTGATGTAACAGGCAGTTAAGCATATTCTCTATATTTTTTCTTCTTTTATTAAAAGTTAACATAATAGCCATCCAATAATTAACGGGGGGAATTCCCCCGTTAAGTTGTCAGAATTCTAATTTATATAAATCTAAACAGGCCACATTGCAGTTCCAACTGGAACAACAGCTTTTTCCTGCATTATTTCAACGGCTTCTTCAAAAGTTTCTTCTTCAAACCATTCGTTTAATTCGATAGCATTTTTTTCCATCTTTTAACTCCAGTTTTTATATTGCCGAGTGTAAATGTATGCTAACGGTTACTGCACATAGCAATTCAAAAAAACTATAAATTGGCCAACATAAACACACCATAAACAACGTTGATATATTTTATATAAGACAGTCTTACTTCCTATTTTTCTTAATGAACACTTAATGTTATTACTATTTTTTATAACTTAAGGTTTTATCATCTGCCCGGAAAGTTGCTGCAATTTTTGGGAGACAATATCTGTAAGAAAGTCTGCTACCTTTCTTATTTTAGGAGAATGTGCTAAATCGGCCTGAATAACAAGCCAAATAGGTAGCTCTAATTCTAACTGAGAAGAAAGACAAATAAGATCAGATTTATCAGTAATAAAATGAGGCAGGATTGCCAATCCCAGACCTGCTTTAACCGCCGCAACCTGAGCTGAAAGAAGAGCTAAATCAGCATCCCCCCGCTAGCTGATGGGGCAAGGTATGCCTAAAGCCGTTGAAAAAATCATGCAATAACCTCAGCTATGAATTTCGTATTATACATGGCACAAATTCATAACAATGTGGATATTCGGTACTGACGCTATTATGGAAATATATAACCTGTCACTGAGTACCGGAATCCAATCTCTGCCCAGTCAATTTTAATTCAGGCATTGTGATTGAACGATCGGAAATAAATTATGGAACTAATCATGCAAGAATATCCTGAATTATGGGTTGAACTTATGTACGCCCTGAGAAATGTCTGGCCACAAATATCCGGCGCATTACTGGCTATCATGATCTGTTATGGACGCCTGATTTACGATGGGGTGGAACGGAAAAATCAATGGGCTGAACCTCTTCTCTGTGGAGCACTTTCATGGGGGTTTTCAAGTGGGTTGGAGCTGATTGGTATTCCCGTCAGCGTATCACCCGCCCTTGGTGGCGCCGTAGGTTTTATTGGTGTAGAGAAACTACGTGAATTTGCCATACGCGCTCTTGAGCAACGTCTGAATGAAAAATTCCATAAATAGATAACCAGGTGTGAATAAATATTAAAGCTCCGCATAATATGGGGGCTATTAAATCAGTGTTCTGATAATAAATATTATATTCCCGCTCTCTAAAACTATATCATCAAATAACTGTGATTTAATGATATGGCACAACATCATTATTACCTGTTAAATTCTCCGGCATACCAACCTCGGAAAGAGATTGGATATAAGTTATCGCATTCTGTAGATGAAAACAGATGAGTTATTTTTATTAAAATCTTAAATAAAAGAGAGGTTATCTATGGCTAATTATCTGATCCGTGTTGAAATTTATGGTGCAGGCTCAAGAGAAATTAATGCACTTGATCAATCAATGAAAGTAATTGATTTTCATAGAAAGGTAAGATATGCCAATGGTGATGTAATGGCTTTGCCTGCCGCAACTTATGTTGGTTCATCATTACATTCAGCAGCCGAAATAAGAGACAGGGTTTTTAAGTTAGCGTCTCCGCTTTCAGTGAAACATCCTTCGATATTTGTTTGCCAATATAATGAATGGTCTGCATATCTTTATCCTGCATCTATCATTGCAGCGGCATCAGAATCTTAATTAAATATCGAAAAAGATGGCTCTCGGTTAAATATATTTGAAGCCACCTTTATTAAATGAGCCTCTGGAATATCAGAGGCTCTGAATATATTTATTTGGTTTTATATTGCGCTTCTGCTTCCATAAAACGTTGTTGAATCGCTTTATTTGGTACTTTACCCAACAGGCTTACAACTACAATGGCAAGTGAGGCCAGAATAAAGCCGGGGATAATTTCATACAGACCAAACCACTGATACTCCATCCACACCAATACTGTAATTGCTCCAACCAGCATACCCGCTAGTGCGCCATTACGTGTCATTCGTTTCCAGAGTACTGAGATCAGTACCACTGGGCCAAATGCCGCACCAAAACCAGCCCAGGCATTACTGACAAGCGCCAGTACCTTATTATTCGGATTGGTTGCAATAGCTATCGCGATCGCTGCCACAACCAGAACCATTAAGCGCCCAATCCACACCAACTCTTTCTGGCTTGCTTTGGTACGGACAAATGCTTTATACAGATCTTCTGTCAATGCACTGGAGCAAACCAACAACTGGCAGCTCAGGGTACTCATAATTGCCGCTAAAACGGCTGATAACAGTATGCCCGTAATCCATGGATTGAATAAAATGACGCCCAGTTCCATGAAGATACGCTCACTATTCTGCATAACATGCCCGGCCTGTGCCGGATTCTGGTCAAAATAGGCGATACCAAAGAAGCCGACAGCGACAGTTCCTGCAAGACATAAAAACATCCATGTCATGCTGATACGGCGGGCTTTATGAATAGTCTGGTGAGAATCTGCTGCCATAAAGCGGGCCAAAATATGGGGCTGACCAAAATAACCGAACCCCCAGCCAAGCAGGGAAATGATCGTTATCGTCTGTACTCCCTTAAACATATCCAGATATGCGGGATCTTTAGCTTTGATAATATCAATGGCTGATTCAAATCCACCTACTTTTAAAAGGATCAGAACAGGAACCAGAATTAAAGCAAAAATCATTAAGGTTGCCTGAACGGTATCTGTCCAGCTTACCGCCAGAAAACCACCGAGGAAGGTATACGCAATAGTTGCCAACGCACCCAGCCAAATGGCTTTTTCATAGCTGATACCGAATGTGTTTTCGAACAATAATCCACCGGCAACAACCGCAGATGCACAATAAATTGTGAAGAAAGTCAGGATAACTAATGCGGAAATAATACGCAGTAGTTTGCTTTTATCTTCAAAACGATGGGTAAAATAGTCAGGCAATGTTAATGCGTTATTATTGGCTTCAGTATGGACTCGTAATCTCCCTGCAATCCATTTCCAGTTCAGATATGCCCCCATCAGGCAGCCTAACGCAATCCAGGCTTTGGACATGCCTGCCAGAAAAATAGCACCCGGCAGCCCCATTAATAACCAGCCACTCATATCAGAAGCGCCGGCAGATAGTGCTGTTACCACACTGCCCAATCGTCGGCCACCCAGAATATAGTCATCAAAATTCTTAGTGGCGCGGTAAGCCATGAAGCCTATCAGCAGCATCCCGGCTATATAGACAATGAAGGTAATTAGCATTGGTGAATTTACTGTCATGCAGGTTCTTCTCCATAGTGTTTTTTTGCATAAGTATTTTTTGCAAATCTTGTTTATTCAGGTGGTTTGATTTGCATCAGTAATGTGATCTGTACTAAAAATTTTCGCTTTTTTCAGCGCAATATCTCTCTCAGGACAAAATGTTCTGTTGTCAGGTGTTACCCTTCTTTCTTTCAGATTGCCTTTTTGCTGCTGGCTGTATGCAACTCGAAATTTACCGGGTATGCCAGAGTTGTACCTGAAGATTATTTCACCTGAAGGTGGCGTTGTTCCAATATGTATAATTTATATTTGTAATTATTTAAAAATCACTTTCTATCCTAAATTAGCTAAAACATTTTTAACAACTGATTAACGGCATTTTTTACAAGAAACGCTCGCCAAGTCACATTTATCACTCCTGAAGTTGTACCTTTCATAAAAGGCCTTATTTAGGAAAATAAAAATAATACTTACCTATCAAATAGATAATAGTTTAATAGTCATAAAGCCGTAAATTATATGTTCAAAATCAGATTAATTTCACAAATTCTGAATAATGGCTTTTAACAAAGTTGCACAAAGTTGCAACATGAAAGATATTATCCCGTAACTTGATTAGCCTTCCTATTTAAGGAGTGAGAATGGGTAGTACCACAATGGGCGTGAAGCTTGATGAAGCAACGCGTAATCGCATCAAAGCTGCTGCACAACGAATTGAACGCACACCACACTGGCTGGTTAAGCAAGCCATTTTTAATTATCTCGAACGTCTGGAAAATGAGGAAAAGATCCCGGAAATATCAGCGTCTCAGGATAACAAAGAAGAAAAGATTTCCGAAGAAGAATCACCGATTGAAGCCCGTTATCAGCCATTTCTGGACTTTGCCGAGCATATTTTACCCCAATCGGTGAAACGTTCTGCAATTACTGCAGCGTACCGCCTGCCTGAAACACAGGCTGTTCCGATGTTACTGCAACAAGCTCAACTACCAGAAGAACAATCCAGAGCAACGCATAAACTCGCTTATTCCATCGCAGAAAAACTACGTCAGCAAAAACAGGGGATTGGAAGATCCGGTCTGGTTCAGGGGCTGCTACAGGAGTTTTCACTCTCCTCACAGGAAGGTGTCGCACTGATGTGCCTTGCCGAAGCCCTGTTGCGCATTCCCGATAAAGCGACCCGCGATGCGCTGATCCGCGACAAAATCAGTAACGGCAACTGGCATTCTCATCTGGGCCAAAGCCCGTCTATGTTCGTTAATGCCGCAACATGGGGATTGCTGTTTACCGGTAAATTAGTCTCGACCCATAACGAAGCCAAATTATCGAACTCACTGACCCGTATCATCGGCAAAAGCGGGGAGCCATTGGTACGCAAAGGCGTAGATATGGCAATGCGTCTGATGGGAGAGCAATTCGTCACTGGCGAAACCATTGCTCAAGCCCTTGCCAACGCTCGTAAACTGGAAGAAAAAGGCTTCCGTTACTCTTATGATATGCTCGGTGAAGCGGCACTGACTGAAGAAGATGCACAGGCTTATATGGTCTCTTATCAGCAGGCCATTCATGCCATTGGTAAAGCATCGAACGGTCGGGGCATTTATGAAGGGCCGGGGATCTCTATCAAACTTTCAGCCCTGCATCCCCGCTATAGCCGCGCCCAGTATGAGCGAGTGATGAATGAACTCTACCCTCGCCTGCTTGCCCTGACTTTACAGGCTCGCCAGTATGATATCGGTATCAATATTGATGCTGAAGAAGCCGACAGGCTGGAAATTTCCCTCGATTTGCTGGAAAAACTCTGCTTTGAACCGCAACTGGAAGGCTGGAATGGGATCGGTTTTGTTATTCAGGCCTATCAGAAACGCTGTCCTTTCGTCATTGACAGTATTATCGATTTAGCACAGCGTAGCCGCCACAGACTGATGATACGTCTGGTAAAAGGTGCTTATTGGGACAGCGAAATCAAGCGCGCCCAGATTGATGGTCTGGAAGGCTATCCGGTTTATACCCGCAAAGTGTATACCGATGTTTCTTACCTTGCCTGCGCCCGCAAATTACTGTCCGTTCCTAATCTTATTTACCCACAGTTTGCGACGCATAATGCCCATACTCTGTCTGCCATTTATCACATTGCCGGCCAGAATTACTACCCAGGGCAGTATGAGTTCCAGTGTCTGCACGGAATGGGTGAGCCGCTTTATGAACAAGTGGTGGGTAAAATTGCCGATGGTAAACTGAACCGCCCATGCCGAATCTATGCACCGGTCGGTACTCATGAAACTTTATTGGCCTATCTGGTACGCCGTTTGTTAGAAAACGGAGCAAATACTTCATTCGTTAACCGTATCGCTGATACCACTCTGCCGATTGATGAACTGGTTGCTGATCCGGTGAAAGTGATTCAGGAATTGGCTCAATCCGAAGGGCAAATAGGCCTGCCGCATCCGAAAATTCCGTTGCCCGTTGATTTGTACGGTAAAAACCGTGTCAATTCATCTGGATTAGACCTTTCCAGTGAACATCGTCTGGCTTCTCTTTCCAGCGCTCTGTTAAGTTCTTCAATGGAAATATGGAACAGCGAACCGCTATTAGGCGGCGATTATACCCATTCTGAGGAATTACCGGTTGCCAGCTCGGTCAATAATCCGGCTAAATCTTCTGATATCGTCGGTTATGTTCGTGAGACTACAGAACAGGAAGTCAGCCATGCGCTGGAAGTCGCAACCAATGCCGAAACCATCTGGTTTGCTACGCCACCGTCAGAGCGGGCTGCGATCTTAGTCCGCGCGGCGGAATTGATGGAAGATAATCTGCAATCCCTGCTTGGTATTCTGGTGCGTGAGGCGGGTAAAACATTCAACAATGCCATTGCTGAAGTCCGTGAAGCCGTAGATTTCCTCTATTACTACGCCGATCAGGTTCGTCAGGATTTCGCCAATGATACCCATCGCCCGCTTGGGCCTGTAGTCTGTATCAGCCCATGGAACTTCCCTCTGGCGATTTTCACCGGTCAGATTGCTGCTGCACTGGCGGCCGGTAACAGCGTACTGGCGAAACCGGCGGAACAGACACCATTGATTGCAGCAGTCGCTGTTAAAATGCTGCATCAGGCGGGTATTCCACGCGATGTACTGCAATTACTGCCGGGACAGGGGGAAACCGTCGGCTCAATGTTAGTCGGTGATGAACGTGTACGCGGTGTGATGTTTACCGGTTCTACCGAAGTCGCCAGCCTCTTGCAGCGTAATATCGCCGGACGCCTTGACGCACAAGGTCGTCCTACGCCATTGATCGCAGAAACCGGCGGAATGAATGCGATGATTGTCGATTCTTCTGCGCTGACTGAGCAGGTTGTCACCGATGTAGTTGCTTCTGCTTTTGACAGTGCAGGCCAACGCTGTTCTGCCCTGCGCATTCTGTGTATACAGGATGATGTCGCAGACAGAACACTTACCATGCTGAAAGGCGCGATGGCTGAGTGCCGGATGGGGAATCCAGAACACCTGTTCACCGATATCGGCCCGGTGATTGATGCCGAAGCGAAAGCCAATATCGAGCGTCATATTCAGACGATGCGAACCAAAGGCAGAACAGTTTATCAGGCGACACATGAAAATGCCGCAGACAGTCAGGAATGGCCTCAGGGAATGTTCGTCAAACCAACGCTTATTGAGCTGGACAGTTTTGATGAGCTGAAAAAAGAGATTTTCGGCCCGGTTCTGCATGTTGTCCGTTTCAAACGGGATGAACTGGATCAACTGCTGGATCAGATTAACGCTTCCGGCTATGGCTTAACATTGGGCGTTCACACGCGCATTGATGAAACTATTGCTCATGTCACCGGTAAAGCCAAAGTCGGTAATTTATACGTCAACCGTAATATGGTCGGTGCCGTTGTTGGTGTGCAGCCATTTGGTGGTGAAGGATTATCAGGCACGGGGCCAAAAGCCGGTGGGCCGCTCTATCTTTACCGTCTGTTATCCCAGCGCCCGGTTAATGCCGCAACTCAGACATTGGCACGTCAGGATGAAGAATATCCGCTGGATGCCACAACCCGCACTATCCTGCACTCACCTTTCAACAAACTGGCTGAATGGGCTGAGTCAAATAACCACTCAGAGCTGAACAGGATAATTCAGGAATACGGTTTACTGGCTCAGGGCGGCACAATGCGTTTACTGCCGGGGCCAACGGGCGAACGCAATACTTATACCCTGCTGCCGCGTGGTCAGGTTCTGTGCCTTGCGGATAATGAACAGGATACGCTGATTCAATTAGCGGCGGTGCTTTCAGTCGGCTGTCAGGCCGTCTGGCAAAAAGACGATCTGCATCAACAGTTGCTGAAACAATTACCGGGCGAAGTCCGCCATTCCATTTCTTTAGTGAATGACTGGCAGAGCGACGACACGCAGATGGAAGCAGTGATTTATCACGGTGATTGTGATCAGTTACGGCAGGTCTGTGAAACCGTTGCGCAACGTAAAGGGCCGATTGTTTCCGTACAGGGATTTGCCCGGGGTGATACTAATCTGTTACTGGAACGCCTGCTGCATGAGCGTTCATTGAGTATTAATACTGCGGCGGCAGGGGGGAATGCCAGTTTAATGACGATTGGCTAACAGACTAAAAACTGAGTGAATTTATTTATAATCATTTGATTAAATCAAACGATTGAAATAAGCCGGCTAATTACATTTGATTATATATTTATAACCAAATAGACATGTAAGATATTATTATTTGTTCAATAAAATAGAGGGGAATGTATTATTTTTACATTCCCCTCTGAAATTGTTCAACCCAACAGACACTTCGTCTTTGCCGAATTAATCAATGCCCGTTCTGTTGCCAGCTCAGATATTGTTCGTACTTACGCAGCGCGATATTGTAATTACTGAAAGCAGACTCGGACAGCTTCTCACTCAATTTTTCCTGAATTTTTTCTGGTGTAAACTCTTCTTCAGGATAATTGTCTGAGGTCAGTAACTCATCCAGTCTGCGCAGACGAACCACGTATTCACGCACTGTGCTGTGGCTCATCTCGGTTTGTTCAAACAGATACTGTTTAAATGACATAATGTCGAAATAATCAGTCTGGCTATTGCAATAAATTTCACTACAGAAGCGGCACAGCGCTACAAATTTACCCTGTAACTCATTCCATGTTTTGTCATCAACCAATTCGGTCATCTCGGAAATTGCTTCTTTATTGATAACCTGACCGTTAAAAACAAGGGAAATACGGTCAAGAGTTTTATGACAATGCAGACAATGAGTCTGACTATGTTTATAGTCCTTAATATAACGGCTAAGAGGCCGTTTCTTTTGTGTTGTAACAGACATAAGAGATAAAGCCCTGTGTGTAGTCTTAACAAAAAAACAAATAAGCAAAAAGTTACTTCTCTGGATTCAAACGCGCCCGCAGCCTTTTTATTGCCTGGCTGTGGAGCTGACTCACGCGAGATTCCCCCACATTAAGCACCGCGCCAATCTCTTTAAGATTCAGTTCTTCCTGATAGTACAGCGTCAGAACCATTTTTTCTCTTTCAGGCAACGACTCAATGACATCGATAACCCGCTGACGGAGATCACCTTCCAGTAACTGTTGGAGAGGATTTGTCTCATGCTCTTCCTCAATTACCGGCTCACAGCTTTCACCGTGAATTTCGTGCCATTCGTCATAAGAAAATAGCTGACTGTTATTGGTTTCTAACAGTATTTGCCGATATTCTATCAGATTAATCTTTAATTCTTTAGCAACTTCCTGCTCACTGGCTGGACGGCCTAACTCTTGCTCAAGTTTACGGATGGTTTGCGTGACTTCCCGTGCATTGCGTCGCACACTGCGTGGCGCCCAATCACGGCTCCTCAACTCATCCAACATTGCACCTCTGATGCGCTGCACTGCATAAGTGGTAAACGCCGTTCCCTGTAGGGAATCGTAACGCTCCACCGCATTCAGCAACCCTATGCCACCGGCCTGAAGCAGGTCATCAAGCTCGACACTGGCAGGCAATCTAACCTGTAGCCGCAGTGCTTCATGGCGAACCAGTGGTACATAGCGCTTCCAGAGGCTATTTTTGTCCATCACGCCTTCGGCGGTATACAAATCGCTCACAACAACAGACACCTTTGGATAAGAGACTGGATACCATTATCCAATCCCCTAACGGGTACAATCGTTTGAACAATGAAGTAAAAGCGCTTCTTTTTCACCTATGCGAAATTTTTGCTGTCCGCCCGAATGAATAGCAAGTTTCAGGCTGTCCCTGACATTCAGTTAATACCCTATGGATTTCGAGTTGCATCGCGACGGCAAGGGAGCGATCCCCTGAGCATAGATAGCCGTATGTTTATAAAAACGGCGATCAGGGTAAGCGAGTGCAGCCAACAAAGAGGCAGCTTGAAAGACGACGGGTATTTAAAAAATAAGGATCGGCAAGCCGATCCTTATTTCATAAGCAGGGGCTATGCAGAGTAGTCTGCATAGGCCCTTAGCCGGATAATAAAAATTAACGCAGCAGAGACAGAACGGTCTGTGGAACCTGATTCGCCTGAGCCAGAACAGAAGTACCAGCCTGTTGCAGGATCTGACCACGGCTCATGTTAGAAACTTCAACCGCGTAGTCAGCGTCTTCGATACGGCTACGAGCAGCGCTCAGGTTGTTAACAGTGTTGTTCAGGTTGTTAACAGTAGATTCCAGACGGTTTTGAACTGCACCTAAAGAACTGCGCAGGTCATCAACCTGAGAAAGCGCTGAATCTAATTTACCTAATGGGCCAGCTTTTGCTGCAGCTTCTTTTTTTGCTGTTAATACTTTTTCTGCGTCAGCAATTTTCGTTTTCGCTGCGGTTTCTTTTGCAGCATCACCACCTGCAGCGGCTAGTTCTTCTTTAGCTGACTTCAAAGTTGCTTCAGCTGCTGTTACAGCCTTAGATTCTGCTGTCTCTTCTTTCTTCCCATCTACAGCGAAATCCTTTAAATTCAATTTAGCAACATTAATAGCTTCTAATTTAATGTCGATAGTTTCTCCGTCATTCGCGCCAACCTGAATACTCATTGATTTAACATCTTCTCTCAACACATGCACATTGTTGAACTGAGTTTGTTTAGAAATACGGTCAATTTCTTCCAGACGTTGATCAACTTCTTTCTGGATAGATTTCAGATCGCTAGGAGAGTTACTGCCGTTTTCAGACTGAACAGTCAGTTCACGTACACGTTGCAGGTTGTTGTTGATTTCGTTCAGAGCACCTTCGGTAGTCTGAGCAATGGAGATACCGTCGTTTGCGTTACGGGAAGCCTGAGTCAGACCTTTAACGTTAGCAGTGAAACGGTTGGCAATCGCTTGACCAGCAGCGTCATCCTTCGCGCTGTTAATACGTAAACCAGAGGACAGACGCTCAATTGCAGAACCTAAAGTACCTTGGGACTTGGTCAGGTTGTTTTGAGCCAGCAGAGATGAGTAGTTAGTATTGATTACTGATGCCATAGTAGAGTTCCTTTTTAAAATCAAGTCGATATAAATTATCTGAGCCTGTTTGCTCACGGTGTTCATCACCGCCAACAGTTTTATCGGCCCCTTAAAAAGAACCTTTAATATTTCTTGAAAAAAGTTTTACGTTTTTTCCTTACTCATTGTATCTAATATGAATTTTAAGTTAGCTCACAACAGCAAGTCAGTCACAAATTCATCGGGAGTATAGATAACTCTCTACTTATAACTACATATAACTACATATAACTACAGTGACCGGCGTAAGCGAATGCGGCCAACAAAACAGCAGCCCGAAGGACAACAGGTATACTGATAACCCAAACAGCGCCTGTTCTCATCAACTATTCCCTCCATCAAAAAAATCCTTTTTTCAGTAAACTTTTGGCAAATTAATCCGATAACAACTCCAGTGATGCTTTACTAATAAAGGAGTCAATATGGCTAGCATTTCCTCATTAGGGGCCGGGTCCGGGATGGATTTGGGTTCTTTGCTGGATAAACTTCAGGCAGCAGAAAGAAAACGTTTAGAACCATTAGCGCAGCAACAAACAAGCTATAAAGCAAAGCTGACCGGTTTTGGCACATTAAAAGGCAGTCTGGAAAAACTTCAGACCGCCTCCGAAGAACTGAAAAAATTCGATAAGCTTAATACAACTAAAACAAGCGAAGATCATAAATCATTTACCCCAAGCACGGATTCCAAAGCCAGCCCGGGGAACTATGAAATTGAAGTTAAGCAACTAGCCAGGGCACAATCTTTACAGACCAGCACGGTTTCCAGCGTAAAAGACCAACTGGGTGAAATTCCGGCGACAGGTAACTCCCGTACCATCATTATTGAGCAGGATGGTGAAAAACCGGGCGAAAAAGTTGAAATGAAGATTGCTCTGACAGATGAGCAGACTTCTCTGGTTGAGATCCGTGATGCGATCAATAAGCAGGAAGGCAATGTTAACGCCAGCATTATCAAAGCTGATGATAAAAATAATTATCTGATTCTGACCGCTAAAAAAACCGGTACACAATCGATGATGAAAATCAGGGTTGAAGGCGATAATAAACTGCACGAATTGCTGGAATATCCACCAAGCGATGAAAAACGTGCTAGTGCAATGCAACAAAAAGTTGCCGCACAAAATGCACTGTTAACCGTTAATGGTGTTCCGATTGAGCGCCAGAGCAATGAAGTAAAAGATGCACCGGAAGGCATTACTCTGAATCTGAAAAAAGTTTCAGAAAAAGTCACAGAAAAAATTGTGAAGGAAGGTAAAACAAAAGAAGAGGAAGTGGTAAAACCTGAAACTTTAATTGTTTCCCGTGATATTGAACCGATGCAGGAAGCGATTAAAAAATGGGTTGATGCTTATAATGAATTACAATCCACTTTTGATTCACTGACTAAATTTAAAGCGGTCGGAAAAGGTGAAGCTGCGTCAAAAGATAATGGTGCCCTGCTTGGTGACGGAACGCTGAAAAATATCCAGAACCAGTTAAGACACCAATTATTTGCAGCCCAAAATGTTGCTGATATTGCTACCTTAAATAAATTGGGTATTAAACAGAAATTGGACGGCACTCTGGAAATCAGTAAAGAAAAACTGGAAAAGAACCTGAAAGAAAAACCTGCCAATGTGAAGGCTTTCTTTATGGGTGATGGTGAAAAAACCGGCTTTGCAACCCAGACTTACAATCTGTTAAAGAAAACACTAGATAGCCACGAAGGTACTATCGCAACCGCCACTGAAGGTATTAATAAAAGTCTGAAAACGCTTGAAAAACAAGTAGAGCGGACAAACGACACTATTGATGCCACAATGGAGCGTTACAAACGTCAATTTACAGAATTGGATAAACTGATGAATTCACTGAATAACACCAGTTCATCCCTATTCCAGCTTTTAAGATAATTAAAGGATAATATGTATCAACGTTCGGCAAGCCAGTTATACGCTCAGGTAGATCTTGAGAGCGAAATTATGAATGCTTCTCCCTATCAGTTGATTCAGATATTGTTCAATGGGGCGCTCAGCGCCCTGCGTCGTGCAATTATTCTGATGCAACAGGGAAATATCCCGGAAAAAGGTTTAGCTATTTCAAAGGCGATAAATATCATTGATAATGGTCTGAAAGAAGGACTTGATTTCGAAAAAGGCGGTGAGATTGCTCAGAATCTTTCTGCTTTATATGATTATATGAGTCGTCGTTTACTCCATGCTAATTTACGCAACGATGAGAAGGCTATTACCGAAGTGATTGATTTACTTACCGAGATTTCAGATTCTTGGCGGCAGATAGGTCCTCATTATAACGCCAGTCAGGATATTGTTTGATGAAAAATGATCTGGATCTTTTGTCAGCTTACCAGCAGATCCTTAGTTTAAGTGAGCAGATGCTTGATTTAGCTAAAAATGAAAAATGGGATGTACTTGTTGATATGGAAATCACCTATCTGAAAGCAGTAGAAGTGGTTACCTTAATATCAGAAAATTCAGATGCTCCCATTTCATTGCAGCAGAAATTAACCAAAATTTTGCAGACTGTCTTAGATAATGAAAAAGAAACTAAGCGGTTATTACAAAAACGATTAGATGAACTCAGCGACCTGATTAAACAGGAAAGCTGTAAACAATTATTACATGATACTTATGGGCAATTCCCTGTCAGTGATTATGAAATGGAGTTAACACCTACGACAGAGAAAACATAATAATAGCAACGAACCATAATGTTTTATTAATATAATAATAATTAGTGGTATCGCTTATTGGTTTTATTTCAGGTGGTGTCATTTAGTCACCATCCCTTTTTCGGGGAGCCTGATTCGGCATTATATTTTATGCATAATCGGCAAACAATCAATATAAAAATACAAACATTTCCAACACAAAAAATTAACGCAAAGATGATAATCACGGCTTTTTTTTGCAATAAAAAGATGGAAGAACAATCAATATTTATTATTACTTAAAATGATATATTCAATGGAATGATATGAAAAAATTACTTACTTTTACGATGTTGTTTATTCCGTCTATAGGTATCGCTTCGGCAAATGAAAATCTGAATTACTGTGCGACAACAGAATCATGGGCTGCTCATAAGGTTATAACTTCTGCCGTCAGAAAAAATAACCAACTGGATAAATATCAGGCAAAATCAATATTAATTAACAGACACCTTCTGGAAAAGAATAAGTCCCCGATAACTTATTCAGAATGGGGAAAGCTTTATTCCCAAACAATAGAAGTCACCATTCCTTATATTGATAAAGATAAATCACCAATGATTATTATTGCCTCATCGATTATATCAGCAGAGGAATGCTCTTTTTCCGATCCAACCTATATTGATATCACTCCAAAAAGTTATTAATATCCTCTCACAGACAAGTCTCGGTGACTGTATTAACAGTCACCGGCGATTGAATATATGATCTGTAATCCTAATAAACTCATACCCAATGGGTTCAAGTTGCATAGCAAAGCAGAAGAGACAACCTGAAAAACGAAGGGTATAGACAAGATGAGGCTGTTATGACTAACAATATCTTACAGGCACTCACTTTATTAAAAGCCCAAAAATGGATCGATCTGACACACAGTTTTAATCAGAATTCACCTCATTTTTTTATGTTTGACCCTGCTCAAATTAAGACATTATTCAGCTATCAGGATGGTTTTTTCGCCCAACAATTTACTTTTGTCGGGCAATACGGCACACATATTGATGCTCCCTGTCATTTTATATCCGATGGTCGTTTTCTGAATGAACTTGAATTAAAAGAACTGGTGTTGCCATTAATTGTTATTGACCAATCAGAACGGGCAGAACAAGAACCTGATTTTTCACTGTCCAAAGAAGATATTCTTCGTTTTGAAGCCGAACATGGCATTATTGAAGCCAATACTTTTGTTGCATTAAGAACAGACTGGAGTAAACGCTGGCCTTCTCAGGAAAAAATGGAAAATAAAGATACCCACGGAAATAATCAGACTCCCGGCTGGGGGTTAGATACTCTTAAATTTCTTTTTGAGGAAAGGAAAATAAAAGCTATCGGACATGAAACGCTTGATACGGATTCATCTAAAGATGCCAGAAATAATAATGGATTACTGGGTGAATATTACGTTTTGGCACAGAATACCTATCAAATAGAAGTGATGAAAAATTTAGACAAAGTGCCAACTCGTGGTTCGGTTATTTTTAACATTCCCGCTAAACCAGAAAAAGCCGCAGGGTTTCCGGTACGTTCATTTGCAATAATTCCGTAATTTACATTTAGTAGTTCAAGTTTTAATGAGGTAAAAATAGCAAACTTGAACTACTTATCTGAAAGCTAAACCCAGTAATCAGCTCCGATAATATTTTTTTCAAAAAAGATGGTGAATAAAGTATATTCTCAACGCAACCATTTAATTTATTTACCATTTGCACAGTTTATTTTTCACTAAATTAAAATAATTAAATGCAATTTAAAATACACTTAAAAATCAACACAGTTTATTTTCACTAACGGTATTAATAACAATATAACGCATTAATATTTATCATGCATGAAATTATTTTTTTATAATTTCATTTGGTGACAATCAATATTAATACTGCATCATAATTTTAATAACACCTGTATCTACTAATGATTCCCCAGTAATTTTAATCCCTCCTGTTAAAAAATAGATAAGCTCTGCCCCTTTTAGAAAGGGGATTAAAAAAATAAAGTATCCACCTTTATAAAGGTTATCTGTTCAACTTGTTCTCTGAGTAACTATACCGAATAAAAATATCGGAGATGGATCAAGCCATTATCCTAATAAGCAGGAGTTTTATAATGTCTATGCTGTGCAATCGTATCAATAACGAAATTCAACCTTCATATGAGCATATTTCTGTATCCTCATTTTCTGCTTACCAATTTCCTAACCATTATTTCTGGAAAGTTATCTGGTTTGATTTCCACACTTCATCCCTCCCTCTCGTTACAACTTCGGTTTAGTAATTCTCACTCAGAGAAAATTGAAAATGCCCAATAAATATTATTTTTTTTACTCTATTTAGGCCAGGTATCATATTAAACCATTAGGCTAATTGATAATTCTAACAGCAGGAGTTAAGTAATGCCTATGTCGTGCAATCGTATCAATAACGAAGCTCAACCTTCCTATGAAAATACTTCTGTATCTTCCTCTTACACATTTTCGCTCAGTTCTCCACAGCAGGTCGTCTGGCTTGACCAAATCCTTCATCCTGACAATACCTGTTACAATATTGGTTCAGTGGTACTTATCGAGGGAGAATTGGATGAAACGCTGTTAGTTCAGGCTTTCAAAACAGTTGTTGAGCGCCATGATGCATTACGTTTACGACTGATTAATACTCAGGAATTACCCCTGCAAAAACTGATTGATACTTTACCTGTTTCTGTCTCTGTACATGATTTTTCCAGACACACAAATCCGACAGAACAAGCTGAACAACACCTCCGCTCCGCATTCATACGTCCGTTCGATTTAAATAATAAACTCTGGCGTTTTGAACTGCTCCGGCTGGGAAATAACCGCTGGTACTGGCATTTCTGCTGCCACCATCTTATCGGAGACGGAACCACTTTGGGGCTTATTTCCGAAGAAATAGCCAACACTTACAGTCGATTAGCCAGAAGTGAAGAAATCACTGAAAGCGTTCCCTCCTATCTCGATTTTGTGGAGGGAGACAGCGCCTATCTGAGTTCAAAACGCTACCTGCAAGATCAGCAATTCTGGCTGAAACGTTATGAAAATTTACCACCTGCACTGCTCCAGCCATCAAATTCAGACAAAACCAGAGAACATCCGCATCCTGAGCCTTTAATTTATCAATTTGACCGAACACTTTTTCAGCGCATTGAGGAAGTGACAGCGGCTCAGGGTTTATCCATTCTGCATTTTATGTATGCCGTTCTGGCCTGCTATTTTTTCCGGACGACTCATTTTTCACGCACTGACGGGACAGAAAACAGTACTGAAGAAATTGTTTTTGGCATTCCCGTGCATAATCGCAAAAACGTCAGACAAAAACGCATGATTGGCATGTTTACCTCGGTGATCCCGGTCGGTATTACCGTGACACCGGATGATTCTTTCCTTGATATCATGAACAAAGCAGCAGCCGAGTTGCGTCGCTGTTATAAGCATCAGCGTTTACCTATTGCAGAACTCAACCGACACTTGCAGACCCGGCAGAAAGCAGGAAAAATCCAGCTCTTCGATATTATGCTGTCATATGAGCAGATCGAAATAAACGCCAGTCTGCCGGATGCTTCGCTTACATACAGTAAAACACAGCGTGGTGCACCGTTCCCTCTCGTTATCGCGCTTCATCAGTACGCTTTTACATCAAATAATGAAGATATCCGGCAACCTGTTACGCTGGAGTTTGATTATTCACCCGATTATCTGAATCGTGCTGAAGCAGCAGCACTTCAATCCCGTTTAATTACCCTGATCGGAGCCGCTCTCGCTTCTCCTGAAACACCAATCCGGCACTTACCGATGCTGTCACAGGCAGAACAGCAACAGGTACTGGTAGATTTCAATACTACTCAGATGGATTTTGCGCAAAATACCTTAGTCCACCAGCTTATTGAAATTCAGGCTGAACGCTCACCCGATGCAACCGCCATCGAGTGGAACGAACAAACACTGAGTTATGCTGAACTCAACCGCCGTGCCAACCGGCTGGCGCATTATCTGGTTGCACTGGGGGTAAAACCAGATAAACGAGTGGCAATCTGTCTTGAGCGCCACCCGGAGATGATAGTGGGATTACTGGCGATCCTCAAAGCAGGTGGTGCCTATGTTCCTCTCGACCCGGCCTATCCGGCTGAAAGACTGGCCTATATGCTCAGGGATTCGGAGCCAATGGTTTTACTCACCCAAACCGCCCTCTCTGATGGGCTGGAACAGGCCATGCCGGCTGGCGGATACACCACGGTACTACTCGACAACCAGCAACCTTATCTATCAGAGCAACCAGAGTACAACCCTGAACCACAAAAACTAGGGCTGACCTCCAATCATCCGGGTTATGTAATTTACACATCAGGCTCAACCGGGTTGCCCAAAGGGGTAGAGATGCCCTTATCTGCCCTGTCAAATCTACTGCAATGGCATCATCAACCTTCGTCACAACTGACAGAAACAGGTAAAACCCTGCAATTTGCCGCACTGGGGTTTGATGTCGCCTTTCAGGAAATCTTCACCACGCTGAGTGAGGGCGGCTGTCTGGTATTGATCAGTGAAACCATGCGGCGGGAGCTTCAGCAATTCCCCCGGTTGATTCAGCAAAAGCAGATTAATCGTATTTTTCTTCCCTATATTGCTCTCCAGCATCTGGCCGAAGCCGTCAATTCCGGCGGAGACCATACTTTCAATGAAGACAAGACGCTCAATGAAGACAAGATTTCCTGTCTTAACCATATTATTACCGCTGGTGAGCAATTGCGGATTACACCGGCCATTCGGGTGCTTGTAGAGCGTACCGGCTGCCGGTTACATAATCACTATGGCCCGACAGAAAGCCACGTTGTGACCTCATATTCCTTAGACAAGGATACTGAACACTGGCCGGTGCTGCCGCCTATCGGAAAACCAATAGCCAATGACCGGATTTATATTCTTGATGCGTATGGTCAGCCAGCCCCTTCCGGCGTAACGGGGGAAATTTATATCGCAGGTCGGGGGCTTGCCCGTGGTTATCTGAATCGCCCGGAACTGACCGCCGAACGCTTCCTGCCCGATCCGTTTTCCACAGAGCCGGATGCCCGTATGTACAAAACCGGTGATCTCGGGCGCTGGTTAACTGACGGCAATATTGAGTACCTCGGCCGTAATGATTTTCAGGTAAAACTTCGGGGATTCCGCATTGAGCCGGGAGAAATCGAAACGCAACTGATGCAGTGCGATGGGGTGCGGGAAGCGGTGGTTATCGCCCGTGACGATGCTTCTGATGGACATGACGGACAAAAACGTCTGGTCGCTTATCTGCGGCCACAGGCAGGTGCCAGACTGGAGCCTGCCCAGTTACGCCAGCAACTTGCCCTGCGTCTTGCCGACTATATGCTGCCCAGTGCTTTTGTCACGCTGGATACTTTTCCGTTAACGCCCAACGGAAAACTTGATCGCCAAGCCCTTCCGGCCCCTGATTCATCAGCGATAGCCTCACGCCCCTATGTGGCACCGATTGATAAAATAGAAACCGTCCTGGCGCAAATTTGGCAAAGTTTATTGGGACTGAAACAACAAGTTGGTCGTCATGATCATTTCTTTGAACTGGGTGGACATTCCCTTCAGGCCACTCGTCTTACTAGTTCAATACGCAACGAATTGGCGATAGAGCTGCCGTTGAGGAGTGTTTTTGAACATCCAACACTTGAGCAATTATCACAAATTGTCACCGTCCATCTTATCAAAGAGAAAAGAAAACATTTTCAGACCGGGCGAGATTCAGCACAAGCGCTATTAAAGGGTGATATATGAAAAACGCAGCACGAATTGTCAATGAGGCTTTAGATCAGGGGATCACACTGTTCGTGGCTGAGGATCGTTTGCAATACGAAACCCATCTCAGCAGTATTCCGGCGGACTTGCTCAGTGAATGGAAACAGCATAAACAAGAGCTGATCGATTTTCTGAACCAGCTCGATTCATCAGAAGAGCAGGCGAGTACCCATCAATTACAGGGTATTCCACGTTATGAACGGGCTGATCACTATCCACTATCATTTGCCCAACAGCGTTTGTGGTTCCTGAACCAGCTCAATCCAGCCGCCAATCTTGCCTACCATATTCCGGTAACGCTGCGACTGACAGGCTCGCTTAACCACTATGTTCTGACCTGCGCGTTGGATCATATGGTTGCCCGCCATGAAAGCCTGCGTACCCAGTTTATATTGTCTGAAGGCCAGCCCTATCAGCATATCGACCCTGCTGATATCGGATTTACGCTATCCGAACATGATCTACGCAAACTTGAACCGGCTTTACATAACGAACGAATTAACGAGCTACTGGCTATTGATGCTCAGACCGCCTTTGATTTTATTCACGATTCCCTTGTTCGTGGTCAACTGCTGCAACTGGCGGATGAAGAGCATCTGTTGCTGATCACCCTGCACCATATTATTACTGATGGCTGGTCTATTGGTGTGTTCATCCGTGAGCTTGCCATTACCTATCACGCCATTCTTAACAACCAGAATACGTCTCTGCCACCATTGCCCGTTCAATACACCGACTATGTTATCTGGCAACGTGAATGGTTACAGGGAAGCAGCATCTTTACATCACAGCAAAATTTCTGGCGTACACAGCTTGAGAATGCTCCGGCTCTGCTGTCTCTCCCGACAGACCGGTCGCGACCGGCTATACAGAGTTATACCGGCAGCCAGATACCTTTCCATCTTGACACTACTTTGCTGACATCACTGAAGGCGCTTGGCAAACGCCATAACACCACCCTGTTTATGACTCTGCTGGCGGGCTGGAGTATTGTGCTGGCACGCCTGAGCGGGCAGGATGATATTGTCATCGGGACTCCTGTTGCCAATCGACCGTTGCCTGAACTTGAAGGATTGATGGGATTCTTTGTCAATACACTGGCACTGCGGGTCAGACTCGATAACAACCCCACCGTTACTGACCTTCTGGCTCAGGTGCGGGAACAGGCACTGTCTGCTTATGCTCATCAGGATCTGCCTTTTGAGCAGGTTGTCGAAACACTACAGCCGGAACGCAGCCTCAGCTACAGCCCGGTCTTTCAGGTTATGCTGGCGCTGGATAATACCCCCGCTCAGGTTCATACCTCACCTGATTTACAAATTGCCCGCATTGAACAGGCGGGTCATAGCGCACACTTCGATTTAATGCTGTCGCTGACCGAAAGTGATACCGAACTGACTGGCGGGCTGGAATATGCCGCTGACCTGTTTGATTCTACAACCGTTGAACGCATGGTGGATTATTTAATCAATGTGCTGACGGCAATGGCAGAAGATGAAACGCAGACCGTTATGCGCCTGACCATGCTGTCGGCCTCGGAGCGGCAGCAGTTACTGGTGGATTTCAACGCCACGCAGGATGATTTCTCTCAAACCGCTCTTTCACAAACCGCCCGCCCGCAGTCTGCCCTGATCCATCAACTGTTTGAACAGCAGGTATCACAAACTCCGGCGGCTATCGCTGTCGTTTGCGGAACACATAGGCTGAGCTACAACGAACTGAATCGCCGGGCCAACCAACTGGCGCACTATCTGATAGCACGGGGTGTACGTCCAGATGATCGGGTCGCTATTTGTGTCAGACGCAGCCCTGAAATGATTGTCGGTTTACTGGCTATTCTGAAAGCAGGCGGGGCTTATGTGCCGCTCGATCCCGCTTATCCTGCCGAACGGCTGGCCTATATGCTGGATGACTCAGATCCGGCGGTAATACTGACTCAGAGTACGCTGGCTGACAACCTGCACCATTCTGCACCGCAGGTTCTGATTGATAACGTTCTGCCCGATATCCAGCCTGATGTTCTGGCAGAACAAGCGGTTCACAACCCTGACCCACAGTCACTGGGGCTGACTTCACGCCATCTGGCCTATGTTATCTATACTTCCGGTTCAACCGGTCAGCCGAAAGGGGTGGCAATCGAGCACCGTAATACCGTCAATTTCCTGAACTGGGCGCAGACAATATTCAGTCCGGAAGAGTTATCCCATACCCTGTTTGCCACTTCACTAAATTTTGATTTAGCGGTGTTTGAATGTTTCGCACCTCTGATTTCTGGTGGAACGGTGCACCTTGTCACTGATGTGCTGTCGCTGATCAATCCGGCATCAGTCATCACAGAACAGAATATCAGCCTGATCAATAGCGTCCCGTCTGCCATCTCGCAACTTATTGAAACAGGTGTGATACCCACAGGTGTCCAGACCGTTAATTTAGCCGGTGAAGCCCTGAAACCACACATTGTTAAGCAGTTATTTACACACACCAATATTCAGCATATATGCAACCTGTACGGCCCTTCAGAAACGACAACTTATTCAACCTGGACACGCATGGATCGGGCAACGGGGTTTCATCACCATATCGGACGCCCGATAGCGAATACCCGCATTTATATCCTCGACTCCTATGGCCAGCCTGCACCATTAGGTGCTGTGGGTGAAATTCATATCGCCGGAGCGGGTGTCGCACGGGGTTATCTGAACCGTCCTGAACTGACAACGGAACGCTTTCCTGCCGATCCCTTCTCTTCAGAAGCCGATGCCCGTATGTACAAAACCGGTGATTTGGGGCGCTGGCTGCCGGATGGCAATATCGAATACCTCGGCCGCAATGATTTTCAGGTCAAAATTCGCGGTTTCCGCATTGAACTGGGGGAAATCGAAACGCAACTGATGCAGTGTCATGGTGTGCGTGAAGCGGTAGTTATTGCCAGTGACGATATGGCTGATGAAAACACAGCCAACCAGAAGCGCCTGATAGCCTATTTACGTCCACAGGATGGCGCTGAACTCTCTCCAACTGATTTGCGCGGGCAACTGGCTCATCACCTTGCTGAATATATGCTGCCCAGCGCTTTTGTGATACTGGCAGAATTCCCGCTAACCCCTAATGGGAAACTTGATCGTCAGGCGCTGCCTGCGCCGGATATCTCTGCGATGATAGCCCGCCGTTATGAAGCTCCCGTCGACGAGAAAGAAACCATACTGGCACAAATCTGGCAGGAACTGCTGGGATTAGAGCAAGTCAGCCGCCATGATCACTTCTTTGAACTGGGTGGTCATTCTCTGATGATTGTCAGACTGATTGAGCGCTTGTATAACTTTGGCTGGCAACTGGATGTGCGTAGTGTGTTCTCGGCTTCCGTTCTGAGCGCAATGGCTCAGACTATGCAGAGAGAGAGCGAAACTTTTGTTGTTCCCCCTAACCGTATACCGGATGGCTGTACGACTATTACACCGGATATGCTGCCGCTGGTTGCACTTTCTCAGGCTGAAATTGATGCCATTATCGAAGCCACACCCGGCGGAGCCGCGAATATACAGGATATCTATCCTCTGTCCCCATTACAGGAAGGCATTCTGTTTCACCATCTGTTACAGGAACAGTGCGACATTTATCTGCTCCACTGTGTGCTTACTTTCAATACACGAGAGTTCCTTGATGGTTTTCTGCCAGGTTTCCAGTACGTTATCGATCGCCACGATATTCTGCGGACGGCTGCCTGCTGGCAGGAACTGGTCAAACCGGTTCAGGTAGTCTGGCGTCAGGCCCGGCTGACAGTCAATGAATTTATTCCGTCCACAACGGATGATATCTCCACGCAGCTTCAACTACAGGCACACACTGATCGGCGTAAAAGCCGCCTTAATCTGGGTCATGCTCCATTATTTGCAGCGGATATCGCCTATGATCCGGCTCAGGATAACTGGCTGCTGGCGCTGCGTTTTCATCACATGATTGCTGATCATGTGACACTGGAACTGATTTTCGACGAGATTACCCGCATACAACAAGGGCTGATTGAAACACTGCCTGCGGCCATGCCTTACCGCAATTTTATCGCCCAGACATTAAGCATACCGGCCACCGTGCATGAAGATTATTTCCGACAACAGTTGGCTGATATTGACACCCCGGCTGCGCCTTTTGGCGTGCTCTCCCTGCCGGATAATGACGAGCCGATTGCAGAAGCCAGTCTCTCTTTCTCTCCGGTGCTGTCGGAGAATGTGCGGAATCAGGCTCGTCATCTGGGCGTCAGTCCGGGAGTCCTGTTCCATGTTGCTTTAGCGCAGGTACTGGCACAAACCAGTGGCTGTAATGAAGTGGTATTCGGCTCGGTATTATCAGGGCGGTTACAGGGCGGCAAAGGAACGTCCCGGACAATGGGGATGTTTATTAATACCCTGCCGGTACGAGTTTCCCTGACAGGCCGGAGTGTACGGGACACCGTACAGGCGACCTATCGCAATCTGACCGCACTACTGGAGCACGAACAGGCACCGCTGGCACTGGCACAGCAATGCAGCGGAATAGTACAGCCGACGCCGCTGTTCAGTACCTTACTGAATTATCGCCATACTCAGCTCAATGAAGCTGACCTGTTTGAACTGCCAGAGCTGGGTATGCGAATGGTGGCGGTGGAGGAGCGGACAAATTACCCCATCACGCTCTCAGTGGATGATACAGGAACAGGTTTCCGCCTGACGGCTCTGGCGGGAGCGGGCATTGATGCGGCACGGATTATCACTTATCTGATAACCGCCATCAGCGGACTGACTGACGCACTGGCTCATAACCCCCAGCAACTGATTCAGGAGTTATCCATACTGCCTGCCACAGAGCGGCAGAAATTACTGGTGGATTTCAACACGACTCAGGCCGATTTGTCACAGCCACAAACAGACCATTCACAGCATAGACTGATACATCAATTGGTTGAGGAGCAGGCCGCACTTCGTCCCGATGCCATTGCGATGGTGTTTGAAGACGATTCTTTCAGCTATGGCGAACTGAACCGTCAGGCCAACCAACTGGCTCATCACCTGATAATGCAAGGTGTGCATCCCGCTGATCGGGTCGCGATTTGTCTCGAACGCAGCCCGCAACTGATTATCAGTCTCCTCGCTATTCTGAAAGCCGGAGGCGCTTATGTGCCGCTTGATCCGGCTTATCCGGCTGAACGGTTGCTGTATATACTTGAAGATGCAGCGCCTGTTGTCGTACTGACGCACACCGCTTATGCCGATAAATTACAGGAAAGCCATCTGCCGATTGTACGACTGGATGAACAGGATTCACTCCTTGCCACACAACGGACGGATAATCCGGCTCTTCCTCTGACATCAGGCAATCTGGCCTATGTGATTTATACCTCCGGTTCAACCGGACAACCCAAAGGGGTGATGGTTGAACACCATAGTGTGCTTAGTCTGATCATCAATAACGGTTTTGCCGATATTGGCTCTGACGACTGTGTTGCCCATTGTGCCAATATTGCTTTCGATGCCTCGACATGGGAAATCTGGTCAGCCCTGCTCAATGGGGCGCGGCTGCACATTGTTCCCCAATCAGTACTGCTTGATCCGGTGCATTTCCGCCAAACATTGATCAAGGGGAACGTCACTGCGCTTTGGCTGACTGTCGGTCTGTTCAATGCCAGCCTTGACATCCTCATGCCAATGCTCGGGCAGTTACGCTATCTGCTGGTCGGCGGGGATGTCCTCGATTCCGGTAAGATCCGGCAGGTACTCTCTGCCCCTTCCCGACCCGCACATCTGATTAACGGTTATGGCCCGACGGAAACGACCACGTTTGCGGCAACGTATGCGATAACATCACCCGCTGAGATCACCCGCTCTGTTCCCATTGGCCGCCCGCTTGCCAGCACACAGATCTATATTCTCGACTCCAGCGGACAACCTGCGCCTGTCGGTGTAACCGGAGAAATTTATATTGCCGGAGCCGGTGTTGCCCGTGGTTATTTAAATCTGCCTGAACTGACTGCTGAGCACTTTGTTGATTGTCCTTTCTCTTCTGAGCCTGATGCACGTATGTATAAAACAGGGGATCTGGGGCGCTGGCTTGCTGATGGCAACATCGAGTATCTCGGACGCAATGATTTTCAGGTCAAAATTCGCGGCTTCCGGATTGAATTAAGGGAAATTGAGGCAAAACTGGCACAGTGTACCGGTGTGCGTGAAGCCATCGTGATTGCCCGCGAAGATGAATCACACCAGAAACGGTTGATTGCTTATTTGCAGCCGCAGGATGGCATCACATTAGTCCCCGCAGAATTACGTCAGCAGCTCTCCCTGCATCTTGCTGACTATATGCTGCCCAGTGCATTTGTCATGCTGGATACTTTCCCGCTGACACCCAACGGCAAGCTGGATCGTCGGGCGCTTCCGATGCCTGATATGGCAGCAATCGTGACCCGTGGTTACGAAGCACCCATCAGTAAAACAGAAACCGCACTGGCTCAGATTTGGCAAAAATTACTGGGCGTACAGCAGGTCGGCCGTCATGACCATTTCTTTGAGCTGGGAGGGCATTCCCTGCTGGCGGTTCAATTTGTCGCCTACGTTCGTCAGGAACTGGCGAAAACAGTGTCATTAAAACAGCTCTTTGATCAGCCGGTTCTGGCTGATCTGGCACAGCTACTGTCTGAAACTGCAACAACCAGCCAAATCGAAATCCTAGTCGCTGACAGAAGCCAGCCATTACCGCTCTCTTTTGCCCAACAGCGTCTATGGTTCCTGACCCAAATCGATCAGGCCGCCAGTCTGGCTTACCATATTCCCGTTGCATTGCGTCTCAACGGGCAACTCAATCATCAGGCACTCAGTCAGGCACTGAATAAGCTGGTGGCCAGACACGAGAGCCTGCGTACCCGTTTTGTACCCGTGGCGGGCCATCCTCATCAGCATATTGATCCGGCTGATACCGGCTTTATGCTGTCCTGTCACGATCTGCGCCTGTTGCCAGCCGAAGAACGTGCTGACCGGATAACTGAATTCACCACGCTTGAAGCCCGAACGCCGTTTGATTTCACACAAGATCAGCTGGTTCGCGGTCGTTTGCTGCAACTGGCGGATGAAGAGCATATCTTCCTGCTCACTCAGCACCACATTATCTCCGATGGCTGGTCTGTCGGTGTGCTGATGCGTGAGCTGAGTGTTCTCTATCGTGCAGTGCTTGAAGAACAGGAAAACCCGCTACTGCCATTGCCCGTTCAGTATGCCGATTATGCCGGATGGCAACGAAACTGGCAGCAGGAAACCACCCTGACGGCGCAACGGGACTTCTGGTATTCACGACTTAAAAATGCTCCGGCGTTATTAACTCTTCCGACTGACAGACCGCGCCCGACAGTGCAATCGTTCATCGGCGGGCGCATTCCTGTTTCTGTTGATGCCGGATTATCCGCATCACTGAAAAGGCTGGGGCAGCGTCATAACAGCACGCTGTTTATGACACTACTGGCGGCATGGAGTATTGTTCTTGCCCGCCTGAGTGGTCAGGATGATATTGTCATCGGAACACCGGTTGCCAACCGGCCTCATCCTGCACTGGAAGGCTTAATCGGCTTTTTTGTCAATACACTGGCGCTGCGTATCTCGCTGGATAGCCATGCCAGTGTTGCAACGCTACTGGCTCAGATCCGTGAGCAGGCGCTGGCGGCCTATGCCAATCAGGATCTGCCTTTTGAACAGGTCGTAGAAGCGTTACAGCCGGAGCGCGATCTGAGTTACAGCCCGATTTTTCAGGTGATGCTGGCCTTAAATAACACCCCGCCTCAGACGTTGACTCTGCCTGATATCCATTGCACACCGGTTGAACAAATACATCCCAGTGCGCATTTTGATTTAACCCTGTCTCTGAGCGAAAACGAAAACGGCCTGAGCGGTGAACTGACCTACGCCACCGATCTGTTCGATGCGGCAACCATTGAGCGTATGACCGGCTATTTAATCAATGTATTGACCGCGATGGCAGCGGATGAAACTCAGTGCATTACCACGCTGCCGATGTTGCCGGAGTCAGAACGGCAGCAACTATTGATAGATTTCAACGCGACTCAGGCTACTTTTTTACATACAGATCTGCCACAAACCGACAGCCCGCAGAATGTGCTTATCCACCAGCTATTTGAAAAGCAGGTATTGCAACGTCCTGATGCCATTGCCGTAGTCTGTGAAAATCAGACAATGAGCTACCATGAGCTGAACCAGAAATCCAATCAGTTAGCGCATCATTTACTGGCGCTGGGAGTGCAGCCGGATGATCGGGTCGCTCTTTACACTGAGCGCAGCCCGGAAATGGTGATTGGTCTGATCGCCACGCTGAAAGCAGGTGGCACTTATGTTCCGCTCGATCCGGCTTATCCGCCCGAGCGGCTGGCTTATATGCTGGAAGATGCCGCTCCGGTCGCTTTACTGACCACAACTGAGTTAGCTGATCAATTCGCCAGCACATTTCCGGCCAGCACATTGCCGATGGTTTTACTCGACCGTTTATCCGATAAACTGAAAACACAGCGCACCGATAATCCGGATGCTCAGTTATTAGGGCTGACATCCCGCCATCTGGCTTACGTCATTTATACCTCCGGCTCAACCGGTCAGTCGAAAGGCGTAATGATTGAACATCATAGCCTGTGCAATCTGATCCTCACCCAACAAAATACACTGGCTCTCACGCCTGAAAGCCGGATTCTGCAATTTGCCTCAGCCAGTTTCGATGCCTGTCTCTGGGAATGCGGCATGGCCCTACTGGCGGGAGCCAGCCTCTATCTGGCGAAACGAGCTGATCTTCTGCCCGGCGCAATCCTGTCCGATTATCTGAAAGCCCATGCCATCAGCCATGTGCTCCTGTCACCTACCGCACTGGCGGCAATGGATTCCCTGCCCGATACATTACAGATGCTACTTGTCGGCGGAGAAGCCTGCCCGCCGGGTTTAGTCAGACGCTGGGCAGCAGGACGGCAGATGCTCAATGCATACGGGCCGACGGAGATTACTGTCTGTGCAACGCTTTACCCGTGTGATCATCGGGAAGAGACGCCACCACCGATTGGCCGACCGATTGCCAATAGCCGGGTTTATATTCTTGATGCCAACACCCAGCCGGTTCCGGTTGGTATCACCGGAGAGATTTACATTGCCGGTGCGGGAGTAGCCCGTGGTTATCTGAATCGGCCAGAATTAACAGCGGAGCGATTCCTCACCGATCCATTCACCACCGATCCTGATGCCAGAATGTACCGGACAGGTGATCTGGGGCGTTGGCGTCCTGACGGCAATATTGAGTACCTCGGTCGCAATGATTTTCAAATCAAACTGCGGGGTTTCCGCATTGAACTGGGAGAGATTGAGGCTCGGCTCAGACAATGTGCCGGAGTGCGTGAAGCGGTGGTTTTGATCCACAAAGATGAAACACAACAGAAGCGTCTCGTTGCCTATTTATTGCCGGAGTTGTTGTCAGAGGAGTTGCTGTCAGAAACGAAAACTGAACTGGTTCCGGCGGAACTGCGTCAGCAACTGGCGCAACACCTTGCCGATTACATGCTGCCTGCGGCTTTCATTACCCTTGAAGCATTCCCGCTGACACCCAATGGCAAACTGGATCGTCAGGCACTACCTGCGCCTGATTTCTCCGCTCTGGCCGTACAACGCTATGAGGCTCCCATTGGTGAAGTAGAAACCACTCTGGCCGGGATCTGGCAACAGTTATTAGGTGTGAAACAAGTCAGCCGCCATGACCACTTCTTTGCGTTGGGTGGTCATTCACTGATGATCGTCAGCCTGATTGCGGAACTGTATAAACACGGCTGGCAGCTTGATGTGCGCAGCGTGTTTTCATCTCCTGTTCTTGCAGATATGGCACAGGTGGCGCGGCGTGATGCCGATGTTTTTGTTGTGCCGCCTAACCGTATCCCTGATGGCTGCACGCAGATAACGCCTGATATGTTGCCGCTGGTGTCACTGTCCCAGACAGAAATTGACGCTATCACAGCCAGTGTTGCCGGTGGTACGGCTAATGTTCAGGATATCTATCCGCTGGCACCGTTACAGGAAGGTATTCTGTTCCATCATCTGTTACAGGCACAGGGTGATGATTACTTATTACATATCACCCTTGCTTTTGATACCCGCATCCATCTTGATAGCTTCCTGAACGCCATGCAGCAGGTGATTGAACGCCACGATATCCTGCGCACCTCGCTTTACTGGCAGGATTTAGCACAACCTGTTCAGGTGGTCTGGCGTCAGGCATTGTTGACTGTAAATGAATTACATGTAAACGCGCTTATTCCTGCAACAGAGAGCGATATACCAACCCGGTTACGGAATCATACCGATCCGCGCTGGCACCGTATCGACCTGACTCGCGCGCCGCTGTTCGCGGCTGATATTGCCCACGATACGGCACAGAATGAGTGGTTACTGGCGCTGCGTTTCCATCATCTGGTCAGCGACCATCTGACACTGGATCTGATCTTCGCCGAAATTGCTCAGATCCGGCTGGGAAATATCGATGTGCTGCCTGTTTCAGTCCCTTATCGCAATTTTATCGCTCAAACGCTGAATGTACCGCTTTCAGCGCATGAAGATTATTTCCGCGAACAACTGGCGGATATTGACGAACCGACGGCACCATTCGGCGTTCTTACCATGCCGAAAGGCCATATTCCTGAAGACCGTATTCCTAAAGACCATGAATTGCCGGATAGTGAACAGTCAGACAATAGAAACCCCGTTGCCAAAGCCCGTATTTTACTTGATAAGCGACTGGCGGAAGCGATCCGTTCTCAGGCGCGTCGTCTGAAAGTCAGCCCCGGAGTCCTGTTCCATGTTGCGTGGGCACAGGTACTGGCGCACACCAGCGGGCGCGAGGATGTCGTTTTTGGCTCAGTCCTGTTGGGGCGCTTGCAGGGCATCACCGGCGCAGAACAAATACTGGGGATGTTCGTTAATACGCTGCCAATCCGCATTTCTCTGGTGGATCGCAGTGTGCAGGAGACTGTACAGGACACCTATCATCGTCTGACAGAGCTGCTGGAACACGAACAGGCTCCGCTGACACTGGCGCAGCAGTGCAGCGGTGTGGCACAACCGATGCCGTTGTTCAGTGCGTTACTGAATTACCGCCACAGCCAAATGACTCAGGATGAAATAGATACCATCTGGTCAGATATGCGGGTGGTGACAGCCGAAGAACGGACTAACTACCCCATTACCCTGTCCGTGGATGACTTAGGCAATGATTTTCAGCTTACCGCACTGACCGTCACAGGAATTTCACCGGATCAGGTCATCACTTATCTGGCAACCGCCATTAAAGGACTGGTGGATGCTTTAATTAATCAGCCACAGAAACAGATCCTGGATATTCCGGTTTTACCGGAATCAGAGCAGCAACGGCTGTTAGTGGAATTCAACACCAAGCCCGTTCTTTCTCCTGAGACACCAAACTCATGCTCACAGAATGTGCTGATCCACCAGCTCATCGAAATTCAGGCATTACAGCGCCCCGATGCAACTGCGGTGATCTTTGAAGAGCAGGCGCTCAGTTATCGTGAACTGAACCAACGCGCTAATCGGCTGGCACATCATTTGCTGACATTGGGTGTACGTCCGGATGATCGGGTTGCCATCTGTATTGAACGCAGCCCGGAAATGGTCATTGGTTTACTTGCTATTCTCAAAGCCGGTGGCGCTTATCTGCCGCTTGACCCGAACTATCCGGCTGAACGGCTGGCTTATATGCTTGAGGATGCGGCTCCGGTGGCCTTACTGACTCAGACTCAGTGGCATAACAGACTTAACAGCACCCTGCCGGTAATTTTGCTGGACGATGGTTCAGACAGTTCCGCATCGTTCCCGAACCATAATCCTGAGATTGAGGCATCAGGGCTGACATCCCGTCATCTGGCCTATGTGATTTATACCTCCGGCTCAACCGGGCAGCCGAAAGGGGTCATGGTTGAACACCGCAATGTGGTTTCCCTGATTATTGACAATAGCTTTGCCGATATCGGGCCGGATGACTGTATTGCCCACTGTGCCAACGTCTCATTTGATGCTGCGACATGGGAAGTCTGGGCGGGTCTGGCTTGCGGTGCGCGTATTCTGCTGATCCCGGAAAAAACGCTGTTACAGCCTGAGCAATTTGGTCACTGCCTGTCAGCAGAAAACGTCACTGCCCTGTTCCTGACTACCGCACTGTTTAACCAGTATGCCAGCCTGATTGCACCGGCATTATCGGGCCTGCGCTACCTCCTGTTCGGCGGAGAACAGACGGATACCCGTACTGCCATTCGTTTCCGGGCGGAATATCCACCCCAACATTTGTTGCATGTTTATGGGCCGACGGAAACCACAACCTTTGCCACTGCTTATGAAGTACCACTGATAGCAGAGAAAGCCGGTGAAGGCGAAATAAAAATCCCTATCGGGCACCCTATCGCTAACAGGCAAATCTATATTCTGGACAGACAGAAGCGTCCGGTTGCTGTCGGCGTTTCCGGTGAAATTTATATTGCCGGAGCCGGTGTTGCCCGTGGTTATCTGAACCGGCCTGAACTGACTGCCGAACGTTTCCTGAATAACCCGTTCTCTTCAGAACCGGATGCACGGATGTACAAATCTGGTGATCTCGGCCGCTGGCTGCCGGACGGCAATATCGAGTACCTCGGCCGCAATGATTTTCAGGTCAAGCTACGGGGTTTCCGTATCGAACTGGGGGAAATCGAAGCCAGACTGGTACAGTGTCATGGTGTACGCGAAGCGGTGATACTGATCCGGCAGGACGAGCCTAATCAGAAACGGCTGGTTGCCTACGTGAGAGCCGAAGAAGGCACTGAGCTGCTTCCTGCGGAACTACGCCGTCAGCTTGCCCAGCACCTTGCTGACTATATGCTGCCCAGTGCTTTTGTCATGCTGGATAGCTTCCCGCTGACGCCCAATGGAAAACTGGATCGTCAGGCTCTGCCTATTCCTGATGCTTCGGCAGTGATAACCCGCGACTATGAAGCACCGGTCGGTGAAACTGAAATCGCATTAGCCCGAATCTGGCAGGATCTGCTGGGACTGGAACGAGTCGGTCGTCATGACCACTTCTTTGAACTGGGCGGGCATTCACTGCTGGCTGTTCAGCTTTCAGCCCGTATCCGTCAGGTACTGGCACGGGAATTACCGCTGCAACAACTGTTTGACCAACCGCGCCTGACGGATTTGGCTCAGGGACTTGCCGCTGTCGAGACAACCACGCAAATCACTATTCCGGCCGCTGACAGAAGCCAGCCTCTGCCGCTTTCCTTTGCGCAACAGCGCCTGTGGTTCTTGGGGCAACTCGATCCGACTGCCAGTCTGGCTTACCACATCCCGCTGGCACTGCGCCTGAACGGTCATCTCAGTCATCAGGCCCTGCGCCGTTCACTCGATAATCTGGTTGCCCGACACGAAACCCTGCGTACCCGCTTTGTACTTGCCGCAGGCCAGCCCTGTCAGCAAATCGATCCCGCTGATAGCGGATTTGCGCTTGTCTGTCAGGATCTGCGCGCATTAACCGCAGATGAACAGACCCGCCGTATTACAGACATTGCCTCGGCAGAAACCGGCCTGCCGTTTGATTTTACTCAGGGTTCGCTGATCCGTGGTCATTTACTGCAACTGGCGGATGACGAACATGTATTGTTGATCACTCAGCACCATATTATCTCTGACGGCTGGTCTGTCGGCGTTCTGCTGCATGAAATGGGTGTGCTTTATCGCGCAGCCCTTGACGATCAACTGGATCCATTACCTCCGTTGTCGGTTCAGTACGCAGATTATGCCGTCTGGCAGCGTGATAATCTGCATGAAGCCGCACTTAACACGCAGCGGGAATTCTGGTGTCGCCAGCTCAGCGATGCCCCCGCTCTGTTGACGCTTCCTACTGATCGGCCCCGCCCTGCGGCACAGAGTTTCATCGGTGGCAGAGTACCGGTTAACTTTGATGCCGCCTTACTGACTTCGCTGAAAACACTCGGACAGCGCCATAACAGCACACTGTTTATGACCGTGCTGACTGCATGGAGTATCGTGCTGGCACGGCTGAGCGGGCAGGATGATATTGTTATCGGCACACCGGTTGCCAACCGTCAGCATCAGGAACTGGAAGGACTGATCGGCTTCTTTGTGAATACGCTGGCACTGCGTGTCAGGCTGGATGGTTCTGTCAGTATTGCCGATTTACTCTCACAAATCCGGCAACAAACGCTGGCTGCCTATGCCCATCAGGATCTGCCGTTTGAGCAGGTGGTGGAAGCCTTACAGCCTGAACGCAACCTGAGTTACAGCCCGATTTTTCAGGTCATGCTGGCCCTGAACAATACACCTCCCCAGACACTGACATTGCCGGATTTACAATTCACGGCGATGGAATCAGTGCATCACAGTGCACATTTCGATTTAACGCTGTCATTAACAGAAACCGAAGCGGGTCTGGTGGGTGAACTGAGCTACGCCACTGCGTTATTCGATGCGACAACCATTGAACGCATGGTGGGTTATCTCACCAATGTCCTGAACACCATGGTGGCAGATGAAGCACAACTGGCTGCGGCTCTGCCTATGCTGCCTGACTCGGAACGGCAGCAACTGCTGACGGAGTTCAATGCTCATCAGGTTGACTACCCCAATGATGCCCTGCTCCATCAGCTATTTGAAGCGCAGGCCGAACAGCGTCCTGATGCGATTGCCGTGATATTCGAAGGCCGGAAACTCCACTACGGGGAGTTAAACCAACGTGCCAACTATCTGGCGCATTATCTGATTACGCTGGGTGTGCAACCGGGGGATCGGGTGGCAATTTGTGTTGAGCGGAGTCTGGAAATGGTGATCGGCCTGCTGGCTATTCTCAAGGCCGGAGGTGCTTATATCCCGCTTGACCCGGCTTATCCTGCCGAGCGGCTGGCTTATATGCTGGAGGACTCTGATCCTGCCGCCATCGTAGTTCAGGCCGCTCTGACTGAAAAGCTCACCAGTGCTTTACCTATGGTTTTATTGGATAAGGTTTTACTGGATGCCGCCAATATCGTATCCGATAACCCTGAAGTACAAAAATCAGGTCTGACACCGCATCATCCGGCTTATGTGATTTACACCTCCGGCTCGACCGGTAAACCGAAAGGAGTGATGGTTGAGCACACCAACGTTACCCGACTGCTGGCGGCAACGCAGGCGCGATTCCGGTTTGATCACAACGATGTCTGGACGCTGTTCCACTCCTTCGCCTTCGATTTCTCAGTCTGGGAATTGTGGGGAGCACTGGCTTACGGCGGGCGGCTGGTGGTTATTCCGGCTGAATGTGCCCGTTCGCCACAGAGCTTCTATGAATTACTGTGCCGTGAGCAGGTCACTATTCTGAACCAGACTCCCAGTGCCTTCCGTCCGCTGATTGCGGCTCAACATGCTCAGCCGCAACAGCATACACTACGCTGCATCATATTCGGCGGTGAAGCATTAGAACTGCATACCCTTATCCCGTGGGTTGACCGCAATCCTACCGCGCAGACCCGTCTGGTCAATATGTACGGCATCACTGAGATCACTGTTCACGCAACCTATCGTGAGCTGAGTGAAGCGGATATCCATTCAGGGCGCGGCAGTCTGATTGGTCAGCCTCTGGACGATTTACGCATCTATATTCTGGACGCTTATGGTCAGCCTGCCCCGCTGGGCGTTGCGGGTGAACTTTATATCGCCGGTGCCGGTGTTGCCCGTGGGTATCTGAACCGACCTGAACTGACCGCAGAGCGTTTTCTGCCAGATCCGTTCGCTGGTAAAGCCAATATGCGGATGTACAAAACCGGCGATTTAGGCCGCTGGTTGCCGGACGGCAATATCGAATATCTCGGTCGTAATGATTTTCAGGTCAAAATACGCGGTTTCCGCATTGAACTGGGGGAAATTGAAGCGCGGCTTGAACAGTGCTCCGGCGTCCGTGAAGCGGTAGTGATTGCCCGTGAAGACGCCTCACAGCAAAAACAACTGGTGGCCTATCTGCTGCCTCAGCCTGATGCCAGACTCGATCCGGCAGAGCTGCGTCAGCAACTGACGAAGCATCTGGCCGATTACATGCTGCCCAGTGCGTTTGTCACTCTCGATGCTTTCCCGTTAACACCCAACGGCAAACTGGATCAACGGGCACTGCCTGCCCCTGACTCGTCTGCGGTTGTTTCACGCCACTATTCTCCGCCGATGGGTGAAACAGAAACCGTGCTGGCACAAATCTGGCAGCGCCTGTTACGGCTGGAGCGGGTTGGTCGTCACGATCACTTCTTTGAATTGGGCGGGCATTCCCTGATGATTGTCAGCCTGATCGAAGAGTTACGTCATATCGGCTGGCAACTGGATGTTCGCAGCGTATTTATTTCACCTGTCCTTGCGGATATGGCGCAGGCTATTCAGTGTGATATCCAAGATACCTTTATAGTGCCGCCTAACCGCATTCCTGAAGATTGCCGGTTTATCACACCGGACATGCTGCCTTTGGTTGAACTTTCCCAGGCAGAAATCGATGCGATTGTCGCCACCGTTCCCGACGGAGCGGCTAATGTGCAGGATATCTACCCATTGTCGCCGTTGCAGGAAGGTATTTTGTTCCATCATCTGTTACAGACACAGGGTGATAATTATCTGCTGCAAAGTCTGCTGGCTTTTGCTAGCCGTGAACGCCTTGATGCGTTTCTGGCAGCACTGCAACAGGTTATCGACCGGCATGATATTTTACGCACCGCAGCATACTGGCAGGATCTGGCTCACCCTGTTCAGGTTGTCTGGCGTCAGGCGGCGCTGAGTGTGAATGTTTTCACCCCAACCGCAGAAAGCGATGTTGTCAGCCAACTCAAAGAGCATACCGATCCCCGCAAACATCGTATTAATCTCAATCAGGCGCCGCTGTTCACCGCAGATATTGCTTACGATCCGGCACAAAACGAATGGCTGTTGGCGCTGCGTTTTCATCATCTGGTCAGTGACCATATGACGCTGGAGCTGATTTTCGCTGAAATTGCGCAGTTCTTGCAGGGTAATACTCAAACATTGCCCGCAATTCTGCCCTATCGTGATTTTATCGCCCGTACACTCAGCGTGCCGGAATCGGAGCATGAAGCGTATTTCCGCAGTCGGCTGGCTGACATCAGTGAGCCAACCGCGCCGTTTGGTGTGCTTAAAGTACAGACTAACGGCGAATCGGTAGCTGAATCCTGTCTGATGATTGCCCCTGAGCTGGCAGAAGCGATCCGCACTCAGGCGCGTCATCTGGGGATCAGCCCGAGTGTTCTGTTCCATGTGGCATGGGCGCAGGTTCTGGCAAAAACCAGCGGGCGTGATGATGTCGTTTTCGGCTCCGTACTGTTAGGACGGCTTCAGGGAGGCGCAGGCGCTGAGCGGGTATTGGGGATGTTTATCAACACATTACCAATGCGGATTTCTGTAAACAATTGTTGTGTGCAGAACGTTGTGCAGGACACGTTCCACGATTTAATGCTGCTGCTGGAACACGAACAGGCACCGCTGGTACTGGCACAACAATGCAGCGGCGTTCCTCAGTCCGTCCCGCTGTTCAGTACATTACTGAATTATCGCCACAGCCAGTCGGCAGAAACCGCTGATAACACCGTATGGGAAGGTATTCGTATTCTCACCGCAGAGGAGCGCACCAACTATCCAATCACGCTGTCAGTAGATGATTTGGGCAGCGGATTTCGGATAACCTCACAGACAATAACCGGTATTGATCCGGACAGAATCACCACTTATCTGCTCACTGCCATTCGCGGCCTGCTCGCGGCGCTGACTGATGACCCGCAGCAATTGATGCAGGATATACCCATTCTGCCAGCCTCAGAGCGGAAGCAGTTGCTGACCGATCTCAACGATACTCAGGTGGCATTACCGCACAACATGCTGATACATCAGTTAGTTGAGGCGCAATCAGCCCGTGATCCTGCTGGCACAGCCATCGTATTTGCCGGGCAGACGCTGAGTTACAGCGAGCTGAACCGCAGAGCTAATCAGCTCGCTCATTATTTGATTGCTCTGGGGGTAAAACCCGATGATCGGATAGCCGTCTGTCTCGAACGCAGCCCAGAGCTGATTATCAGCCTGCTCGCCATTCTCAAAGCTGGTGGTGCTTACGTTCCGTTAGATCCGGCCTACCCGAGCGAACGGCTGGCTTACATGCTGGAAGATTCAACCCCTGTAGCCTTACTGACTCAGGCATCACAGGCCGGAAAATTATCCCGCTCCGCAGCAAAAATATCCACACCAATTGTGGAGATAGACACACTGGCATCGCTTCTGTCAGAGCAACCGTTTGATAATCCCAATTCACAGGCACTGAATCTGCGGCCACACCATCTGGCCTATGTGATCTATACCTCCGGTTCAACCGGTCTGCCGAAAGGGGTCATGGTTGAGCATCGTAATGTACTGCGCCTGATTATTGATAATGGTTTTTCTGAGATCCGGCCTGATGACTGTGTGGCTCACTGTGCCAATATTGCTTTCGATGCCTCAACATGGGAAGTCTGGTCGGCCCTGCTCAACGGGGCACGCCTGCACATTGTTCCTCAATCTGTATTACTCGATCCGGCACGTTTCTGTGATTCACTGATTAAAGAGCGGGTGACTGCACTCTGGCTAACAGCAGGCTTATTCAATGAATACCTCGATATTCTCAAACCGCTGTTCGGGCAGTTACGTTACTTAATTGTGGGTGGTGATGTTCTTGATCCGCAGAAAATACGGGAAGTTAAACTGGCTGATTCACAACCGGCGGCATTAATCAACGGCTACGGCCCGACAGAAACCACAACATTTGCTGCGACCTATCTGATCCCGTCACCGGTTGATATAACCCGTTCCATCCCTATCGGACGACCAATTTCCAATACCCGGATCTATATTCTTGATGAATACGGACAACCGACTCCTTTTGGTGTGAGCGGAGAGATTTATATCGCCGGTCTGGGAGTTGCCCGTGGTTATCTGAATCGCCCTGAATTGACTCAGGAACGTTTCCTCACTGACCCGTTTTCTTCGGCACCGGATGCCCGTATGTACCGGACCGGCGATCTGGGGCGCTGGCTGCCGAACGGTAATATTGAGTATCTCGGTCGTAATGATACTCAAATCAAATTACGCGGTTTCCGTATCGAACCGGGTGAAATCGAGGCAAGACTTGAGCAGTGTCACGGTGTGCGTGAAGCCGTGGTGCTTCTGCGTGAAGAGAGCGCTGATGAAGCTGCTTATGAAAACACCGGAGACAATAAACGCCTCGTCGCTTATCTCCAGCCTCAGAATGGCGTTGAGCTTGACCCTGCTGTTCTGCGCCGCCAGCTCGCAGAACACCTCGCGGAATATATGCTGCCCAGCGCATACGTTGTGCTGGCGGCTTTCCCTCTGACACCCAACGGCAAACTGGATCGCAAATCGTTACCGGCCCCTGAAATGTCAGCAGTGGTAACGCATTGCTATGAGGCTCCACAGGGAAGAATAGAAACCATTCTGGCGCAGATCTGGCAGGAACTTTTAGGGCTGCCCCGCATCAGCCGTCACGACAGTTTCTTCGAACTGGGTGGTCACTCATTGATGGTGGTCCGGCTGATAACGCGCATAAAAAACCAGTTTATGGTCGATGTTCCCCTCACTGCGCTGTTTGTCTCACCAAAATTGACAGAACAGGCCGAACTCATCCTGTCGGCGCAAATGAGTGCTATTGGCGAAAACGATATTGAGTCACTCCAGAGTGACCTTGATTCAATGTCAGCAGAAGAGTTAATGGCGATTTTAGGCGAAAGCGATTCCTACAAAAAAGAGAGCGGCGGAGACAGCAAATAATGACAAGGACTACTATGAATCTTGATGATCTGAAACGGGCGGTTCTGGAGAAAAGGCTTGAGGAGCAACTGAAATCCCGCGGATACCAACAGCAACAATCTGTCATCAAACCGGCGGATCGTAATCAGCCATTACCGTTATCTTTCGCTCAACAGCGGCTGTGGTTCCTCTGCCAGTTCGAACCGGCTGCCAGTCTGGCCTATCATCTTCCTGTGATACTTCGCCTCAGCGGTCAACTTAACCGCTATGCGCTGACCGTATCACTTAACCGTTTGGTTGCCCGTCATGAAAGCCTGCGAACCCGTTTTGTCTCAGTAGAAGGAAAACCCTGTCAACACATTGATCCGGCGGATATCGGCTGTACCCTGTCTTATCACGACCTGAGTCAGTCAGATCCGGCTCTGCACTCCCAGCGTATTACTGAATTTATCGATACCGAGGCACAAACTCCGTTCGATTTTACGCAAGAGCGGCTAATCCGCACTAAATTACTTCGTCTTAGTGATAACGAGCATATTTTATTACTCACTCTGCACCATATTATTACTGACGGCTGGTCGACCGGTGTACTGGTGCGGGAACTGGGAGAATTCTATCGCGCCGCTCTTGATGGTCATGATATCGCTTTACCTCCATTGCCCGTTCAATATGCTGATTATGCTGTCTGGCTGCATGACCAATCGCAGGGCAATAATCTGGCAAAACAACGGGATTTCTGGAATGAACAGCTCAGGAATGCACCCCCACTGCTGACACTTCCCACTGATCGCGTTCGTCCGGCAGTACAGAGCTATACCGGAGGGAAAGTCTCCTTTCATCTTGAGTCCACATTATTGGCATCACTGAAAGAACTCGGAAAACGCCATAACAGCACGCTGTTTATGACCATGCTGACCGCGTGGAGCATTGTATTAAGCCGTCTCAGCGGACAGGATGATATTATTATCGGCACACCGGTCGCCAACCGTCCGCATCATGAGCTTGAAGGGCTGATCGGCTTCTTTGTCAATACGCTGGCTCTGCGTGTCACATTCAGTAACGACATGAGTGTGGCTGACCTGCTCACTCAAATCCGTCAGCGGTCGCTGGCTGCCTATGCCCATCAGGATCTGCCCTTTGAGCAGGTAGTAGAAGTGCTACAGCCTGAGCGCAGCCTCAGCTACAGCCCGATATTTCAGGTCATGATGGCGTTGAATAACACACCAGCGCAGGAATTCACCTTGCCGGGTCTGCAACTCACGCCGATTGAACAGGAGCGCCGGGGAGCACATTTTGATTTAACGTTATCCCTGAACGAAATAGAAACGGGTTTAGCCGGGGATTTAGAGTATGCCGCTGATTTGTTCGATCACTCAACTGTTGAGCGAATGGTGGTTTATTTAACCAATGTGCTAACCGAAATGGCAGATGATGTCAGTCAGCCAGTGAACACATTACCTATGTTGCCGGACTCAGAACGGCAGCAACTGTTAGTGAATTTTAATGCCACTCATGATGATTTCCCACGGGAGGCCTTAATCCACCAGCTATTTGAAGCACAGGTATTACAGCGCCCTGATGCTATTGCAGTGAGCTATGAAGGTCGGACGCTGAGTTACCGCGAGCTGAACTGCCATGCCAATCGGCTGGCTCATCATCTGCTGGCACTGGGAATACGTCCGGACGAACCGGTAGCAATCTGTGCCGAACGCAGCCCGGAACTGATCATCGGTCTGCTTGCCATCCTCAAGGCAGGAGGAGCCTATTTACCGCTCGACCCGAATTATCCTGCTGAGCGACTGCGCTATATGCTCGAAGATGCCAGACCTGCGGCTCTGCTGACACAGACTGCATGGAGCGACAAGCTGGATACCTTTATGCCCGTTGTGTTGCTGGATAATCTTCTGAATGAGCAGGAAACGCCTCTGGCCGCCTACTCTACTCGCAATCTGGATGTTCAGGCATCCGGTCTGACATCACATAATCTGGCTTATATCATTTACACTTCCGGCTCAACCGGTCAGCCGAAAGGGGTCATGGTTGAACACCGTAATGTACTGCACTTAGTTATTAATAACCATTTTTCCGATATCACGCCCGATGACTGTATTGCCCATTGCGCCAATATTTCATTTGATGCGGCAACCTGGGAAGTGTGGTCTGCGCTGGTACATGGCGCAAGGCTCCAGTTAATCGCGGAAAATACCCTGTTACAACCAAAACGGTTCAGTGACTTTTTGTTATCAGAAGGTGTCACGGCTCTATTTCTTACTACTTCGCTGTTTAGCCAGTATGCAAATTTAATTGCTCCGGTTCTGTCTGGCCTGCGTTATCTCCTTTTCGGCGGCGAACAGGCTGATCCACTGGCGGCTATCCGATTGAGGGCTACATATCCGCCAAGATATTTACTGAATATGTATGGGCCAACAGAGACAACTACATTTGCTACGGCCTATGAAATTCCCTTTACAAAAACCGGTAGTGCTGAAAGTGAAATAAAAATCCCTATCGGTAGCCCGACAGCCAACACGCAGATCTATATTCTTGACCAACATCGGCAGCCGGTTCCTTTCGGTGTAACAGGTGAAATTTATATTGCCGGTGAGGGGGTCAGCCGGGGTTATCTGAACCGTCCGGATCTTACCGCAGAGCGTTTTCGGCCTGATCCTTTCTCTTCAATGCCTGATGCCCGTATGTACAAAACCGGCGATCTGGGACGCTGGCTACCGGATGGCAATATTGACTATCTCGGTCGCAATGACTTTCAGGTCAAGATCCGCGGGTTCCGCATTGAATTAGGCGAAATTGAAAAACGGCTGTCCCAATGTGATGGCGTACAGAAAGCACTGGTTCTCGCCCGTGAAGAAGCAGGGGATAAAGAAACAGGAAGCCAGAAACGGCTGATTGCCTATATCCAGCCTCTGCCGGATATGAAACCGGAACCGACTGAACTGCGTCAGCAACTTGCCAGACACCTTGCTGACTATATGTTGCCCAGTGCTTTTGTCATGTTGGACAACTTCCCGCTGACATCCAATGGTAAAACCGACCGTGATGCACTGCCCGCTCCTGACGCCTCTGCTTTCGTGGCTCGCGTCTATGAATCTCCGACAGGGCAGACAGAAACTGCGCTGGCGCAAATCTGGCAGAAACTGTTAGGTGTAGAGCAGATCGGTCGTCATGACCATTTCTTTGAACTGGGTGGTCATTCATTGATGATTGTCAGCCTGATCGAAGAATTGCGCTGCATTGGCTGGAGCCTTGATATTCGCAACGTATTCTCCACGCCGGTTCTGGCTGAGATGGCACAGGCACTTCGCCGTGGCACTGACTCTTTCGTTGTGCCTGAGAACCTTATTCCTGAAAATTGCGCTGCGATTGTGCCTGAGATGCTGCCTTTGGTGACGTTATCTCAGGCTCAGATTGATGCCATCACCGAAACGGTATCCGGTGGCGCTGGGAATGTGCAGGATATTTACCCCCTGTCTCCCTTACAGGAAGGCATTCTGTTCCACCATCTGATGCAGGCTCAGGGTGATACCTATCTGTTACAAAGCCTGCTGGTTTTTGACAGCCGTGAACGCCTCGATAATTTCTTAGCCGCCTTACAACAAGTAATCAACCGCCACGATATCCTGCGCACCAGCCTCTTCTGGCAGGGGCTGGAACATCCGGTTCAGGTCGTCTGGCGTCAGGCTCCATTGGCGATTAACCTATTCACGCCGACATCTGACGAGAATATTCAGGCACAACTGCTGGCGCATACCGACCCACGTCAGCACCGCATGGAACTGACCCGTGCGCCGTTATTCACCGCTGATATCGCTCATGATATGACACAGAATGAGTGGCTGCTGGTGTTACGTTTTCACCATCTGGTCAGCGATCATGTGACACTGGAACTGATTTTCGCTGAAATCGGCCTGTTATTACAGGAGAAAACGGCATTACCCGCTGTTCTGCCTTACCGCAACTTTATTGCCAGAACGTTGAGTGTTCCGCTCTCAGAACACGAAGATTATTTCCGTACCCGACTTGCTGATATTGATGCGCCAACCGCACCATTCGGCATACTTTCAATTTCAAAACCCTCAATGCCAGATAACGAACCAGAGGCAGAACAGCATGAAGCGCGTCTTTCCCTCTCTCCGGCATTATCCGGTGCCATTCGCGCATTGTCGCGGGAGCTGAAAATCAATCCGAGTATATTGTTTCATGTCGCATGGGCACAAGTACTGGCCTATACCAGCAATCGCGATAATGTGGTTTTCGGTTCAGTCCTGTCAGGCCGCCTGCAAGGTGGTGCCGGTGCTGATCAGATATTGGGAATGTTTATCAACACTCTGCCGGTACGGGTTTCCCTCGCCGATCGTAGCGTACACACAGTTGTACAGGAGACCTATCAGGATTTAATCACCCTGCTGGAGCATGAGCAGGCTCCGTTAACACTGGCACAGAGTTGCAGTGGTGTAGATCATTCCATACCGTTATTCAGTACCCTGCTGAATTATCGCCACTCTCAGGTCAGTGAAGCAGAAACAACTGACAATAGTTGGTCAGGGATGCGTGTTATTGCCGCCAAAGAAGGCACAAATTACCCTATCACGCTGTCAGTGGATGATTTAGGCACTGACTTCCGGTTGTCTGCTCACACTGTAACGGGCATTGATCCCGTTCGTATTACCCGTTATCTACAGACCGCCCTCAGCGGTCTGGTTGATGCCCTGACGCACCAGCCCCAGCAACTGATTCTGCATGTGCCGATTCTGCCGGAAGCAGAACGGCAACAATTGTTGGTGACGTTTAACGCTACGCAGACCGATTTCCCGCAGGACAGGCTAATCCACCAGCTATTTGAGGCTCAGGTATTACAGCGTTCTGATGCTGTTGCACTGACGTATGAAGATCAGACCGTCAGCTATGAGGAACTGAACCAGCGCGCTAACCGGCTGGCTCACTATCTGATTACGTTGGGTGTTCGTCCGGATGATCGGGTAGCCATTTGTGCAGAACGCAGCCCGGAACTGATAGTCAGCCTGCTTGCTATTCTAAAAGCCGGTGGTGCTTACGTTCCGCTCGATCCGGCTTACCCGACTGAACGGCTGACATTTATGCTGGAAGATGCTACGCCAGTAGTCTTACTGGCGCAGTCAGCCCTGCTCGATAAATTGCCTGATACCGTCCCTGTCTTCGTACTTGATGCAGCGGATACTTCATTAAGCACACAGCCTGCTGATAATCCCGATACGCAGGCGCTGGGGCTGACATCCCGCAATCTGGCTTATGTGCTCTATACCTCCGGCTCCACAGGACAGCCCAAAGGGGTGATGGTTGAGCATATCGGTGTTAACCGGCTGGTCATCAATAATCACTATGCCGATATCAATGTAAACGATTGTGTTGCCCACTGCGCCAATACTGCATTTGATGCTTCAACATGGGAGATCTGGTCAGCGTTGCTGAATGGCGGACGCCTGCATATTGTTTCCCAGTCTGTCTTGCTCGATCCGCCACGTTTCCGTGATGCGCTAATCAGCGGAAAAGTCACCGCACTCTGGCTGACCGCCGGGTTATTTAATGAGTACCTTAATACGCTCAGACCACTATTCGGACAATTGCGTTACCTACTGGTGGGCGGTGATGTTCTCGATCCCATAAAGATACAACAGGTGCAACTGGCTGAATCCCGCCCTGTTCACCTGATTAACGGCTATGGCCCGACAGAAACCACAACGTTCGCTGCCACTTATGAAATAGCATCACCTGTTGATGCCGCGCAGACCATTCCCATTGGCCGCCCCATCGCCAATACCCGGATCTATATTCTTAACTCACGCGGGCAGCCTGTGCCTGTCGGTGTCGCAGGAGAAATCTATATTGCAGGCAATGGTGTTGCCCGTGGCTATCTGAATAACCCTGAACTGACCGCCGAACGCTTTATGGCTGATCCGTTCTCTGCTGTTCCGGCTTCCCGCATGTACAAAACCGGAGATTTGGGTTGCTGGCGGTCGGACGGTAATATCGAATATCTCGGTCGCAATGACAGCCAGATTAAGCTGCGTGGTTTCCGTATTGAGCCGGGAGAAATCGAGACCAGACTGACGCAGTGTCACGGTGTGCGCGAAGCGGTTGTTCTGAGCCGCGCAGACAGCTCAGGGCAGAAGCAATTGGTTGCTTATCTGCTCACCCAATCCGGGGCTGAACTCAATCCGGCTGAACTGCGCCAGCAGCTTTCCCTGCATCTTGCTGACTATATGCTGCCCAGTGCTTTTATCACCCTTGAAACTTTCCCGCTGACCCCTAACGGCAAATTGGATCGTCAGGCGCTGCCTGCGCCTGATATATCGGCTGTCGTGGCGCATCAGTATGAAGCTCCCAATGGCGAAGAAGAGGAAATTCTGGCGCAAATCTGGCAGAGCCTGCTGGGGCTGGAACGTGTAGGCCGTCACGATAACTTTTTTGAATTAGGTGGTCATTCGCTGATGGTCGGTCAATTAGCAACCCGCATACAGCATGAGTTCCTGATTGATATCCCCATCGCTTCACTGTTTCTTTCCCCCAGACTGGCGGATCAGGCAGAAATCATTTTCACAGCACAAAGGGAGGCTGTGGGACAAAGCGATATTGAATCCCTTGAGGACTCGCTGGATTCAATGTCAGCGGAAGAGTTAATGGCAATGTTAGGTGGAGAAGGCGACAAATGAGTAGAAGTGACATGGATATTGAGAAGCTGAAACAGGCTGTTTTAAGAAAGAAAATTAAACAACAGCTTCAAACTAAGCAACATCAGAAACGGCCTGCTGTTCAGCCCGCTGACCGTGATCGGCCTTTGCCATTATCGTTTGCCCAACAGCGCCTGTGGTTCCTTCATCAGCTCGAACCGGCTGCCAGTCTGGCTTATCATATTCCCGTTTCACTGCGTCTGAACGGACAACTGAATCAACATGCCCTGACAACCGCACTCAATCAGCTGGTTGCCCGCCATGAAATCCTTCGCACCCGTTTTATGCTTACCGAAGGCCAGCCCTATCAGCACATTGATCCGGCTGATACCGGTTTTAGCCTTATCTGTCAGGATCTACGGATGCTGGATGCAGAAGCACATCGGCACCGTATTGCTGAAATAGCCGCGCTGGAAGCCCGTACCCCTTTTGACCTGACACAAGGGCCGCTGATCCGTGGTCAGTTATTACAGTTAGCTGAAGACGATCATGTCCTGTTACTGACCCAGCATCATATTATTTCGGATGGCTGGTCAATCGGCATACTGGTACATGAACTGAGTACCTTTTACCGCATAATGTCTGAACCCGACAATAATTATGAGTTCTCACTTCCGCCCCTGCCGGTTCAGTATGCTGATTACGCCGTCTGGCAGCGTAACCGGTTACAGGGCGATATTCTGGCCGGACAGCGTGATTTCTGGCACCGTGAGCTAAAAGGTGCTCCGGCTTTACTGACGCTCCCGACAGATCGTCCGCGCCCTGCTAACCCGAGTTATAGTGCCGGACAAGTGCCGGTTCGGTTTGATGCTTCCCTGTCAGAAGCACTGAAATTATTCGGACAACGCCACCAGACAACCCTGTTTATGACTTTGCTGGCAGGCTGGAGCATCGTACTTGCCCGTCTCAGCGGGCAGGATGATATTGTTATCGGGACGCCGGTCGCTAACCGGCCGGGAAATGAACTTGAAGGTTTAATCGGGTTCTTCGTCAATACGCTGGCGCTACGCCTCACCTTCAGTAAATCCCTCTCTGTGACAGAATTACTCACACAAGTCCGTGAGCGGGCACTGGCTGCCTACGCCCATCAGGAGCTGCCCTTCGAACAGGTGGTAGAGGCGGTGCAACCGGAACGCAGCCTGAGTTACAACCCGGTTTTTCAGGTCATGCTGGCCTTAAATAACACACCGACAAAAACATTAACACTTCCCGGCCTGCAACTGACACCGGCTGAACAGGTACGCTACAGCACACATTTCGACCTGACACTGTCGCTGACTGAAACTGAGGCCGGTTTAGTGGGTGAACTGGAGTATGCCGCTGACCTGTTCGATGTTGCCACTGTTGAACGGATGATCGGTTATCTGAAACAGGTGCTGACGGCGATGACGGCAGATGCCACGCAATCTGTCGCCAGACTACCGATGCTATCGGCTTCTGAACAGCAACAGTTATTGGCAGACTTCAACGCAACCCAAGCCGATTTTCCGCAAAATACGCTGTTCCACCAACTGATTGAGGCTCAGGCAGCCCTACGCCCTGATGCAATTGCGGTCGTGTCCGGAGATCAGCCCCTCAGTTACAGTGAGCTTAATCATCGTGCCAATTGTCTGGCTGATTATCTGATTACATCAGGGGTACGCCCTGATGATCGCGTGGCGATTTTCCTTGAGCGCAGCCCGGCAATGATTGTCGGTTTGCTCGGTATTCTGAAAGCGGGTGGCGCTTACGTTCCGCTTGATCCGGCTTATCCGGCTGAGCGATTACTGTATATGCTTGAAGATGCGGCACCGAAAGCAATCCTGACTCAATCCACACTGGCTGATAAACTGAACAGCCCCGTTCCGGCGGTATTTCTCGATAACCCGGAAATATTTGCTGCTACAGGTACGACAGCGCAGACCGCCGGTAATCCCAATGCTCAGATACTCGGCTTAACATCAGACCATCTGGCCTATGTGATTTATACCTCCGGTTCGACCGGAAAACCCAAAGGCGTGGCGATTACCCACAGTAATGTGATGAATTTCCTGTGCTGGGCACAACAGACATTCAGCACCGCAGAACTGGCGGATACGCTTTTCGCAACTTCGCTTAATTTTGATTTGTCAGTATACGAATGTTTTGCGCCACTGATTTCCGGCGGTACAGTACATATTGTGTCCGATGCTTTGTCATTATTGACAACATCGGCATCCATCCCGCCCATCACTCTGATTAACACCGTGCCATCAGCTATCACGCATTTGATCGAAGCTCAGGCAATTCCGGCCACAGTTCGGACGATTAACTTAGCAGGTGAGGCAGTAAAACCTCATCTGGTGGAACAACTGTTCGCCCGAACTTCGGTAGAAAATATCTGCAATCTGTATGGCCCTTCTGAAACAACCACTTATTCAACAGCAATCCGCATGAACCGGACAACGGGTTTTGTTCCCCATATCGGTCGCCCGATTGCCAATACTCAAATCTATATCCTTGATGCTTATTCTCAGCCCGTTCCGCTCGGCGTTATCGGCGAGATCCATATCGCGGGCAAAGGTGTTGCCCGTGGTTATCTGAATCGCCCTGAACTGACTGCTGAGCGTTTTCTTATTGATCCATTTTCTTCTGTTCCAGATGCCCGCATGTATAAAACCGGTGATCTGGCGCGCTGGCTGCCGGATGGTAATATCGAGTATCTCGGTCGTAATGATTTTCAGGTGAAAATTCGCGGTTTCCGTATTGAACTGGGAGAAATCGAAACACAATTGATGCAGTGTGATGGCGTGCGGGAAGCGGTAGTGATTGCCCGCGAAGAGATGCCTTCGGAAAAAACAGGCGGCCAGAAGCGGTTAGTTGCTTACCTGTCAGCTCAGGATGGCTCAGAACTGGCTCCTGCGGAATTACGCCAGCAACTGGCACAACATCTGGCTGATTATATGCTGCCCAGTGCTTTTGTCACGCTGGATACTTTTCCGTTGACGCCTAACGGCAAACTGGATCGTCAGGCATTACCCGACCCTGATCAGTCAGCCGTCATAACCCGTGACTATGAAGCGCCGGTCGGTGAAACGGAAACAGCTTTAGCTCGAATCTGGCAGCAATTACTGGGGCTGGAACAGGTTGGCCGACATGACCACTTCTTTGAACTGGGTGGACATTCCTTAATGATTGTCAGCCTGATCGAACAACTGCACAATCTTGGATTACGGCTTGATGTACGCAGTGTGTTTGCCACGCCTGTTCTGAGCGAACTGGCGCAAACCATTCTGGCATCTCAGAGTGATACTCATGCTTTTGTCGTGCCAGCCAATCTTATTCCCGCAGACAGCACAACCATTACGCCTGCCATGCTGCCACTGGTTTCTCTGTCTCAGACTGAAATCGATGCCATCACAGCCACGATCCCCGATGGAGCAAGCAATATTCAGGATATCTATCCGTTGTCTCCGCTACAGGAAGGTATTTTGTTCCATCACCTGTTACAGACACAGGGTGATGATTATCTGTTACAAAGCCTGTTGGCCTTCGACTGCCGTGAACGCCTTGATACCTTTCTCAGTGCGCTACAACATATCATCAACCGCCACGATATTCTGCGCACCTCCGTTTACTGGCAGGATCTGGCCCAGCCTGTGCAGGTGGTCTGGCGTCAGGCTCCACTGCCTGTTAACCACTTCACGCCGACAACTGAAAACGATGTGTTATCACAGCTATGTGCGCACACTGATCCTCGTCGTCGTCGTCTCGACCTGAACCGCGCTCCGCTGTTCGCGGCTGATATCGCCCATGATGCAATTCAGAATGAATGGCTGTTGTCACTGAGTTTTCACCATCTGGTCAGCGACCATATGACGCTGGAGCTGATTTTCGCCGAAATAGCTCAGGTATTGCAGGGGCAGGCGGAATTACTGCCGGCAGCTTTACCTTATCGTGATTTTATCGCCCGGATCTTAGACGTACCGGTTTCCGTACATGAAGATTACTTCCGTACCCAGCTTGCTGATTTTGTCGAACCTACTGCCCCGTTCGGCATCGTCAGAACACCAAGCGATAACAGTGCTATCCATGAAGCCCGTCTTCCGCTTGATCCGACGCTGGCAAAACATATCCGTAATCAGGCACGCCAACTGGGAGTCAGCTCCAGCGTCCTGTTCCATGTTGCATGGGCGCAGGTACTGGCGCATACCAGCGGGCACGATGATGTTGTTTTTGGCTCGGTATTATCCGGTCGTCTTCAGGGGATCTCAGGGGTTAACCGCACACTGGGCATGTTTATCAATACCCTGCCAGTCCGTGTTTCCCTGACTGACAACGGTTCACAAAAAGCAGCCAGTGCTAAGGAAATCGTAAAAGTCACTTATCACAATCTGACTAATCTGCTGGAACATGAACAGGCACCGTTATCACTGGCACAACGATGCAGCGATGTGGCACAGCCGATGCCACTGTTCAGTGCCTTACTGAATTACCGCCACAGCCAGCATCATGAGACAGAAGTAAGCAGTGCCGTCTGGGAAGGTATGCGTATTCTGGCGGCTGAGGAACAGACTAATTATCCTGTCACACTGACAGTGGATGATTTGGGGGCAGATTTCTGCCTGACAGCTCAGACCGTAACCGGAATCGATCCCGAACGGATGCTGCACTATCTGATAACGGCTGTCAGCGGATTAACGGATGCTCTGGCGCATCATCCACAACAATCCATTCTGCAATTGCCTGTTATTCCTGTTTCTGAACAGGAACAATTATTGGTGGATTTCAATCCGGCTCAGACTGCTTTCTCACAAATAGCTTTCTCACAAACAGATAGTCCACAAACAGACAGCACACAGGGTGTTCTTATCCATCAGTGGGTTGAAACCGAAGCGTTACATCATCCCGATAATGTTGCCGTGGTATATGGTGAGCACTCCCTCAGCTATGGTGAGCTGAACCGCTATGCTAACCGTCTGGCGCATCAGTTAATTGCGTTGGGTGTACGCCCGGATGACAGAGTGGCTCTGTGTGTTGAGCGCAGCCCTGAAATGGTGGTGGGGCTACTGGCTATTCTCAAAGCCGGTGGCGCTTATGTACCGCTTGATCCGGCCTATCCGACGGCACGGCTGGCCTATATGCTCGAAGACGCTGCGCCGGTTGTCTTATTGGCTCAGCCAGAGAGTTTTCAGTCGATTGATCCCGATCTGCTGCCCGACTCTGAAGCGACAAGCTCCCTACCAGTCATTATGCTCGATATCCAGACTCCGTTTATGACGACACAACCGGAACACAATCCGCAGATATCCGGTATGACGCAGCAACATCTGGCTTATGTTGCCTACACTTCCGGCTCAACCGGAGTGCCCAAAGGCGTTATGAGCAGTCACCGCGCCCTGAGTAACCGTCTGTTATGGTTTGTGCGTAATATTGTGACATCACCGCTAATTACCGCGCTGAAAACCAGCATCAGCTTTGTCGATTCGATAACAGAAACATTGGGTACATTGCTGACCGGCGGACGGCTGGTAGTTTTCGACAAGCATGAGGTGAAAGATCCGACCCGCTTCTGTGCCAATTTACAGCATTCTGGTGTGAATTTACTGGTTGTTGTCCCTTCCCTGTTGAAGCTCTTAATACAGGAGCGCAGTGAAAACACCCTGAAATCAGTCCGGCTATTAATTTGCAGCGGTGAACGGCTGGCACCTGAATTGGCACGGCAGGTAGTGACAGATTACCCGTGGCTACGGCTGTTTAATTTCTACGGTTCATCGGAAGTGAATGGGGATGCAACATGGTATGAATACAATGCAGGGCAGGGTGTACCGGATGTCTCGGTGATTGGGCGCCCGATTGACAATATCCGCTGTTATATTCTTAACCCCCACGGGCTATTGGCTCCTTTGGGTGCCGTTGGTGAAATCTACATCGCCGGTGACGGACTGGCACGGGGTTATCTGAACCGCCCTGATCTGACCGAAGAACGTTTCCTGCCTGACCCCTTTTCTTCCGAACCAAACGCACTGATGTATAAAACCGGCGATCTGGGGCGTTGGCGTCCTGACGGCAATATTGAATACCTCGGCCGCAATGATTTTCAGGTTAAACTTCGCGGTTTCCGTATTGAACCGGGTGAAATTGAAACGAAGTTATTGCAGTGTCACGGTGTGCGTGAAGCAGTGGTGCTGGTGCGGGAAGATGAGCCGAATCAGCAGCGGTTGGTGGCTTATCTGCGTCCGCATGAAGGTGCTGAACTGGTTCCGGCTGAACTACGTCAGCAACTTTCTCTGCACCTCGCTGAGTATATGTTGCCCGGTGCTTTTGTTATGCTGGAAAATTTCCCGCTAACCCCGAATGGTAAGCTGGATCGTAAAGCCTTCCCTGCGCCGGACACCTCCGCGATAGTGACGCAGCACTATGCGGCTCCCATTGGTGAAGCAGAAACGGTTCTGGCGCAAATCTGGCAGGAACTGCTCGGACTGGAGCAAATTGGTCGCTACGATCACTTTTTTGAACTGGGTGGTCACTCTTTACTGGCTGTTCAGCTCGCAGCCCGTATTCGTCAGGCTCTGAGCCGCGAACTACCAATACAGCGGATCTTTGACCAGCCGGTTCTGATGGCATTAGCGCACATTATTACCACAGAAACGACGACAACGGTTCAGACAGTTATTCCCGCCGCTGATCGCAGCCAGCCGTTACCGCTCTCTTTTGCGCAACAGCGTTTATGGTTTCTGGGGCAGCTTGATGCGTCTGCCAGCCTTGCCTATCACCTGCCGGCAGCACTGCGTCTTACCGGTTCACTGAATCATCATGCACTGACTACGGCGCTCAATAGCCTGATTTCCCGACATGAGAGCCTGCGTACCCGTTTTGTCTCCATTGACGGGCTCCCTTACCAGCATATCGATCCTGCTGATATCGGTTTTTCTCTGTCCAGCCACGACCTGCGTCAGTCTGACCCTGCTTCGCGTAGCCAGCGTGTCGCCGAGTTTATCGAACTTGAAGCCCGGACTCCTTTTGATTTTGCACAGGGTTCGCTGATCCGTGGTCAGTTACTGCAACTGACTGATAATGAACATATACTGCTGCTTACCCTGCATCATATTATTACTGATGGCTGGTCGCTGGGAGTGCTGGTGCGTGAATTCGGCGATTTTTACCGTGCGGCTCTTGAGGGAAATGAGGCATCTTTGCTGCCGTTGCCGATCCAGTACGCGGATTATGCTGTCTGGCAGCGTGACCCGCAGCAACAGGCCGCCCTGAATGCACAACGCGAATTCTGGTGTAATCAGCTTGCAGATATTCCGGCTTTATTGACTCTGCCTGCGGATTATCCGCGTCCGGCGCTACAGAGTTATTCTGGCGGACAGGTGCCTTTCCATCTGGATGCCCGCTTGCTGGCATCATTGAAGGAATTAGGGCAACGCCACAACACGACATTGTTTATGACTTTACTGAGCGCATGGAGCATCGTACTTGCCCGTCTCAGCGGGCAGGATGATATTGTTATCGGTACACCAGTCGCCAACCGTCCGCATAGTGAACTTGAAGGTCTGATTGGTTTCTTTGTCAATACGCTGGCATTGCGGGTCAGATTCAGTCATGAACTCAGCGTGGCGGATTTGCTGTCACAAATCAGAGAACAGGCACTGGCGGCTTATGCCAATCAGGATCTGCCATTCGAGCAAATAGTGGAAGCTTTACAGCCCGAACGCAGTCTCAGCTATAGCCCAATCTTTCAAGTGATGCTGACGTTGAATAACACCCCGCCGCAAAAGCTGGTGCTGCCCGGTTTACAGCTTTCATCGGTTGAGCAGGCTCATCATGGCGCTTATTTTGATTTAACGCTGTCGCTGACAGAAACTGAATCCGGTCTGACGGGCGTTTTAACCTATGCCGCCGATCTGTTTGAGTACACGACGGCTGAACGTATGACCGGTTATCTGGCAAATATTCTGACTGCGATGGTACTCGATGAAACCAGAACCATTGCGACCCTGCCGATGATGCCGGAAGCGGAAAAGCAGCAGTTGCTGGTGGATTTCAATACCAGTCAGATGGAGTATTCAAAAGATACATTAATTCATCAATTGGTTGAAACTCAGGCAGAACAACATCCTGACGCAATCGCAGTAGAATTTGAAAATCAGACACTGAGTTACGGCGAACTGAACCGACGCGCCAATCGACTGGCGCATTATCTTATAGCACAAGGTGTCCGCCCTGACTCTCGGGTGGCAATTTATATTGAACGCTGCCCTGAGATGGTGGTGGGATTACTGGCTGTTCTTAAAGCCGGAGGCGCTTATGTGCCGCTTGATCCGACTTATCCGGCGGAGCGGCTGGCGTATATGCTTCAGGATTCAGCACCGGTGGTTTTACTCACCAGCTCAGCACTATCGGCAACACTAAATGCTGCCTCATCGTCTACCGGACACAATGTTTCTACCGGACATACGGTTAACAGCTATACAACCGTGTTACTCGATGAACCGCAGACTTATCTGGCTGAACACCCCGATGATAATCCTGATGCAGAAGCACTGGGGCTGGAACCTCATCATCTGGCTTATGTGATATACACCTCCGGCTCTACCGGATTACCAAAAGGGGTAGAAATGCCGCAGATAGCGCTGTCGAATCTGCTGCAATGGCATCGTCAGACTCATTCATACTTTGCCGGAACATCCCCTGCCGGAAGCGGAAACAGCAAAACCCTGCAATTTGCAGCACTGGGATTTGATGTTGCTTTTCAGGAAATATTCACCACTCTGAGTGAAGGTGGTTGTCTGGTACTGATTGATGAAACCCTGCGTCGGGAGCCTCATCAACTGCTACGGCTGATCCGGCAAAAACAGATTAATCGCATTTTCCTGCCCTTTATTGCTCTCCAGCATCTGACCGAAGCTGACTGCGATCATGAAGATAAAAATAGTGAAAACGATATTTCCTGTCTGACACAGCTTATTACTGCCGGTGAGCAATTGCGTATTACTCCGGCTATCCGGCGTTTTCTCCAACGCGCCGATCATTGCCGATTATATAACCACTATGGCCCGACGGAAAGCCATGTTGTGACGTCATATTCTTCAGACAGAGAAATTGAACACTGGCCGGTGCTGCCGCCTATCGGCCGCCCGATAGCCAATGCCCTGATATATATTCTTGACGAATATCACCAGCCGGTGCCGCTCGGCGTAGCCGGAGAAATTTATATCGCGGGCAGGAGCGTTGCCAGAGGATACCTGAATCGTCCGGCACTGACGTCTGAACGCTTCCTGACTGATCCTTTCTCAGCAGAACCGGATGCCCGCATGTATAAAACCGGCGATCTGGCCCGCTGGTTGCCCGATGGCAATATCGAATATATCAGCCGTAATGATTTTCAGGTCAAATTGCGCGGCTTCCGCATTGAACTGGGGGAAGTTGAAGCCCGGCTGATGTTGTGCCAGGGAGTACGGGAAGCCATCGTTATCGCCCGTGAAGATGAGCCGGAACAGAAACGGCTTGTCGCTTATCTGTGTCCACTGGCAGGAGCCGAGCTGAACCCTGCGGAATTACGCCAGCAACTCGCCCCGCACCTTGCGGAATATATGTTACCGACAGCGTTTGTCATATTAGAGGCTTTCCCGCTGACTCCCAACGGCAAACTGGATCGTAAAGCGCTTCCTGCCCCGGATTTTTCAGCCATCGTCACCCGCAGTTATGTGGCTCCGGTTGGTGAAACAGAAACGGTACTGGCGCAAATCTGGCAGGAGCTGCTCGGGCTGGAGAAAGTTGGGTTAGAACGGGTCGGGCGCCATGACCACTTTTTTGAACTGGGCGGGCATTCGCTGTTAGCCGTCCGGCTGGTTGCCCGTGTACGTCAGCTACTGACACGCGAACTACCTTTACAACAACTTTTCGCCCGCCCCGTCCTGATGGATTTAGCTCAGGCGATTACTGAGGCTGATGCCGCTTCTCAGGCAGTAATAACTGTGGCGGATCGCAACCAGACGCTGCCTTTATCCTTCGCCCAACAGCGGCTGTGGTTTCTTGGTCAGCTCGATCCTGCCGCCAGTCTGGCCTACCACCTTCCGGCAGCCCTGCGCTTGAACGGAAAACTGGATCGTCAGGCACTCAGCACCGCACTGGATAATCTGGTGGCACGCCATGAGGGATTGCGCACCCGATTTGTGTCAGACAAAGACCAACCCCACCAGCATATTGATCCGGCTGACATCGGTTTCACTCTGTCCAGCCATGACCTGCGCCAGCTTGAGCCGACACAGCATAACCAACGTGTTACGGAAATTGCCGGACTTGAAGCAAAAACACCTTTCGATTTTGCCCGTGGCCCGCTTATCCGTGGTCAACTACTGCAACTGGCGGATGAAGAGCATATTTTGCTGATCACCCTGCATCACATTATTACCGATGGCTGGTCAATCGGAATATTAGTGCGGGAATTAGGCGTTTTTTATCGTGCGGCTCTTAGCGGGCAGGATAATCCTTTACCACCACTGCCGATTCAATACGCCGATTACGCCGTCTGGCAGCATCAGCTATTGCAGAAAACCGCCCTTGCTGAACAACGTGATTTCTGGTGCAAACAGCTTGAAGATGCTCCGGCGTTACTGACACTTCCGACTGACCGGACTCGTCCGGCAGTACAGACTTATGTTGGCAGTCAGGTTACTTTCCATCTGGATAACAGCGTACTGGATTCACTGAAAGCACTCGGAAAGCGCCACAACGCAACACTGTTTATGACTGTACTGACGGGCTGGAGCATTGTCCTTTCCCGCCTCAGCGGTCAGGCTGATATTGTTATCGGTACACCTGTTGCCGGTCGTCCGTATCCTGAACTTGAAGGATTAATGGGCTTCTTTGTGAATACACTGGCGCTGCGTATTCAGTTTACTGATAAAGAAATTAACGTGGCGGATTTACTGGGGCAGGTCAGGGAAAATGCGCTGGCAGCCTATGCCCATCAGGATCTGCCTTTCGAGCAGGTGGTGGAAGCATTACAGCCTGAGCGCAGCCTCAGTTACAGCCCTGTTTTTCAGGTGATGCTGGCATTCAATAACACACCGGCTCAGGAACTGGTTTTACCTGATCTACAGTTCACTCCATTTGAACAGACACAGCATACGACCCATTTTGATTTAACCTTATCACTGGCAGAAACTGAGTCCGGTCTGGCCGGAGCGTTGTCTTATGCTACTGACCTGTTTGATCACTCAACCATTGAGCGTATGGTCGGCTACTTAACCAATGTTCTGACCGTGATGGCAATGGATGAGAGGCAGGCCGTTATGACGCTGCCAATGCTACCGGAATCGGAACAGCAACAATTGCTGGTAGGTTTCAACGCAACCCAAACTGATTTCCCTCAGAACGCGCTGATCCACCAGCTATTTGAAACTCAGGCAGCCCGGTATCCTGACGCGATTGCTGTTATGTATGAAGATCAGACCATCAGTTACCGTGAACTCAACCGCCGTGCCAATCGGCTGGCGCATCATCTGATTGTATCCGGTGTATGCCCTGATGATCGGGTCGCCATTTGTCTTGAGCGCAGCCCCGAAATGATTGTCGGCTTACTCGCCATTCTTAAAGCAGGTGGCGCTTACGTTCCGCTTGATCCGGTTTATCCGGCGGAGCGGCTGGCCTATATGCTCGAAGATGCCGCGCCTGTGATGCTGCTGACTCAGACTGCACTAATCGATAACTTACTCAGTAAATTGCCCGATACAGTGCCTGTATTCCTGTTCGATACGCAGGAAACTATGCTGAACAGCCAGCCGGATCATAACCCTGATGATCGGACAGCCGTGCTGACTTCCCGCCATCTGGCCTATGTGATCTATACCTCCGGCTCAACCGGACTGCCCAAAGGTGTCATGATTGAACATCGCAGTGTCAATCGATTGGTGATTAATAGCGCTTATGCCGATATCGACAGGAATGACTGTGTTGCTCATTGTGCCAATGTTGCGTTTGATGCCTCAACGTGGGAAATCTGGTCTGCATTACTGAATGGTGGAAGGCTGTATGTTGTGCCACAATCGGTACTGCTTGACCCGGTTCGCCTCTGTCACTCTCTGAGCAAAGGAAAAGTCACCGCCCTTTGGTTAACTACCGGTCTGTTCAATGAATATCTGAATACGCTCACACCGTTGTTCGGACAATTACGTTACCTGCTGGTGGGCGGCGATGTACTTGACCCCATGAAAATACAACAGATGCAATTAGCCGGATCACGGCCTGTACATCTGATTAACGGTTACGGCCCGACAGAAAGTACAACATTTGCTACCACTTACGAAATTCCGTCTGCTATTGATGTTACCCGTTCTATTCCTATCGGTCGTCCCATTGCCAATACCCGGATTTATATTCTTGACCCGTATGGTCAGCCTGCGCCGCTTGGTGTTATCGGCGAGATCCATATTGCTGGCGCTGGGGTTGCCCGCGGCTATCTGAATAACTCTTCTCTGACCACAGAACGTTTTTTACTCGACCCATATTCCATCGAACCGGATGCACGTATGTATAAAACAGGCGATCTCGGTCGCTGGTTGCCGGATGGCAATATTGAATATCTTGGCCGCAATGATTTTCAGGTCAAAATTCGCGGCTTCCGCATTGAACTGGGCGAAATAGAATCCCGGTTGATGAAGTGTCACGGAGTACGTGAAGCGGTTGTGATTATCCGCGAAGATACGTTTAATGAAAAAACAGGTACACAAAAACGGCTGGTTGCTTATTTATTGCCTCATACTAATGCTAAATTAGTACCCCATGAACTTCGTCAACAACTTACCCAACATCTGGCTGAGTATATGCTACCCAGCGCGTTTGTTACTTTGGAGGCTTTCCCGTTGACCCCTAATGGTAAACTTGATCGTCAGGCACTGCCTGTGCCTGATTCATCCGCAATGATAGTACATGGTTATGTCGCTCCGACGGGCGAAACTGAGATTGTGCTGGCTCAGATATGGCAAGAGCTGCTGGGACTGGAACGTGTCGGGCGCTATGACCATTTCTTTGAACTGGGTGGTCACTCACTGCTCGCTGTACAGTTAATAAACCGTATGCGGGAACAAGAAATGGAAATTCCGCTGACAGCCTTATTTACACACCCTACATTGTGTGATCTGGCGACGGCGGTGGGTAAATCCTTTGCCGAACCAGCATCACCGTTTGATGCAAACCCGGTGCCATTAAGCCCGTCTGGTTCGTTATCTCCGCTGTTTCTGGTACACGAGACTTCCGGTGACCCACTGGTTTATTCTCCACTGGCAACGCTACTGCCGCCTGAGCTTCCCGTTTATGCATTACAGGCACTTGGCATCCACACACTGGAACAACCGCCTGCTTCCATTGAGGAACTTGCCGCCTGTCATATTCAGGCAATCCGCCGTATTCAGCCACAAGGGCCGTACCGTCTGGCGGGCTGGTCAATCGGCGGCCTGATTGCCTATGAAATTGCTCAACAGCTTATCGGTGATGGTGAAACGGTAGAATTCCTCAGCATGATCGATACCTATAATCATGCCGGTCATGATGCAGGTGAAAATAGCTTTAATGAAGACCAGACGAATGAAGAGCGAACCGCTGCTCAAATAGCGCTAATCATTGATTCACTGCGTACTCAGAAAAATATTAATGATGAACAGGCGCTGGAAGCACTGCACCGATTCAACAGTCTGGAGCAGGTTATTGATTACTGTATTGAACATCAATGGCTGCCGACTAATATCACACGGCAGGATATCCTGCTGCGCACTTACACCGCTGAACTACTGACCCGACTGGGACAGAACTATATTCCGGCCAAATCTTCCCTGCCAGTCCATCTCTATACCGCAGAGGATTTAAACAACACTGATAACTGGCGCGGCTGGCGTGATCTCGTCGGGCAGAATTCTGTACTCTGCCCCATTGGCGGAACCCATTTTTCTATTATGCATTCCCCGCTACTCAACCTGATTGCAGATTCAATCGTTGAGCAGATACAGGCCGTTCCGGCTTTCGACCCGCGTGTTATCATTCAGTTGGGTTCTAAATCAGTATCGCCATTATTCTGTATGCCCGGCGCAGGTGCCAGCCCGTCCAGCCTGATTGAGCTGGCGCTGTCATTCCCGTCACAACTGCCGATATATGCTTTACAGGCCCGTGGTTTTACTGCTGAACACAATTACCCGCACACCAGTGTTGAAGGCGCTGCCCGCACTTATATCCAGACTATGCGTGAAGTTCAGCCTCATGGCCCTTATCATCTGTTAGGCCACTCTTTTGGTGGCTGGATCGCCTTTGAGGCCGCCTTACAATTGCAGGCAGCAGGTGAACAGGTCGCCGATCTCATTCTTATCGATACCGACGAACCCCACCAACCGGACAGTGTCCATAAACCCATCAGCCATACTGAGGCAATAATGGAGCTGATTGATATCTACGACATGATATTGGATCAGCCTCTTTCACTCTCCCGACAGGACTTTGAAAACCTGATGCAGGATGAACAGCACCAACTTTTACACAATGCTTTAATAAAGTCTGGTCTTTTTCCGGCCAAAACCCCTCTGACATTATTGCAGGGGATCATCCGCGTTATGCAGGCTAACCTGAACACCAGTTATATTCCCCGGGCATGTTATAAAGGCATTATTCATCTGATCAATGCAGAAGACGGGGATAGGGATGAAATGAAAAAGCGCGAAACTCAGTGGCGCAGATATGTTACAAAACTGGACGCCATGTCTGTGCCCGGTAACCATATGACGATGTTATCCACCCCATCGACCGAACTTTGGGTCGGTAAACTCTGGCAGAAACTGGTAAATACAATCAGGTAAGTATTCAGTCTAAAGAGGCAAACTATGCAGGATTTTCTCAACCCATTTATGACAAATATCGGTGAGGAAGCGCTATCCGTACTGGAGGCAGACATCGCAGGTGATCCGGTCAGTTATTGTCATAATAGGTTAAACCAACCGGTATCCAGTCTGGAAGAGCTGGAAAAAGAGTTTTCTTCTGTGAACATACCGGAATCCCCGGTTGATACCGGAACATACACCCGCTATCTGAGCGAAAATGTGCTCAATCAGGTGATGCCTGTTTCATCGCCTGCTTTTGTAGGCCACATGACCTCCGCTCTCCCCCGGCATTTACCGGCGCTGGGCAAAATACTGACCGCCCTGAACCAGAATGTCGTCAAACTGGAGACTTCCCACTCCCTGACCGCACTGGAACGGCAGGTTCTGGGGATGATGCACAAACTGGTCTACAACTGTGATGACGATTTCTATCAGAAGTGGCTGCACAATGGTGATCATGCGCTGGCGAGCTTCTGCTCCGGCGGAACACTGGCTAACCTGACTGCACTGTGGGCATGTCGCAATCAGCTTATGCCAGCAGACGGCAACTTTGCCGGACTGGCACGTGAAGGATTAGCCAGAGGGCTAATCCATTATGGCTATAGCGGACTGGCTATTCTGGTGTCTGAGCTGGGGCACTATTCACTGAAAAAAGCCATCGATGTGCTCGGTCTCGGGCAAGATGCTCTGGTCAAAATCGCTACTGACAAAGACGGGAAAATCTGCACTGATGATCTGCTCATTCAATTGCAGGAACTGCGCCGACGTAATATCAGACCGATGGCAATTATCGGCATTGCAGGCAGTACCGAAACCGGCTCTATCGACCCGCTGAATACGCTGGCAGATATCGCGGAACAGGAACAGTGTCATTTCCACGTTGATGCTGCATGGGGAGGCGCCAGCCTGTTATCAGAACGCTACCGTTATTTGTTTAAAGGCATCGAGCGGGCGGATAGCGTGACGATTGATGCACATAAACAGATGTATGTTCCGATGGGTTCCGGCATGGTGCTATTCCGCCAGCCAACGCTGGCCGATGCCATTGAGCAACACGCTAATTACATACTGCGCAAGGGTTCAAAAGATCTCGGGCGCCATACTCTGGAAGGCTCACGCAGTGCAATGTCACTGATGTTGCACAGTAACCTTCATCTGCTTGGACGGCAGGGAATGGCGGATCTGATAGATATCGGTATCGAAAAAGCCCGGCAATTTGCTGACTTCCTTCGCCAACAAAAGGATTTCGAATTAATCAGTGAACCACAGCTTTGTTTGCTGACTTACCGCTATGCTCCACCTGCGGCGTTAAAACTTATGCGCGAAGGATCTGAGCCAGTACGACAAAAAGTACGGGATACGCTGAATGCGCTCAATCAGAGTATCCAGACTATGCAGTGTTCTGCCGGAAAAACATTTGTTTCGCGCACCTGTATTAAACCTGCGCAATGGGATAAACAGCCAACGGCTGTTTTGCGGGTCGTGCTGGCAAACCCGCTGACAACGCCGGAAATACTTGCGGATATGGTGCAGGAACAGCGGCAACTGGCAAAACAGAGTTCGTTCTGGAAGGATTTACAGATTTTGCTGAAATCAAAACAAAATATATTCTCAGAGGCGAGTTGAATAACTGGAATCGATATTGGAGCGGCTGATGAGATGTTGTAGATTAATTGGCTTGTATGAGTAACGATTTTTACTGAATGGGCATACGCTGGATATCTCACAATTTATCCATCAACTGATTGAACAATCTCCGGAGCATGAAACAATGTTGATGACTATTGCAGAACAGCTTGAACAAAAAGGCCATGAAGAAGGCTGGGAAAAAGGCAAAGAAGAAGGTAAGTTGGAAACTGCTCGCGCACTATTACAACATGGCGTCAGTCTGGATATTATCGTAACCAGTACCGGGCTGAGCCGGGATAAAATTGAAGCGTTAAATCATTAAATTATTTTCTTTCTCCGCTTCTTTAAAATAATGCCGGTCTTAAAGATCGGCATTTTAATTAACAACATCGAATTATAATGACATGCGATATTCAATCATACCTGATTTATCAGCAACCCAGTTATAAAGGCACTGAACACATATTTCCATCACTGAGTACAAGTGAAAAGCACATAGAAAAATAAATAGGCATAAATTATGTTATCTAATAAAGTTAAAAAATATCTTAGTGATAAAGGGTGGTGGCATGATTTTATTCACCCAGAATATCCAGATGCTTTAGCTAGGCTAAATATCGATTTACAATCTGATGTTGCTGAATTTTATCTACATGCTGAGGGTGATCCGACATTCTATAGTAGATACCGTGAAATTTACCAAATCTGCTGGTTTATTATTAATAGTAATTATGATTTAGATGTAAAATTTACAAATGAATTACTTCGTTGTTCTGAAGAATACATTCCTTTAGATAGCTTCGAAGGTGAGTATGGGTATTTCTACAATAGAAAAACGGGAGAAGTACTAGAAATAGGATTAGGGCAAGAAATGCTCGATTTTTACGAAGGGAAATTCAAACCTCAATGGAAAGATTTTAACTCATTTCTTGAGTGGTATTTTGAGCTAACTAATTAGCATAATTTATAAAAACCCGACTTGATAAAGATTGCTGCTAAGGTATCAGGATCTTTATCAATCTAAATGGTACATTGATAATATTTTACCAGTTTTACTCAATTTAAAAATAAGATACGTTCCCAAAAAGCGGGTGAATATCGAACTAAGTAACCGGAGTCGATATTGGAGCAGCTGGTTATATGCTGTACATTGATTGGAATTTAAGAGGATTATCATTCTGATAGTAAATGAAAATTAATAAGTAATAGGTAGAGGGATGTACTGTGACGCAGAAACACAAACGGCCGAACCATGACGCGTTATTCAAACATTTTTTGACACAACCTGAAACAGCCAGAGAGTTTTTATCCCTCTACCTTCCGGAAGAGATCCGATCATTGTGTGACTTAGCCACGCTGAAACTGGAATCCGGTAGTTTTGTTGATCGACATTTACGTCAGTTGCACAGTGATGTGCTGTATTCGGTTGAGACAACTCAGGGAGACGGTTACATTTATTGTCTGATAGAACACCAATCCACGCCTGACCCATTGATGGCCTGGAGATTGATGTATTATATGATGTCAACAATGGCAGCCCATCTGAAAAAGGGACATACTGAATTACCTTTGGTTGTTCCTTTATTGTTTTATCATGGCGAGATCCGGCCTTACCCTTACTCAAATCATTGGTTGGATTGTTTCACATATCAAAAACAAGCTGAACGCTTATATCATCAGCCTTTTCCACTGGTGGATGTCAGTGTACTCAGCGACGAAGAAATCCTGACACATAAAAGTGTCGCCTTAATGGAACTGGTTCAAAAGCACATACGCTGCCGGGACATGCTGGAATGGGTTCCCCAATTAGTGGCATTATTGAATGCAGGTTATAATACAGTTGAACAATGCAATGTTGTGTTAAGCTATATTTTACTGAATGGGCATACGCTGGATATCTCACAATTTATCCATCAACTGATTGAACAATCTCCGGAGCATGAAACAATGTTGATGACTATTGCAGAACAGCTTGAACAAAAAGGCCATGAAGAAGGCCGGAAAACAGGAAGAGAAGAAGGCCGGAAAGCAGGAAGAGAAGAAGGCTGGAAAAAAGGCAAAGAAGAAGGTAAGTTGGAAACCGCTCGCGCACTATTACAACATGGCGTCAGTCTGGATATTATCGTAACCAGTACCGGGCTGAGCCGGGATAAAATTGAAGCGTTAAAACACTAGACCTTCTCTTTTCTTTATACAGAATAATGCCGATCCGGAAGATCGGCATTTCATTTTACACATCCAATCACAGTACCCTTCGATACTCAATCATGCCTGACTTTTCAGCAGCCAGTTATAAAGGCGCTGGGCGCGTAGATTATCTCCACAGGAGACGGGCGACATCGACCATCTGAACTACTTCCGACTTAAATTCAGTTGAATATCAGCCCTCTGAAATCCTGATTGTTTCAATTGCACTCTGCAAGAAGAAGTTTATATATCCAAATGTGGTCAAAATCTGATTAATTTAACATTTATTATCGTTTTTTTAGCAAAAAAAAGGATGATAGTTTTCGTGTAAGTCCGGTATAGACGGCTTTTAAGCGCAATATATCGGGCTTTTGCACCATCTTTTTAATAAATAAAGGAGATAAAAATGACTTTGAATAAGAAAGATATCAAATTTGTCACTGCCGCCGCTCTTAAAGTTGCGCAGTACCGTTTTTTCTAAAGCAAAACTAATAAAAAAAGAGATACTGAATATTCAGTATCTCTTCTCTTAAAGAGGGTGCTCACCTTGCTAGATGATATTATTGGCCCTATCGGCCATCAGGTCTTCTTTGACGAGTTTTTCGAAAAAAAACCACTTCTCCAACGTGCAGGTAGCCGGTTGACTGATATGTTTTCACTGGCGGACTTTGACCGCTATCTGATAGCCGGGGAAGGAATGTTACAAGATTTGGTGAGGATAACTCATGATGGGAATGCTGTTTTTGTTCCATCATATCTGGGTCAGGCAACAACCCAACGCGCATTTATTCTCGAACAGTTCACAGCAGGTGCAACCCTGAAGCTAGAAGATCTTAACTTCCGTCACGGCAAGATCTCCAAACTTTGCAAAAAGCTTGAAGAAGTTTTTGGCGGATATGTTTTTGCTAAGCCATTCCTGACAGGGGTAAATTTCTCTGGCCTTGAGGTACATTTCGATACCACAGAAGTCTTTGTCATCCAGTTAGAGGGGCGGAAAGAATGGAGTGTCTGGAATAAAATAATAGAAAACCCGACGCATCCGCTTCAGCAAAATTTGAAAGACGTGGATCTGGGCTCTCCAGTAATAAAAGCCGTGCTTGAACCCGGTGATCTGCTTTACATTCCTGCCGGAGCACCGCATTCCGCAAAATGCCTCAACGATTATTCTTTGCATATGTCTATTGGTCTGGAGCCGACAAAAATGTTTGAAGTTATTGAAGGCTACTTGCGACTCATGGCAGAACAGGTAGCGGAACTTCGTCAAAACATCTATCCGTTCACTAATCTCGCTGAATCAGACAAAAACGGCAAACTTCTTATTGAACGAATAAGCAAAACCCGATTTAGAGACATGCTGGCGGATTTTGAAATAGCTTACAATGCAACCAAACATGAAGTCTGTGATAGTCGTTTAGCCACCATTGCTTCCTCACATACTATTAATGAATCCACCAAATTGCAGGTTCGACCAAGCGCGAACCTCAAAACCCGAAGGAGTGATGACGTTATTGCCGTCTATTATAGCTCGACTCAGAGTCCCCGGAAGTCCCTGATTTCTACTCCATCGAATATGACGCTTCCAGATTACTGTCAAGAAGAGATAAACGCACTATGCAACATGGGAGAGAACAGCTTTACCCCTGCCCAGTTACCGGGAAAGTTAAATACGGAATCCAAAGTATTGTTATGCCAAGAGATGTCGAAAGTGGGTATTTTAATTTTAATCTGATGTAGTCCGGGAGGCTGTAATGTATTTGGACTTACTGGGGCGCACGCTTACCAATAGAATTTATGAACCGGAAAAGCCTAAGGGGACACTTCATGAAGTAGAAAGCATTCGTGAGGTACTGTGCCAATTATCCGATGAAGGTATCGATCTCGGTATCAGCGCCGAGGAATTAACTGATATTTTGCAATATACGAAACGCTCCAGAAATATTCACACATATGTCAGTGAAGAGGCACTTTCTAATATCCGTTTTGCTGTCGAGACTGTTCATAGAGAAAATATAGAAGGAGATCTTCTTGATTGCGGCGTCCTTCGGGGAGGTACTTCCATCTATATGGCTGGCGCATTGAAATATCTTAGTTCTTCACGCAAGGTGTACGTTGCTGACTCTTTTTCCGGACTCCCCTCTCCCAGTGCTAAAGATGGTATGTTCATCAATCAGTTTTGGCATCGTTTTGCAAAGCATCTGCCGTTGTATAATTTAGACTGCTTGGCAACGATAGATGATGTGAAAGAAAACTTTCATCGATATGGCTTACTCAGCGAAAGTGTAGTTTTTACTAAAGGGTGGTTTGCAGATACATTACCCTGCTTACCTGACGAAGCAAGATTTAGTGTGATTAGGATAGATGCGGATTGGTACAGTTCAACACTAGATGTCCTTAACAATACCTATCACAAGTTGAGTGAAAACGGATTTATCATCATAGATGATTATCACCTCCCAGGTTGTCAGAATGCGGTAGATGAGTTCCGTAAATTACACGGTATTACAGCTCAATTGGAAGTTGCAGATAAGTCGGCAGGCGTATTTTTTTGGCGAAAATGACAATGGATCTCTCCAACACCTGTTTATAAGTTTAACCTGAATGCTGGGAAATTGGCGGAATACCGGTTTCAGAGGCTATGTTTTAATATACGCTGAAACAGCTCTGAGGGTGTTTACTGTGTTAAAGATAAAAGAAACCGTCACTGAAAATTTTCTACTCAGAAGACGGTTTCCCAGCAATAACTTAAATATAATTCGGGTTAACAACATCCGATTATAATGCCATTCGATACTCAATCATGCCTGACTTTTCAGCAACCCAATCATAAAGGTGCTGAGCGCGTAAATTTGTTTCATGAGTATGCCAGTATAACCGCCCACAATTTTGTTTTCTGGCTTCGCACTGGACAAATTCAATCAGTTGCTTACCAATATGGTGTCCTCTTGCTTCCGGTGAAACAAAGAGGTCTTCAAGGTAACAAAAATCCATTTCAGACCATGTAGAGCGGTGATAAAGGTAATGGACAAAACCCAAAATTTTATCGCCCGCTAGCGCAACTGCGCAGTACATTGGTTCTTTCGCATCAAAAAAACGCGCCCAGGTTTTTTCAGTAACATCGTTAGATAAATTAACTTGATAAAAATCCTGATATGCCTGCCAATAAACCAACCATTGTGAATAATGTTCAGCAGCAACAAATTTAACAGTAACCGGTAATATATTATTGTTCACAATCAAGTCCCTCAAATAAAAGCCCATATCATTTGATTTTTATCGTAAAAACCATAATGACGAAATGATGGAGCGATATTACAATTCCATTTGGTACTTAATAAGATACACTTTTATTATTTTTTAAAGGTCCACTTTATTATGGCGCGTAAATCGCAAGCCCAATTTCCGCATTTACTTTTAGATGATGGCTACATTAAAGATCAGGTGTACCACACAATAAGAAATGCCATTCTTGATGGCAGGCTCACTGAAAATACCAAAATCCCATCCACAAGAGCGCTGGCAGAAATGATGTCGATTTCACGCAATTCCGTGATTGCCGGTTTTGACCGCCTGACTGATGAAGGATATTTGATTGCGCGGAAAGGTTCCGGAACTTATGTTTCAACCACAATTCCGGATAAATTGGTCGCCATAAACCGAACTTATGAGTCGAAAGAAAAAAAAACGATTGCAGCATCAAATCTCAGTACCGCAACAAATGCTCTGATGCCATTTTGGGAAAAAATACAACCGGAAAGCAACCAATACCCCATATTTAATATCGGCGTTGGCTGCGTGGATCAGTTCCCTCATAAATTATGGGGGCAATTAACCGGCAGAGTATGGCGCCACTCTAAAAAAACGATTGGACAATTTAGCCAACCTGATGGCTATCCATTACTGAAAAAAGTGCTGGCTGATTATATTCATGCAACCCGCGGTGTAAATTGTTCAGAACATCAAATTATTATTGTTAACGGTACTCAGCAGGCAATAAATTTAACTGCACGGGTATTACTACAACAGGGTGATAAAGTCTGGTTAGATGACCCCAGTTATGATAGTGCCAGAGCAATATTCACCGCAATGGGAGCACAAATAGCCGCTATTCCTTCCGATGCACAAGGAATGAATGTTTCCTATGGTGCAGCCAGTCATCCCGATGCTCGGTTAGTTTACACCTCTCCTTCTCATCAGTTTCCGTTAGGGACTACATTGACGCTACCAAGACGTTTAGCGCTTCTTGACTGGGCCAATCAGCATAACGCATGGATTTTTGAGGACGACTATAACAGTGAGTTCCGCTATTTTTCTAAATCCATTCAGGCACTACAAGGTCTGGATACAACCCAACGGGTCATTTACGCGGGTACTTTCTCAAAAATGATGTATCCCGGTTTACGTATTGGCTTTTTAGTCGTTCCTGAACCATTAATTAATGCGTTCACGATGATGAAATATTACAGCGATACCCTCTCCGGGTATCTGGAACAAGCGGTATTAGCGCATTTTATACAGGAAGGCCATTATGCACGCCATGTACGGCGTATCAGAAAAATATGCTACGAGAGACAAAGCGCGTTATCTGATGCCATAAACAGATACCTTCCCCACGTTTTTGATGCGAATATCACTGATTCGGGCATTCACATGGTGTGTCGGTTAAAAGATGGTTTTACTGAGCAAGAGATTATTACAAAGTGCAGACAATTAGGTTTAGGTGCACAACCATTATCACGCTACTGTATTCACGCTTTTTCTGATCAAGCGATCCTTTTTGGCTACGCTGCCCATCCTCCAGCCGACATATATGAAAATATAAAACGACTGGCTGCGATGTTCTGAAAAAAAATTTCAAATCGGCTAATTAAATCGGTTGGAAAAAGAGGTGCACTTCGTCAGCAACGCCAGTGCTCCTTGTAGGATACAGAAATCACAAAAATCATTAATATCTACATGATCTTGCCCCATTTATAATAACTCCTGCTGTCCATCAGACGTTAATATGCCGGATTTAGCTTGTTCAACAGTCATGAAAAAATATTGGATACTTGTTTTGAAAGACTTAATTATTAAGATTCTGTATATGCACCCTAATATATAATCAACCTGAAAGCTTATTAATGAATCTAATTCAAATATGACTTATCTATTACAATGGAGCGAATTTATGAATAAATTTAAAGAAGCTTATACCCATTTTTTTGAAGGAGAGGCTAAAGTTACACTGAGATTTGTCCATGCCGTATTACAGAATGGTACTCCAGCACCTCAATATGACGCTGATTGCTTACAAAGACTATCACATTTTGGATCAAGATACGTTGGTTTAAGCGTGAACAGCAAGTATAAAATAAACACAAAGACTTTGATAATGTCTGCCAGCTCGGAGTTTATTCATCCAGCCTTTTCGAGATTTGTATCCGTTACTCTATGGCCTATGGGGATAAGTGATATATATGGATTTATTGGTAACATAGCACCAGACATTACTATATTTTTCTTTCTTGATAAAAATTTAAAAAATCCAGTTAGTACATTTCTTATACCTAATAAAGGATTGGAATATAATTGCGTCATTTCGAGTTCACCTAAATATCACAATAGAATAAGGACATGGTCAGGTCATGTATTAAATAGTTAGGTATTGGTGTTAAAAATAATGTTCACGTTCAATAAAAGTTCCTATCACTTTATCGTACATTTACACTGATTTTGAATAGCTAATGGTTTTTCTATTCAACCTTTTGATTCGGGTGCGATGCGTTAAGTTCGTTCTCTCTATACGCTGAGTAAACGTCTTGCCAGCCCAGTGTTTTCCCTCGGGAAGGCTGTCATAAGCAGCATAGTTATCTGTACAATAAAACCGAATAGCTAAAAGGTGATAAGAGGGTAAGAAGCTTGTCTAACGTGTTTTTACTGCGATCGCCAAAAACATGGATCACTATTCGCTTCAGGCGGGATTCCCAAGCATACCGAAGCCAGCGTTGATTTTGCTTGTTCCCCACAAATGAATATTGTTTGTCTATTTCGCAGACAAGCTGAATATTCTTTCCATCAAGGAGAAGTGTAGTTACGTGTCGGGGCGTAAGCTTTTTAGTGTTTTCATGACGGTCGCTATGGCGACCGTCATGATGCGTTTCTTGAAAAAAGTCTGTGTTGGCTCTTTTGATCTTTTATATTAATGTAATCGTTCGGCCTATTTGATGAATGTTACTCCACCTTAATTTATAATCTCTGGAAGGTCTTCCAAATGAAAACCTAACGTTTTTAAATTCACTTTCTGATTTATATATATTACTCCATATTAGGAGTGAACCAATGGAAAACTTGGATAATTCATTTGAGCAATCCATTCCTGCTTGGATAAACTCTATATTTGTATGTTCATGAAATTGGGTTTTTGTAATAAAGTGAAATGCACTAGGTTTTTCTTTGAAAAAGATAACATGTCCAAATATCATGGGCTTTATTAGCTTGATAAATTCACAAACAGCCGCTTTATCTAAGCCAACCCCCCCCCATCTTTTTTCAACCAGTAATGAATAAAATTCTGTGAGTTCCTTTGCGCTAAATTTATCAACATCAATTATTTCACCACCTGATTTTATAAAATTATTTATTCTCTGCTTATATTTTTTATTGGATTTTGATGTTATTTTCTTAGCTAAGCACAAAGAACGATTCGCATTGAAATTAAAGGTCGAATTAATAATGTTATTATGATTTAGAGGTGATATGTACTTTGATTTTAAAGGCAATAAAAAACGAGATTTTTTGCTGGATGGAATAATTAATTCATCATTTGGTATTGCAATTGACATTTTATCTGACAATGGGTGTGAAGGATCATTTGCCAGATATTTATCATCCCAGACGCAAATTGCAGCCTTATGTTCTTTTAAACAATCTTCATGTATAAAATATTTTTCGTTGAGATTGTGTTTTTCATGGATAAATTTTAGCACAGTAGGGTGACCGGCTAAACTCCCACCAAAATGAAAGTAAACTTTTTCGTATTCACTGAAATCTACTTCTTTCCACCCAAACAATTTATTTTTAATATCTAAAACATTCATCAAAAGTTCCTTTATGCTTTTTTAGTTATATTTGTAAAGTATTGCATTATTTGAAATTGCTGATAGTAAGTATACTACCTGATTTCAGGTGTGTAGTTCGAATTTAAGATTTTTCCACACTCAACATCATTGGTGGGATAGCATTGGGTAAATACCTAGAAGTATTCTTTACTTCATACCCTGTGCAGGGTAAGAAAAAAATCATTTTGAGGCTCTCACTACTCGGATCGATTTACACTACGTCACCCCATAGCCTTCATAGATAAGCTTCCCCCGTTGAATATGAAAGGTAGTGGGAAGAAGCTAAAAAGAAAGTTTCTATCACATCACGACATAACAGAGGCCGATTTTCTTTGATGGTGGGATTCATATAAACCCACAAAAATTTGCAGGCTTAGGTTATTGCCAGAATTAAGCTGCTCTCACTATATATAAAAATGCTACATTACGGGGACGGGTTTCTCTACCGCCAGTACTAAATAGAGTAATAGTGGTAATTATTTTATCTTTAGAATCTGTTGACTTAACAGACAGAAATTGTTGTCTCTATTCCATTAGCTGTATGTTTAATTATCCAATATAAACTCTTTCCTCTGGCAATAAACTCTTAGCAATATCCAATTGATTATTTTTTACCAATTCATGTATGTCATGAGCCTTATCAGTAATATCCGTGATATTCATAATCCAGCGATTAACATAATTCTCAACAGCCTGATTACGTAATCCTATTTGGATTGTTCGCTGTTCCAATTTATTTAATGAGATATCCCGTTCCGGATCCCACTGAATGACCACATCACTTTTTTGTACTTTATCTTTCCATATATCTCTTGAAACAGACATTTTAGGATCATAATGACTGATAACACCTTGCTGGATAATTTCTTTAAATCCTTCATGCGTGATATCAATTGCCAGTATACGTTTTTGCCCTTCATCTTTCTTCGCCCATCCGGAGCGATACATCATCCATAGAAATGAGGGTTTAATCCATGTCATGCGCGTCATGCTAAAAGGTGGGGAAACAAATGTATTATTTTGTGTGGCGCTGTCTGCAATTGAATCAGAAAAGGCCTGATATACCCGGATATATTGATCTGTGTAAAATGCTTTAATCGGATTATCTTTATATGAAAACATATTATCTTTTTTCATCATAACTTAGTTTAACTTATTATTTTATTAAAATATGAACATAGCTAATTCTAGTACACTATCGTATATCAGGAATTTTATTAATAAAAGAAAAAACAGAAGAGTAAGAATGAAATAATGATAGGTAAACCTCATTTAAAATAATGAGGTTTACCATAAATTAAGAGATAGAATTAACGCGCGCCACCAATTGTCGCCGTCATTCTTATCTGGCGATTATCGGTGATTTCAAGATTGGAAAGTACAACCAATCGGGGTAACACGCGGCGCAGAAAGCGTGACAGTAACGGACGCAGTGCATGGTTGACTAATAACACAGGTGGTGCGCCCAGCATTTCCTGACGCTCCAGTGCTTCTGCGGCCTGATGCTCCAGACTTTCAGCCAGCCCCGGTTCCAGTCCGCCGCCGCCCTGTAATGCCTGAAGTAAAATACGCTCAAGGTTTGCATCCAGACCAATAACCTTAATTTCATCCACGCCGGGAAACCACTGTTGCGCAATTGCTCTGCCAAGTGCGATTCGGACCGCTGCCGTCAATTCATAAGGATCAGTCTGTACCGGCGCGTGTTCGGCCAGTGTTTCAATAACTGTCCTCATATCACGGATCGGTACTTGCTCTGCCAGCAGATTTTGCAGAACTTTATGTAAAGTCGTCAGGCTGACAACATCAGGGATAAAGTTTTCCGTCAATTTCGGCATATCCTGACTGACTCGTTCGAACAACTGTTGTGCTTCATGTCTGCCGAACAGTTCACTGGAATGCTGAGACAGTAGATGGTTAAGATGTGTTGCCACAACGGTACTCGCCGCCACAACGGTATAACCCTGTACCTGAGCCTGCTCTCTTAAACTGTCATCAATCCAGACGGCAGGTAAACCAAAGGCCGGATCTTTTGTCAGGTCGCCCTGTAAATCACCGACTGCTCCGCCCGGATTAATTGCCAGCCAGCGCCCCGGATGAGCTTCACCACGGCCAATTTCTACCCCTTTCATCAGGATGCGATAGCTGGCTGGTGCCAGTTCAAGGTTGTCACGGATATGTACTACCGGAGGCAGGTATCCCACTTCCTGTGCGAATTTTTTACGGATACCGCTGATACGCCCAAGCAATTCACCATTCTGACGGAAATCCACCATCGGGATCAGACGATAACCGACTTCCATACCCAGTGGGTCTTCCAGCTGGACATCAGACCACGAAGCCTCGGCCGTTTGCTGTTGCTCTTCCACCGCTTTCATTTCTTCGTGTTGTGTCGTCAGCGGGTCTTTATCCTTACGCAGCAAAAAGTAACCGACACCCGCTAATGCAGCTGTAAACAGCAGGAAGACAAAGTTAGGCATGCCCGGTACTAAGCCCAGCAAACCCAATACGCCAGCACTTAGCATCAAAACTTTAGGGTTGTTGAAAAGCTGAGTCACCATTTGCTGACCAACATCTTCATCCGTCGCAACACGAGTAACGATAACACCCGCTGCCGTCGAGATGATCAACGCCGGTAACTGAGCAACCAGACCATCACCAATGGTCAGCAATGTATAAGCTTCCCCTGCATCGCCCAGACTCATATTATGTTGGGCAACACCCACAATTAAGCCGCCGATGATGTTAATGACCAGAATCATTAATCCGGCAATCGCATCACCACGCACGAATTTACTCGCACCGTCCATTGAGCCGTAAAAATCGGCTTCTTGTGTGACTTCCGCACGGCGTTTTTTCGCTTCATCTTCACCAATCAATCCGGCATTCAAATCAGCATCAATGGCCATTTGTTTGCCGGGCATTCCATCCAGTACAAAGCGCGCCCCTACTTCGGCGATACGCCCAGCACCTTTGGTGATGACCATAAAGTTAATCAGGATCAGGATAACGAATACAACAATACCAATGGCAAAATTACCACCGACAAGGAAATGACCAAAAGCTTCCACCACCTGCCCCGCCGCCGCTGATCCGGTATGGCCTTCCATCAGAATGATACGGGTGGAAGCGACGTTCAGTGACAAACGTAATAACGTCGAGAACAGCAGAATCGTAGGAAATGCGGCAAAATCCAGTGTCCGACGCGTAAACATCGCCACCAGCAATACCATGATGGAAAGGGCAATGTTAAATGTGAACAGTAAATCGAGCAGGAATGGTGGTAACGGCAGTACCATCATCGACAGGATCATGAGGATCAGGACAGGCCCCGCAAGCATTTGCCACTCGGAACCTTTTATATTCCCCGGTAAACGATTCCCTGATAAACGTAATAATGAGGCCAGATTAGCCATGACGATTATTTTCTCCAGCAAAATCCAGTGCGGGTGGCACTGGCAGATTTTCAGGTGTTTTTGGTTTCAGGCCACCTTCCCGTTTCCAACGTTTCAATTGGTAAACCCAGGCAAGCACTTCAGCAACGGCAGCATAGAGTGCTGCCGGAATAAAGCCCCCCACTTCAGCATGGCGAAACAGTGCCCTTGCTAACGGAGGAGCCTCCAATAACGGAATACGATTTTCTGCACCAATCTCTTTGATACGCAGAGCAATAAGTCCGGCGCCTTTCGCCAGTACTTTAGGTGCGCCCATTTTTTCGCTGTCATACTGTAAAGCGACTGCGTAGTGAGTCGGGTTAGTGACAATAACATCAGCTTTCGGTACATCCGCCATCATGCGCTTACGGGCAGCCGCACGTTGTTGTTGGCGAATCCGGGCCTTTACATGTGGATCTCCTTCCTGCTCCTTAAATTCATCCTTGATCTCCTGACGGGTCATTCTCAGTTTTTTCAGGTGGCTGCGGATCTGATAAAGAACGTCAAACGCCACCATAGGTATCAGCATAAACAGAACAATATAGCCTGCAAAAATCAGCATCATCATGGCATCACTCAGTGCCACCAACGGTGGCTGAGTGGTCAGATACAGCATGGCAGGCCAGTTTGCCCAGATAAACAAAGCGGCTCCTCCTCCAACCAATGAGGCTTTCAGAATTGCCTTGAACAGCTCCGCCAGCGCATTCATGGAAAAGATTTTTTTCAGGCCAGCTATCGGATTCAGTTTGGTCAGATCAAATTTGATGGATTTTGAACTGAATATCAGCCCACCCATTAACGTTGGTGCACTCAGCGCAATCAAAACCAGACCAGTAAACACCGGTAATACAGCCCAGACTGCCTGTTTCAACAAACGCCCGACCTGCTGTACCATCTGTTTATCGTTACTGACCATGTTATGGTCAAAGTTGAATCCTTCGAATACCATCAATGAAAGTTCGTGAGTGATCGATTGCCCGCTCATCCAGAGCAGACTGACACCTCCTGCTAACATCAGGATAGAAGTGAGTTCCTTCGAACGCGCTATCTGCCCCTCTTTTCGAGCTTTTTCCCGTTTATGGGGCGTGGGTTCTTCGGTTTTTTCGAGGTCGCTATCTTCAGCCACAGCTTTCCTTGATTACATGCAAATGCAGAAAATTTGCCCTTGAAAAAGGGCAAATAAAATTGTTCTAAGCATGACAAAAGCAGGGAAATTCAATGGCGGGAACACTGCTGAATTTGCAGGGGTATTTGCGTAATTATCAAATTTACACCTTATTGGTTGTAAATCGTCGCCCCCATAGCAGGATAATAACCAATACTGTCAGCGGCAAACCGTGGAATATGACAATAACGATGGATGGTGGCAGCCAGGCGTAGAACGGCGCAACCAATAGCATGCCTATCCCGAATCCGGTCATTTGTAATAAAGTCAGCAAGCTGAAAATAGGCAATCGCAGGCTTTCCGGTTCACTTTGCGCGCGGGAGATTAAACTGACTTCAGCAATTCCATCTCCTATTCCAGCCCAGACAGCAAATAACAGCAACCAGAATTGCGCTGTTTGCTGGAACGTCAGAATAAAGCCCGTTGACATCAACGCAACACCAAGAAAGAACAACTTTTCCATTTTCAGAATATTGCGGCTACACAACAGATAACTTGCCAATCGGGCACCACTGAATTTTCCAATAGCCCATGTCGACAATAACAACCCCATTACAACACTGGCATTATCGGGGTTAATCAGCTTGGAAATAATCGGAAAACCGACATTATGGGCAGCGCTCCCCAGCGTATCCGTCATAGTGACAAGTAACATACCTGCCAGCATGGGTGCTCCGCGTAATCCAAGCCGCAGTTCGCGCCATTCATTACTTAGTGCCCGCGATACCTGTTGCTCAGGTATGGTGATAAAGCGTAGCGGCATAATCAGTATTGCCGCTACCAGATAGGTAACGATATTGACAATAAAGACCATTTCATAACCGCTGCTGGCAATAAGCAAACCCGAAACCAGACTGCCAAGTACAGCACCTGTGGCTGCAACGGAAGTCAGCCAGGAGTTAGTTGATATGCGTTGTGAAGCATGTACCCAATGCGGAAGCTGGCTGTTTAACCCAATAGCAAACATGGAGTTACCCAACCCAATACCAAACGCAATCACCGGTAAGATCAATAATTGTTGTGAAGCCGGAATGACCAGTAACAGGCAAAGCAAGATAACCCGCAATAAATCGAAACAAACCAGCGGCCATCGTCCCGTACATCGCCGAAAAAAAGGTGTCCCGATTAAACTGGCAATAACGCCACCAGCAACACGGCAGGCCAGAAAAATACTGACATGCATCACACTATTGCTGAGTAAATAAACGTAGGTGGATAACACCACCATATTCAGAAATGCGCCAAAATCGGAGACAAATCTTGCACTCACGATAGATAAAGCATTACGACCAGATAATCGCAAATCCAAACTATTTTCCTGACTTAACATTATTATTAGCTCTCTTATTGCTCAGGAAACTGCCGGAAAGTGACCAGTAATAAATCCCGAAATGCCTCAGTTGCAGGAGATATTTGCCGAACATTGCCAGCCCGATGATAAAGTTGTTTATCATCTATTGTGAGCGTTTCCAGAAACTGTGTCATTACCGTTTGTAGTAAAGGTGGCGCTTCATCACCACTTTTATGCACTTCAGAAATCACAGGGGCAATATTATGGCTCTGAATAAAATGCATAAAGATCCAATCCTGTCCATCCTGATGAATACCGGAGGTTGTCGGACTCTCTTTTCCCGACGTAGCCTTCACCCTAAATTGATGGATATCAATCGAATAGTGATGACCTTTTATTAATCGCTCACCTAAAATAGCAATATCCGTTGAGAGAACATGTTGCATAATAGGATGGTGAATAAAATGCTCCTCTGAGTAACTCAGTTTATTTGAGCCTTTTGTGTATTCAACATCATAAGTTACGGAGGAACGATATTCACTATCACGATTAATTTGAAGCGGGTTTTCCATACCCGGATGATAATGATAACGCAGGATACGCCTCTCTCTATGAGTATAGTTTTTAAAATTCTGATCCAGCACCAAATTATTCCAACTGTTTTTAAATACTCTAGCCTCATCTTCATCATATGAAATCAATTCCGAAAAATATGGAATGTGGCAATAATGACTATTCGCTAATTGTGTCGAAATTTCTGTGATCCGCATGAGTAGTAGCCCTTATGAAATTGGAATAATAATGGGTTTTACATACTGTATTATTTCATTATGCAATGCACGGGCATGTGAAGCATCATCAACTTTCGCCCAACACCTAAGCAGGTAATGCTCTTCTGTTTCTGCATTAATATCACAGCCGACAGGCTGAGTTCGGCATTCGAGAATACAGGGATTGTTTTGGATATACTCAATATTCTCTATCCTTTGAAAATGACCGCTATTTTCAGGATAAACAGCTAACATCGAGTAGTGCTGTTTGCCTGTTATAACTTGTTTTTGGCCTTGTTTAATCTGAGTGTCAATATCTTTCTCATGCAAAAGAATAGAAAGATAGAGCTGGTAAGGATCTAATCCTGCAATGTCACGAAATGCAGCACTGACAAATAAACCACCCAGTCTTGGGTTAATTTCAATAACTACCGGGCCATCAGGCGACATTCGGAATTCAAGATGTGCAATGGAATAATTCAGCCCGACGACTTGTATGCAGGCTATCGCATAATCTCTGATTTGTTCCTGTTCTGTTTCTGTAAATGAAACAGGTGGAGAAATAAGTAGATTCTCTAATATCGTATTATTTTTTTCAGTCAGAATCAGCTTTTCATTTATTAAAACCGGATAAGTTTGATCCCGGGTCATTACACATTCAACAGTACCTTCAACACCATGAATATATTCTTCCAGTAACATACTCTGACCAGGCTGATTAAGCAGCGATATTCCTTCAGAGGTACAATATGTTTCAGTCATTCCCAGAAAATCAATTGAAGCTGTAGATTTGTATTGTGATTTAAATAATTGATAATGAGATTGTAATTCAGACCAATTGTTGCATTTCTTAATAAAAACTGAACCAGCTCCAAAAGGAGGCTTTGCTATAACAGGATCATAGACAGGATCTTAAGCAATAACCGTTTATTTTTAGATAGAAAAAAGGCTTCATTTATGATCTGATAATCGTCGCCAAACAATAAATCAAAACCACG
>NZ_NIBU01000129.1 GCF_002632485.1 Xenorhabdus innexi | reverse complement strand
CCGTAACAGCCAGCGGTGGATTTGTTCTCCCTGTTGGCGGCGGGCTGTCACACCGGCGGCGGCCAGTGATGAGACCAGTCGTTCACAGACCTGATTGAGGGCCGCCACCGGCGATAACACGACGTTGTGGCGCGATGATTTGTGGGCCGGCAGCCAGCGGTAAACCACCATGCGGGTCTGGCGCTGCTGCCCCCGCCACGGCTGTCCGGTAATTAAACTGTCCTGAAATATTCCGTCAGGCCGGGCAATACCGATCAGGTGGCGGGCCGATTCGGCCAGAAAGGCCTCGGTAAAGGCAGTGCCCTGTGCCCACGGTTTTACATAGTGCCGCAGGGTATGGAGATACGGGTCAGGCTCATCGTCATCCTGACAAAAGAACTGCACCATCCACGGTGAAATATCATCCTCTTCCAGACTGTCCTGCACCGCATCTTCCAACTGGTCGCGGATTTCAAGCAAACGCTCAGCTGGGCGGCCTTCGGTGGCGATGGGTTCAATGCGGTAGACCGCCCCGACGGAAATCCCGTCATCCAGCAACAGACACTGTTCTTTTTCCAGATATTCCACCCAGGGCAGGTAATCAATAATAGAAGGATTGGCCTGATAAACGGCGGCTTCATCGGCCTCACGCAGCTGGCCGGGGCGGTTCAGTGGCTTGAGTTTTTTCATTAGTGTGCCTCCGTGCGTTCACCCGGCAGGGCATACTGCACCTGACTGTAAAACGGGAATACCGTGCTGTAACCCGGTATCGGCGTATTACCCGCAACCAGATGCGGATAGACATACATCACCATATCGGGGTTGGGTAAACGGGGAAACTGCCGGCTGATTTCCTGTGCCGCTGAACGGCTGTAGTGATAGGGTGCGTCCGGTGCCCGGTGCCGCCCGGCGGGGGTTAATGCCCGGCGCAGCACTTGCCTTGCTGATGCGGCACGGTGCCCGGCCTGGTTTCCCTGCCACATCGCCAGCACCGTCTGTTCACCGGCAGGCAGTAAAGCGTCTTTCGATGTCGAACAGCCGGCCAGCAATCCGGCCAGACACACCACCCAGACCCGGTTCAGTTTTCGCATGCGTCAGTCTCCGTCATACCCAGAAAATCAAAGGTGGCAAATTCCGGGTGCACGGCCAGCTCTGACAGCGCAAACGGCAGCACTTCCCACTTTTCAGGCTGAGCCTCTGCGTGACCGGCAACCTGCGTCTGCCACTGGCTTTCACTCAGACGAAACACGGTCACCTCACCGTCTGCCAGTTCCCGGCTTTCCGGACCGGTGGAGAGATATAACCGCCGCGCTTTTTTACGCACAGGCCGCCAGTCAAGCTGAACGGGGACGGGGGCAGAACAGGGTGTGATACTGACCCGCAGGCAATAAGGCTGACCGGCACTGAACAGCCATTGAGAAGAAAATATATCCATTAATCTAACGCTTCCTGATGTTGTTGGGCAGGTTCACTGAACCCGTAACGCACCTTACGACCTGTTGTTTCGTAATCAATCGCCAGACTTTGGCTGATATGCACCACAACACGGGCACCGGGCGGCACATACACCGCATCAAAGGTCTGGCTGTAACGTTGTTTCAGCCAGTCACTCATGTCCTTCATACCCCCGGACAGGGCTTTACCCAGAGCCGCTTGTCCGGCACTGCCCGTTAACGCGGTGGTCAGACCACCGGTGCCGTTGGTCTGGGCGGTCTGCTGGCTGTCGTTCAGTGCATCACCGGCCGAGTTCATGGCGGAGAGGGCAAACAGCGTCGGCAGATAGGTGCCGGCATTCGATTTGCGCTCGCCACTGATGCAGGGAATGCCGTTTTCATCGGACAGCCAGCCGATATTGCCGGTCTTCTGCCCGCTGCCCGGCAGGGTGCGCACCGTGCCGTCCTGAAACACAAAAGTGATGGCATTGACCTGACCGCGCACGCAGGAAAGCGTCCAGTCCCCGCTGGCTGAGCCGGACACCACCGCTCCTTCCACCTCCGGCAGTTCAATGCCGTTGGCGGTCAGGTTATCTTTGCCGATAAGAATTTTGAACGGGTAAGGGTCCGTCACCGTGCCATTAACCGGCACCCGGCCTAATAACGCGGTCATCGCCTGACTGCCGGTTAACGTGGCATTTTCCGGCAGGGTATAGACCGGTTTATGCTTTTCGTCCTTTGGGGCATTCTGAAGCGAAACCGGTTGGGATTGATTTTGTCCGGCCACCGGTAGTTCACTTAAAAATGAGGTCGGGTATTGTGCCGGAGCGTTGCCCTGGCCGAGGCCCGGCCCGGTTGCCGGTTTTTCATCGGCCGGCGTTATCCAGATAAGGTCATCCTGCCCTGTGCCTGTATTTACTGAATAGGGATAATTGCCCGTCCCCGTCGGGACCGGACTGTCGGGTGTCGTCAGCGGGGCTGCATTCAGCCGTTCGGTCAGTAAATCCACCTGCGCCAGTAATCCCTGCTGTTCATACTGTAAGTCGCGCCGGCGCTGTTCATCTTCCTGCCGGATAGCCGCAACCGCCGCGTCTATCTGACCGGCCACATCGTGATGCTGATTTTTGAGCTGGTCATTTTCTTTCAGGATATCGGCATTCTGCCGGGTTAACCGTTGCTGCTCAGCCCGCACTTTATTGAGGGTGCCGACCAGTGTTCGCAGGGTATCTTCCGGTGTATCACCGCCAACGCCCAGTGCCTGCAACTCCTCCGGTGTCAGGGTGGCCAGCGCATTGTCGGGCGCTGTCGCGGGCGCGACCGTATCGGTTGAACTCCAACTTCTGAGACCGATAAATCCGCCGGCGAGCAGTACCGCCGGCACCAGTATTTTCACCAGACTGTTGGATTTAATCTGCATGATGGCCTCCCGCTTTCACCACGTCCGGCTCAGGCAGAAACGCGTTCTCCGGCTGTCCTTTGACCACCAGATACAACACCGTGGTATCTTCCGGTGTGCCGGCGCGCCCCAGCCAGCGATGCTGGAATGTCGCGGCGACAAACTGCCCCTGCAAGGCACGCGGGTCAAGCGTGAGCAGGCGTTTGGCCGTATTGCGCAGTTTCAGCGCCACCACGGTATGATTTTGCACACGCCAGCCGGCCAGCGGCGCAACGTCAATCGGTTCGGCAGGATAGAGTGTGGTGATAGTGTCAGCTAAATGCAGGCTGACCGGATGAATGCCGGTGACCGGCTCAACCGTGCGCAGCGGGGCATACAGCTGCTGCGCGGCATGGCGGGTCAACACCACCGGCACGGGGGCCGATAATGAGTCTTTGCGCTGACGTAGGGATTTTTCGGCGGACACGGCTTGCTTTTCATCCCGGTAACGCAGGCGAACCGGTTCATCCGGGGCCGTTTTCGCCGTGCTGATATCCAGCAGGATAATCTCCCCGTTTTCACTGTCCTGCAATTGCAGCCGGGTCGGCGGAAAAGCCTGACGGGCTTTCAGGTAAATTGCCCCGCCGGCGCTCTGCACCCGCAGTTTC
>NZ_NIBU01000128.1 GCF_002632485.1 Xenorhabdus innexi | reverse complement strand
ACGTGTTGATAGGTAAGTGCATTGAACACCTCCCCGTATTGTTCAGGAAAAAATGTCAGGGGTTATCATGCCACAATGGGGCGTACGGCTGTAGTACTAGGACGATAGCGAGGGGATTCAGCGAAAAACGCGCCAGCTGACGCTTCAAACGCCCTATCAAGGGCTGGCTGTCGTGAACATTGCCCGCCATGGCATAAGTGTCCAGAATAATATTGGCTTTCCCGTCCACGGTACGGTGGTCGAGATAGAAAAAACCTTTCGGTTTGTTCGCCCGGTGCATAAATCCGCTTTCCGGGTCAGTGGTGCTGACTTTAGTCTTTCTTTGCCGTTCCTTATGGACTGGTTTCAGGCTTTTTTTCCGGACTTAGCCCGGTCTTCATTCACCGCTTTTTCCAATTCGTCCAGATAAACACCCGGCGGAACGGGGCGCAGAATATTCTCGGATTTATGGGGATTGGCACTGCCTTTCAGATGCGTGCTGTCCGTATAAAGTTCCCGGCCGCCGACAAAACCTTTCCCGATAGCCTGCTCGACAATATTGTCGAAAATCTGTTGGAATACATAGGAATGGTTAAACCGGCGACGCCGGTTCTGGCTGAGGGTTGATGCATCCGGGACTTTGTCGGTCAGCCCCAGCCGTAAGAACCAGCGGTAAGCCATATTGACCTGAATTTCCTGCACCAACCGGCGTTCACTGGGCACACCAAATAAATAGCCCAGTAACATCATTTTAATCAGCATCACCGGGTCTATCGCGGGGCGGTCATTATTGTGGCAATACAACGGGGCGGCTAAGTCACGGATAAATTCGAAATCCAGCGCCGCATCCACTTTACGAACCAGATGGTTTTTGGGCACAAGGTCATCGAGTTAGAGGGTTTCGGGAGGAAACGTCTGGGGAGGGGGCATTCTTAACATGGCGGCAAGCTCCGTCGGGTAAACGGAATTTGATTAAAGCAAAGTGCCGGATAAAAAACCAGCACTTTGTCAATAATCTGTATCACCGTAGGTGAGGCTGGTTGTGCTCAGGTTAGGGTACTACACTGGAGTGTAGGGAAGCCGGAGACTATCAGCAACGACCAGACGCGCTACAGTTACGATAATCTGCTTGGTAGCAGCGGGCTGGAGATCGATGGGAATGGGAATATCCTCAGTCAGGAAGAGTACTATCCATATGGTGGGACGGCGGTATGGGAAGCGCGCAGCCAGATTGAAGCGGACTACAAAACCGTACGTTATTCAGGTAAGGAACGTGATGCGACCGGGTTGTATTACTACGGTTATCGCTATTATCAGCCGTGGGCAGGGTGCTGGCTTTCAGCCGATCCGGCGGGTACGGTGGATGGGTTGAATCTGTTCAGGATGGTTCGGAATAGCCCTATAACCTATCAGGACCCAGCCGGACTGGCACCTACCAAGAGAAAAAATGACTCTCCGCCGCAGCAAGGTGCCGCTAAGCCAACAAAACATAATTCTAAAGGCTTGGGAACATATGCTTGTAGAGAGCGAGAAAGAAAACGCCTGACCGATAAGTACTACAAGAACGCCCTCCATACCATGTGGAAGCAACCGGGCAGGCATGAGAGTCATCAGTCAGAACACGTATTCGGCTATGCTGCAGTGACGACACTCAAACGAGGCGATGGTAAATTGGCAAAAACACTCGAGGGGGCATTACCAGCATATTATGAGGAGCATGATTCCCACCGGGCTCATATAGGAACAGGTAGCAGCAATAAGGGAAACAATACTGATACGTCTGCCGATTTGTACCGTGAATTACAAGGAACATATTATAGGAACGGTGAGTATGGTGCCGGCATTCAGCTAAATCAGACACTCTATTCGAACTCAAAAGGTAATCAGTACAGAAAAAGTCGAAATAATCCAATGAATGCTGACTTGCACAAGGCGGCAGACGACTCATTCCGAAATATGATCAAACATACAAACGTTTTACCTCATATCGATAGTCAAGGATCTATTACAAATAGTCCTATGCCCGAATTGGACAAAGTAGAGAGTATAACAGCCAGATTGATGGTTGAATTGGGAAGAAATCCCACGTACTCCGAATTAAGCAAAGGTTTTCATGACATCGGTCTGTTTAAGGAGTCGTTCCAGTATATTCACTATCTAGACTGGATTGTTAAAAAAGAAATTAATACAGCAATAAATGAAGGCTTTGGTGGATTCCCATCAACCCGTGGTCGGTATCCAGAATCTCCATTCTGACACAGATACTCTGAAGATATATTTCACGACGAAAGGGTATTGAGAATTAAATTTTCTGGTTAAAAAACACTTCCTCACTGAATCTTAAAATGAGGCACATTTGAGACGGTCAGTGTAGTTTTAAATGTATTAGTAAGATTGGTGAGGGAGACTAACGGATCAAGTTTGAGTCAGTACAAAGGTTTTTGGTCGGGTTTTGATCTTATAAATCAATCAAAAGTTCCACGGTTTGAGAATACGATAGGTGTATTTGAACATATTATTAAATTAGTGAAGGGAAGGAAGTTATTTGTCTGTGGGTATAGTTTAGGTGGTGCACTTGCATTAATTCATAGCGCACAATTGAAAGAGCATAAACCTTGCCTTTATACTTATGGTATACCACGTACATTAACCAAAAGTGCAGTTCAAGAAATATCTGAAATTGCACATTATCGCCATGTCAATGAAGATGATTCTGTTCCTTTTAACAAGGATATGGACAATATTGCATTCCAAGTCGGAGATACTTATTCTGGAATAGCGATTGAACTTTTTGATAGTCCTATTGCCGAAGAGGCATCTAAATGGTACCCGAACTCGGCACTTTTTGCTGGAAGAATTGTTGCAAAAGTTTTTAAATCATTTAGTAGTAATGATGAGCCTTTTTTACATCATGGAAATTTAGTTTATTTTTATGTTTAGTCTTATTCGGAATCAAAACATAAACTTTACCTATTACCATCATTAAGTGAAAAGACGAAAAATAGCACCACGGAATTTATTAATCAATATGAGCAATTTAAAGTGGCGGGATTGAAAGAAACAGTAATTAAATCATTATACCCAGATAATAATGAGAATGCTACTGATAAAAGCAGTTTAGGCGCGTTGGATCACGGTAGTGCTTTATATGCAAATTATATTGATCAGAGATTAAGAGAATTATGTGCTCTCCCTCCAGATCAAAAATATCAAAGACCTAATGAGGATTTATCATTTTTAGATACAGCTCCTAAATCTATTGCTGCTGTGTTTGGAAGAAAAAAATTAGTAAGTATTATTATCTGATGGAGATAGATAACCAGTTAGCAACTACTTTGGAAGTAACTAGAAAAGATGAAAAAGGTTCAGTATCATTACAGCGTTATTTTGAAAAACGATAAAAATAATCAGGAGTCACTAAAATGACGATGAAATTTATACAATTAATGTTATTGCCATTCACTCTGTGCTTGAATGGGTGTGATTTTTTTTCGAGTACCATTTCGGAATCTTGGCATTCTTAGAGGCTATTCAGAATCTTTTTCACCCTGAACAGTTTTTCATGTAACCTACTGGAATGAGAAAAGTTTATGCCAGTGATATCAGTCGAGAAGTCTTTCA
>NZ_NIBU01000127.1 GCF_002632485.1 Xenorhabdus innexi | reverse complement strand
GTGGAAGAACTGCGAGGGAGATTTGAATACCAGTCTCCAGTTCGTCAATCTGGCATTCCTTGTCTTACTGCTGCGCAGAAAAAATACTGAATAGCCTCTGAGGCGGATTTTTTTATTTGGATATCTAAAATCTCAACAAACTGATTTAAAACAAAAATATTCCAGCTAATTTGTACCTTCCACCACACACCCCTAACTACATGATTTTAAAGTCTTAATCCGCCAATATAAGCGCACACCTTAACAGGAGAGAACGCTAATATGGCACAAGATTATCATCACGGAGTCCGTGTACAGGAAATTAACGAAGGTACTCGTACCATCACTACCGTTAGCACCGCTATCGTAGGTATGGTTTGTACTGCTCCTGACGCAGACGAAAAAACATTTCCATTAAATACTCCAGTCCTGATTACTGACGTTATGAGCGCCAGTGGCAAGGCCGGGGAAAAAGGCACTTTGTCTACATCTCTGAAAGCCATCGCTGCTCAGGCTCTGCCTGTGACTGTGGTTGTTCGTGTGGAAGAAGGCAAATCTGAAGAAGAAACCATTAGTAACATCATCGGTGGTGTTACCGATGAAGGTAAGAAAACCGGTATGCAGGCGCTGTTGGCGGCACAAAGCCAGCTCGGTGTTAAACCACGCATTCTGGGTGTTCCAGGTCTGGACTCAAAACCAGTTGCTGCTGAACTCGCCGCTATTGCTAAGCAACTGAAAGCAATGGCATATGTCAGCGCTTATGGCTGCAAAAATATCTCTGAAGTTATCAAATATCGTGAAAACTTCGGTCAGCGTGAGGTAATGTTAATTTGGCCTGATTTCCTGAGATGGAACAAAGGTGAAGTTATCGCACCTGCGACGGCTTATGCACTGGGCTTGCGTGCCAAAATCGACGAAGAAACCGGCTGGCACAAAACCCTATCCAATGTGGGTGTTAACGGCGTAACGGGTCTATCTGCTGATGTCTTCTGGGATCTGCAAGCGACTGGAACTGAGGCTGATCTGCTGAACCAGAATCACATCACAACACTGATCCGCAAAAACGGTTTTCGTTTCTGGGGTTCACGCACTTGCGCTGGCTCTGCTTCTGAGGACTCACTGTTCCCATTCGAAAGCTACACCCGTACCGCTCAGGTACTGGCTGACACCATGGCTGACGCGCATATGTGGGCAATCGACAAACCGCTGACCCCATCGCTGGTACGCGACATTATCGAAGGCATCAATGCTAAGTTCCGTGAACTGAAAGCGGGCGGCTACATCATTGACGGTCGTTGCTGGTATGACGACAAAATCAACGATAAAGACACCCTGAAAGCAGGCAAACTGACCATCGATTACGACTATACCCCTGTACCGCCACTGGAAAACATGATGTTACGCCAGCGCATTACAGATAGTTACCTGATGGATTTCGCAAAAAGTATCAATAAATAAGGGGCTAACTGATGGCATTACCTCGCAAACTTAAATATCTGAATTTGTTCAACGATGGCAACAACTATCAGGGCATTGTCGAAGAGCTGACTCTTCCTAAGCTGAGCCGCAAACTGGAAGCCTACCGTGGTGCTGGTATGAACGGCAGCGCAATGGTGGATCTGGGTCTGGATGAAGGCGCATTGGATGCGGAATTCACTCTGGGCGGTATTGAGTCCCAACTGTACAAACAGTGGGGCATCGCTCAGGTCGATGGTGTCATGCTGCGCTTTGCAGGCTCTTTTGAACGCGAAGACACAGGTGATGTGGTTGCAGTTGAAGTTGTTATGCGTGGCCGTTTTCAGGAATTTGATCACGGTACTTATAAGCAGGGTGATAACACTCAAACCAAAATTACCGCGAAAAACACTTACTTCAAACTGACCTGGGATGGCGAAGAACTGATTGAAATCGACACCGTCAACATGGTTGAGAAAGTGGGCGGAGAAGATCGTCTGGCACAGCATCGTCGTGCTATTGGTCTGTTTTAATTAGTAAATTTTAAACTTATTCCCTGTCTCGTAATGGGACAGGTTTTCACTCGGATAAACAAGGTTGAATTATGACTGAAGCACTGAAAACTCAAAATGAAGATCTGCGCACAATCGAATTGGAAGCTCCACTGGCGCGAGGCAACGGAAAAATCACGGAAGTGACGGTACGTAAACCTACCAGTGGTGCGCTGCGCGGTGCTCGTTTGCAGGCACTGCTGGAAATGGATGTGGATTCTATGTTGCTGGTTCTGCCACGTGTTACCACACCTGCATTAACCAAGAATGACCTACTGGTAATGTCACCCGGTGATCTGATTAATCTCAGTGTGGAGGTAGTCAATTTTTTGTTGCCGAAGTCGGTCAAGTCCGATTCCCAGAACGATTAACCGTTGATGAACTGGTGGCAGATATTGCCACCGTTTTTCACTGGAGACCGGCAGATACAGATGAAATGTCACTGTCGGAATTATTGGACTGGCGACATCGGGCCATTTTAAGAAGTGGTGCAGAGAATGAGTAATATACAGTCACAGCTTAGTAAGGTACTGAGTACCGTCGGGAAGCTGACCAGTTCCTTTAAATCTTTTCAGCGGCAACAGAAAAAACTGGTGGATACCACAGATAAAATTCATAATCAGTTTAAAAAGCTCAATAAAACCGTTGAAAGTTTAAAACCTATTGTCGGGTATGCGCAGGAAACTGCGCGTATGCGTGCCGATTTAAAAACCTACAATCAAACAATTAAGCAATCTGTATCGAAGCAGCAGAATTCTTCAAAAATGATGCAGGTAAGTGCTGCCAGCCAATCAGTTAATGTTACCCAAATAACTCAAAGTATCAGCCAAGTAAATTCATCCAGCAAGAATAGTGCTGTTAATCTTGGTGTAACTGGAAATATAACAAACAATTTCAAATTGTTAGATAAATTGATTATTAATATCAATGCTAAAATAAAGATTTTCGGTAATGTTGGTATAAGGATTTTCAGTTCGTTGAATGTAGGTGTTCGTATATTTGCCGCACTTTCTATTAATATTTTTAGCTCATTGGGTATGAGGATTAATATTTTCGGTAAGTTAGGTATACGTATATTTAGCTCATTAAAAATAAGTCTAAATATATTTGGTCAACTAGGTATTCAGATATTTGTATCTTTAAGAGTCAGATTAAGTACTTTTGCTCAAGTTGGCGTTAGGGTCTTCGGTTCGTTGCGGGTCAGCCTGCGGGTTTTGGGACAGATAGGGATTCAGGCTTTTGCGTCGTTAAGGTTTAGCGTCAGTACCTTTGCTCAAGTTGGCGTTAGGGTCTTCGGTTCGTTACGGGTCAGCCTGCGGGTTTTGGGACAGATAGGGATTCAGGCTTTTGCGTCGTTAAGGTTTAGCGTCAGTGCTTTTGCCCAAGCTGGTGTTAGGGTCTTCGGTTCGTTGCGGGTCAGCCTGCAGATTTTGGGGCAGATAGGGATTCAGGCTTTTGCCTCGTTAAGGTTTAGCGTCAGTACTTTTGCTCAAGTTGGCGTTAGGGTCTTCGGTTCGTTGCGGGTCAGCCTGCGGGTTTTGGGGCAGATAGGGATTCAGACTTTTGCCTCGTTAAGGTTTAGCGTCAGTGCTTTTGCCCAAGCTGGTGTTAGGGTCTTCGGTTCGTTGCGGGTCAGCCTGCAGATTTTGGGGCAGATAGGGATTCAGGCTTTTGC
>NZ_NIBU01000126.1 GCF_002632485.1 Xenorhabdus innexi | reverse complement strand
CTCAGAGTTGGAGATAAATCTCGTGGCAAATCGATTAAATAAACGTCCTCGAAAAACGCGAGGTTATCAAACACCGAATGAGTTATTTAAAGGCATACCGACTCGTTTACTTCGTTCATAACGGTGTTGCACTTATTATGTGAATGCAAGTTAAATGATTTTTTTGCTAACCGTAGGTATCTGGAAAAATCTAACTATCCTACAGGTAAAACCCGCTTTCTAGGTATTTATGATACAGTTACCGCAATTGCTGAAATGAACAATCTGCTCAATCCCCATAATTCTTCTGTGACGGGACCTGCTAATATATTTTTATCTCCTGATATTGCAAAAAGTGTTTTCCATATTACCGCGCAAAATGAATGCCGTTATAATTTCTCTTTAAACAGTGTAAAACCTCACTGGCCTGAACTTGAATTACCCGGTGCACATGCGGATGTTGGTGGCGGATATGAGCCTGTGGGTGATGAAAATTTATGTATCACTCGACCGAAGATGATGCAAGTATCAGGGTTTGGAGTACCTCCAGATAGTCATCTCCATGTTTATAAAAATGCTCAAAAAGAGTTGGCTCAGTTAAAAAAATCCCCGACCATTGGTTCATTAATCACAGATGAAAATGTTAAGCTCATCACATGGCGCGATGACAGTTCAGAATATTCCAGGCGATCGGATTCAATCAATGTGGTGGCAGCCGCAGCTCTTACTCGTACCATCAAAAATGATTGGTCCAAAACGGGTATGCTGGTAATGCAAGATGCCGCACAAGAAGCGGGATTGGTTTTTAATAAGCCAAGCGATAAAGATAGTAATTATCAACTTCCGGCGGAACTTCAGGCTATAACAGAAAAAGCGATTGCTCAGGGGCGGGCTGTCAGGCAGGGACAGAAACCTGAACCTTTTACTCAGGAAGAACTGACATTAATATGGTCTAAATATAGTCACTTTTCAGCCAACTGGAACAATACAAAAACAAAAGATAATAAAATGCAGGGGGATATTTTACCGGCGGAAATTGCTTATGCAAATCGTCCTAATAGTAATTGGCGTAGAACTATTTTTGATAATAATGGCAAGGATATTTCAGAATGAGAAACAACAATACATTAGCTTTGTTACTTTGCTCAGGCATGATATTTGGGTTAACGGCCTGTCAGTCGTATCCATCAGTGTCCTATTCATCAGGAAAGCGGGTAGTGACTTACAAACCCATTGTACGCAACAGTGAACCATTGCCTTATAAACGGTGGGAATTTAAAATCAATACACCAGAATATTTCCCTGCGAGTATTAGCTTTGTCCAGTTTTTGGATGAAGATAATTATATTGTACAAAAACTTATGAATGATGGCGCTAATTCAGATTATAGAAGTGTGAACACCTGGAATAAACGTGTTGGAGGAGTATCCGATGTTATTGAAAACCATGGTGAAGCCTTGCCTCTATCATTGACAGTTTGTTGGGATTCAGTGATTGATAAAAAATCCTATCAAACACTATTTAAATTCACACCAGATGTAAGACAACTAATGCGTGAGCCTTCTGTTGGGCACTTAGTTAAAGATCGTATATTCTATCGAGATAGAATTTTTATCGGATTAGCTCCCGGCGGAACAGCCAAAGCTTGGTTACGGGGCTATGATAAAAATAATGGTGATAATATTTTAGTGGCCACGGGTGAATCGGTGTCTGGTGATAACATGACGATTTGCCGGGATAAAACAAACCATCCTGATGGTTATGGTGAATATTCCGAACGTATCAAAAACTTTATCAAAGGGAAAAAATACCCTTACGGAGAGTGGTAAAATGACCACTTTGAGTTTTTTGCTTCGCTTGATAGTTAGACGCGAATTTTTAGGGTATCACTGACGCGCTGCGCTTGCCTTCTCCGTGTAACCGGGCTAATACATTAACCCGGTTAGACCCTGTCCCTGAATTTGTGTAATTGCCTGTTTTTGGTGTGTTTAATTTATCAACTAAAACAGGTGAAAAGATGGACGAGAAAAAGTTACAAATTCTGGCTACTGAGCTGGCTAAAGATCTCAAAACTCCCGAAGATCTGAGCCAGCTCTCCCGCTTCCTCAAAAAACTGACCGTTGAAACCGCCCTTAAGGCTGAACTGGCTGCCCATCTAGGTCATGAAAAACACCAACCGAAATCAGGCTCCAATACCCGCAATGGCTACTCACCGAAGACTTTACTGACCGAAGACGGCGACTTAGCGCTGCAAATTCCCCGTGATCGTGAAAGCACGTTTGAACCCCAAATTGTCAGGAAAAATCAAACACAGATTACGGGCATGGACAGTCAGATACTGGCCTTGTACGCCAGAGGAATGACCACGCGTGATATCGCGGGTGCTTTCAAAGAATTGTATGATGCGGATGTCTCGCCGTCATTGATTGCAAAAGTGACCGATGCCGTGAAAGCCGAAGTGATTGAGTGGCAGAGCCGCCCACTGGACAGTTTGTATCCGATTGTTTATCTGGACTGTCTGGTGGTCAAGGTCCGTCAGGATAGCCAAATTATCAATAAATCGGTCTTTATCGCACTGGGCATTAATATCGAAGGACATAAGGAATTGCTGGGATTGTGGCTCGCTGAAAACGAAGGGGCAAAATTCTGGCTCAGTGTGCTGACGGAACAATAATATACAATGGCGATGTAAATCCAGACTTTGATAAATTATAGACTAAATGTAGTCACTCAGACTTATCTGACAGTCGCCTACTTTGATTTAGGGACTGTCAGAGTAAATTCGGTTGAACGATACAAGGAAGGCACCCATGAAATTTCTGTGTAATAAAAGCGCATTATCCTCCCTGCTTGCTGTGTTTTTTATACAAGGATGCGCGCAAAGCGGATCATTCTCGCCACCGATTAATGGAGAGCAAGTTCATTTTACGGCAACTCTCCCTGATGAGTTGGTCGCCTTACCTATTTCAGCCATGTATCGTTCTAAAATTTGCCGCAAAGAACGCCGAACCGCGAATATGAAGTCGTACTCTGTGCCGGGTTTTCATCGTGCCACCTACCCGCTATCCACCGGTCAGTCAAATCAAGTTGAAGTCAGTGTCCCTAAGGAAGGAGGGGGGAAGTGTGATTGGAAACTGAGTAATATTACTTTCGAAGTGAAGCTGAAAGATACGTCAACAATTGCGCCTCTTATTAAAGATAATTTTGGATTTGATACGACATTTGTTTTTGATGGTAATGCACCACAAGTATTCGATGGCGGTTATTTAAAAATAAACGGGGATTTACATGAAAAAATAATTTTATTTCCCCTTCTAAGAAAAAGATTTTCAAGTGGCAATGAGAATTCACTTTACCTTATAGGGAAAGATGATCCGCTAACGTATAAAATAGGAACGGCTAAAAACATTAGCCTAAATTACACATATATAAAACAAATGCTCTCAATTTGGACTGATAGAAAGAACAATGACAGACCATTTATGACATACCCTAATGGCGATGTTGTTTATGGTGAGGTTAGACCTGAATATAAAACGTTGATGCGTATTCTTGAATCAAGAAACAGCAAATAGACTCAATCTGAATTACTATACGCAATTCATAGATAGGCTCTTAAGAATTAAGCCGTTCAAAACACGCATCCAATGTTTTGTTTTTACATGATTTTCTTTGTGGTGTTTTGAACGCGTTCTGGCATA
>NZ_NIBU01000125.1 GCF_002632485.1 Xenorhabdus innexi | reverse complement strand
CATTTGTGCAACCGCAGTCACAGTCATGTTGTACGGTGGTAGCAATTTAGCCAGTGCGGCAGATTTACGTTCAGGTGAAATACGTGTCATTTTTTTCTCTATCAGCGTTGTTAATGAGGGTGACAACTATGCTGACAGAGAGGGGATTGTTATTCGTTCCCATACTCCATTAGGTATAGAGCTTCTACTATCATTAGTGTTGTCTTCATCATTAGCATTTCTGGGTCTATTTGCACTATGTAGCTTATTGTCATAACCTCCAACCCGATCTCGTAAAGAGTCAGGTTCATTTAGAGTCTGTAAAACTCGGCCATAGGCTTCATAAACGCTAACGCCGGCCTGATAGAAACCTGCAGGCACTGGGTTAGGGTTGGGATTAGGGGTAGGGTTAGGTTCTGGATTGGGTTTTGAGCTGGTTAGTGACGATCTCAGATACCAGTTTCCATCAGAATTATCAGTGCCATTTTTATAAAGTCGATAGGCATAAGCTCCAGCTACCACAGCAGGCTCTCCTTTATAACTATAGTCACCAACCAAAGTGAACACTGCGTCTGATACTCCTTTTACATCAACAACTTTTATACCTTCGTTCGTCAGTGCACCATTTCCTTCGGTATTTTTGATCACGAGATGCGTTGAACCCGATGTGTTACCCTTTATCACTAACTTGTCAGTTTTTGAGTCATCTCCACCCAGTGCCGTCGATAAAGCTACAGTGCCGTTATTTCCGTTATAATTATTCGCGATAGTTAGTGTATGTCCAACAGTTTTGTTATCTCCGCCCATTAGTACGTTTCCACTATTATTAAGGGCTGAAATTACCGTATTAAACCCGCCCATATCAAGCGTACCGTGCTGCCCGATTGTATAAGGTGAAGCTGAACTAAAAGTGTTTTCTGTACCTTGACGCAATATGCCTTTTCGGACTTCGGTAATACCTGTATGAGTATCAGTGCCAGTCAGGGCAAGGATCCCTTCACCATTTTGAACAAGTTTTCCTTTACCAGAGATATTTCCGCTGAAGGTCACATTACCTGAACGGTCAAATATAATAGTTCCTTCACTTTCTGTAGTAACATCGCCATAAATGCTCCCTTTAGTACTGCCATCACCTAGTTGAAGAATACCTCGTGTTATCTTTGTACCTCCGGTGTAATTATTTTTTCCTGTCAAAACCAACTTACCATAATCCGTTGTTTCAAGCTTAGCCGAGCCCGTTAAGTCTGACTCAATCGTTGCAACCATATCAGTTGCTGATTTCTTTCCCGTGCCAACGCGAATTTTAGCGCTGCCTGTTAGATCATTCTTCAAAGTTATCGGATTACCGCTGATTGTGTAACCATTGGTGCTAAATTGAATACCATTGACAGTGACATGGTCAGTGCCATTATCGACCTGCACTTTTCCTGCCTTTCCAGAAAAGATGGCAAATTGGTCGATATTATTATTCCAACTGGAGTTACGTTCTCCAGTGAGGTTACCTGATTTTAATGTCCAATTATTCTGTCCGCCAACCTGCCAAATACCATCTCCCCCATCAATTGCATCGTTGTTGTGTTTACTGGGGTTACCGCCATCCCAATAATTCAGGCGTATACCAGCAGTGTTGATAAGAGAGATTTTATTGTCTTTATACGTATTGAGAGAGAGTGAACCCGGTTTTCCATTTGTAAGTAGAGTCATGCCGTTATCGGTTAATTTGCCATGATAGCTGAATATATCGTATTCACCGGCAGAGAAACCGCCGAGATCAGTGACATTAAGCGTTCCTGCCAGTGTCAGATTGCCCTTAACATCAAATAATGAGGGAATGGATTCGTTTTCAGACCCAAGAGATATATCCACATTTGAGTCGCTGCTAAAAATAAGATCGTTACCAAATGTCAAAGTATTATCTTGATGACCGACAAGACGGCCGCCGTTTTCAATCGTCGTTGTGCTCTTGATTAGACCTGTACCATCAACAGTTCCCCCGTTTTTAACGTCGAAGGTTGATGCTGTTGTACCGAGTTGCCCGTTAACGATAAGAGTTCCTCCCTTAACACTTGTTGCTCCAGTATAAGTATTGAGACCAGTCAGGGTAGTAATACCATTTCCTGCTTGGTGAACAGAACCGGTTCCACTAATTATGTGGCTATAGGTAACTTTATCGCTCGGGTTAAAATAAAGATCGCCTGCATTATTAATATCATTGGCAATATTTCCAGTTTTATGTCCATCTCCCAGACGTAATACACTGCCGGATAATATCCTGACAGAGTCAACACTCATGTCGTGGGTATAGGTAAGATCCGAATTTTCTGTTGAAGTACCTTTTCCTCCAATGGTAACAATCGAGTTTTTTGCTCCGTATACCTTGCCATTCAGGGTTGCCTTTGGACCAGAAATATAAAGAGTGGCACTGCCAAGCTCTATATCGCCATCAATTTCACCTGAATTATGAATACCGTTGGTGATGGTACCACTATTCTTTATCGAAAATTTATCTCCCTTTATTACAGCTCCATCTAAATTAGTGATGGTATCAACAGTGCCTTTATCGTCGATAGAGATTCCACTTTGCTTTCCGTATAGTAAGGAAGCATTGGTAATCTGTTTAATTCTGGATGGCCTGATGTGAGGATTAGCGTCTAATAGAGCTTTACCTTCCCCTGTGACCTGAACTGCGTTCTGCTCAGCTGTTATATTGATCTTCTTACCGGCGTTATTATAAAGATTTTCTAAGTATCCCCCATTCTGAACCAGAACACCGTGGTAGGGACCAAGTAATGTTCCACTATTACTAAAAGTGCCGATATTACTACCAGCATCAATAGAAAACGTTGCTAAATTCGAAAGAGCATTCTTATCCTGAGACTTTAATGTTCCTAAATTATGGAGAAGCTTAAGTGTTGAACTTCCAACAGATATTCCATCAATAGAACCTGTCTCCTGATTTAGAATTGTATCTACCCGTCCATATTGACTATTATCATCTGACTTACTCGCTGGTTGTATCTGTATTGCATTCAACGAGGACAGATTATTGCTGGAGTTAATTGAGCCATGATTCTCTAACTTCGTCATTTGACCAGAAACCCATACCGTTCCGTTTGTCCCGCTTATAGTTCCGTAATTCAATAGATTTTCAACAGAACCACTATAAGTTACTGTTATCCCAGACATTCCATCCAGAGTGCCGCTATTTTTAATGTTATCAACAGATATGACTGAGGCCTGATTATTATTAACGCCGATATTGACCGCACTGTATTTCAGACCGTAGGCATCATTCCCGCTTGGTTGCCCCATAGGTGCATCAATTGAGCTGTTACTCTGGATAGTAAGGTTTTCGTTCTGTGAGAGATTACAGGGGGATGTTTCATGTCTGGAAATAGAGGTATTGGTATTCGGAGAGCCGCATGATGAGTCTGCGATTGCGTCAACAGTTATTGCAGGGAACAGTAAAGCCACTCGGAGAGTTATTGGAAATACAGCGTATCTGTATATCTTCATAAGAGGATCCCTAAATAACTTTAACCTAACTTTTCATAAAATAATTAAGTGAAACCTACTGTAGTAGTATTACTGTAGAATATATTTACGGTAGCGTCGATTTTGCCCACTCCAAAAAGATATTAATAATGATCTTAAATTAGTGACAGATATTATTGCCTTGGTTCGGTACGTACAATTAATACCTGATAATGGTGTTTTATTTCAAAAGCCTATACATAACTCATAGACAGGCTCTTAAGAATTAAGCCTTTCAAAACACGCATCCAATGTTTTGTTTTTACATGATTTTCTTTGTGGTGTTTTGAACGCGTTCTGGCATAAATATGCTTGTGCTTTTTCCAGCCAAAA
>NZ_NIBU01000124.1 GCF_002632485.1 Xenorhabdus innexi | reverse complement strand
ATTGACTGCTGGCGCTTTCCACATAAAAAATTAGGGGTATCTGATGGTCATTGAAACGGTGTGCTAATTAACCATAAAACTTAATGGTTTTCAAGCTCGCTTGATGAGGTTATCAAATGCAGAATGTACCACTAGTAGAGACAATTGCACAATTGCAGCAATTATCAAAAATCAAACTAGAAATTCGCATGGATGATCTTAAGGAGGATATACAGCTTTTAGAAAAGGAGCAGAAAAGGCTTTATGGAGAATCAGTAAGGTATTCCCAAAAACGACAAGCTGACATGGAAGGCATAAGAGACAGCGGATTAGGGTTTCTTGCAGATTGGCTTGATGAAAGCCCGGCTGAATATGAAAAACATCGTCGTAAAAACCAAGGCGACTTGGAAGACATAGCAAAAGACCTCGCAGCAAAAAAAGAAAGCCTCAAAAACGCAGAATCTATTTTATTAAGTGGTAAATACAATCAGCCACCCAAACCCGATGGTAACAACTCGCCCCCATGGACAGGTGAGGATGATGGAGACAAGGGAAAGGGCGCCACCCAAATCATTAATCAGTATCAGCAGTTGCGGTTTGATATTGAGCGGGCACACAGCACCAGTCTGGGCCGTATTCTGCTGAATGAGAAAGACGTGCAGCGAAAACTGGACGATATCGCGAAGTCCGGCTTAGTGTCCCAGAGTGAGATTGAGCGCCTGAAAGCCCTGAATGCTGAAAACCACCAGAAACAGCGGCTGGAACTGGCAGAACGCTATGCCCCGGCAAAAGCCCTTATCCGACAGGAGGCGGAAGCCAGCAAAGAGCTGAAAGCACTGTACGCTGAACGCCTGCTGACCGAGCAGGAATATTTGCTAGCCAGCAAGACCCTGAATCAGACGTCGGTTAAAGATAAATTAGCGGAACAGGCACGGGCGCTGGCTGTCCCGCAACTGTATCTGACCGGGGAGGTCGATCCGGTGATTCAGTTAAAAAACCAACTGACCGAACAAACCGCACTGTATGAGGCCTATTACCGCAATAACCGTATCAGCAAAGAGCGGTTCGAACAGTTAACCACCGCCGCCGGAACGCGATCGCGGGATGCACAACTGGCCGCCGCGAAAGAGTTGTACGGGGCACAGGGGGATTTTCAGCGTATGCAACTGAATTTGTTGGATGTAGTCGAACAGCGAACCGGCAATGCGTTGACCGGGATGCTGACCGGCAGTAAGTCGTTCTCGGAGTCCATGCGGGAACTGTCGGCTTCACTGGCACAATCCATTATTCAGGACCTCATGCGTATAGCCATGCAGGCACTGATCACCAAGGCTATCTCCGGCTTCTTTGGCGGGGGCGGCATGGCAAGTATGGGCACGCAGTCGCTAGCCTCCGCCGGGGGCAGTATGGGGTCCATCGGTTCTGGCTCAACCCTGACCCCGGATGTCTGGAAAAGTCCGATTGCGAACGCAAAAGGCGGGGTGTACCAGTCAGCGGATTTAAGTCAGTACAGCGGGCAGATTATCAGCAGCCCGACCCTGTTTAAATTTGCCAAAGGCGGCGGCTTGATGGGGGAAGCGGGACCGGAAGCCATTCTTCCACTAAAACGTGGCTCAGATGGGCGGCTGGGGGTCGAGGCGTCAGGCGGGACGAGCAACCAGACCACCAATCAGGTGAGTATCGTGATCCAGTCTGACGGCAATCACGACGTGAAAACCACCAGTGGGTTTGAATCCGCCGGACAGGATATTGCGAAGTTCATCGACCAGCGCTTTAAGACGTTGCTGCATAAAAGTCTCGGTCAGGGCGGTGAACTCAGTGTCGCGATTAAAGGAGGACGGCGATGATAAAAACCTTTGATTTTCCGGCACGGGTGGGCGCAGCCGGTGAGTTTGAGCCGGTGGTGCGCACCGTTCAGTTCGGCGACGGCTACAAGCAAACCAGCGGGGATGGGATCAACAGCCAGCGGGAAAGCTGGCCGCTGTCATTTGTTGGTGTTCTGGCGGATATCGAACCGATTATGACGTTTCTGCGCGAGCATCAGGGCTGGCGTGCCTTTAAATGGCGCAATCCGTTAGCGGAGCTGGGCTTGTATCAGGCCGGAAAATTCAGCCTACAGGCACACGGAACCTACTTCACCCTGTCCGTGACCTTTACCCGCACTTATCACCCTTAAAAGGAGGGGATATGACAATCCATAGTGATCTCCAACAACTGGAGCCGGGGAGTAAGGTTTTATTGTTTGCCGTTGACGGCTCAGCGTTTGGCGGCCCTGAACTGTATTTTCACCATCACCCGATTGCCTACACCGAAGCGGAGCTGGAAAATGCGGACGCCTTGCCGGCTAAATCCCTTTGGTGGCAGGGGGTGGAATACAAACCGTGGCCGGTGAAAATCGAGGGGCTGGAGGTCAGTGGTGACGGCCGGGCAATCTCACCCACACTCAGCGTAGCGAATCTGGATGGCACAATCAGTGCCTTATGTCTGGCTTACCAGAATATGGTGCAGGCCCGCGTGACACTTCATATGACCTTTGTGCATTATCTGGATGCCCGTAACTTTCCCGACGGCAACCCGGACGCTGACCCGACACAGGAAAAAATTGATGTTTTCTATATCGACAGCAAAACACAGGAAGACAATACCGAAGTGCATTTTGCCCTGTCGTCCCCGGCGGATTTGCAAGGCATTCAAATTCCCACCCGACAAATTCACAGCCTCTGTACCTGGTGTATGCGCGGACAATATCGACAATCCCCGTGCAACTACACCGGCACCCGTTATTTTGATGAAGAGGGCAACCCGACGGATGACCCGTCACGGGATGTCTGCGGGGGATTAATGCGCGACTGTAAGCTAAGGTACGGGGAAAACACGCAACTACCGTTCGGGGGTTTTCCCGGTTCGGCATTGCTGAGGAGGTAATGGAGTATCTGGATATTAAGCGAGCTAAGGGTTAATATTTGTTGATGTATTGGTGTTATAGGGGGCATTCTAATGGGAGCCGATGATAAGACTATTGATCCTTTATTTTATGATGCGGTTGAGTATGCAGTAACCAAGGAATATACATCTATCGATGAAATAAAAGATTACCTTGGTATAGGCTATAATAGAGCCGTTTTGTTATTAGAACAAATGGAGGAAAAGGGGATAGCCATATGGGAATATGATGGTGAAATTTCTCGATACAAAATAATTACTCCTTTAGCTCAGAAAATAACGAGACAAGAAAAAAAGGAACCGAACCCCGGAATAGCTAATGCCAAGCAAAGTGATTCTAAAGTATTAGGCTATGGAGGGTTTGAGTGGCTTATCGCTGGTATCAGCTTTATTGTTATTATGTTCGTTTTCATTTCGTGTTCCAATCGTTCCCCAACATCTAAGATGGATTATTGCTCAGATGATAAGACCGCATATTCTTATGCTGAAAAATTCGTATCATCTCATTTAAAAGCCCCATCAACTGCTAAATTTGCCAGTTACTACGATATTGAGTCGTATAAACCCGCAGAGTGTAAATTTAATTTCATTGGATATGTTGATGCTCAGAATAGTTTTGGTGCAACTCTAAGAACAAAATTCAATGCGTTGGTGCGCTATGATCCCAATACTGACAAATATTATTTGGAAAATTTAGATATGTAATTTATCCGATATTTACTCAATAACCCGCTTTTGAGGTGAATCCTTATATTGATCACTTTGTAAGGCGGGTTTTCTATTTTTAAGGTGCCCGTATGCGCCCCTATATAATTCAATCCATTCTTGATCATGCCAAAGCGGATTATCCTCATGAGTGTTGTGGTCTGGTGATCCAGAATCACCGAAAACAACAATACATTCCCTGTCGTAATACCGCCACCTCACCGACTGAACAGTTCAGTTTG
>NZ_NIBU01000123.1 GCF_002632485.1 Xenorhabdus innexi | reverse complement strand
CGGCGAAGAGACCCAGAACAGCACCTCTTCACGGGTCAGATACTGCGGCTGGTTATTTTCCCAGCCACATTCCAGCAACGCCAAATCCGGCGATGCATCAGGGCACATCGCCTGCCGGCGCAGTTCCGCTTCATTGCGGGGATAAAAGTGCTCAACCTCGTCCGCAGACACGCCGAGCACCGCCGGTAACAGGACCTGAAGTTTCTCCTGCGCCGTTTCCCGATCCGGCGCATCGACAAACACAAACCACTCATCATCACTGAACAGTAATTCAACACGTTCATAACGAAAGCAGACCGCCCGCCAGATAACATTCATTGTGCGTCTCCTGTCGGTTGTTCGACCAATACGGCATCGAACTTCTCCGCCCATAAGGGCACCAGCTCACAGGCGAGGGCGTGCAGGGTGTGCGCCGCCGCCGGGCTTTTACGGGCCGTTTTATATTCAAGACGGTGCACAGGCTGGGCACGGACATGCCCCAGTTTGTAGATATCCAGCAGATCTATCCGGGTGTCCAGTAACCGGTAAACCTGCCGGCCACCCAGTGTGGCGGCATCATAGCGTCGGTTATCGATAATATCGGTCAGTTCACTCAGTGTATCCCGGTCAAGATTGGTGCCTTCAATCCCGTTGACCAGTATCTGAATGGCCGGCAGCCGGACCCCGTAGTGCTCAAAAGACCGGAGCCGGGTCAGCATCCGCAGGGTGCCGCGCAGGAACTCGCGGACGTCGGGTAAAATGGGCTTGATCACCCCCAGTACATCCTGCGTGGCCGACAACACAACCAGCTCGCTCATGACGCCGGTCGCCCCTTTGGAATCAATGAAAATAATATCGTACTGACTGAAGAGGGGATGTTGCAGAATATTACGCAGACGTAAACGCCCGTCGGGGGCATGCAGCATCGCGGTCGGCAGGAGCTCATCGGGATCGTTAGAGATCAGGATATCCAGATTATTGATGACTGAACGGGAAATGATCTGCTCTGACTGGTTCAGATCCACCGTCTGCATCAGCAATTCATACAGCCCGGCGGGGGCTTCGTAATGCAGGGGAAAAATACTGCTGGCCGTGGGTTGCGAATAATCCGCATCAATCAGGAGAACGCGAAAACCGGCATCGGCAAAAAAGCCGACCAGATTAGCCGCGTGGGTTGATTTGCCTTCGCCCCCTTTGGGGGAAATTATGGGAAGAATTATCATCTTGTACACTCAATAAATTCAATTAGTTAAGTGTACAAATTGTCAAATTAGCAGGGATTTACATTTTATTAACTTACGAGGGGATTGAAAATCCCCGTGTCGGTGGTTCGATTCCGCCTCCGGGCACCAAATTTCCTAGCCTGAACGTTGAAAGTGAGAAAATCAACGAGCAGTAAAAATTTAGGAAACTGGCTTTCAATCATGCCCATTTAGTAGATATTCGCATGGTTGAATGTTAGTTTCAAAAAGGGCACTTGTTGCATCAAGTGCTCCTTTTCTCATATCTGTTATACATAGAGTTAAACCATTCGTCAACTCTATGTAAATTTTTTTTAATTATTTTGTCTATTTCATCACAGTCAAGCGTTCATATTCCCCACCTAGCCCCATTCCCAAATAACCAGATAATTCATGCTCTAACATATGCCGCATATTGTGAAGATCTTGGTCTATATACTCCATCGTAGAGGACAAACTTCGATGCCCCAGCACATTTTTTGTTAATTGCATGTTACGTTCAGGGTGACGCATTAATATTGTTGCTAATGTATGGCGAAAACGATGAGGACTGACAGGAAAACCACATTCTATAGAAAAACGACGAAAAAATGATTTCACAGGCTGGCTATCTATAATTTTTTCTCTATCCACTTCTCTATCTGAAAGTCGATGCACATTAAAAAGTATATCATCAGGCATAGCCCCTCTTAATACCATTTCATCCATCAACTTCTGCAAACATGGTTTTAATAGACCCAATAAAACTACCTGATATTCACGATGATTTTTACTACTTTCGCTACGTAAGGTAATTGAATTTTCTTCAAAATCAATATCGTTTAACCGAATGTGAACTAATTGATTTAAGCGTATTCCCGTTAATCTAAATGTCTCCATTACAACAAGCCAAAATCGCGTTGGATATAATGCGCAGCAACGATAGGTCGCCTGCTGTAGCGATGCTTCTTTCTCTAGCAGAGTGAATCTCTCAAAAACGCGATACATAGTACGAACCTGCGCTTCTGTATAAATTTTTTTCCTTTTCATCCCTGGTTCAACCTGGCTATCAAAAAATGGATTCTCTATTCCAAATAACAACCCTTTTTTTATCCAAAAGCTATACAATACTTGCATGTGCCTAGCTTTTGTATTCCAAGTTCGTTCAGCAACTTTTTTAACGTTTAATTCATACCTTCTCCACCGTAAAACATGTTTATGAGTTACTTTCTCTGGTGTGATTTTTATATTTTCTATTTCTTTTAAATAATGAAGAAATAATCTAACCATCTTACTATACGTCTTTTCAGTATCGGGACGTAAAACCTTTGCATAAAAATATTCATCCAATAATTCATACCAAATAGGATCATTATTTCCCTGAACTGAAGACATTATTTTTTTCATAAAATATGTTCTCATACCTCTTTTTTATTCAATATCATACTTATATTACTCTGAGGTAAAATCAACATAAGAGCTATCTGGAGGGGGATTTCTCACAAAAATCAAACTTAATTTAATTAGATATCCACTGGCACGTATAAATTTATTATTTTTACGTGTCTCTTCATTAATAGGATTAGGGTAGATCTTACAAGTATAATGACGCTTCCTTCTATTACCCTTCTTTTCGACCCGATGTACATTTAATGATTCGAACGCAGATAAAAGCTGTTTATGATCGACTGGTAATTCTGGATGCTGACGTAAAAAAAGGAAAAAAATAGCAGGTGTCTGTAAGAATAAAAAACCTGCAACACAATGTATTTTTGCATTAGCTGTATTAAATTCAATCTGTTCAGCCTGCAATCCTTGTTTAAGCCATTGCCAAAATTTCATCTTTAGTGGTACTCCCTCCCCCTGCTCTTGCTTTTCCATATTTATATATTCTTCTTCCGTGTTTCTATCCTCATCCCCCACAAGAATTACATTTTTTCCAATAATTTCAATTGATTTATTTTCTATAAGTGAACTATCATACATTTTATCTTCACTTAAGTTTACTTTATCATCAAATTGATGTTCAGTAACATCATTAAATGATAACTTAATGTTATGATTGTGTTGGGTTTCAATATCTTCTTTGATGTCTAAAAGTGTCATTACGGCTTTCAAATCATCGCTGATAGATTCTTCTGCACTTACAGTAGAAAAAGTATCCTCCAGTCCTGATAACTCTTTCTCCGTTGAGTTAACTTTGCTAAATGCACTTCCAAGTGACATGATCTCTACATTCTGAATATTCTCTTGAACCTTATCAACTTCACTTTTTGTATTTTCTCCATTTAAAATCAAAGAGATATCATTAAATCCTTCGCTATTTTTTAAATCAGAGATATCAAGTGTCTTTTCTGGAACATCATTTAATTCATTTTGTAACTTAGGTGTAATAATTTGTGGTAACGATAAATTGGGTAATTTACTTATTGCCTCATCGATCAAATCGCTAACACCTTTTCCCCCTTCCCACTTTCCGGCTACACAGTGCATTAAAGCCTGCAATGCTTCTGGTGTTTCACTCAACCAATAAATGGCCTTTTCTGGTAATAGCGTATAGCTCATTAATCCACCTGAAACAGGGCGTAATTCTTCTATATTTGAACTATCAGGTTTGAATCGAAAACGATAAGCCTTATTCGGCGTAACAATCCCAGACATCCAACAAAGCCTATCTATACCCATCGTAATTGAAGCTGCTTGATTTTTCCTTCCTATCAGATCAAGATTGTGTCCATGAAAATTACCCTGACAAATGCCCAAAAAGAAGCCCTC
>NZ_NIBU01000122.1 GCF_002632485.1 Xenorhabdus innexi | reverse complement strand
ATTCTTGCAGAAAGATCGGGCTGACATTGAACATACGGGCGATATCGTCAATGGTGAATCGACGGGAGGCCAGCCATTCCGCATCTTGGTTACTCATGCCTAGCTGTTGGTATTCCATCCCACCTTCAAGGATCGGTGTTTTTCCGGCATTACGCGCACCTTTATAACGTTCGAGGGCTTCCAGTGCCTTACTTCCCTTGATTCCGTCCAGCCAGTCAGCGGCTTTGATTACTCCCGCCGCCATCATGCCATCTTTCATAATGCTTGCGCCGTGGCGCTGTTGTGCCAGCCCCAAGCCCAATGTTTCACGGCAAACGGTGACGGGAGAACGCCCCAAAAAACCATCTTCGGTGGCATAGCGCAAATGCAGCACTTCCTCCTGTAAATAGGTTTTAACCCTGCCGCTATACGGCTCGGTGATGATGTACGCGAATCGTTGATCCGATAATCGTTGAGGTACGACCGCTGACGGCGGGTAAGGGTGTAATGACTGTGGCTGACCATCCCGCCCCCAGACAATCACCGCATACGCATTGCCATTCAGCAGGCAATGACGCATCAAGGTTCGCTTGAACTGATAGGGAGTCTGGCAGTCATTCGGGCACTCATTCAACAAATAATCAACGGGGTGATCGCTCAGCCATTCGCGGGATTCTTTGCCGTTCTGGTGCTGTACCCGATAGAGATAGCAAGGCATGGAGGCCACCGCTTCACTAACCACCGTAACGGCATTCATCACAGCAGGTAAGCCTTCCGCCGTGGAGGGGGAAACATGCTCGCCCGATTTGGTATTAGCCATGCCTGCCAGAGAAAAAAATTCTTCCAGCGTCATGCTGCGGGTTTCAGGGGATTTGCGTGTAAAAGGCCACATGGTTACACCTCAGACAGTTGCAGCCAGTAATGACGCAAGTCCACAGGGCAGAGTTTAGCGGCATTCAGTGAACGCTTGGCAATTTCAACGCCACTTTCAGGATAGGCCGGTAAGCTGGTTATGGTGATTTCCCGTAATTCAGCCTCCAATACGGTTCTGATATAAGGTGTTTGACCTGTATCCCACTGATCTTTAATGGCACGAAAACCAAAGGACATGCCTTGTATATCCCCGCGTTCAACCAGTGTTAATACATCGTGCCCTAATTGCGTATCTGGTGGGGTTAGTTCGAAGCATAATCCGGTAGTATCTTCACTCAATTGCAATGTACCGGACGTGGTACGGCCTAACAGGTTTATAGGGTCATGCTCGTACAACGCCCTGATATCAACTCCTGCCGCTAAACTGGCGTTAAACGCATTCGGCGCGAACTGCTCGACAAATTCATCCCACAGTACGTGTGATCGGCTGTTCCACTTAATGACATAGCCTGTCAGTTTCTTATCACTGGCAGACAGTGAGGCTGTGCGGATTTCAAAATCATTCTTCATTTTCTGGACTCCAATACTTGGAAAGGGGCGCGATACCCCTTCTGCTTAGTTGCTGGCTGCTTTCACTTCCAGTACCTTAATCGCGTTGGAATCCACCAGCCCGCCCCCCAGATATTTATCGGTATGTACCTTATAAAATCCCGGCTCGGTAATATTGTCAGGGCGGGTACGAATGCCCGTTTCATGGTCAACAATGAAATAGCCACGTTTGAAGTCACCCAGACTTATCACACCTTCCGGCATAAATTCGAGGTAGTGAACAGGCAAGCCCAACAGCATATCGGGATCACCCGCCTGTAAGCGCTCCCGCCAGATATAATCGCCATTGCCATTTTTCAGTTTTTGCACCTGCGCGGCTGTGCCGGAATTCATCACCCAGACGGCATTTTTACGGTATTTGTTTTTAAGTAAGAATTTCAGGTCAATCAGGCTATCGGCGGAAAGTGTGGTAATTTCCAGTTTTTGCAATGTACCAAACGCGCGAACTTTGTCAGTTTGGGTATCACGGGGATAAAACAGGAAGCCTTTCGCTTTTTTACTGCCGTCACCGCTCACAAGATCCGTTTCTTCGGTATCGACAAAAGTGTCGGCAATCTCAGCAGTCAACCAGCCTAAGATATCCACATCGCTAAAATCGATAATCTCTTGGGTTGTTTTAGGGTAGGCGTAGATGGGGAACAGCTTAATGCTCACTTCTTCCATCTTCGGCGTGGCAGTCTCACCGCGTGCCTTACCTTCTTCCCCATGTGTTACGACTGCGCCACCGATTGAAACCAACTGTTTATATTCGTTGCTGCGTGTGGTTTTTACCGTACAAATACGGCGCATAACTGACTCATCAGTCAGTTGTTGCATGATTTGTTTGTTCAGCTCAGGAATAACGGTATAGCCACCCTCAGACGGAACACTCGTGGATAAAGAGCGGGTTTCGCCAGTCAGAACATAGTGGCGCAGTTCATCATTGCTGAGTTTTTTGCTGGTCGGCTGGGCTTTTGCCTGATTGCGTTCTTCATCAGCCAATACTTCATAACGGGCAATTTCAGTATTCAGCGTGTCGGACTGGCTGCGCAGATCGTCGAACTGTTTGGCTTCATCGGTATTGAGTGAACGCTTTTCGTTTTCAGCTTGGGTGAGCAGCGAACGCATTTGATGGGTTAAATCGGACTTTTGTTGGCGTAGTTCGAGTAGTTTTTTCATAGTGTTTTTATATAAAGTATATCGGATTAAATTAGCTATAATTTTTAACACTATGAAAAATAATATGAAGTTATCTATTTATGATGGGTGATTACACAAAATCAGAAACAAGTCTAAACAAAGGCTTACTATTTCGTGTAATCTGGCAATCTGCTTTGTGCCATGAGCGGATCTCAGGCTACATTAATGCGATTAGCGCAATGCCTTTGAGAAACAGATAGCGGCTGCATTGCTTGTGTAAAGAGCGTAATTTCAATATGTCACCCCCATTTTGATTATAAAACTATCCAGTAGCCTGCTGCCCCTTGTGTCTTCCGGGAAGCTGACAGCAATAGTTGCTCCCACTACTTGATTGTGAAATTTGCTAAATAACAGGATAAAATTTCAAAAACAATGAGCTATAACAACTATATTAATTTAACAGAAGATTTATTGGATAAGCCTATTTATAGAATTATGCCAATACATCGTTTCCTTCAATTACTCGAAGAAAAGAAATTAACCTTAGTAAAACCAAAAAAATGGGATGATCCATTTGAGAATGCTTTATTAAATTGTGCCTTTGAAACTTCTGACGGCGAAACAGGATCATTTGCCGCAAAAGATTCCATTTATGGTCAATGCTGGACATTTCACCGTGAAACTGATGCAATGTGGCGGATATACTCCCATGATAAAGATGGTGTAAGAATTTCAACTACCCCAAGAAAATTATTAACCGCACTTCAAACAGCAGAGCCGAAGTACCATAATTTAAAATGTTTTATAGGCAAAGTCTCTTATCTTTCAAAAAAAAATCTTCTAGAAAAACTTCAATCAATCGATTTATTCAATGCCAATGGTTCAGGTATCGCTGAATCACTTTTATACAAACGAACAGAATTCAAACACGAAAACGAAATTCGTTTAATTTATTCAGGTGATGACAATTCCAGCATTAGTGATATTTTCCAATTTGACATTGACCCAGCCAAGTTATTAGACAGAGTGTTATTTGATCCAAGAATGGAAAAAAATTTAAGGCAGGCATATATATTGGCAATTAAGAAAAAAGGTTGTAAAACTGAAGTGAAAAGATCTACTCTATACGATGCTCCCATAGGGCTAAAATTTAAATTGTAGTGAAATAAAAAAGTAGGAAAAAAGGGCTCATTGAGTTCCTTTTTTCTATTCATGAAAAACTCATTTCTAAATAGTTTGTCATAATGGTGAGACTCTGATATTTCTCATTTCTTTCCAAGTTGTTAACGAAGCCCTTTTCAAAAAAATTTTCACATTACGAATAAGTTGCCACATAAATTGGCAACAATGATTGCGTGTCACCGTTTCATGAAGTGATTGCCATAGCCGTTCTATTTTATTTAACCAAGGCGAGTAGACCGGAAGA
>NZ_NIBU01000121.1 GCF_002632485.1 Xenorhabdus innexi | reverse complement strand
CTCTGGGCAGGGCGTAAAAAAGAAGACGTCACCGGCCGCCGTCAATACCCGGACATTATCGGCATGCCGCAGGTCATTAAACGGGCGGGGACTATCAGCGAGGATGCGGCTGCCGATAACCCGTATGCTGACAGCTGGCTGATGAAACTGGAGCAGGCCCTGGTGGCGGCCTCGGCCACTCTTCAGCAGAGTATTGCCACCTTGCAGGAGACGCTGAATGCCCTGCCGGCACAGGTGACGTTATCCGCAGTTTCCTCCGTTGAACCGCTGAATATCGGGGTCTACAGTCACTCCCCGCTGGGTTACCGCTGTGTCTGGCTGTTGGTCGGTTTCGACCAGCTGGCGATGAAAACCTTTCAGGCCTTTCATTACGGTTTTATTTCCCGTTCAGAGCGGGATGCGTTGCTGCATAACGGCAGCCGGATTATCCGCCAGATTTATGGTCTGGTGCGTTCTTACCGCCCCCTGAAGGTGACCCGTGCGGATATTGAGGAAAAAACGCCGGCCGGCCTTGAGGCCATTAAATGGCTGGGTGAACCGGACCCCGATATTCTGTCAGGCCGGTTGCGCTCTGATTTTTCACCGTTCCGGCGCACGGTGACTCAGGATACCGGGAGAGCGTGATATGCCGCTGTATTTATGTGAAAAACCCTCTCAGGCCCGCGATATCGCCCGGGTACTGGGGGCGAAACAGCGCGGACAGGGATGTATTTTGGGGCAGGGGGTGACTGTGACGTGGGCCATCGGACATTTACTGGAGATGGCGGCACCCGAACATTATGGTGAACAGTTCGGTCCGCCATGGCGCATGGACCCCCTGCCGGTGCTGCCGGTGCAATGGCAATGGGCGGTGAAAAAAGAAACCGCTGACCAGTTTGCGGTGATTAAGCAGCTACTGAAACAGGCCGACGAAGTGATTATTGCCACCGATGCTGACCGGGAAGGAGAAGTGATCGCCCGGGAACTGCTGGAATTCTGCCGTTTCACCGGTCCTGTCAGGCGGCTGTGGCTGTCTGCGCTGGATGAAACCAGTATCCGGCAGGCACTGTCGGCGTTATTACCGGGGGAGCACACCGAGTCACTCTGGCAGGCCGGACTGGGGCGGGCACGCGCGGACTGGCTGATGGGCATCAACCTGACCCGCCTGTATACCCTGAAAGCACAGGCACAGGGATTTGGTGAGGTGTTGTCTATCGGACGGGTACAGACGCCGACACTGGCACTGGTGGTGAACCGTGATAACGACATCGCCCGGTTTGAATCCCGGCCCTACTGGCAGGTGGTGGCCACATTGCAAAAAGAGGACATGGGCTTTCGGGCTAAATGGCTGCCGGCACCCGATAACTGTGATGAAGAAAAACGCTGTATTCAGGAAGATATCGCTCATAGTGTGGTTCAGCGCTGTCAGCAGGCACAAGATGCTGTGGTGACTGAACTCACGCAGAAGCGGGAGAAAACCCCGCCGCCGCTCTGTTTTGATTTGGGGACACTCCAGCAGGTGGCTTCCCGCCAGTGGGGCATGGGGGCCGGTCAGGTGCTGACGATCGCCCAGTCGTTGTATGAAACCCATAAAGCGACCACTTATCCGCGCACGGATTGCGGTTATCTGCCGGTTTCAATGCGGGAGGATATTCCGGCCGTGTTCACGGCACTGACCCGTACCGATCCGGCAATGAACCCGATTATCAGCCCGCTGGATGCCAGCACGTTTTCCCGTGTCTGGAATGACAGTCAAATCACCGCGCATCATGCCATTATTCCGACCCGCCATCCCTTTGATATCACAAAACTGACGGCGGATGAACTGAGGGTTTATCAGTTGATCCGCCGGTATTATCTGGCGCAGTTTCTGCCGGTGCAGGAAACGGATGTGACTGACGTGACATTGACGCTGGGCGGGCAGGTCTTTCAGGCGACAGGGCGGGTCAGTGTGGTGGCGGGCTGGAAGGCACTGTTTACCGGTGAAAAGCAGGAGCAGGACGATAATACGGCCCTGCCGGCACTGAAAAAAGGGGAACGCTGTCCGGTGACCCGGGCAGAAGTTCAGTCCTGTCAGACGCGGCCACCGGCCCCCTTTACCGAAGGGACGCTGATTGCGGCCATGAAAAATGCGGCGGCATTTATTCACGACCCGCAGCTTAAAAAAGTGCTGCGGGCAAGTAGCGGACTGGGCACGGAGGCCACCCGGGCGGGCATCATTGAAGGTCTGTTTAAACGTCAGTTACTGATGCGAAAAAAGAAAAATCTGCATGCAACGCAGCTGGCCCAGGAGCTGATTGCCGGGCTGCCGGATGTGCTGACGCATCCGGGTATGACCGCACTCTGGGAACAGTCACAGGACGACATTGCACAGGGGCGGGCCACACTGGCGGGTTTTATGCAGAAACAGGCACAGTGGCTGACCCACTTGGTGGAGAAGGGGAAAACACAGTCAATCCGGTTTACCCTGCCGAAAACCCCGGCGTGCCCGCGCTGTGGCGGCCCGATGCAAAAACGGACGGGGAAAACCACGCCGTTCTGGGGCTGCACCCGTTATCCGGCCTGCAAAGGGATGCTGAATGCCAGCGCGGTGACCGGTTCGCGTAAAACCCGGCGGGAAAATTCACCCGGCTGAAAATAGGATTAGGGATTGAACGCACGGGCAGATGCTTTAACAATCATGCCGTTATTCACCGAAAACTCCCGTAGCCTGAAAGGGAGCGCAGGCATTGCGGTACATCTGCCCCCCTTTGAAAGCAGATATTGTCAGTTCAGTGGCAGTGAAGGTTTTTTATTCTTTATCAGGACGTCAAACGTCGTCTGATGCCTGACGGGAAAACTTATTCCCGTCAGGGAAGCGGATTTTCTCCGTCATCGCTTATTTTTATTTCCATGGAGAACATCGTATGTCTGAGAACACCACCGCCTTAACCAAAAATGACTATTTCAACCTGAATATTAAAGGACTGGGCTACCTGAATAATATCCGCCATGTCAGCACCGCCAGCGGGACGTTCCTGAGCTGTGTGATCAATGCGCTGAACGGGCCGAGTGATAACCCGGTTTATGTGCGTTTTGATATCACCGTAGTCGGCAAGGAAGCGACCAGTCTGATCGGTCGTTGCCAGAAGTCCGTCGATGAGGATAAAAAAGTGTTGCTGGGTTTTACCTTAAGCAATCCGTCCACCGATATCTTTACCCTGAAACGCGGTGATCATGCCGGCGAACAGCGTGTCAGCCTGAAAGCCCGTCTGATCAAGGTCGATTGGATCAAAATCGGTCAGGAGAAAGTGTATCAGGCCGAACAATCTGACTCGATGCCGCCTCAGAACGGTATTACGCAGAAAGAATATGCCGAGAACTCGTTCTGATATTCCGCTGAACAGCCCTGAACGTTCAGGGCTGTTCGTTATTCATGACCCAAAATAAAAGGATATCGTCATGCATGCTGCACCGATTGGGGTTCTGGCCCTGCAATATTGCCATAAACAGTTACCGTTAACCGTGTTGCAAAGCCGTGCGGGATTTTATATCGGCACGCTGGATGAGGGGATGCCCTGCTCCCGTGAGTCAGTCGAGTATTTTGCCTGCCGTGAGCAGGCCGAATTTGCCCTGAAGCAGGGACAATGGACACAACGTCAGTCAGTTTAACCGATAAGGAAACAGGTATGTCTTCACGCGGGATTAACAAAGTGATTTTAGTGGGATATCTGGGGCAGGATCCGGAAATTCGTTACCTGCCCACCGGCGGGACCGTGGCAACACTGTCACTGGCGACCTCCGACAGCTGGCGGGATAAACAGACCGGTGAAATCCGGGAGAAAACCGAATGGCACCGGATCGTTATCTTCGGCAAATTAGCCGATATTGCGGCGGAGTATTTGCAGAAAGGGGCACAGGTGTATATTGAAGGTCAGCTGAAAACCCGCAAATGGCAGGATAACCAGGGGCAGGATCGCTACTCAACGGAAGTGGTGGTGAATGTGAATGGGTCAATGCAGATGCTGGGCAGTCGTGGGGAGGCAAAGAACGCAACACCTCAGCAGACCGGACATAAACCGGCACAGAAGCAGTCTCCGTCTCAGGGCGCTAATCAGGAAAGAAAAAACACGCC
>NZ_NIBU01000120.1 GCF_002632485.1 Xenorhabdus innexi | reverse complement strand
TGGTCCCACCTGACCCCATGCCGAACTCAGCAGTGAAACGCCGTAGCGCCGATGGTAGTGTGGGGTCTCCCCATGTGAGAGTAGGACACTGCCAGACATCAATTTATAAGTGTTGCCCAAATGGCAACACTTTTTATTTCAGCATTTGCTGATATGGCTCAGTTGGTAGAGCACACCCTTGGTAAGGGTGAGGTCCCCAGTTCGAATCTGGGTATCAGCACCATGAATAATATGTTCGGCAAATAAAACAGAATTTGCTTGGCGGCAATAGCGCGGTGGTCCCACCTGACCCCATGCCGAACTCAGTAGTGAAACACCGTTGCGCCGATGGTAGTGTGGGGTCTCCCCATGTGAGAGTAGGGAACTGCCAAGCTTTAATACATAGTCAAAAAGCCACTCAAATGAGTGGCTTTTTGCATTTTTGCTCCCTATCCTCATGATAGGTATTCACTGTCTTACCTTTCAAATGCAGAGTCTGCTAGACTACAGTCAAATCACTTATTGAGCCTGAATTGAATGCCTGTTTGTAACTCAAACCAACTAAAAACATTTAACACATTTGGTATATCTGCAAATGCCAATCGTATTAGCGTGGCGGTCTCTGTTGAATCACTTCTGGATTTATGGCAAGAGGCGGTAGAAAACCATCAGCCTATTTTATTGCTAGGTGGAGGGAGCAATGTTCTCTTTACCGAAGATTTCAAAGGTACTGTGATTCTGAACCGTATTACTGGTATTGATATACAAGAATCGGATACTGCATGGAATATTCATGTTGGTGCGGGTGAGAATTGGCACGAGCTGATTATTTATCTACTCAAAAACAAGATCTATGGTTTGGAAAATTTGGCTCTTATCCCAGGAAATGTGGGTTCTGCTCCTATCCAAAATATTGGAGCTTATGGAATTGAATTCAAACAGGTCTGTGAGTACGTTGATTTAGTCGAGCTAAAAACAGGAAAGCAAATTCGCCTGATGGAGAATGAGTGCCGATTTGCTTACAGAGATAGCATTTTTAAGCATGGATATAGAGATGGTTATGCAATTACAGCGATTGGTTTAAGATTGAATAAAGTATGGAAACCAATACTAACTTATGGTGGTTTAACCAAATTCTCGCCTGATGATGTAACACCGGAGCAAATTTTTCATACAGTTTGTGAAATGCGCCAGAGTAAATTACCCGATCCCTCGATCACAGGAAATGCAGGAAGCTTCTTTAAGAATCCAATTATATCAGCAGAATTAGCACAGAAAATTAAATCTGAGTATCCTGAGTGCCCCCAGTATTATCACAATGAACATAGTGTAAAAATAGCGGCAGGCTGGTTGATAGATAGGTGTCACCTGAAAGGGTATCATATTGGTCATGCAGCAGTTCATCAGAAACAAGCATTAGTATTAATTAATCAAGGTAATGCTACAGGACAGGATGTTATTGCGTTAGCTGCTTATGTTCACAAGCAGGTAGCTGAAAAATTCAATATTTATTTAGAGCCGGAAGTTCGTTTCATTGGTAGTGACGGTGAAATAGATGCGGTGGAATGTATTTCATGAAAGACATTAGTACTCCATTAAAATTAATTAAAATCTTATCAGATGGTGAAATTCATTCGGGGCAGCAGTTGGGCCAAAAGTTAGGAATGAGTAGGGCAGGAATAAATAAACATATGCAGGTTATCCGTGAATGGGGAGTGGAAATTCTAACGATCCCCGGCAAAGGCTACCGTTTTCCTGCTCAAATGAATCTCCTTAGCAAAGATATCATCGAAAATTATTTACCAGATAATCGGATTGAAATTATTCCAGTTATCGATTCTACCAATCAATATTTATTAGATAAATTAACAGAGCTTACTTCAGGTGATACCTGTGTGGCAGAATATCAATATGCAGGAAGAGGCCGCAGAGGAAGGCAATGGGTCTCTGCATTTGGTCGTAATTTATATTTATCTATGTTCTGGCGATTAGAGCAAGGACCTGCTGCAGCGATTGGATTAAGTTTAGTTGTGGGTATTGTAATTGCTGAAGTATTGAATCGTCAGGGGGCTGAAAAAGTAAAAGTCAAATGGCCTAATGATTTATATCTGGATGACAAAAAACTGGCGGGTATATTAGTTGAATTAATGGGAAAAACAGGTGATGCAGCTCAGATAGTTATCGGTATTGGCATGAATATTTCGATGAGTAATGAGCAGCAAAAAATAATTAGCCAGCAGTGGGCTAATTTACAACAGGCTGGAGTAGCTATTGAGAGAAATAAACTGGTTGCTGAGATCGTTACTGAACTTAAGAAGGCATTAATTCAGTTTGAAAATGAAGGGTTGCAACCTTTTGTTTCCAGATGGTTTAAATTAGATAATTTTATGGATCGTTCTGTGAAATTAATCATTGGTGAGCAAGAAATTTATGGAACAGCCCGTGGTATTGATCAACAAGGGGCTTTGTTGCTTGATATAGATGGAGTTGTTACACCTTATATTGGTGGTGAAATTTCTCTGAGAGGCTGTTAAGGATAAGGCCGGAAGTATTTTCCGGCTTTCGGGCATTATTTTCTTAACCTGACGTTCTCAATTGCGTGGTTAGCGCCTTTAGTCAAAATTAAGCTGGCTCGCTCTCTGGTTGGCAGGATATTTTGCTGTAGATTTAGTCCATTAATTTCTCGCCAAATATCGGATGCTACCTTTACTGCTTCTTCCGTTGTTAACTTAGAATAATTGTGGAAATAGGATTCAGGATCAGAAAAAGCCCCCTGCCGGAATTTCAGAAAACGGCTGACATACCATTGTTCGAGTAATTGTTCTGACGCATCTACATAAATAGAAAAATCAACAAAGTCTGAAACAAAAACGTGATGTGGTTCGTGAGGATAATCCATTCCACTCTGTAGTACGTTTAACCCTTCCAGTATCAGGATATCTGGCCGTTCTATGATAAGTTGTTCATCAGGAACAATATCGTAACTGAGATGAGAATATACGGGAGCGGCAACCTTTTCGGCTCCTGATTTTATATCGGAGACGAATTTCACCAGACCGCGCATATCGTAGGATTCAGGGAATCCTTTCTTTTTCATTAAACCGCGTTCATTCAGGATATTATTAGAATGTAAAAAGCCATCGGTTGTTACCAGCTTTACACGACGATGCTCAGGCCACCGGCTGAGTAATGCCTGCAACAAACGCGCAGTTGTGCTTTTACCAACGGCAACACTGCCTGCAATACCAATAACATAAGGTATTTTTTGCCCGCCGGTTCCTAAAAATTGTTCAAGAACAGCTTGTCGTCGAAGATTGGAGCTAATATAAAAATTAAGTAGACGTGATAATGGTAAGTAGATCTCAACCACTTCGTCTATTGATATGTCTTCATTAATTCCTTTTAAGGCAGAAAACTCTTCTGCAGTTAATGTTAGGGGCACTGAGTCACGCAAAGTTGCCCAATGTTCACGATCAAAGTGTAAATATGGAGTTGTTAAAAAAGACTCTTTCTCATTCATAAGCCAACATCTGCCTGTCTCTGCAGGTTGGACGGGTACTATTGCACACCCGTACCCGACAAAAAATAAATCTCATCATATCGGCTGAGCTATCGTAGGCGTAGAATTTTTTATCATTTTAGTAATTTTTTTGATGGAAAATGCAAAATTGCGAAAAAATAAGCAGTCTTGGAGCTATTTTTAATTTAAAAACCTAAAAAAAGTAGTATCGATATAGCTGTTCATTCTTGAAAATAGGCTACTTGCTCTGCTTCCTAAGATTTGCATTATATAGTTTGTGGTTGTTATTTATACTTCATCTACTTAAAAAATAATCAAAAAAACCATCTCTGAACGGAATGTGAGCGAAAAAACAAAAAAAATAAATTTTTTGTTGCATCAAAGACGAATACTACCTAGAATGCGCAGCACTTGATGCCGGCATAGCTCAGATGGTAGAGCAACTGACTTGTAATCAGTAGGTCCCGAGTTCGATTCTTGGTGCCGGCACCATTAAAAATTTGGAAAGGTGGGGTTCCCGAGCGGCCAAAGGGAGCAGACTGTAAATCTGCCGTCACAGACTTCGAAGGTTCGAATCCTTCCCCCACCACCATGAACCAGTTTTCATCTTGAGTGTTCTGCTCGAGTTAATACTCCAGACAAAATACTTGAGATATAATACAGCTGATTAAAGTCAGGTAGCCGAGTTCACGCGGGCATCGTATAATGGCTATTACCTCAGCCTTCCAAGCTGATGATGCGGGTTCGATTCCCGCTGCCCGCTCCAAGATGTGCTGATATAGCTCAGTTGGTAGAGCACACCCTTGGTAAGGGTGAGGTCGGCAGTTCGAATCTGCCTATCAGCACCACTTCCCTAGTTCTTGCCTCCTGATTTTCTTCCTGTAGATATCTTAAAACAAGCAAAATTGCTTGGTTGATGTGGTGAAACCACCGATTCCGTGTCTTAGAGGGACAACCTAATGTCTAAAGAAAAGTTTGAGCGTTCAAAACCGCACGTTAACGTTGGTACTATCGGCCACGTTGACCACGGTAAAACTACCCTGACTGCTGCAATCACCACCGTTCTGGCAAAAACCTACGGCGGTAGC
>NZ_NIBU01000012.1 GCF_002632485.1 Xenorhabdus innexi | reverse complement strand
TGAAAGACTTCTCGACTGATATCACTGGCATAAACTTTTCTCATTCCAGTAGGTTACATGAAAAACTGTTCAGGGTGAAAAAGATTCTGAATAGCCTCTCAGAAGCAATTAGTGGATTTTTCTGATCCTAATCTTCTATTACTGGCTGATAAATTGCGTCACAGTGATTCCCGACAACTACATTTCGTTCAATTAGGCGATTCACACACTGCGGCTGATTTTTTCACTGGCAGGCTACGGATTCTATTTCAGCAGCGTTATGGTGATGCAGGGCCGGGGTTTATCAGCCCGATGACCATTCCGGGACAGCGTAGTGCCAGTGTTAGGTTTTCTGGGGATAAGACAGGCTGGTGGCTCTCTTCCAGCCGAAAAGAGGACCGGGCAGATTTCCCGCTGGGTGGTTTTATCGCGACGCCGGAACATATCGGCAGTACCATAACAATGAACTTATCTTCCCCTGACAATGGCTCATTTCTAATGAGTACTCTTTATCAGTCTCATGATGAAACGTATCTGAAACCGCAATCTTCACCTTTATGGCAATTGCCTGCGACACAAAGTGAATGGCGCTTTTCGCAGGAGCATCCCGTCTCTTTTCCGCTTAAGCTCTCTGCACAGGATACTCAGTTAAAAATGGGTGGCTGGCTGATCAAACGTCAAAATAGCGGCGTTATATTATCTGCTCTGGGGATTAATGGTGCGACCATCAATATGCCGAATAAATGGCAGCCGGAATGGATGAATACTCTGGCACAGATGAAGCCGGATTTAGTTATTCTCGCTTATGGTACGAACGAAGCTTTTAATGACTCTTTAGATCTTGATGCCTATCGTCAGGATCTGACTACGAAAATACAGAAGATCCGCAGTGGGATACCAGAAGCGGTGATCTTGCTGATTGGCCCGAATGATTCTCTGAAAAACAAAAATGCGGCAGGGTGTGAAGAACAGCAGCCTGCCTTGCTTAAAGAAGTTATTCGGATTCAACAGGAAGTAGCCAGAAAACAACATACTTTGTTTTGGAACTGGCAGGAATTTATGGGAGGAACATGCTCAATCCGCAGTTGGGAGCTGCAGGGGCTTGCGCGTTCTGATTATATTCACCTTTCGGCTGCTGGCTATGAGCGTAGTGCGGAAGGGTTTTATGAGCAGTTTATTGATTTGATTGAGAAGTAAATAACAAACAAAAACGGCACGTTATCCATCAGATAAGGTGCCGTTAATGCTTTTTAACTTATTACAGTATTGCGAAATAGATCATACCGATAATGGCTCCGGTAGTGCCTAAAATAGTTTCCATTACTGTCCAGGTTTTTAAGGTTTGTCCTTCAGTTGCTCCGGTAAATTTGCCGAACAACCAGAAACCGGAATCGTTAACGTGGCTGAGGATCAATGAACCTCCTGCGATACATACGGATAGTGCCGCCATTTGTGCGCCGGAATAACCTAATTCACCGATAACAGGCAGAACCAAACCGACAGTGGTCAGGCAGGCAACGGTAGCAGAACCCTGAATCACACGCACCGCGCCAGCCAGAATAAAACAGGCCAGTGCGATTGGCAGACCGGCTCCGACTAAGGCATTACCTAATGCAGGCCCTACACCGGAATCAACCAGCACTTGTTTGAACACTCCACCCGCACCGGTAACCAACAGGATAATTCCTGCTGGCTGGAGTGCAGAAGAGCACACATCCATCACTTTATCTTTGCTCATGCCTCGGCGGATCGCCAGACCATAAATTGCGACCAGACAGGCAATTAAAATTGCAGTAAACGGATGCCCGATGAATTCCAGCCACTGATACAGACTTGATTGTTGATCAACAAACCGGGCTGCGATGGTTTTCAAACCGACTAATACCAACGGGAACAATACCAATGCCAGACTAAAAGTGAAGGAAGGCATCTGGCTTTTACCGATGCTTGGCGTGCTCAGGTCTTTGGGTAAATCCAGCGTGACATGTTTACTGATAAAATTACCGTATATCGGGCCAGCCAGTAACATACCGGGGATTGCTGCACTCAGGCCAATCAGGATCATCCAGCCAAAATCCGCACCCATTTGAGATGCCAGCAGCATTGGCGTCGGCCCCGGCACCAGAAATGCCGCTGCTGCTGCAACACCGGCAAATAACGGAATAGCCAGTTTGACTACATTGCCGCCAGTCCGGCGTGCAACAGCAAAAACAACCCCTATCAGCAGCACAACTGCCACATCAAAAAACAGGGGTAATGCACAGATAAGACCTGCTATACCTAATGCATAATTAGCCCGTTTTTCACCAAAGCTACCCAGTAACTTCACCGCAATCTGATCCAGCGCACCGGTTTCATGCAGGATTTTGCCAAACATCGCACCCAGCGCAACAACGACAGCAAGGAAGCCGAGAGTGCCTGACATGCCGTTTTGCATCGTTTGGGTGATTTTTTCTAATGGCATACCGGAAAAAATACCTGCGCCCATTGAAACCAGCATTAAGGCGATAAAGGCGTGCATTCTGGCCTTCATCACTAAAAACAGTAACAGGAGAACAGAGCCGACGGCTGTCAGCACCAGCGTTAATGTACTCATTAATGGCCCTCAGTAATACGATCAATTGTTGTAATTGTGTTTTTAATTACTTCGTCAAGAGTAGGTTTTATATCAATGAAATGGACATCTTTTTCATCCATTGTCGGCTCTTCCAGTGTTTCAAATTGTGAGATAAGCATCTGCGGTTTGAAAAAATGCCCTTTGCGGGTTTTCAGACGGCTTTCAATTAATTCAAAATTCCCCTGCATATACAAAAATGACAGATTGTTATTGCCACTACGCAGGATATCCCGATAGTGTTTTTTCAGGGCTGAACACACCAACAAGGAAACGCCGTTAGTACGCTGCATGGCAAAAATGGCATCGTTGAGGGCTTCCAGCCACGGTTGACGATCATCATCATTTAAGGCATGACCTTCGGCCATTTTCTTAATATTGGCGCGGGGATGAAGAAAATCACCATCTAAAAAAGCGGCACCCAGTTGACGGGCAACACCATTGGCAACAGCAGATTTACCGCTGCCGGATACCCCCATCAATATAAATACGTGGTTTGGTCGCTGGGTATCGCTCATATAAACTCCTTTGCGCAGATTCTGCCACTTGGCCGTTCCTGTGACTGACCTGCAAAATTTTCTCTGTGAAATATTACCTGTGAAATGTTACCGGTAACTATCTATCAGCAACATTATCAGTAGCAAAGGATGGTGAGCAATCAATCAAGATTGGAAAAAAAAGAAAATGTGAGGCTTATCGCAATTGGAGGCGGGAAAGCATCATTTTAAGCTACAAAAATTAAACACTTTCGCCTAATGAAAGCGTAAATCCAACATCAATAAGGGTTTGTTCCAGTTTTTCACCTTTCAGGCGAGCGAGTAATGCTTCTGCTGCCCGGCGTCCCATCTGATCGCGGGGGGTCAGTACGCTGGCAAGTTTTGGTGTCATCACCTGACCGACATCATGCCCGTGAAATCCGGCTATCGCGATATCTTCGGGTACGTTAATCCCCTGACGCTGACATTCAAAGACAGCACCAATCGCGATATCGTCATTCGTACAAAATAGCCCGTCAACATCAGGGTATTTCTGGCAGGTTTCCTGTAAAAGCCGGGCGCCTAATGAGTAAGATGAACTGGCTGTAGTCATCATTTTCCTTGGCTGTAAACCGGCACTATGCATTGCCATTTCATAGCCTTCCAGACGGATCAGCGTTCTTTCATCCTGCCTTGCACCGAGATAGATGATACTTCGACAGCCACGTCCGAGCATGGATTCTGTCATTTGGCGCGCGGCTTCAAAATTATCGATACCGACAGCGATATCAAGGCAGGGAGATACGCTGTCCATAAGTTCGACAACGGGAATACCGGTGGTTTCCAGCACTTTCAGTGTCTTAGGCGTATGTGTCCGTTCCGCCAGTATCAGGCCATCAATATTATAGGAAAGCAGAGAAAGCAGACGTTCTTCTTCTTTCTGCGCGGAGTAACCATAATGCGCAAGCATGGTCTGATAGCCATGATAATCTGTGACATGTTCAATACCACGAATCACTTCAGCAAAGACCTGATTAGTCAGAGAAGGAAGCAAAACGCCGATTGTTCGGCTGGTGGAGTTGGAGAGAATATCCGGCACACGATTAGGAATGTAACCCAGTTGATCCAGTGCCGCTGCAATCCGTTTTCCCAGCGGTTCGGAAACTTGGTTCGGGTTGCGTAAGAAACGACTGACAGTCATTTTGGTGACACCGACTAGATTTGCAACATCTTGTAAAACAGGGCGTTTTTTCTTCATTTCAATGCGGTTTAATCAATAAGTGCAATCAGTATTGGCAGGTATAAGCTAATAGAGTGTGTTTGTAACATATTTAGATATCATAATAATACGATTTTTAGCAAAAAACTCTGGCTAACTCACATTACATAGAGACTCCATTTATTCACAAACTGTCATAATGTTTTTCTTGATATGAAATAAGAATAAACCTCATGGATATTAATAGCGCTATTGATGTAGTTTACTGGAACCGAATGGTTCCTGAATTGACTGTTACTGATTTTTTGCGTTCTCTTGATTTTTATCAGCGTATATTGGGATTTAATGTATTGATAAGGCGGGAAGATCCAGATTTTGTTTATCTGGCTTTAGGTGAAGCGCAACTCATGCTGGAAGCGTTTAATGATAGTGGCTGGAATACCGGAAAGTTGAGTAAGCCACTGGGACGTGGGATTAATCTGCAAATCGAAGTGGATAATGTAGAGCCTTTGCTGGTGAGTCTTAAAAGTAACGGCATTAAATTGTATCGCTCAGTGACCGATAATCATTATTGCACTGGCGGCGATACATATGCATGTCAGCGCGAATTTCTCGTTCAGGACCCTGATGGTTACTTACTCCGATTTAGTCAGTTTATCGGAGAGAGTACATGAAATAATTAGGATGGAAAATAATCAGTTTGAAATGATTTATTTCATGTTAGTTATTCAGTTGTACGCATTTTGGGTTAATTTTATGTGGCAGGGATTATGCTAGTCTGCCGAATCCTCCATTTTTCCTTTGGGTTTATTATGACTTTAACTAACTATAGCAAATTGTTAGCAACTGTATTTTGCCTTGTAACTTCATATAGTTATGCAGACAGTGAACGCCCGCTTTTTTCATTGACGATGTCTGAGTCTGGTGTACCGCAAACGAACAGCGATGGTAGTCTGTCCCACTCAGCCAAATCAGAATCCCGCATCCTGCCTATCTGGGGCGATGAAGCCCGAGCCAGAGGCTATGATCTTCCTGAGCCATTTGGGGTCAGTTATGGTTATATGAACCTGCGGCAGAATGTGATTGTGGATAGCATTAAATTTGGGTTTACTAACCCTGAATATAAACCTCTTGAAGAAAAAATTATTGTTAATGCGGGTAATACTCGAAGTAAAAATGAAACCCATTTGTTAAAGTTGGATACGTGGCTCTTACCTTTTTTGAATTTATATGGTGTTTATGGAAAAACAAAAGGAGTATCAAAAACCAATATAGATAGCATTTATGTTTTTAACCTAGAAGAACCTTATGGTGTAAATATTCCTTTTGCATTAAATTTTAAAGGAAAAAGTTATGGTGGAGGAGCAACACTTGCGGGTGGATATAATCAGTTTTTTGCTACTTTGGATACTAATTATACCCGCACTAAGCTGGATATTTTAGACGGTGATATCAGTGCTTTTGTTGTCACTCCTCGTGTTGGCTATGAATTTGTCTTTAGTCCATTAATATCTAAACAAGGGAATAGCAAAGTTCAGGTATGGTTTGGTGCAATGTATCAGGATATTACTCAACGTTTTAAAGGTGATGTGAGTAAACTAGATCTTCCTCCTGAATTATCAGAAGCATTTCATTGGATTTCCGGAACGACAGATATAAATTTCGACGTCAAACAACACCTTGCCCATAAATGGAATAACACCGTTGGTGCCCGCTTTGAGGTTACCCGTAATTTCAATCTATTATCAGAAGTGGGTTTTGGTAACCGAAACAGCTTCTATATTTCCGGCGAGTTTCGTTTCTAATGTTGTGCCTTACAACGATCAAAAGGCTGGTGATATCCGGCCTTCTTATTTTTACCACCACAGCTGTTCATGCCGATATCCTGCCTGATCGCAAAAAAATTGATGGCTGGCTCAGTGAGTTAGGTGGTGATAATGAGTTTGATACCAGCAAGAAAATTGACTGGGGTGTGCTGCCGGGGCCTTTTTATACCCCTGAAATGGGAGTGGGGATCGGCGTGGCGGTAGTCGGGCTTTATCGTCCCGATAATAGCGATCATATCAGTCAGAATTCTTCACTTGGTCTCAGTGGGTTTGGTTCATCGACCGGCGCTTTTGGTCTGAATTTTACTAATTATAACTTTCTTGCCGATGACCAGTGGCGGTTATTTGTTTCTGGTACGCTCAATAACATACCTACCTATTATTGGGGGAAAGGTTATGACGCAGGAAAAGATAACAGTAATAAAGAAAGTTACCGTTCGCGTGAGTTTAATATTCGTCCCCGCGTGCTGTACCGCGTTACCGATGCAACTTACATGGGGCTGGGTCTGAATCTCTCTTCCGTCAGTGCCGGTAATACCGAAGCTCAGGCGAAAAAATATTTTGAGCAGTCTGTTGGCGGGGCTTCAGTGATAAGCTCAGGGGTAAGTGCCTACTTCAGTTATGATACACGGGATTTCCTGCCCAACCCGCAATATGGTCAGGCTCTTGAACTTATTTACACCTATTTCTCCCCCGAATTTGGCGGAGATCATCGTTTCTATACAACACAGTTACAGTTTTCGACTTACCACCCGCTATCTGAGAAAACGGTGCTCGCTTTTGATAATTATGCTCGCTTTAGTACCGGTGAAGTGCCGTGGAATCAGCTATCCCTGTTAGGGAATAGTCTGCGTATGCGTGGTTATTATGAAGGGCGTTACCGTGACAGAAATATTTTCACCACACAGTTAGAGTTAAGGCATAAGCTGGACTGGCGCCACGGCGTTGTGGGCTGGATAGGCATGGGAACGTTAAGTGATACACCGTCAACGCTGGGAGAGAGGCACTGGTTGCCTTCAATTGGTGTAGGTTACCGTTTTGAATTTAAGCCACGTATGAATGTCAGGTTAGATTTTGGTATCGGAAAAGGCAGTATGGGGTTCTATTTTCAGGTTGGAGAAGCATTTTGAAGTATCTGGTCACACTATTCTTTAGTTTTCTGCTGATAGCCTGTCAAAACAAACCTGTATCGGTGATAACTATTGAGCCGATGCTCAGAACGACTACACACGAACAGGCAAAAACTGACTGGCCAGTCCTGCCACCTATTAAAGCGCCTGAAGGTTTAAGAGCATGTTGTGCATTTGGTTATGATCTTAAAGTTAAGGCGTTAGGCCTTTCTGTTCCTATCTATCGTATTGATAATATTGTTGAAGCAGATAAGTTGGGAGAACACCACTATAACGATAGCTTTCTGGGAGCAAGTGCGGAAGTATTTGGTGTCAGTAATGAAAAAGTCGGCCTGCTATATACTGAGAAAGGCGGGTTTATTGATATTTCTCATGTCAGAGATACGGCGGACTATACGCTTTATCTTTTTAGCCAGATTTATGCTCACCTTGGTCAACAGTGGATACTGGATTTGGATAATGAGCTTGCGGCACGTAAGATCCACTTTTTTGCATTTACACCGCCAACAGATCCCGCAGAACGTTATACCCTGAGTGCCTATTTGGCTGCAAAACTGGCATTTCAGTTAGCCGCGTGGCATGAAATTGCCCAATGGTACGGTTATCAGTCTGTTCCCGGTTTTTCAGAGGCCATTTCGGCCTTCTCTCCAGAAGATCTCTATTCCAATTTATTGGGGGCGAGGTTGGCGCTGACGCTTATTCTGCAAGGTCAGGTATCTTCTGTGAATCAATTTTCTGCTGCTATTGCTAATATCCTGCCAATTGCATTGAATGAACTGGGCGCTTACAACAAATCAGGCACGAAAAAGATGTTTGATCAGGTTGATGGTTTATGGTGGAACAGCTATCAGAGCATTCCGCAAAAGTTTCTGGTATTGCGCAGGAATTATGAAACGCGGGATGATCGTTATCCACTAATGCCTTTCGGTAAGGATAAATTCGCGTTACACCTCTCGTTACCGGATTCCTATCTGAATTTTTCATTGGATAAACTGGCTGAATTTCAATTATGGCCGACAAATAAAATGGAAAATTTACCTTCACCACAAAACTATTTGCCAGAAAAAGAGTATTGGGCAGTGAAAGATTTTCCAATGTTAGCGGAGAATGCTGAAAAACAAGACAGGTATCAGCAACAGCTGAATGGAAAATAGCCTTTTCAAACGCGTAGCATTTACCTGCTGTTTTTCATGTGCTTTCAGCACATTTTGGGATGCTTTCAGCACTTAGCAGGAAGAGTTGTCATCTTATAACTCTTCCTGCTAAGTCAGTTATGCTGACAGGACAATTTTCAGTGCCTTCTCTTGGGCGGCATTGCCAAATATGTCATAAGCCGTTTCTATTTCATTCAGCGGATAATGGTGAGTAACCAGTTTTTCAGGTGAAATTTTGCCGGATTGAACACTTTTCAACAGCATGGGCGTACTGCTTGTATTGACCAGCCCGGTTGTGATAGTGATATTTTTAATCCAGAGATTTTCCAGATGTAAATCGACGGATTTGCCATGAACACCAACATTGGCGATAAATCCTCCAGGGGCAATAATATCCTGACATATCTGGAAGGTTGCAGGGATACCGACACATTCAATAGCAACATCAACACCAATTCCATCAGTCAATTTGTTGATGGTTTCTACGACGTTTTGCCGTGCCGGATTGATAACTGTGTTGGCACCAAACTGCTGAGCAACACTGAGGCGATTATCATCGGTATCTATCATGATGATATGCGCCGGAGAGAAAAACTGAGATGCCAGTAGCGCAGAGAGTCCGACAGGCCCTGCGCCAACTAAGGCAATGGTATTGCCTGGTTGAACCCTGCCATTGATAACGCCAATTTCCAGCCCGGTCGGCAGAATATCGCTGAGCATTAAGGCGGCCTCTTCATCGACACCATCCGGTAGACGATGAAGGCTGTTATCAGCATGAGGAATACGTACTTTTTCTGCCTGCGTACCATCAATTTTATGTCCCAGAATCCAGCCGCCATCTTTGCAGTGTGCATAAAGCTGACGTTTACAATAGGGACAGCTACCACAGACGGTGATACAGGAAATAATGACTTTATCACCGACTTTGAGATTGCGGACAGAGCCACCGACTGACTCAACAATACCGATACCTTCATGGCCCAGTATCCGGCCCTGATCGACAGTGGGAACATCTCCTTTGAGGATATGCAGGTCTGTCCCGCAGATGGTGGTTTTGACTATGCGAACAATAGCATCGGTTGGTTCAATGAGTTGAGGTGCTGCTTTCTCTTCCCAACGTTTTTTTCCGGCTCCGTGATAAACAAGTGCTTTCATATAACCCCCTTCACAAGTGATAGTGATAACCGCGAAGAATTGCTGAATTACAGTAAGCCTTGGTGCTTGAATATCTTCATGTATATTTCATGCACGATCGCATGTTTTCTCTGATTGTAATCCATAACATGATTTACATTATCCGCTGCCTGAAGTTTAGCAGAGATATAGCGATCCCGGTCTTCAGAGTGCTTTCTGAGCCAGTCGCGGAATAGAATATGACGGATATGTTCAGGGCAGGCTGGGCCAAATACGTGGAGATTGGCTCTTGGCGTTGCCAGACGAAAACAGCGATGCTGATAAAAACTGGGCTCACGTACGGTTAAGTAATAACCCAGCTTTTCCAGTGCAGGCAAATACTTTTTTTCCTGTCTGGGATCTCCCACAATAAGATCGATATCGATAATCGGTTTGGCGGTAAGACCGGGAACAGACGTCGAACCGATATGCGCCAGACAGAGGGCTGTACTGCCCAACGCCGTTTTTATATCAGCAGAAAGTTGTTGCCACAGAGTGACCCATTCAGGGTCGTAATCCACGACTTTGATAATTTCTTCGGCGGGTTTTCCATGCACCCACGGGTTTTCATTGGGATCTGGCGGAGGAAAAAAAGTAATATCTTCAGGAGCAATCATTTATTTCACTCCATCATCTGAAAGAAAAGAAGATAGATAGTAAAGCCCCCTTGCGGGGACATTCGTGCTAGTCGTCCTGCTGTTCCTGTTCTGCCTGAATTTTCTCTTTTTCAGTCATTTCCTTTTTCTTTTTTAGCTTATGCCAGATACGGCTCTCCTGACCTCGCCAGAGACGCTGAATGTTATCGTGATGGCGCATAAGTATCAGGCATGAAAGCATTGCGACGGGAAAGGTAAATTCGGGTTTAAACCACCATACATAGAAAGGGGCAACCAGCGCGCTGATAATCGCACCTAATGAGGAATAACCGCTCAATAACACAGTGAGCAACCAAGTACCGGAAATTAACCCCATGAGATCCCAGCCAATGGCAGCAATGGCACCGAATGCGGTAGCAACTCCCTTGCCTCCTTTGAAGTGGAAGAAAACAGGGTAAATATGGCCTAAACAGGCAGCGATAGCGGTAATACCTAAATAAAAGGGTTGAATATTGAGTTTATATGCCAGCCAGACAGGGATCATGCCTTTCAGTACATCGCAGATCAGTACTGCAAATGCAGCACCTTTTCCGCCGATACGCAGTACATTTGTTGCTCCCGGATTACCGGAACCATGCTGGCGCGGATCGGGTAATCCGGCCAGACGACAGATCAATATCGCGCTGGATATAGAGCCACACAAATACGCGAAGATGATCATACCAAGCGCGATAGCACTCATAAGATATCTCCAATGTCCAATGAACAAGGGTCGTTTTCTTTACTATAACAATGGATAATACGCACATTTAGTCGGAAGTGGTATCCGGTGAACTAAAAAACGGGGAAACAGCGTGATGGATATCGTATTTATTAAAGAATTAACTGTTATTACGACGATTGGCGTATATGACTGGGAACAGACGATTAAGCAGAAACTAGTGTTCGATATCGAAATGGGCTGGGACAATAAACGCGCAGCCTCCAGTGATAATGTTGAGCACTGTCTGGATTATTCCAAAGTGAGTGAAACGGTGATCCGCCATGTGGAAAACCAGCAGTTTGCTCTGGTTGAACGTGTAGCGGAAGAAGTGGCAGATATTTTGCTGGGGCAGTTTCACTCACCGTGGGTCAGAATTAAAGTCAGTAAACCCGGTGCAGTAGCACAGGCGCAAAGTGTGGGTGTTGTGATTGAGCGCAAAGCCAGCTAATGCTGGTTTTGCTGCCAGTCATTAATAGCAAGTTGCCGTTGCCGTTCTAATTCTGTACGGATTTCAGAACCCTGAAAACCACGGGCAATGATCTGTTGAACACTCACCTGAGCTGCAATGGCAAAAGCGTCCTGCAAATATTGCTCAGAGGGATATAACGGTGTTTTCAATCCGGTGTGGGCGCAGATGTCTGCTTTACTACAAACAATCAATTGCTCAAGGCGTTGAGGTTTCCTCCATACATCGATGGCATTAAACAACGCCAGCAATTTCTCGGCTGATAACTGTTCGGCAGTGTGTATCTGGTCATAATATTGCGCCACGATACCAGCCAGATCACGAGCTGAGTTAGGAATGCGTAACCGTTCGCACAGTTGTTTGATGTGTGCTTTTTCGAGGTGAGTACACAGTGAAGCAAACCGAATGTCGGTATCAATACTCAGGTGAGCTGACATTTTCAGCACGTTCAGAGAGTGAATTCCCATATTCGTCTCTGCTGATATCACATCAAACAGCGTATTGATTTCCGGGAAAAGAATCGCCAATGCACCGCAGTCGCGTAAGACCTGAAAGTAAACCTGTGGAGATTGTGATGCCAGCGCTTTTTCCGTTTCCCGCCAAACCCGCTCAGGTGTTAAGGATGACAATTCGCCGTTCGCAGTCATTTCGGTGATCAATGCCTGCGTTTCTGCTGCGATGGAAAAACTTAAATGCGCAAAGCGGGCAGCAAAGCGCGCCAGACGCAGTACCCGCAGCGGGTCTTCTGTAAATGCTGCTGAAACATGGCGAAGGATGCGGTTTTTCAGATCATCAATGCCCTGATACGGGTCGATTAACACGCCTTCCGGCGTCTGCGCAATGGCATTGATAGTCAGATCCCGACGTAACAAATCTTCTTCCAGTGTGACATCGGGAGCGGCATAACAGGTAAAACCGGTATATCCCTGACCGGATTTCCGCTCTGTACGTGCCAGTGCATACTCTTCATGGGTTTGAGGATGCAGAAAGACAGGAAAATCTTTCCCTACCTGTTGATACCCCTGCGCCAGTAATTCTTCAGGGTTGCCGCCAACGACAACCCAGTCTCTTTCTGTCACCGGCAGATCCAACAGTTGATCGCGAACAGCTCCGCCAACCAAATAAACTTTCACTTTTATATCCTTAAAAATCAGCTCATCCAGCGATCTTTGCGTTTCCGGCGAGGAATGATGTGTGGCAGAACAAGCCCCAGAAGCAGGCCGATACCCGCGACTGCACCACCATACATGAACCACTGTAAAATAATTTCCCTTTGCTTATCATCGAGCTGTAGGTTGGCAACTTCTACTTTTTTCTCTGCCACAATCAGCTTGCTCTGGAGTTTGCGGTTCTCGGCTTTTAAATCATTGATGATTCTATCGCTGGCAGCCACTTTGTTCTGCATTTCTGCGGTGCGTTCATTCCAGCTATTATCAATATTAGCCAATTGTTCCGTCAGCGTTTTGATTTTCTGCTCCATAGCAGGGATACGCTCACGCACGCTGGGGATAGCACTGAGTTCGCTGGATAAGATCCAGCTTGTACGCCCTTTGCTGTCCTTTATTTGCGAGTAGCCATTATCTGATTTGGGGTTAACCAGAATAACCTCTGAACCGGCATTCAATGAACCCATAATGCGGTGCTGAGTACTCGGGCCGCTGCGAATGTAGGCTGATAGTTCATCGGAAACATAACGTTTTTCTTCAGCATGCACGGATAACGGAAGTGTAAGACCAAGTAATAAAATAAGTAATCGATGTAGTTTCTGCATTCTGTTGTCAACTGTTCTGGTGTATGTGGTTGTCGTGATTCAAGCTATCCAATTATTCAAACTACTCAGGCCGATAGTAAAGAGTTAAGTTTGTGGGTGCAATCAGTAAACCAGAATGAATCTTCAATCAACTGACCGAATACAGATATTGTTAGGGTTTTTTTGATGGAGTTGCATAATCATTGTTGAGAGAACAGGCAATTGTGGTTTATTTTTCATATCCTGAAAAACATCCCTGAAAAGTTTTCCTGAAAAAATCGTGATTCAGGATGAAAAACGATCCGCGCAGTATGAACTGAGAGAGATAAAGATATGTGTTCTGTAGAAGTAGAGTTGAAACTGTCCGTAAAACCCGAAACGATACCGACAGTACGCAACCGATTATTCCAGCTTCCTAATCATCACACCTCACCCCAACATTTGACCAATATTTACTTTGAGACACCCGATAATCAGTTGCGTCGCTGGGATATGGGGCTGCGTATCCGTGGCTTCGATCATCAGTATGAAATGACAATTAAAACTGCGGGGAGAGTGATTGCTGGCCTGCATCAGCGGCCAGAATTTAACGTTCCTCTCAATCAGCCAAAACTGGATTTAGTCCGTTTTCCTGCTGATATCTGGCCTGAGAATACTGATATTACCCAATTACAGGCAGCGTTAGCTGAGTTGTTCAGCACGGATTTTTCCCGTGAGAAATGGGTCGTGAACTATGGGCAGAGTGAAATAGAAGTTGTTCTGGATCAGGGAGAAATCCGCGCCGGAAAGAAAACCTCCCCGATTTGCGAATTTGAACTGGAGCTGAAAACCGGTCAGGTGTCTGATGTATTGTCATTAGCGGACAAGCTGGCGCTTCAGGGAGGGTTGCGGCTGGCAAACAGTAGTAAGGCTGCGCGGGGTTATGCGCTTATCAGAGAAACATCTTCCATAAATTTGGCAGGTGTGAAAACAGAAGTATCTGAAACACCGGAATGGCAGCAACCGTTATCTGTTCTTCTGACGGATATTCTGGAACAGTGGCAGCAACAAGAGGAAGGATGGCTGGCAGGAATAAATGCAGGAAAAGCAGGCTTAGAGAAAGTATTAAAACGGGCTGTTCTACTGGTTGAAAAACAAGGCGAAACAGCTCCGGCATTGGGTTTATTGTCAGAATTAAAAGAGAGCCTTTTAACTGCTGATACAGAAGCTGATGCAGAAAGTTTGTGTTACAGCGCGAAATGGCTGCAATGTAAACTGGCACTGACCCAGTGGTTGATGGCTCAATAATCATAAACAATGGAACCCGACTATGTTGCCACTTTCATCCGTTTTAACTCATCAATTAAAGCATGCGGTAATGCACTTTCAGCTGTCATTCGGGCAATCAGAGGAAGGAGAAGACAGTTTTGCACCTCATGAGCAGGCAGTACTGGCGATAAGTGATTTTGTCGCAGAGAACCTGCTGACACGCCCCGCATGGCTGGCTGAGATCCGTCAGGCTCCTCCTCAGCCTGATGAGTGGCAATACTATTCTGAGTGGTTGTCTGAATGGCTGAATCAGACGGCGTCTTCAGCCAATGACGAAAATGTACTGATGCGGGTTTTACGTCTTTTCCGTCACAAAATGCTGGTAAGAATTGCCTGGTCGCAGGCTTTGCGGATCAGTACAACAGAACAGACTCTGCAACAACTGAGTACGTTGGCAGAAACGCTGATTATTGCTGCCCGTGACTGGCTGTACCGGCATTGCTGTCAGAATTGGGGAACTCCCACAGATCAGGCTGGTGTAGCGCAGCCGTTATTGATCCTCGGTATGGGGAAACTGGGGGGAGGAGAACTCAATTTTTCTTCTGATATTGATCTGATTTTTGCCTATCCGGAAAACGGTATGACACAAGGCGGTCGTCGTGAAATGGACAACGCCCAGTTTTTTACCCGGCTGGGGCAAAAACTGATCAAGGTATTGGATCAGCAGACGATTGATGGTTTTGTTTATCGTGTGGATATGCGATTACGTCCGTTTGGTGACAGCGGGCCATTGGTATTCAGTTTTCCGGCTCTGGAAGATTATTATCAGGAGCAGGGACGGGACTGGGAGCGTTACGCATTAATAAAAGCACGGATCTTAGGGTCTGATGATCAGGCTTACTGTAACGAATTACGCCAGATGCTGAGGCCATTTATATATCGCCGTTATATCGATTTCAGTGTGATCCAGTCGTTACGTAATATGAAGAACATGATTGAGCGGGAAGTTCGTCGGCGGGGTTTAAAAGATAATATTAAACTGGGGCCGGGCGGAATTCGGGAAATTGAATTTATCACACAAGTGTTTCAGTTGATCCGTGGAGGCCGGGAGCCGAACCTGCAATCCCGTTCATTGTTGCAAGCGCTGGAATCCATCGAGACATTGGCATTACTGACTCAGGAGCAGGTCAGGCAACTGAAAGAAAGTTATCTGTTTTTACGCAGGCTTGAGAATTTACTGCAATCCATTCGTGATCAACAAACCCAGACTTTACCGGAGAATGAGTTGGATCGTGCTCGTTTATGCTGGGGAATGGGGTTTTCTGACTGGGATCATTTAATCGCGGAAACAGAAAAAAATATGCAGGTTGTCCGGGATATTTTTCAGCAACTGATCGGCGATGAAACGGAAGGAAGTGGCGAAGTTGCCGCTCATGTGCCGTTTAAGAGTTTATGGCAGGAGAGCCTGAACAGAGATGAACTGATGGTGCTTGTTCCGCATCTCAGTGAACCTGAAGCTCATAAAATGCTCGAGATGATTGTGTCTCTGCGTAACGATATCAGCAAACGTACCATTGGCCCGCGAGGGCGTGACGTACTGGATCATCTGATGCCTCGTCTGTTGGCACAGGTTGCGCTAAGGGAAGATGCCAATAACGTACTGGAACGGATAATTCCTCTGTTGCTGAGTATTGTCAGTCGCACCACTTATCTGGAACTGATTCTGGAGTCAGAGCAGGTGATGATCCATGTCATCCGTTTATGTGCTGCATCGCCGATGATTGCCAGCCAGCTTAGTCATCATCCGGTGTTACTGGATGAATTACTCGATCCGACTTCATTGTATAAACCGTTACCATTGGAGGCCTATCGGGATGAGCTGTATCAATATTTACTGCGTATTCCCGAAGATGATGAAGAGCAGTTACTGGAAGCATTGAGGCAATTTAAACAGGCGCAGTTACTGCGAATAGCAGCAGAAGATATTGTAGGTGCGCTGCCGGTGATGAAAGTCAGCGATCATCTGACTTATCTGGCGGAAGCCATTATCGGTTCAGTCGTTCATCTGGCATGGAACCAGATGGTAAAACGTTTTGGTGCCCCGGCGCATTTATCTCAGCGTCAGGGGCTGGGTTTTGCCATTCTTGGTTATGGCAAATTAGGCGGGTGGGAACTGGGTTATGGCTCTGATTTGGATTTAGTGTTTTTACTGGACTGCCCGATGGGCATCATGACGGATGGTGATCGTTCCATTGATGCCCGTCAGTTCTATTTGCGTCTTGCCCAGCGGATACTTCATTTATTCAGTACCCGGACGGCTTCAGGCGTGTTATATGAGGTGGATGCCCGACTGCGCCCGTCCGGTGAGTCAGGGATGTTGGTCAGTACTCTTGAAGCCTTTGATGAATATCAGAAAAAAGAGGCATGGACATGGGAGCATCAGGCCTTGATCCGCGCCCGTATGGTATTTGGTGATGAGAAAATGCGGAGCGATTTTGAACGTATTCGCTGTGAAACGTTATGTATGCCACGCGATCCTGAGCTATTGCGTCAGCAAGTACGTGAAATGCGTGAAAAAATGCACCGACATCTGGGAAGTCATCAACATGATCAGTTTGATATTAAAGCTGATCCCGGAGGGATCACAGATATTGAATTTATCGCTCAATATCAGGTACTGCGCTACGCACCGGAAAACGCCAGACTGGCTCGCTGGTCTGATAATGTCCGCATTTTTGAGTTAATGGCTGAATACAACATTATGGATGAGGAAGAGGCAACTTCATTGACACAGGCCTATATCACTCTGCGAAATGAATTGCACCACCTTGCTTTACAGGCATTATCCAGTCATGTACCTGTTGAACGGTTCAGTCAACAGAAAACACTGGTACATAATAGCTGGCAGAAGTGGCTTGGCGATAAGCCACAGTGAACAGTTTTTTTGCTGAACCAGCCTGAAATACGACGAGTACGGGCTGGTTATGGTAATATCCGCAACAATTTATTTTGATATTTGGAGCATGGGATGAACGTAGCACTCCCTGATTTTCACCGTGCAGGTGTTTTGGTTGTTGGCGATGTCATGTTAGACCGCTATTGGTACGGCCCAACCAGCCGCATTTCACCGGAAGCTCCGGTTCCTGTCGTTAAAGTTGATACCATTGAAGAGCGTCCGGGCGGAGCCGCTAACGTTGCTATGAATATCGCATCACTCGGCGCTAATTCGCATTTAGTCGGGTTAACGGGTACTGATGATGCTGCCCGTGCATTAAGCGAGAAACTGAGCAGTGTGAAAGTCCGGTGTGATTTTGTTTCCGTTGCAACCCATCCGACAATTACCAAATTACGCATTTTGTCACGTAATCAGCAACTGATCCGCCTGGATTTTGAAGAAGGGTTCCAGAACGTAGACGCGCAGCCTATGCTGGAGAAAATTCAGCAATCCCTGCCGAATATCGGCGCGCTGGTATTGTCCGATTATGCCAAGGGCGCGCTGAATCAGGTTCAGGCAATGATTAAACTGGCAAATGATGCTGGTGTGCCTGTTCTGATCGATCCTAAAGGCCATGATTTTGAACGTTATCGTGGTGCAACATTACTGACTCCGAATATGTCAGAATTTGAAGCGGTGGTTGGTCATTGCAAAGATGATGATGAGCTGGTGCGGAAAGGGACGCAATTGGTACAGGATCTGGAACTGAAAGCACTGTTGATCACCCGCTCAGAGCGCGGTATGAGCCTGCTGCGCATCGGGCAGCCCCCTTTGCATCTGCCAACTCAGGCGCAGGAAGTTTTTGACGTCACAGGCGCAGGTGACACAGTAATTGGTGTTCTGGCAACCGCAATAGCCGCAGGTAAACCACTGGCTGAAGCTTGTTATCTGGCTAACGCGGCTGCGGGCGTGGTTGTCGGTAAGCTGGGAACATCCACAGTTTCCACGGTGGAACTGGAAAATGCGGTGCGCGGGCGTGCGGAAACAGGCTTTGGTGTGATGAGTGAATCACGTCTGAAAGAAGTCGTTGAGCAGGCGCGTCAACGTGGTGAACGCATCGTAATGACAAACGGCTGTTTCGATATTCTCCATGCCGGCCATGTTTCTTATTTGTCCAATGCCCGCAAATTGGGTGATCGCCTGATTGTGGCGGTTAACAGTGATGCTTCGACCAAACGTCTGAAAGGTGAAACGCGTCCGGTTAATCCACTGGAACAGCGAATGATTGTACTATCTGCACTGGAATCAGTGGACTGGGTTGTTGCGTTTGAAGAGGATACGCCACAGCGTTTAATCGCAGGCATTTTGCCTGATATTCTGGTCAAGGGCGGGGATTATAAGCCTGAAGAGATCGCTGGCAGTGAGGAAGTCTGGGCTGCTGGTGGTGAAGTAAAGGTACTGAATTTTGAAGACGGTATCTCGACGAGCAATATTATCAAAGCGATAAAAAGCCAGTAGTTTTATCTGAACCATTATGCCGTTATGTTTCTTACGTGATTTAACGGATGACATAAACGGCATAGCCTGCAAGCTGAATAATCGGGAGAATTGTGTTTTGCGGCAATTCTCCTTATGTATTAATCAGCTTTCTTTTCGGTATCACTTTTTTCGGTATTGTTTTTCTCGGTATTGCTCTGTTCAGCATCAATCGCTGTTTTCGGATTTTCCAGACGGGCTTCCAGTTCATTCAGGCGCTGCTCTAAGCTAACCAGTTTTTCACGGGTACGCAGTAAAACCTGAGTCTGAACATCAAATTCCTCACGGTTAACAAGATCCAGTTTGCTCAGTTGGGATTGCAATACAGTACGCAATTTTTTCTCTACATCATCACCAAACTCTTTAACACCTTTCGGCATCGCATTGTGGATTTGGCGGGCAATTTGTTCAATTTTTTTTGGGTCGAGCATGATGGGTATCCTTTTAATGACAGCCAGAGCTGTTTTAATAAAAATAATATTGTCGCTATTTTAATACCTGCTGGCGAAAGCACAAATGATTGAGAGGCGGGTTTTATATTTGGTTTTTACCGATTGCCCTGATGAAACATTAACGTTATAGTCAAAACTGTTTATCTCAGGGCAGGGTGAAAGTCCCTACCGGCGGTAAAGTGTAATCATTTTCTGATGATTTCATGAAGCCCGCGAGCGCTCTGTTTGTCGTTACTCTGCTTTTTTAATAGGGTATAACAGAGGTCAGCAGATCCAGTGTGATTCTGGAGCCGACGGTGATAGTCCGGATGGGAGAGAATAACAGCATCAATCGGGTGTCTGCACTCGTCTGTTGTTTTTTATTGCTTTATTTTTAAGCAATGCTAACTCCTCAAAATCGCCCTGATTCTGGTAACCCATATACTTAAAAGAGGTTTCTTTACCATGAATCAGACGCTACTTTCTTCCTACGGTACTCCATTCCAGCGTGTTGAACGCGCGATAGCTGCTTTGCAGGCAGGTCGTGGGGTAATGGTACTGGATGATGAAAATCGTGAAAATGAAGGTGATATGATTTTCGTTGCCGAAACAATGACTGTAGAGCAAATGGCATTGACCATTCGTCATGGCAGCGGAATTGTGTGCCTCTGCATGACAGAAGAGCGCCGTCGGCAATTACAGTTGCCTATGATGGTGGAAAACAATTCAAGCCAGTACCAGACTGCCTTTACGGTTACGATCGAGGCTGCACAAGGTGTTACGACCGGCGTATCTGCCACAGATCGTATTACGACCATTCGTGCGGCTATTGCAGATGGCGCGCAGCCGAATGATCTGAATCGTCCGGGGCATGTTTTTCCTCTGCGGGCACAGAATGGGGGAGTTTTAACCCGCCGTGGTCATACAGAAGCAACGATTGATCTGGTCAAATTGGCAGGTTTCAAACCCGCAGGCGTGTTGTGTGAGCTGACAAATGATGATGGCTCCATGGCCAGAGCACCTGAGGTTATTGAATTTGCCCAACAGCACGATATGCCCGTGGTCACGATTGAAGATTTGGTTGAATATCGTATTAAGCTGGAAAAAGCAGTCAGCTAATTGAACACAGTAGTTTTCTTCTACTGATACTGCCTTCCATTAGTATGGAATATCTCATGACCCTCAATTTACAGCTGATAAAACGGCGTTTTGGGTCATGACGGGAAAAATAGTTCGGAATAAAAAGCCGAACAGGATAGAATATATCAGTTCTTATCGCATGTACGCATATAAGGCCGCAGCCCACACCCTGTGGCCTTTCAGTATTTAATACCCCATCATTTTTTGATTGGTTATATTCAAGGAAGAAACATCATAATCTTGCCATAATTTTTTAGTGACTACCCATAATCCGCCATGTTTGATTTGCTGTATGAGGGACGAGAATGAGTCTCCAGAGAATACCCGCCTTATTCATTGGTCATGGTAGCCCAATGAATGCCATTGAAGATAATTGTTATTCACGAGCTTGGTTTGAATTAGGACAAAAGTTGCCCAGACCAAGAGCCATTCTGGTAATTTCTGCACATTGGTATATAGATGGTACTGCTGTGACGGCGATGTCCCAACCCAGAACTATCCACGATTTTGGTAATTTTCCCCGTGAGTTGCATGAAAGACAGTATCCAGCGAAAGGTTATCCTGAACTGGCTGTTTTGGTACAGGATATTCTTGAGCCGATTGAGGTCGAAACTGATTTTGACGAATGGGGATTGGATCATGGTTCCTGGGGAATATTAGCGAAAATGTATCCTGATGCCGATATCCCAGTGATCCAACTGAGCATAGACCGTAATCAGTCTGCTGCTTTCTATTATGACGTAGGTAGTAAATTATCTATGTTACGGGATGAAGGCGTCATGATCATCGGCAGCGGAAACGTTGTGCATAACCTGCCAGACGAAGAGCTGGGGGCAAAGCCGTACCCGTGGGCACTTTCTTTTGAGCAGTTTGTGCGTGAAAACCTGACCAGCCTTGAAGAGCCACATCCGTTATTTCAGGCTTTAAACAGGGAAGATGGTAAATTATCTCACCCGACACCTGAACACTTTCTGCCCCTTTTCTATGTACTGGGAACGTGGGATAAAGAAGAGCCAGTTTCAACACCTATTGAAGGTATTGAAGATGGCTCTTTAAGTATGCTGACAATCCAATTCGGGTAAATACCCGCATTTTTTCAGCTGATGCTCTGTTGGTTACGCTCGTTTACCCAGTTACATAGTTGCTTATGTGACTGGGAATATTTCCTTTATCTCACCACAATGTTACCCAAGATATCTTTTGAATATCATTGAGTTAATCCAGAATGATATGCGGATAGAAGCGGGACAGATCTTGTGTGATTAATTCACGATCTTCGCGGATGCAGATACCCGCAGCCTGATCATCAACTAACCAGCTTCCCACCAGCGCGTGGTTATCGCCGAATTTAGGCAGAGCATAGAACTGCTGAACAATCATGCCTTCCTCACCATAAGGGCCATCGGCGCTGGCAACTTCACGGCCATTTTCGATAATACGAATATTGGCACCTTCACGTGAGAATAAAGGTTTAATTACGTAGCTGTCCATGTCTGCCGGACGTTCATCAGCAAAGTAAGCAGGCAACAGATTAGGGTGATTCGGGAACATCTTCCATAACATCGGTAATAATGCCTTGTTAGAAATAATGCTCTTCCAGGCCGGTTCCAGCCAGCGGACTCCCGCATCAGCCAGTTTGGTCGAGAAGATTTCACGCAGCATAAACTCCCACGGATAGAGTTTAAACAGATTACCGATCACCTGATCCTGTAAATCCGTAAACTGCCCTTTTTCACCCAAACCGATATTTTCAATAAACAGGAATTCTGTCGGAATATCTGCTTCTGAAGCACAATCCTGCAAATATTGGATGGTGCCACGGTCTTCTTCACTATCCTGACAACATGCCATATGCAGCAGGCCAAACCCATGTTTTTCACGTAACTGCACAAAACGGTCAATCAGTTTTTCCTGTAGGCTGTTGAACTGATCGGCATTTGACGGCAGATTACCGGCATTAACCTGATCTTCCAGCCAAATCCACTGGAAGAAGGCCGATTCATACAGTGATGTCGGTGTATCAGCGTTATTTTCCAGTAGTTTTGGCGGGTTTTGACCATCGTAGGCAAAATCCAGACGGGAATAGAGTGAAGGCTGGCTGGTGACCCATGAAGAGCGGACAAACTCCCAGCAATGTTTCGGGATCTGGAATTTTGTCAGCAGCTCTTCACTGTTGACTACCTTTTCCACAACCTGCAAACACATCTGATGCAGCTCTGCGGTGGCATCTTCGATTTCTTCAATCTGGCTCAGACTGAACTGATAATAAGCCTCTTCACTCCAGTAAGGCTGGTCATACATGGTGTGGAAATTGAAGCCATATTCTGTTGCTTTTTCGCGCCAGTCCGGGCGCTCAGTAATACTAATGCGTTTCATCTTTACTTAATACTCGCTTTGACTTAGCCGCCCATTGAACGGGAAGAACTGGAACTTGAGCCAGCAGATGAACGCTGCATAGTGGATTGTTTTGCTACCGAATCACCAAACCCGCCACGGGTAATCGTCGTTGTGGTGGCCGGTTTTGGTGCCATTGCGGTTTTTGGCACTGACATGCTACGACCACCAGCGGTTGCCGGGCCGTAACTTTTACCGGTAGCATCAACAAACTTACCATTAGCCGGGCTGCTGGCCGATTTTGATGAGAACAGGGGTTGCGAAGGTGCAGATCTATTTCCCATCAGTTGCCCCATCATATAACCCGCCATCAGCGGCATCCAGAAACTGCCACCACTGCTTTGTGCCTGAGCCTGAGTACCGACACCAGCCTGTGCAGGTGCCTGAGTACATTGCTGTTCGCCGAATTCAGCCACGCAGTCTTCACGTGTTGCATACTTCGGTGCCGTTTTTTCTGCCTCTTTCAGGGCGTTATTGTAAGCAATGGTACACTGTTCACTTTGAGAAGGATTTGCCTTGGAACACTCATCGGCATTGGTATAAAGCGATACCGTTTCATCGTTCTGCTCGCAGGCAGAAAGCATGAAAACAGCACTGACAGCGAGTGCTACAGGTGCCAGACGATAATGTTTCCATGCTTTGCGGAAACTATCGCGGTTAATCTCTTTTGTCCGTTTCATTGTCATAGGGGGCATCCATCTTGAAGGTATCTGATTAAGAGCTAATCCCACCACTTCTGCACAATGGGACGGCTCCTTAGAATATATTAATAAACAGCCCACACAACGGCGGGCTACTTTAGTATAGCGCTTTTAATATAACGTTTTTTAATCTAAAACGATAGCACACTAATTCAGCGAATTGATGGTGTTTTCATCTCTTTAACAATATTGCTGGCAGAGGTTGAAACCTGTGTTCCCAGTATATTATTCAGCGCCGCCAGATCTTCTTCATTCAACGTACCACGAGCCTGTTGGTTAACCAGCAGGCTAATCAGATAACTATAGCGTGCCTGAGAAAGATTTCTTTTAGCCTGATACAGTTTGGTTGTAGAGTCGAGCACGTCAACGATGGTGCGGGTTCCTACATGGTAGCCAGCTTCCATTGAGTGCAGTGAGCTTTCCGCTGAGAGAACAGCCTGTTTGTTCGCTTCAATACTACTGATAGAGGCTGCAATATTATTGGAGGAGGAACGGACATCCTGAATAACCTTACGGTAAGTATTTTCCAGTTCCTGGCTGCTGGAGACGAAATTATATTTAGCCTGTTCAACCTGAGAGCTGGTTGCTCCGCCGCTGTAAAGTGGCAGACTTAATGACACGCCGACAGAGTTCTGCCCACCATATGCATTACCGCTTGGATCGTTGTTATCGCCATGCCGTGTATGACTATTCTTGATTCCCGTGCTGGCTGTCAGGCCGATAGTTGGCATATAGCCGGTCTGAGCGTCTTTAATCTGTTCCCGCCTTAAATCTTGTGTCAGGCGTGCGGATAACAGACTCAGGTTGCGGGTTTCAGCCTCTTTCAGTAAGTCTTCAGCGGGTTTCGGTTTATTTGTTTTAAAGCGATCAATATTCAGTGAGGCGAGTTGCGGGTAGTAAACACCGGTAATCAGGCGCAGTTTTTCCAGTGAGTTATCCAGTTCATTACGGTCATGGACTTCCTGTGCCAGAATGGAGTCATACTGGGCACGGGCGTTCTGTACGTCAGTAATGGCAGCCAGCCCCACATTAAAGCGTTGAGTTGTCTGATCCAGCTGTCGGTAGAGTGAGGCTTTCTGTGCTTCGCTATAGGTCAGAGAGTCAATTTTGCTCAGGACATCAAAATAAGCGTTGGCAGTATCGAGAATTAATTTCTGCTGAGCTGCCTGATAACCGATATCGGCAATTCCTGCATTCTTTTCAGCCTGACTAAGTTTATTCCAACTGGACATATCGAAAATGGTCTGTTTCAGCGTTAATCCTGCGTTAGTACCATGGTTTTCTTGCTTACTATTGCGGAAATTCTTGTCATAGTTAGCCCCGGCATTCAGGCTTAACTGAGGTAACAAAGGGCTGCGGGCTGAATTAATCCCTTCGAAAACCGAATTGCGATCAGCCAGCGCCTTAAGCAACTCAGGGTTAGTTTCTTTCGCCTGTTTATAAATGTGTAACAGGTCTTCTGCGTGGCCTGACGTACTGAAACCTACCAGATTTATAGCGATAAAAAGAGATAGCAATTTTTTCATTTGCGTTCCTTGTTGTGCAGCTATTTTGCTTAAGTTGCCTCTGCATAAAACGATATCACAGATTCTAGCAGAGAATACTCGCAGTATAAGGTGGCTGTTTGTGCCATATTGCCTTATTTTCTAGTGTGTTTGTATCTTCAAAATCAATTTACTTAGAACAATGTGAAAAAATACATTTAAATAGTAGAGAATTAAAAGATAACAAACAGGAGCTTTTATGCGCGACGATCTTATCTCACCTCTTATTTCTATAAAATCTATAGATTCAGAAAAACCATTCACTTTTAAAAAGCAGGATGTTGAAGTTATTTCACGGAAAACGCTCTATCGCGGATTTTTCAGAATGACGGAGTATCAGTTCAGACACCGTCTGTTTCGTGGAGGATGGAGCGATAATATTAAGCGTGAAGTATTTGAGCGGGGTCATGCCGCTGTTTTGTTGCCTTATGATCCGGTGAGTGATGAAGTCGTCCTGATTGAACAGATCCGCATTCCGGCCATAGAAACCAGCCAGACCCCGTGGTTGCTGGAAGTCATTGCCGGGATGATTGAAACAGGGGAAGATGCTGAGCAGGTTGTCCGTCGTGAAGCGATAGAGGAGGCTGGCATTGAAGTAAAACGCTGTCAGCCGGTACTGAGTTACCTTTCAAGCCCGGGGGGAACAACAGAACGCATGAGTATTTTTGTCGGAGAAGTCGATTCTTCTACTGCTTCCGGTATTCATGGTCTTGAGACGGAAAATGAAGATATCCGGGTTCTGACCGTCAGCAGAGAACAGGCTTATCAATGGGTTGAAGAGGGAATTATTGATAATGCGGCTTCAGTTATTGCAATACAGTGGCTGGCATTGCACCATGAAAGGCTTAAAAAAATGTGGCTGGAAATATAGACTGTAATTTTGTGTTGGGAAACCTGAAGTGTGCCCCAGTCAGCAGATCTTATGTACAAAGACACGTTAGAATGCCCCTCTATGAACGACAGGAAAAGGAAACCATTTGGAAAGCCTGCTTGAAATACCTGTGGTAAAAAACACCACAGCAAGAATATTGCAAATCACTGACATGCACCTTTTTGCCAATCAAGGTGGCTCACTGCTGGGTATTAATACCTACCGCAGTTATCATGCTGTGTTGGATGCGATCCTTGAGCAGAATATTGATATTGATTTGGTCGTTGCGACCGGCGATTTAGTTCAGGATCAGACCTCCGGCGCCTATCAGAATTTTGTTGACGGAGTTGCCCGTTTGCCCGCTCCCTGCGTTTGGTTGCCCGGCAATCACGATTATCAGCCGACCATGGTTGATGTACTGGCAGCGGGTGGGATTTCACCATCCAAACAAATATTTATTGGTCAGCACTGGCAGCTTATTATGCTGGATAGTCAGGTTCAGGGTGTTCCCCACGGTGAATTAACAGAATACCAGCTGGAATGGATGAAGAAATGTCTGGATGAACACAGTGATCGTCAGGCGATTGTCATGCTTCATCATCATCCCGTACCATCAGGCTGTACATGGCTGGATCAGCACAGCCTGCGCAATTCTCCTGCACTGGCAGAATTCCTGAAGGGTAAATCGCAGGTGAAAACAATATTGTGCGGGCACATTCATCAGGAACTGGATGTCATGTGGAATGGTATTCGTGTGATAGCAACACCATCAACCTGTGTGCAATTTAAGCCACATTGTACTAATTTTATGCTTGATACAGTGGCTCCGGGTTGGCGTTATCTTGAATTGCCTGTGGCTGGCGACGAAGAAGCAACACTTCAGACGCAGCTTTACAGGCTTGAGAGTAATGAATTTTGCCCGGATTTAGATTCGGACGGGTATTAATGTCAACGTTACTTTACCTCCATGGTTTTAATAGTTCATCACAATCAGCAAAAGCCAATGCGCTGAAAACATGGTTGCACCAGCAGCATCCTGAAATAGAAATGCTGGTGCCACAATTACCGCCTTATCCCGAAGAGACGGCTGCCTTACTTGAAGAGTTAGTGATGAGCCGCTCGGGAGAGCACATCGGTCTGGTGGGTTCTTCCTTAGGGGGATATCTGGCCATCTGGCTTTCACAATGTTTTGGTCTGCCAGCGGTAGTTGTTAACCCTGCGGTTCGTCCATTCGATCTTCTTCAGGATTATCTTGGGGAAAACGTGAATCCTTATACCGAAGAGCGGTATACTCTTGAAGAAAGTCACATTCATGATCTCAAAGTAATGCATATTGACCCGCTGGAATCACCGGATCTTATCTGGTTATTACAGCAAACCGGGGACGAAGTACTGGACTACCGTCAGGCAGTTGCTTACCTGATGCAGTGCAGACAAACTGTCGAATCTGGTGGAGATCACGCATTTATTGGTTTCGAATACTATTTTCCTCAAATCATTGACTTCTTGGGGCTCGCCAGCGGCAATAGTAAAAAAATTGCCAAAAATAGGTAAGCGACTGGTATTATCAACAGTATCTATCCAATGGATTCCGGGTTAACGCGGTTCAGACAGCGGCCCGGAAGACGTAGGGTAATCAATACTGATTGGCCCTTTAATCATGAAGCAACCGACAGAATTACAACATGACTCAATCTAGTTATAACGCAGAGGCCATTGAAGTCCTCAGTGGCCTGGAGCCAGTTCGTCGCCGTCCCGGAATGTATACCGACACTGCCCGCCCGAACCATCTGGCACAGGAAGTGATCGATAATAGCGTGGACGAAGCGCTGGCTGGTCACGCGAAGCATATCCAAGTGATTCTCCACAGCGATCAGTCTCTGGAAGTGATAGATGATGGCCGTGGTATGCCGGTTGATATCCATCCTGAAGAAAAAGTATCAGCAGTTGAGTTGATCCTGACCCGCCTGCATGCAGGTGGCAAATTTTCCAATAAAAACTACCAATTTTCCGGTGGCCTGCACGGGGTTGGTATTTCGGTCGTTAATGCGCTGTCCAAACGAGTCGAAGTGACCGTTCGTCGTGACAGTCAGGTTCATCAGATCGCCTTTGAGAATGGTGATAAAGTACAGGAACTGGCTGTTATCGGCAGTTGCGGAAAGCGCAATACCGGAACCAGCGTGCATTTCTGGCCGGATGAAAGCTATTTCGATACACCCCGTTTCTCAACTACCCGCCTGACTCATTTGCTGAAAGCCAAGGCGGTTTTGTGCCCCGGCGTTGAAATTGTCTTTAAGGACAAACTGGCCGGAACTGAGCAAAAATGGTGTTATGCCGACGGTCTGACAGATTATTTGCTGGAGGCCGTTAATGGGCTGGTAACATTACCACAAGCGCCATTTGTGGGTGCACTCAGTGGTGAAACTGAAGCTGTTGACTGGGCGCTGCTTTGGTTGCCGGAAGGCGGTGAATTATTGACGGAAAGCTACGTTAACCTGATACCTACCATACAGGGCGGAACCCATGTTAATGGTCTGCGTCAGGGGTTACTGGATGCCATGCGTGAGTTCTGTGAATTCCGCAATATCCTGCCGCGTGGCGTCAAACTTTCTGCTGACGATATCTGGGATCGCTGTGCCTATGTGTTATCCCTCAAAATGCAGGACCCTCAATTTGCCGGACAGACGAAAGAACGTCTGTCATCGCGCCAGTCTGCGGCGTTTGTTTCCGGGGTGGTTAAAGATGCATTCAGCCTGTGGCTGAATCAGCATATTCAGGAAGCAGAGCAATTAGCTGAAATGGCTATTGCCAGCGCCCAGCGCCGTATGCGGGCGGCTAAAAAAGTCGTGCGTAAGAAGCTGACCAACGGCCCGGCGCTACCGGGGAAACTGGCTGACTGTACTTCACAGGATCTGAATGTCACAGAACTGTTTCTGGTGGAAGGGGATTCTGCGGGTGGTTCAGCCAAGCAAGCCCGTGATCGTGAATTTCAGGCGATTATGCCTCTGCGCGGTAAGATCCTGAACACATGGGAAGTCTCTTCAGATGAAGTACTGGCTTCGCAGGAAGTACATGATATTTCGGTGGCAATTGGTATCGACCCTGACAGTGAAGACCTCAGTCAGCTGCGTTATGGCAAAATCTGTATTCTGGCTGATGCGGATTCCGATGGCCTGCACATTGCAACATTGCTGTGTGCCTTATTTGTCCGCCATTTCCCGACGCTGGTCAAACGGGGTCACGTTTATATGGCGATGCCGCCATTGTATCGTATCGATCTTGGCAAAGAAGTACATTATGCACTGGATGAAGGTGAAAAAAGTGCAGTCCTTGACCGCCTGAGCCGCAAGCGTGGCAAACCGAATGTTCAGCGTTTCAAAGGGTTGGGTGAAATGAACCCGATGCAGTTGCGTGAAACCACACTAGACCCTAATACCCGCCGTCTGGTGCAATTGACTATCAGTGATGAAAATTATCAGGAAACCCTTTCCGTTATGGATATGCTTCTGGCGAAGAAACGTTCGGAAGACCGCCGTAACTGGCTGCAAGAAAAGGGTGATTCCATCGACATTGAAGTATAGCGATTGAAATCAACAAAGAGGCAGCTTGAAAGACGACGGGTATATATGGATTCTGAGGAAATTAATACATGAGTGAGATAACTCACGATGGTGTGGAACGTCAGCCGCTCCACACATTCACCGAAAACGCCTATCTGAACTATTCCATGTACGTCATCATGGACAGGGCGTTGCCTTTTATCGGCGATGGCTTAAAGCCGGTGCAGCGCCGCATTGTCTACGCGATGTCAGAGCTTGGGCTGAGCAGCAGCGCAAAATTCAAAAAATCTGCCCGTACCGTTGGTGATGTACTGGGTAAATACCATCCACATGGCGATGGCGCCTGTTATGAAGCGATGGTCCTGATGGCACAGCCTTTCTCCTACCGTTACCCTCTCGTGGACGGGCAGGGTAACTGGGGTGCACCGGATGATCCGAAATCTTTTGCGGCGATGCGTTATACCGAATCCCGTCTGTCTAAGTACGCTGAGTTACTGCTGAGTGAACTTGGTCATGGCACAGTAGATTGGGTGCCAAACTTTGATGGTACATTGCAGGAGCCGAAAATGCTGCCTGCACGTCTGCCTAATATCCTGCTGAACGGTACAACGGGTATTGCTGTTGGTATGGCAACAGATATACCACCGCACAACTCACGTGAAGTGGCGAGTGCGCTGATTGCCATACTGGATAAGCCGGACTCTTCACTTGATGAAGTGATGGAGCATGTTAAGGGGCCGGATTACCCGACAGATGCGGAAATCATCACTTCAAAAGAAGATATCCGTAAGATCTACAAAAATGGTCGCGGTTCGATACGTATGCGTGCCGTGTGGTCAAAAGAAGAGGGTAACGTTGTTATTACCGCTCTGCCACATCAGGTTTCCGGTGCGAAAGTATTAGAACAGATTGCCAGCCAGATGCGCTCGAAGAAGTTGCCGATGGTCGATGATCTGCGGGATGAATCTGATCACGAAAACCCGACGCGTCTGGTGATTGTGCCACGGACTAATCGTGTCGATGTCGAGCAGGTTATGAACCACCTGTTTGTCACAACCGATCTGGAAAAGAGCTATCGTGTGAACCTCAACATGATTGGTCTCGATAATCGCCCGAGTGTTAAAGGTCTGGTTGAAATTCTCAGTGAATGGCTGGTATTCCGTCGTGAAACGGTACGCAACCGCCTTAATCACCGTCTGGAAAAAGTGCTCAAGCGGCTGCATATTCTGGAAGGTTTGCTGGCGGCGTATCTTAACATTGATGAAGTGATCCATATTATCCGCAGTGAAGATGAACCAAAAGCAGTACTGATGCAGCGTTTTGGTTTAACGGAAACACAGGCAGAAGCGATTCTGGAACTGAAACTTCGTCATTTGGCAAAACTGGAAGAAGTCAAAATCCGTGGTGAGCAGGATGAACTGGCAAAAGAACGGGATAAACTCCAGGCTATTCTTGGTTCTGAGCGTAAACTGAATACGTTGCTGAAAAAAGAGATTATCGCAGACGCGGAAAGTTATGGTGATAAGCGTCGCTCTCCGCTGAAAGAACGCTCAGAAGCGAAGGCAATGAGCGATCACGATATTCTGCCATCAGAGCCGATCACGGTTGTTATGTCCCAAATGGGTTGGGTGCGTAGTGCGAAAGGCCATGAAATTGATCCTGCGGGTTTAAATTACAAATCTGGTGACAACTTCCGCAATGCTGTGCGTGGTAAGAGTAATCAGCCGGTTGTCTTTATTGACAGCACAGGACGCAGTTATTCTATTGATCCACTGGATTTACCTTCTGCCAGAGGGCAGGGCGAGCCTTTGACCGGCAAACTGGCATTACCGGCGGGAGCATCCGTTGAACATCTGCTGACGGCGAAAGAAGAGCAGAAATTTCTGATGGCATCTGATGCGGGTTATGGTTTTATCTGTACCTTCAGTGACTTAATTGCCAAAAACCGGGCAGGGAAGGCTCTCATCACGTTGCCGCAAAATGCGAAGGTCATGTCACCACTGGAGATTGCCAATGAGCAAGATGATATGCTACTGGCGATCACTAAAGCAGGACGGATGCTGATGTTTCCTGTCGCTGATCTTCCACAGCTTTCAAAAGGTAAAGGCAATAAAATCGTTTCCATTACCTCGGCGCAGGCTGCTTCCGGCGAGGATATATTGAGCTGGTTGTTGGTATTGCCTCCGAAGTCCTCAATTACGCTTTATTTCGGTAAACGCAAATTACAGCTTCAGCCAGAAGAATTACAGAAATTCCGGGCTGAAAGAGGGCGTAAAGGAACTTCATTGCCGCGTGGCTTACAGCGCGTTGAACGCGTAGAAATAGAAACACCCAAATTAAGCTGAATGTAATTCCGATATCATTTCAGTCTTAATACCCAAACAACCCTGACAGCGGGCCAGTATAACACTGGCCTGCTTTTGTAAGAGGAAAGCAAGAGGAAACTATGCTAACCATTATTCGTGGGATCATTGTTGTTCTGTTCACCATTTTAGTTTTTATATTCGGTGGAATTTATTGTTTATTCAGCCCGCGTGATCCGCGTCATGTGATGACCTTTGGCCGGGCATTCGGTAAGCTACACACCATATTCGGTATAAAGCTCATTGAACGTATCCCTGAAGAGGCGTCAAAAGTCGGCCCAAGTATTTATATCGGTAATCATCAGAACAATTTTGACATGATCACCATGTCAAACGCAGTACAGCCCCGCACAGTTACCGTTGGTAAAAAAAGTCTGGTATTTATTCCTTTCTTCGGGCAGTTGTACTGGGTGACAGGTAATATCCTGATTGACAGACAAAACCGGACAAAAGCACACGGGACGATTTCACAGGTTGTTGAGCAGATTAAAAAGAACCGTGTTTCTGTCTGGATGTTCCCGGAAGGAACCCGCAGCCGTGGTCGTGGCTTAATGCCGTTTAAAACCGGTGCGTTCCATGCAGCTATTGCAGCCGGAGTACCGATTGTACCGGTCTGTGTTTCCACAACACATGGCAAGATTAAGCTCAATCGCTGGAATAATGGTACGGTCATTGTTGAAATGCTGCCACCTATTGATACAACAAAATATACGAAAGAGCGGGTGCGTGAATTAGCTGAACATTGCCATCAGGTGATGCTGGCTAAGATTGCCGAGCTGGATAAAGAAGTTGATGAGCTGAATAAGCGTAGTTAGTTGAATTAAAAATAAATTACTCTATTTTTATGGAGTATCCCTTTCTGATACGGGGATGAATTCTGGCTATAAATTTAAGATAGTTTTAGAATTTATCCCCTGTTCGCGATATGATTGCTTTTTAATAAATTAACGTTTTTTATTAAACGCAATCGATAAGATATATATCTAATTCCGCCGCGATGTAATTTGAAATTAATTAGGTATGGATAAGCACTCAATTTGGGCAGCTATTCTTTCTTTTCGTGGTGCTTATTCCTGCCGTGGAGAAAATATGTCACTAAGTCGGCGCCAATTTATTCAGGCATCTGGTTTAGCAGTATGTTTAGGAGTGCTCCCTTTTGCTGTTCAAGCTGATAAAGGTCAACAAATAGCATTACCCATTCCCCCCTTACTGGAATCCCGCGGTGGTCAGCCTCTGTTTTTAGCTCTCCAGAGAGCCAGTTGGTCTTTCGACGGGCAGAATAAGGCATCAGTATGGGGCATCAATGGGCTTTATCTGGGGCCGACCATTCGTGTCCGTAAAGGGGATAACGTCAAACTGATATACAGTAACCGCCTGTCAGAGCCGGTTTCAATGACTGTCAGCGGGTTACAGGTTCCCGGAACTCTGATGGGAGGGGCATCACGTCTTATTTCAGCCCACGGAAGCTGGTCTCCTGTTATTCCTATTAATCAGCCAGCAGCAACATGTTGGTATCATGCCAATACACCAAACCGAATGGCGGAACAGGTTTATGCGGGATTAGCAGGGATGTGGCTGGTGGAAGATGAAAGCAGTCGTACTCTGCCTTTACCCATAAATTATGGCGTCGATGATTTTCCGGTTATTTTGCAGGACAAGCGGTTGGATAATTTTGGTACTCCCCGCTACGACAAGGTTTCTGCCAGTCAGGGGTTTCTTGGTAACACGCTGGTTATTAACGGGGTTGAAAACCCGTTCATTGAAGTTGCTAAAGGGTGGATCAGGCTACGCCTGTTGAATGCCGCCAATGCCCGCCGTTTCCAGTTACAGCTTAGTGATGGCAGGCCTTTCTACATGATTGCAACTGATCAGGGCTTATTGCCAGCGCCGATAGCCGTTCAGACACTTTCACTGGCACCGGGAGAGCGTCGTGAAGTTCTGATTGATATGTCAAAAGCAGAGAGTGTTGTTATTACGGCAGGAGAATCTGCCGGGATGATTGATCGTCTGAAAGGGCTGTTTGAGCCATCAAATAAGTTACACTCAACAAATGTTCTGACGATTAAATCAGGCGGATTACTGCCTCTGGTCACAGAAGCTCTGCCTTCTCAGCTGGTGGCTGATACGACAGACATTGATTCCTCAATTCGCACCCGACAAATTGTGTTAGGGGATGAGACTCAGGGCATCAATGGAGCACTACTGAACCCAAACCGAATTGACACTAACAGCTATCAGGGAGCATGGGAGCGCTGGGTAGTCACCACATCGATTCCGCAGCCTTTTCATATCGAAGGGGTCAGATTCAAAGTGATCAATCACAACGGGGTACGCCCTGAGCCACAGGACTACGGCTGGAAAGATACCGTGTGGGTGGATGGCAGAACCGAATTATTGGTCAATATGATGCAGCCATCCTATAAACGTTATCCTTTTATGTATTACAGCCAGATTCTGGAATGGGCTGATCGTGGCGTGGCAGGGCAATTGGTTGTGACTCCGGCAGGGATGTAATAAGCCTGCATTTGCAGGCCAATGGGTGATTATTTTCGCTGTAAGTCACACATCATAGCTTCACGTAAGATAGCATTTAGCCTTGTCTGATAACCTTTTCCCGGCTGTTTAAGCCAGGCCAATACATCGGCATCAATTCTGACTGATGCCTGTATTTTTACCGGACGGTAGAAACGTTCCCGCTCTGCTTGTTTCCAGAAGCTATCATCTAACGGTGCAATGTCACTGTAGTTAATATCACTATCAGATAGTGCCTTGAGTTCGTGTTCACGTTTTTTGGTCAGAAGCGGTAGCTCGTTTCGTTTATATGGAATTATTCTCATAATGTTATTATTTCAATAAGATCAGATCTCCGATAGTCAGATGTTCATAATAAATATTTTATTATTGAGTAATGCAATAAAATTAATTGGTTTATTATAATGATAATTTACTGTAACCATATGAATAACACTCATATTTATAATTTTATTTAGTTTGTTTATTAAAATATTACAAATGTTGTCTGGATAACAGGTAATAGTCGATTTATTATTATATGTGTTCTGGTTTTATCAGATAAATTCATTCTATAGGGATATCTCAACATGATTTTTTAATTCCATTAATGAGCTTGAGGAGAAAAACATGCCATTTTCAGGACTTTTTAAAACAGAGTTTGAAGTTGGTGATTTGATTTTTGGTTTAGCGGATGTTAGAGCTAGATATGTTGATAAAAATCCTTTTTTTTCAAAAGCCAAATCTCATTTTAACAAGGGCGGTTATCCTCCTATATACATTGACCAATACCTAACTCTTGCGGAAATATTTCGTGGTATAACTACGGATATATATATAAAAAAAAGAATTAATAGAAATGAATTTGTTGAAAGTAAATATACCAATGCAATTGGGCGATTTAACCAGAAATTAGAATATAATAAATCTAAACATTTAGGAAAATATAAAAAAGCTCTGGCATCACATTTAGGCAATAACCCAAAGTACAAGACTGTTTTGGAAGATTTTGAGTATAACCGCTGTTATTTAGGGAGGAAATGTAAAGGAGCATTATCATTTATATGTGAAAATAATGATCAAGAAATTGCGAAAGACGTACATTTCATACTTGATGATATAGAGTACGATAAAGTTGTTTATAAACTTGATACTAATATCACGGGAAGAGAATTGAGATTCCTCTATAGAAACAGAAGTAATCCCAACATATCTAATAAGGTTCAATTTTGGATCTATGGTAAGCCTACTTCCCCACCTTGGGAAAACGACATAGATGATCTATGGAAAAACTATATTACGCAAGAAGAAAAAGCTAGCCCGGTAGCAGGGGTGGCTAGCTTACTGGATGGTATAAGGAGGTAAATCTTATATCCCATGAATCGCTGTGTTTAAACAGAGTTGAGGTTAGCGGAACTTATAGCCTGAACTCAATGATATGTTTTTTTGGCTTTTATTGTATTTAAGTGACGAGTTAATGTGTAAGTGCTGGTCAAATCACACATACAAATTCATTATTTGTTCTGAACAAATGGCTAATCTTATCGACTGTCACTACCCCTTTCCGTATAGTGTCCGCAATTTTCATACTACTTGCCTGTAAGGTGACTTTTAATGAATATCAGCTTGATTGCTGCGATGGCGATGGATCGGGTTATTGGTCTGGATAATGCTATGCCGTGGACTGTTCCGGGTGATTTAGCCTGGTTTAAACGTAATACACTCGGAAAACCGGTTGTGATGGGAAGGGTCACCTATGAGTCAATTGGCCGTCCATTGCCGGAGCGTCTGAATATCGTCATCAGCCGCCAGCCAGGCAGCGATGATCGTGTAACCTGGGTAAGCTCTGTCGAAGAAGCTCTGGCTGTGGCAGGTGATGTCGGGGAAATCATGGTGATAGGCGGTGGTAAAATTTATGAGCAGTTTATTCCGCTGGCCAACCGGATGTATCTGACTCATATTGATGCAGAAGTGATTGGTGATACCCATTTTCCTGATTATGAACCCGATCAGTGGAGTTCGGTTTTTACTGAATATCACGATGCCGATGAGCGCAATTCACACAGCTACTGTTTTGAAATTCTGGAAAAACGCCAGTAATTATCTTTAACCTGTCAGGTCTGAGAAACGGAGTGTCGGCAGACACTCCTGAATCATGGGGTTAAAGATTACGAATCTGAATCATCTGTATGCGTAATAAATGATGGCTGACTGAAATACTGTTTGTCTTCCCAACGTAAAAGAGTCAGTTTTCCACCCCAGCAACAGCCTGTATCCAAAGCATAAATATCAGCAGGTGTTCCGCGTCCCTCCAGTGCTGCCCAGTGACCAAATGCAATGGAATAATCATCTGAAATTTTTCGTGGCAGCTCAAACCAGGGCTTTAGCGGAGCCGGTGCATTTTCCGGCTTGGATTTGCAAATCATATCCAGCTGACCATTCGGAAAACAGTAACGCATCCGTGTCAGTACGTTGGTGCTATAGCGTAATCGTGACAATCCGCTTAATTGCGGTGACCAGTTATTAGGCATGTCACCATACATGGCATTGAGAAACAGGGGATAGCTGTCACTGCGCAGGATTGCTTCCACTTCGCGGGCACATATTCTGGCTGTTTCCAGATCCCATTGTGGGGTCAGACCTGCATGAGTCATGATCAGTTTCAGTTCGTCATCGATCTGTAATACCGGTTGTTTTCTCAGCCAGTTAATCAGTTCATCAACATCAGGAGCAGTAAGCAGTTCATCCAACAGGTCTTTGGATTTATTACGGCTGATTTTGTTATACACAGCCAGAAGATGCAGATCATGATTGCCTAAAACCAGTCTGACTGCGGAACCCAATTGCTTAACATAGCGCAGAACAGCCAGAGAATCAGGGCCACGGGCGACTAAATCACCCGTCAGCCACAAGGTATCGTTGTCAGGGTCGAAATTGACCTGTTGTAAGAGCGCAATCAGCTCGCGATAACAGCCGTGAATATCGCCGATAAGGTATGTAGCCATCGTTAATTTATCAGTGTCGGGATAGCCAGCCGGAACACCGGAATAGCAACCCGGAACGGGTTACCAAGATGATCAATCATCTCGTAATGGCCTTCCATTGTTCCCAAAGGTGTTTCCAGAACAGCACCGCTACTGTAGCGGTACTCTGTCCCGGGGGCGATCACCGGTTGCTCTCCCACAACGCCTTCCCCCTGAACTTCTGTCTGATGACCGTTACTGTTGGTAATACGCCAGTAACGGCTGATGAGCTGCACGGGGGAATGCCCAAGATTACGAATTAATATTGTATAAGAAAACACAAAACGCAGTCGTTCCGGTTCTGACTGGCTTTCTACGTAAGTGCTTTGAACTTGAATATGAACTCTTGGTTCGTTGAGCATAAATGCCTCCTGTTACTGCAACGTATGTTCGTTAATCAGACAGTTTGAGGTTGAGATGATAACCAGTTTGCCATCTTACAGTATTGTGCAACTGAAATATTTTCAGCCCGAGTACCCGGATCAACGCCTAAATCAGAGAGTTGTTCAGGAGAAAACAGGTCACTCAGACTATTGCGGATAGTTTTACGACGCTGATTAAATGCCTGCGTAGTGATCCTTGCCAGCATACGGATATCCTGTACAGGATTGGGTATAGACTGATAAGGCATTGCCTTATGAGGGATCAATCGCACGATAGCAGAATCTACTTTCGGAGCCGGAGTAAAGGCAGTGGGTGGTACTTCCAGAACAGGCATTACATGACAGTAGTATTGCGCCATCACACTCAAACGCCCGTAAGCTTTACTGCCCGGCCCTGCAACAAGACGGTTAACCACTTCTTTCTGCAACATAAAGTTCATATCAGCAATAGCATCGGTATAACTGAAAAGATGAAACATTAATGGAGTAGAGATGTTATATGGCAGGTTGCCGAATACACGCAGAGGCTGACCCTGTTCTTTGGCTAGCTCACCAAAATCAACGGTCATGGCATCCTGCTGAATGATAGTCAGTTTATCTTTCAGTTTTGGGTGGACGTGCAAACGAGCCGCCAGATCACGGTCAAGTTCGACCACCGTCATTTTATCCAGACGTTCGCCTACCGGTTCAGTCAGTGCTCCCAGACCCGGCCCGATTTCCACCATAGCCTGCCCAGGCAGTGGGTTCATAGCATCCACGATGCTATCAATAACATACTGGTCGGTTAAGAAATTTTGCCCGAAGCGTTTACGGGCATGGTGCCCTTGGTGGACTTTATTATTCATTACTGTTTTGTATCATTTTAATTGCGAGATTCAATGCGGTGATAAAACTTCCCACATCAGCTTGACCTGTCCCTGCCAGCTCCAGTGCGGTGCCATGATCGACAGAGGTTCGGATGAATGGCAGCCCCAGAGTGATATTCACCGCTCTGCCAAAACCCTGATATTTTAGCACGGGCAGCCCTTGATCGTGATACATAGAAAGCACGGCATCAGCATGATCCAGATATTTGGGCTGAAACAGCGTATCAGCAGCTAACGGCCCTTCCAGCCAGATGCCTTCTGCTCTCAGGCTGTCCAGTGCCGGAATAATCACATCTATCTCTTCACGTCCCATATGCCCGTTCTCACCGGCATGAGGATTAAGGCCGCAGACATAGATATGAGGCCGTGGGATACCAAATTTAGTTTTCAGATCATGGTTAAGGATCGTGACCACTTCCCGCAGAGAATCGAATGTAATCGCGTTGGGAACATCCAGAATAGGTAAATGGGTTGTTGCCAGAGCGACCCGTAATTCTTCTGTCGCCAGCATCATAACAACGCGTGAACACTGGCTGTGATCGGCAAAAAATTCAGTATGCCCGGTGAAGGCTATGCCTGCATCATTGATAACCCCTTTGTGTACAGGGCCTGTCACCAATGCTGAAAACTCACCCCTTAAGCAACCATCGCAGGCTTTAGCCAGTGTTTCTGTTACATAAGTACCATTTTTCCGGTTTAATTCCCCCGCAACAGCCGGAGTATGGAGAGAAACAGGGAGAATAGTCAGTGTTCCGGCAGCTTGTGAACCAGATAAATGTTCTGGAGAATAAGGTTGTAATTGCAGGGGCAGATTCAGTTGCCGGGCACGGGAGAGCATCAGCTCAGGATCGGCACAGACAACTAATTGAACAGGCCACTCAGACTGGGCAAGGGCAATAACCAAATCCGGGCCAACCCCGGCTGGTTCGCCGAGGGTGATAATGATGGGTTTATTTTGCATCGCTGCCATCTAAAATTTTCACATAAGCAGAGGCGCGTAATTCCTGCATCCAGGTTTGCGCTTCTTCATTAAATTTACGGTTAAACAGCAGCTTGTAAGCACGATCTTTCTGTGCGGCATCCGTTTTGTCTACTTTGCGGGTATCAATTAACTGAATCAAATGCCATCCGAAAGCGGAGTGAACCGGCTGGCTGATTTCGCCTTTTTGCAGTTTAACCAAAGCATCACGGAAAGCAGGGTCATAAGCACTTGGTATGTTCCAACCCAGTTCGCCACCACGCAGAGCAGACCCCGGATCTTCAGAGTACTCTTTTGCTGCGTTCTCGAATGTGGTTTTGCCACTTAAAATATCTTCCCGGAGCTGTTTTAATTTGTCGCGGGCCTGCTCATCCGTCATTACAGGTGATGTTTTCAGCAGAATATGGCGGGCGTTGACTTCTGTAACTGCAACAGGAGCGTTATCGCCACGGATATCATTGACTTTCAGGATATGGAAGCCAACACCGGAACGGATTGGGCCAACGACCTGCCCTTTTTGAGCCACCTGAAGTTGTTCAGCAAATAGTGATGGCAGTTCCTGTAACCTGTTCCAGCCCATATTACCGCCTTTTAAGGCTTGCGTATCGCTGGAATAAGCAATCGCCAGTTTCCCGAAATCCCCGCCTTTTTTGAGGTCAGACAAGATATTATTTACGGTAGCTTCTGCTTTCTCTACCTGAGCGTGAGTCGGATTTTCCGGCAGTGGGATCAGAATCTGACTTATGTTCAGTTCAGTATTCTGATTTTCATGGCTGCTGAGTTGATTAACTAAAGAGTCAACTTCTTGTGGCAGAATCGAAACACGACGACGTACTTCGTTGTTACGTACTTCAGCAATCAGCATTTCTTTGCGGATTTGATTACGATAAGTATCAAAACTCATACCATCCGCCGCCAGACTTTGTTTCATCTGGGCAAGAGTCATATGGTTCTCTGCTGCAATGTTTGCAATGGTTGAATCCACAGTAGCATCGGGAATAGTCAGCTGCATCTGCTTTGCCATTTGCAGGACAATGTCATCCATAATCAGACGCTCAAGGATCTGGTGGCGTAATATTTTTTCATCCGGTACTTGCTGACCAGACAGCTTTGCGTTTTTCTTAACGGATTCTAAGAGGTTGCTGACATCACTTTCCAGCACGACATCATTATTAACAACAGCAGCAACCTTATTGAGTTCCTGTGGTGCTGCTACGGCGGTGTTCATTGCAAACATCAACCCGAGAATGAGCGTTCTCCAGTTCTTCATATGTTTCCCATCATATCAATCCCGCCTTACAGCGGGGTTATTGTGTTTACACTTTGTTTATTGGTATCAGAAGGCGCGCTGATAAGGCAAAATACTTTGCTGAAGCATCTTCTGACTACCCAAACTATGATTGTTGCTTAAGCCACGGAGTTCAATATTAAGTGACCATTTATTATCATATTCACTCTGGTTGTCTTTCCAGCTGATTATCTTACGTTCGTAACCGACATTTACAGCCCAACAACAGGTACTGTACTGCATACCGACCATTTTGCTGGCGGGCTGTTTCTCTTTGGTATCGTAGTAATATGCTCCTACTAATGCCCAGCGATCAGTTAACGGCCAGCTCCCTATCACGCCTACCTGAGAAATTCCCTGCTGATATGCCGGAGGGTTACTGAGGGTAGCCCGGATATAATCGTGATTAACAAAGCGATAGTTCAGTTGTAACAGCCGGTCGGCATCACGGCGGTATTCCACTACCGAATTCCCCATTGAGACCTGACTCAGGCGGGTATCATACTGCATCCCGCCTCTGAAGCCCCAGGAGGGGTTGATTTTCCACTCAAACTCACTAGCCCAGGTTGTAGAGCCGGTTCTTTTATTATCAATGGTATCAATAGGACGCTGTGATTCCTCAGAAGAACCCATATCCTTAACCCGCGGCGCTTCAAAGTAATAAATTTGACCTATAGAGAAACTAAAACGTTCAACTAAATCTTCATCATAGATACGGGTGGTGATACCGCTCGTGAACTGATTGGCTGATGAAATGCGGTCCAGGCCGCTGAAGAACCGATCACGGAACAAGCCGGTATAACTGGCGTGCAGCAGGGAAGAATCATAGTCGTAAATATTGTTCTGATTCTTATAAGGAACGTAGAGATACTGGATACGAGGTTCCAGTGTCTGCGTAAAACCCGGTTCAAAATACATCGAACGTTCAAATACCATTTGTGCATCTGATTTAAACTGTGGCAGAACGCGGTTAACCGATTTTTCCAAATCCGAGGTATGTTTCGCCGCAGGAATATCCTGTTGGTAATGGGTAGCCATCAACTTAAATTCATTGTTGAGGCTCGCCCAGCCATTGGAAAGTGGCAGGTTGATGGAAGGCTCCACATGCCAGCGGGTTGCATCCGGCTGATCCTTACCGACACTGGTAAATTTGGCGAATTGTGCGTAAGTGTGGAAATCAAATGGCCCCAGATCATTTTTATAGTAGTTCAGGTCTAACTGAGGGGTGGCACGGTATGCTTTTCTGGTATCACTGGCGGTAAAGATCTGGAACTGCTTAGTGGTTAACGTGGCATTCCAGTTCCGTTGCGCATAACCAATACTGAATTTTTGCGTAGCATAGCCATCGGTACTGGTACCGTACTGAGAGCTGTAATCAGTAAAATAGTGCGGATCACTGACTTTGGTGTAATCGGCACTGAAACGCCAGACCTGATTCATAACACCACCGTGGTTCAGGTAGAATAACCAGCGGCTGTTGCTATCCCTTTCAGGTCTGAGATTAAAATCTTTATCTTCTGCATACAGGCGATCTTTCTTGATCCAATCCAGTGCGATGGTACCTGAGCCTGCTTTGGTTAAGTAACGGAACTCATTATCCAGCTTAAGGCCGCGTTTACTGATCAGATGTGGCGTGATGGTGGCATCGTAATTCGGTGCAATATTCCAGTAATAAGGCAGAAGGAACTGAATTCCGTCTTTATTAGAAAAACTGGCATTGGGGATCAAAAAACCAGAGCGGCGTTTATCACCGATCGGTAATTGCAGGTAAGGAGTATAAAATACCGGAACATTCGCAACGCGGAAACGGGCATTCCAGATTTCCGCTACTTCTTCCTGACGATCCAGAATCACTTCTGAACCGATAACGCTCCAGCTATCATTACCCGGCAGACAGGAAGTAAACACGCCATTATCCAGAATGGTATAGCGGTTCTCGCCGCGCAGCATCATTTTATCGGCACTACCGCGTCCCTGACGACCGACCATCTGGTACTTGCCCTGCTCCACATCGGTATCTTTTGTGGTTAAGTTTGACCAGGCGCGTGGCCCTTTCAGAATTATCTGAGGGTCATCATATCTGACGTTCCCTGCCGCATGAAGGGTTCGTACAGGATCTTTATCTTCAGTCTGTTGAAATCTGACCCTGTCGGCTGTCAGCGTTTTATTTCCTTGTTGGATATCGACATTACCGACAAACTCTACTGAGGTAGGGTATTCACCACGGGTGTCATCAGACTGAATATTAATCGGGAGCTGATTGGGGTCCCCGGTAATAATGGGTTTGTCGTAGACAGGGATGCCCAGCATACATTGTGCTGCAAGGTCAGCGTGTGCCTGCTGACTGTAAAGTGCTGCCCATACCATCGTGGCCAGCAAAGTGGGATAACATTTATTCATAGATGCTTATGCGGTTCCATCATCAGTGGCATCACGCCGACAAACGCTGAGAGACTAACGCACTTGATAGATATGCGCCAGAGTAAAGTTAAATTTCACTAATCATGCTGTTAGGCACAGAGCTTAATGGATAGTATGATAATGATGAATAGTATGATAATGCAAAATTTCGCTCAGGGCATTGAGGAATTAGAGAGTATATGCAGTATTGGGGAAAATTATTAGGGTTAATATTTGGTATTGCATCGGGTGCCGGGTTCTGGGGCATTGTCGTGGGTGTTCTGCTGGGCCATATCCTTGATAAGGTCAGGATACGGAATCAGGGGACTCCTGCTAAAAACCCATCCCGGCAGTCACTGTTTTTCCGCACTACCTTTCAGGTATTGGGCCATCTGACCAAATCCAAAGGGCGCGTTACCGAAACGGATATCCAGTTGGCCAGTCAGTTAATGGACAGAATGCGGCTGCATGGTGACGCCCGGCTTGCGGCACAACGGGCATTTCGTGAGGGTAAACACCCTGAGTTTCCGTTGCGTGACACATTAAAGCAGCTTCGACGAGCCTGTTTTGGTCGTTTTGATCTGATCAGAATGTTTCTCGAAATCCAGCTTCAGGCGGCATTTGCCGATGGTGAACTCCATCCTAATGAAAGAAAAGTGCTGTTTGTGATTGCTGAAGAGCTGGGGATCTCCCGTATTCAGTTCGAACAGTTTCTGGCTATGATGGAGGGAGGTCGTCATTTCGGCGGGCAATATCAGCAGAATGGTCATTATCAGGGAGCAGCCCGACAACGGGCAACACTGGAAGATGCCTGTAAGGTGTTGGGAGTCAGTCAGAGTGATGATGCGACAACCATTAAGCGGGCTTACCGGAAACTGATGAGTGAACATCATCCCGATAAGCTGGTGGCAAAAGGTTTACCACCAGAAATGATGGAGCTTGCCAAACAAAAAGCACAGTCTATTCAGGCCGCTTATGATCTGATCAAGAAAGAGAAAGGCTTTAAATAGAGGCTGTCACAGAAAGCAATCATGGCAATCAGAAGTCGGCCTTACATTCAAAATGAATCGGAGAACCATAAGCCGGATGAGTGATGAACAGCTCCTGTGCGTGTAATTGCAGGCGAGGAGCCAGCTCTTTTGCCTGTTGATGGGCATAGAAGCGATCACCCAGAATGGGATAACCCAGCGCCAGCATATGTACCCGAAGCTGATGGGAACGTCCGGTGATAGGCGCGAGTCTGACACGGGTTGCCTGAGCTTCATATTCAAGTACCTGATACTCGGTTTGTGCCGATTTTCCCGTTTCAAAGCAGACTTTTTGTTTCGGGCGATTCGGCCAGTCGCAGATTAACGGTAAATCGACTAATCCTTCTTCCGGTTCTAATTTCCCCCAGACACGCGCGATATAGACTTTTTTCGGTTCACGCTCACGAAACTGCCGTTTGAGTTCACGCTCAGCCGCTTTAGTCAGTGCGACTACCATGATGCCACTGGTGGCCATATCCAGCCGATGGACAGATTCGGCAGAGGGAAATTCGGCCTGTACCCGGGTCATGATACTGTCTTTATGCTCTTCTGCTTTTCCCGGAACAGAAAGTAATCCGCTGGGTTTATTGACAACCATAATGTGCTCATCCTGATAAAGCACATGTAACCACGGGTCAGTCGGGGGATTATAAAACTCCAGCATAGTCGCTCCAATGGGGTGGAAAATGGGTTTGGAAAAAGGAGCACCTCATTGATTGAGGTGACTCCTTATTACAGCACTCTGTCAGAATGCTGTTTATAATGAAAAAACTATTGGTGAGAAACCACGACCAGACGGATGGCATCCAGACGCCAGCTTGCCTGATCAAGGTTCAGCAGCAGATGCTTATGTTCTGACTCAATCGCTTCCAGCTCATCATCACGGATATTCGGGTTAACCGCTTTCAGGGCTTCCAGACGTGACAATTCAGCAGACAGCACTTCATCAGCTTCTTTTTTCGCTTTCTCAATGACTTCACGCGCTTGTTGTTCAACCAAAGGTTCAGATTGCTGCAAAATCGCATGAACTTCTTTTTGCACCGCGTTAACCAGTTTGCTGGCATTATGGCGGTTGATGGCATTCAACTGACGGTTAAAGCTTTCAAACTCCACCTGAGGTGCCAGATTAGTGCCTTTCAGATCCATCAGTAAGCGTAACGGTGTTGGTGGCAGGAAACGGGTTAATTGCAGGTGTTTCGGTGCCTGAGCTTCAACAACATAAATTAACTCAACCAACAGCGTACCGACCGGCAGTGCTTTGTTTTTCAAAATAGAAACAGCGCAGCTTCCGGTATCTCCTGACAGGACAAGATCCAGACCATTACGGATGATCGGATGCTCCCAGCTCAGGAACTGTGTATCTTCGCGGGACAAAGCTTTTTCACGATCGAAGGTAACAGAGCAGCCATCCTGCGGCAGACCTGGGAAATCAGGAACCAGCATGTGTTCAGACGGGTTCAGGATGATAATATTATCGTTGCGATCTTCCTGATTAATACCAATGATATCGAACAGGTTCAGGGCGAAATTCACCAAATCCGTATTATTATCCTGCCCTGCGATGGTTTCAGCCAGAATCTGCCCTTGATCACCACCATTAGAATTCATTTCCAGCAGGCGGTCACGGCCTTGTTCCAGTTGTTGCTTGAGCTGTTCGTGATGGTCGCGACACTCAGCGATAAACTCACTGAAACCTGTTTGTTCGTTAGGTTTGGCAAGGAAACTCAGCAGCGTTTCATAGTACTTATCATAAATAGGACGGCCAGTCGGGCAGGTATGTTCAAAGGCATCCAGACCTTCGTGATACCAGCGCAGCAGAACAGATTGTGCGGTACTTTCCAGATACGGGACGCTGATCGTAATATTGCGGTTCTGACCGATACGATCTAAACGACCGATACGCTGTTCCAGCAAATCAGGATTGAAAGGCAGGTCGAACATAACGAGCTGATTGGCAAACTGGAAGTTGCGTCCTTCGGAACCAATTTCAGAGCAGAGCAGTACCTGTGCGCCTTCTTCTTCAGAAGCAAAATAAGCAGCAGCCCGGTCACGTTCCAGCAGGGAAAGCCCTTCATGGAATACCGCACTGCGGATACCTTCGCGTTCACGCAGAACCTGCTCCAGTTGCAGGGCAGTCTCCGCTTTCGCACAAATCACCAGCACTTTTTCATCGCGGTTTGCCAGCAGGAAGCCAAGCAGCCATTCAACACGGGGGTCAAAGTTCCACCATGTTGCATTTTCACCTTCAAACTCCTGATAAATGCGCTCAGGGTAGAGCATATCTTTAGCACGTGCTTCTACCGATTTTTTCGCTCCCATAATTTCAGATACTTTGATAGCAGTCTGATATTGGGATGGCAGCGGCAGCTTAATTTCATGCAGTTCGCGGTGAGGAAAACCTTTTACACCCCCACGGGTGTTACGGAACAGCAGGCGGCTGGTGCCGTGGCGATCCATCAGCATTGAAGTTAATTCACGGCGGGCACTTTCACTCTTTTCTGCCTGATCGCTGTTAGCGGCTTTCAACAGTGGTTCAATATCCTGCTCGCTAATCAGTTCAACAATCAGGTTTTGCTGATCATTGCTCAGTGTTTCACCGGACAGCAGTAAAGTGACCGCATCGGCAACCGGACGGTATTTTTGTTGCTCATCAATGAACGCCTGATAATCGTGGAAACGACTCGGATCGAGGAGGCGCAGGCGGGCAAAGTGGCTTTCCTGTCCCAGTTGTTCTGGCGTAGCCGTCAGCAGCAGGACTGACGGGATCTGCTCTGCCAGTTGTTCAATAACCTGATATTCACGGCTTGGTGCTTCTTCACTCCATACCAGATGGTGTGCTTCATCCACGACCATCAAATCCCAGCCCGCTTCCAGCAAATGTTCAAAACGCTGTTTATTGCGGCGGACAAACTCCAGTGAGCAGATAACTAACTGTTCTGTTTCGAATGGATTATCGCTGTCGTGCTGAGCCTCGGAATAGCGGCCATCATCAAACAGAGAAAAGCGCAGATTAAAGCGGCGCAGCATTTCCACCAGCCACTGATGCTGGAGGCTGTCCGGCACGATAACCAATACACGTTCAGCACGGCCCGCCATCAATTGCTGATGGATAATCATACCGGCTTCGATGGTTTTACCCAGACCTACTTCATCCGCCAATAATACGCGTGGCGCGTGGCGTTTACCGACTTCATTGGCAATATGTAACTGATGGGGGATCAAACTGGCACGAATGCCACGCAGACCACTTTCTGCCAGACGAAATTGTTCACTTTGATGCTTGCGGGCGCGGAAACGCAGAGCAAAGCGATCCATTCGATCAATCTGACCGGCAAACAGGCGATCCTGAGGCTTGTTGAATGTCAGCTTACTATCCAGAAATACTTCCCGCAGGATGACATTTTCTTCTTCCGTGTCTAAACGAGTACCAATGTAGCTCAGCAGGCCATTCTCTTGCTGAACTTCATCGATCTTGAGTTTCCAGCCTTCGTGGCTGGTCACAGTATCGCCCGCATTAAACATAACTCGGGTAATAGGGGAATCATTGCGTGAGTAGAGGCGGTTTTCTCCGCTGGCTGGAAAAAGCAATGTCACCATGCGCGTGTCAAGCGCCACGACTGTACCTAATCCAAGTTCGCTTTCTGTATCGCTTATCCAGCGTTGACCAAGAGTAAATGGCATAAATTTTGGCTCAGTTTTCTGTTAGATAATGTTATTTATGGTTGCAGAGCGGCTGCTTTTGTTGGAATCGATCATCATTGGTTATCGATAGGGTTTGTCTTTATGACTAGCTGTCATGACTAGTTTCAATGACACTTCCGGAGAGAAATTGTGCATAATTGTGCATAAAAGTGTCATTTCCCTTTAAAGGGGCGTTATGTTAATTGAAGCTGAGCAAGTCGTCACCTGCAAAAATATCAATTAATCGAAAGTAAGGTTCATTTGCCCTGTCAGCAGGGTAGTAAAATCATCCTGAAGAAACGGCAGAATGGCATCTGCAATCGGCATAATCTGCTTATTGATATAGTGTTCATAGTCCGGTGGTGAGGTCAGATTTTCCAGCGGTTCCGGCCCTGACTGCGTGATAATATAATTAATCCAGCCGCCATTCTGATACTGCAACGGGCGGTTTTTCTGCTTGTTATACGCATCCGCCAGACGAGCCGCTCTGACATGAGGGGGAACATTGCGCTGATAATCTGCTAGATTACGCCGCAGCCGTTTCCGGTAAACCAGACGGTTATCAAACTCACCTGCCAGCGTGCTGGCGACATAATGACGGATATAATCCTGATAAGGCTTCTGATAAAAAATAAGGGCATACAGCTCCTGCTGGAATGTCTGCGCCAGTGGTGTCCAGTCACTCCTTACCGTTTCCAGCCCTTTAAAGACCACTTTATCACCGCTCAACCCGGCATAACGTTTTTTACTGCCTTCCTCTGCACCTCTGACGGTAGGCATCAGAAAACGCCGATAATGCGTTTCAAATTCAAGCTCCAGCGTACTTTCAAGGTTGAACTGCTCTCTGAGGTGATCTTTCCACCACTGGTTGACAGATTGTGTCAGTGAATGACCAATCCGGCTGGCTTCTTCTTCTGAGTGAGGACGTTTCAGCCAGACAAACGTGGAATCAGTATCACCATAAATCACCTGATAGCCCTGTAATTCAATTAAATCGCGGGTCTGGTGCATGATATGGTGTCCGCGAATGGTAATTGATGAAGTCAGTCGCGGGTCAAAAAAATGGCATCCAGAAGCACCGAGTACACCATAAAAAGCATTCATAATAATTTTCAGTGCCTGAGCAAGCGGAGCATTTTGCTGTTTTTTGGCTTTGTCCCGCTCATGCCAGATATGCGTGACAATATCCGGCAGGCAGTGCTGGGTACGGGAAAAAAATGCCTCTTGGAAACCGGGGACAGAATGTTCATTATCGGGAAAGGCAAGGCCTTCTACCATCCCGACCGGATCGATAAGAAAAGTACGGATAATGGAAGGATAGAGGCTTTTATAATCCAGTACCAACACCGAATCATACAGGCCGGGAAATGAGTCCATCACAAAACCACCCGGACTATGGTTGGTAAAATCCGTCGGCTGAACAGGGGCCACATAGCCGATACGGTGCATACGCGGCAGATAAAGATGGGTGAACGCCGCGACTGAACCTCCGGCTCTGTCCACCGCCAACCCTGTTACAGTCGCCCGCTCCAGCAAAAATGCCATCAGCTCAGTTTTTTCGAAAATCCGGCTGACCAGAATACAATCCTGCAAATTATAGTGAGCAAGAGCGGGTTTATCCTCCTGAAAGCGGCGATTAATTTCATCCATCCGGTCGTAGGGGCTGTCAATAGCTTTTCCTTCACCTAATAATTCCTGAGCAACATATTCAAGGCTGAAGGAAGGGAAATTCCATGTTGCGCTTTTCAGCGCATCAATGCCATCGATGATCAAACGGCCTGCCGCAGAAGCGAAAAAATGCCCGGGTTTAAAACCGTGTTCCCGCCATTCCAGTAACCCTTTTCCACGGCCGAATCTCAGGGGGATATGATAGCGTTCGGCATGTTTCTGGAGCACTCTTAAATCAAACTGAATCAGACTCCAGCCGATAATCGCATCCGGATCATAAACCTCCAGCCATTCATTCAGCTTTTCCAGCAGTTGCGGGCGGCTGGCAACATATTCCAGCCTGAAACCCAGTTGCTGCTTTTCACCGTTTTCCGGCCCCAGCATAAATACCGTTTTCTCTCCGCAGCCTGCTAACCCGATAGAATAGAGTTCGCCATGCTGACTCGTTTCGATATCCAGCGAAACCCATTTCAGGCTGGGACGATAGTCAGGATTGGGCTTCATCTGATAACTTCCGTCAGGCTTCTGACTGAACCAGACAGGAGCGGTGATAAAACGCTCCATCATAAAACGATCGGGAGGGCGGATATCCGTTTCGTAAAGTGGAACGTCCAGCTCTCTGAATGTTTTTTCCAACTGTTGTAGCTGACGATACTGGGAGCAATACAAAGCGAAGACAGGCTGACGGTTAAAATCTTTCAGTGGAAGCGCCTTCACTTCACAATAGCGCTCCTGTGCTAATAAACTCTCGATTTTGGGCAAATCATGCTGAGGAATAAAAGCGACGGCTTTTTGATGAGGAATTTTAATACATCGGCTACCTTTATCCGTAGCTAACCAATACACCAACTCGATACCGGATGGTGTATCTTTCCAGTGACGGGACAGGATGAAACCTTGCTCAGCGTGTTTTATCGGCATAATATTTTGGCGTTAAATAACCCAGACTGATTTTTCGGACAGTAACCTGCATTATAGCAAGGGCTGTTTATTTATACAGGCATTTTTTGGCGAGTGAATGAGGAATTAATGGTGAAGAGTGGATTAAACAAAAAGCAAACTGATTTACTTTCCAGTTTTGATAAAGACAAACTACTTGAAATCATTTATGCATTGGTTAAAAACAATGAACAGGCCTGCTCGGTTCTGGTGGGCGGATATTTACTGGAATCGAAAGATCTTTTGAAGCTGATTGAAAAAGGCTATAAACAGCGGACTAAAAGCAACAGATTTTTCGATTACTATGAAACGGATGCCTTTTTTGCAGGGCTGCATGATTACCTGAATTCGCTTTTAGATAAAGTTATTCCGGTTCTGCCGGAAGAATCTGAATCACTGCTGTCAAAAATGTTACAGGATTTTGAGCGTCTGTGTGAAAACAAAGATACTTCCAGCGGAGGCTGGCAGGATTTTTACTATTACCTGATTGATTGTTGGATTAAAGCATTATCGTTGCAGAAAAATCAGGACAGCTCAGTTATCGCAAATAAGATCTTCAACGTCTTCCAGAGTGAAACCTTCTTTTCTATCTCTTCATTCGACCAATATAAGGCAGTGCTCGGGCTTGAAACTTTCCGCCATTTAAGGGATATGTTTTATCAACATGGCGAATCTCATGAAGCACTGGAAATAAGTTATCTGATTAAAGATACTCACTTCTTTAAAACTTATCTTGATGAAAGAAAAGAATTCGAATACCCAATGTCTTACCTTAATTATGCTCAGCTTCTTATTGAAGACGTCAGAGCTGATGAGGCGATCATTGTTTTAGAAGATTTCATCAACATGGATAAAAGAATGATGTATAGCGTTAAGGAGCAGGCAGAAGAGTTATTAATTAAGGCTTACCTTGAAGAAGGAAAGAAAGAACAGGCTAAAAAACTCTGCATCGAGGCATTTAAGGGTTATTGTGACCATAAATTCTATCAATTATATGTGGGCATTATTGAGGATAGTGAAAAGGCTGGCGGGTTAAAATTATTTTTGGATATTGCCAGTCAGAAACAAGCTTATAGCTATCTGACGTTCCTGATAGCAATAGAACAGTTCGATATCATTGATGACTATGTTCTGAAGATAGCAAAAACCGATATAAAATTTATCATCTCAATGATTACTGCCAGCAAAATCAGATCGTTATCAAACTCATTGAATGCACATCATTTCCCTCGTTCTGCAACATTCCTGAGGCGGGCATTGGTTGATAATGTCCTTGGTGAAGCAAAAAGCAGATATTACCAATATGCTGTTTCTGATCTGAAAAAGAGTCTGGAATATGGTGAGACTCTGAAAGACTCAGACGGTGTTGCCTCCAGTGAAACCTATTTAGCCGCTCTCTATGACAAGCATAAAAAGAAAAGTGCATTCTGGCCTCAGGCACTGGAAAAAATTAATGCTATCTCAGTCGGGACAAATGGCATTAAATATGACAGGTAATTACTAATTATTTTTTAATAGTAAAAATTAGCCTCTTTATAATATAAGAGGCTGTTTTTGAAGTTTTTTAGGATTTGGTGTAATCACCATCGGCTCCATTCCCACCATCGCCGCCGTTTCCTCCATCAGCGCCATTCCCACCATGACCACCAGCTTGCCCGGGATATTTCCCATCTCCACCTTTTCCTCCGTCTTTGCAATGACTATCTGGTATTCCATCTTTACCATTCTGGCCGGGCTTTCCATCTAATGTTGTGCAGTCAATGTTTTTTACATCATTATTTTTACTTTCAGGTTCAGCATGTAATAACGAAAAAGGAAAGCTTAATACAGACAGAATTATTATTGCGGTACGTAATCTCATTTTTATTTTCCTCGCCAATTATATGATCCCCAAAATTTCCGCCTCAGGCACTTCTCCCTTCACCAGTTTTTCTGTTGCCCCATCATAATGAATTTCTCCATCCACAATCAGCAGAGAGCGTGGTGCGATTTTAGCGGCATCATCAAGATTATGGGACACCATCAGTAACGTCAGTTTCCGGTCATGACATACCTGATCCAGTAATTCCAGCATCTCATTTCGTAAGGCAGGATCGAGAGCAGAAAAAGGTTCATCCAGTAATAAAATAGGTTGTTGGCGCACTAAACATCGAGCCAGTGCCGCACGCTGTCGTTGCCCACCGGAAAGTTGAGCGGGCAGGCGATTCAGATATTCCGCTAAGGATACCTGTGCTGCAATTTGTTGTAGCGTCTGCTGTTGCTGAGTATTTAATTTCAGGCCGGGATGCAAACCTAAACCGATATTTTGCTCAATAGTTAAATGGGAAAACAGATTATTTTCCTGAAACAGCATCGATACCGGCCGATCAGAAGGGGAGGTATGGGTATGATTGTTCCCATTCAGCCGGATGTCGCCGTGTTCTGCGAACTGAAACCCCGCGATTAAACTTAATAACGTGCTTTTGCCCGCCCCACTCGGCCCGAGAATAGCAACGCGTTCACCCTCTGCGATACTGAGATGGAAACGCATGGCAATCTGTTCATAGGTATAAGTCACATTTTCAAGTTTAATCATGGCGTAGGCCCGGTAAGCGTTCAAGCACACTGAACAAAATAAAGCAGAGAAGCAGAAGCAGGAAAGCAGTTACTGCCCCATCCTGATTGCGGTATGAGCCGATTTGCTGGTAGAGATAGAAAGGCAGAGTTCGGAAATCTTCATCACCAAATAACGCCACAATACCAAAATCGCCGATTGACAACACACTGGCAAAAGCCAGCGCCTGAGCCAGCGGGGTTTTCAGCGCTTTCAGCTCAATCCAGCGCAGTCGGTTAACTCCTTGAATGTTCAGGGAACGGCACAGCGGATTATAACGTTCGGCCAGATCGCGCATTGGGTTATCCAGTACTTTTAAAGCATAGGGGATTGCCATTAAAGCATTAGTCAGGATAACCAGCCCGTAAGGAGAATCAGGTAACCCGATGGTATTATTCAGCAGAATAAAAAAGCCTGTCGCAAGAACAATACCCGGCATGGCGAGGATCAGCAAACCACTGCTTTCGATTGCCTGCCCCCAGCGGGATAAATGACGCAGCCGCAATTCACGACTGCTCCATAACAGCATCATCGTCAGCAGGACACATAAGAAACCGGCCCCCAACGCGATAATAATGGAGGTTGTGAACGCCTGCCATAATTCGGGTTTACTGAGAACATCAAACACCGCACTGTTAAGGCCATCCACAATAACCGCCAGTAACGGCGGGAGTAAAAACAGTAATGCTGTCGTGATAAGCACTCCGTCACATAACTTTTTCAGCCACGAATCCTGCGGATTACGCCATTTTTGCTGATAGCCATAACCCACTGAAAGTACGCCTTTAAGCTTCTGGCTCAGTAGAACCAGACCAAGACAGCAACAGAGCTGGATAAGCGCGAGCAGAGCGGCCTGACTGAGATCGTAGTCATATTTGATGGCCTGATAAATAGAAAGCTCAATCGTTGTTGCAGAAGGGCCGCCGCCTAAAGTGAGCACGGTAGCAAAACTGGCAAAGCACAACATGAAAATCAGTGCGCCTGTCGGCAAAATCTGACGGCGCAGGTAAGGCCATTCGACAAAACGAAAATGCTGCCACTCATTCATGCCAAGCTGAGCCGCAAGCTGCCGCTGCTCTATGGCAATATTTTCCAGTGACTGAAGTAATAACCGGGTTGCCATCGGCATATTGAAGAAGATATGCGCCAGCAAAATACCCTGCAGGCCGTAAGGTGTGAAATGGTACTCAATCCCTGCCCACTGGCAAAGTGTAGCAAGCCAGCCAATACGTCCGTAAACAGTCAGTATGCCAAATAAAGCGACTAAAACCGGCAATACCAGCGTCATCGCGCATAGGCGTAAGAAAAGTGTTCTGCCCGGAAAATGGCGGCGATAGAGCGCTCTGGCCACAAATATTGCCGGTATCACCGAAAATAAAGCAGATAAAAATGCCTGCCAGAAAGTGAAACGAATTACATGCCACAGATAGCTGTCATTCAGAAATACCTGCCAGTGACTTTCCGGGGCATAAAACCACAGTGCGCCAAAAGCAGAAAGCGCAATGAGAAGTAACAGACCGGAGGCAATCACCCCCGGTAATAACCAACCCGCGATTAACGGCTTACTGCACTTTGCCATGTACGGATCCATTGTGTACGGTGTTTTGCGACTTCATCTGCATTGAATTGCAGTGATTTTTTTGGCACAGGTAGTTGTTTGAACACTTCTGGTACAGGAATGTCAGTAACGGGATACATCCACTGCGTGGTCGGGAGAGCCTGCTGGAAGGCGGGTGAGAGCATGAACTGCATGAATTTTTGAGCCAGTTCAGGCTGTTTGCTTGATGCCAGTTGTGCAGCAACTTCGACCTGCAAATAATGCCCTTCATTGAAGATGGCTGCGGCGTAATTATCCTTTTTCTCTGACATGATGTGATAGCCCGGTGAAGTGGTATAGCTGAGAACCATATCGCCTTCCCCTTTCAGGAATAGTCCGTAGGCTTCACTCCAGCCTTTCGTGACAGTCAGGGTTTTTTTGGCAATTTTCTGCCACTCCTGTGTAGCCTTATCACCATAGAGTTCCTGTATCCAGAGCAAGAAGCCCAGACCGGGAGTACTGGTACGCGGGTCCTGATAAATAATCTTCCAATTCTGGTGACCGTTAATTAGCTCATCCATACTTTTAGGGGGATTAGGCAGAGTGTTCTTGTTGTAAATAAAAGCAAAATAACCGTAATCATAAGGAATAAAGGTACTGTTATTCCATGTAAAAGGCAGTTTTAACTTTGTGGTGTCGATGTTGGCAGGGGTGAATAACCCGGTCTGTTGGGCAGCCTGAATCAGATTATTATCCAAACCCAGTACAATATCGGCCTGAGTTTTTTTACCTTCCATCCTTAGGCGGTTAAGCAAAGAAACACCATCTTCCAGAGCAACGAGTTTTAATTCGCAGCCACATTCGGATTCAAACGCTTTTTTAATGATGGGACCTGCACCCCATTCAGCGGCAAATGAATCATAAGTATAAACAGTCAGGGTGGGTTTAGTCTGTGCTGCCTGAGCAAAGGCACAGGCAGAAACCGATAAGATGCTGATTGCGATAAACCGGGAAAATAAACGCTTAAACACTTTGCTCTCCTGTAGTTATTAATAATAGCTATTAGCACTCATAATTAAATAAGTGACTCGCAGATTGGCAAAGGATTTGAGAAGGCGCCTGATAAAATTACTTATCTATCAAAGGATAGTGGCTCAAATCCCTACGCCGGTACCAACCGGATCAGGTTCTACGGGTCTGCTCTCAGCGATGTTGTCTGACAACAATCGCACCCCGTTGAGATGGTTGTATTGTAGAGACTTAACCAATAACTGCAAAGCCCCATTAATATATCTGTGGTCTTGCAGTCTGCTTTTTTGTTGGCTTATTGGTTGTCCTCACACTCCTGCCTCTGTTTTTATAAATAGGCGGTTCTCTAGGTTTCGGCGGGGAATTTTCCTGCCGCCGGGATGCAATTCTAAATCCATTAGGTATAGAGGTTTACCGCTTGAGGGGAGTGTGAAACAATTAGCCATCTTTTCAAATTCGTTTTATCGAGAGGTAGTCTGGTGATCGATGATGATGGCTACCGCCCGAATGTAGGAATTGTAATTTGTAATCGTCATGGGCAGGTTCTGTGGGCCCGCCGTTATGGACAACATTCATGGCAGTTTCCCCAGGGGGGTATCAATCTGGGAGAATCGCCAGAGCAAGCGATGTATCGTGAGTTGTTCGAAGAAGTTGGTTTAAGTCGCAAAGATGTACGGGTTTTAGCCTCCACCCGTAGCTGGTTGCGTTACAAATTACCCAAACGTTTGGTGCGTTGGGATACAAAGCCCGTTTGTATCGGGCAAAAGCAACGCTGGTTTTTATTGCAGCTGCTTTGCAGTGAAAAAGATATTAATGTGCAGCGCAGTAGTACACCAGAATTTGATGGTTGGCGGTGGGTGAGCTATTGGTACCCTGTCAGGCAGGTTGTTTCCTTTAAACGGGATGTGTATCGCCGTGTGATGAAAGAATTTTCATCCATCGTGATGCCAACACAGGAATCAGCGCCACAGCCCTACTCAGCCTATTATCGTCGTAGAAGAAGTTAGGTTATTTTTATGCTTACGCGTTTACGGGAAATTGTTGAAAAGGTTGCTATGGCAGCGAGTTTATCGGAAGCGCTTGAGCTGTTAGTGAATGAAACATGCCTGGCAATGAACACGGATGTTTGTTCTATTTATCTGTCCGATCATCAGCGCCAGCGTTATTATCTGATGGCAACCCGGGGGTTGAAAAAGCCGGAAAAGCGCGCGGTCAGCCTCTCCTTTGACGAAGGTGTTGTGGGTGAAGTCGGGCGTTTGTCTGAGCTAATCAACCTCGCTGATGTACGTGATCACCCCAGCTTCAAATATCTCCCTCAGGTAAAAGAAGAAAATCTGCGTGCCTTTTTAGGCGTTCCAATTATCTATCGCCGACAATTGCAGGGTATTCTGGTCGTTCAGCAACATGAGCGGCGCTCATTTGATGAAAGTGAAGAGTCTTTTATGGTGACTCTCGCCATGCAACTGGCCCCAATCCTTGCTCAGGCACAGGCGCGCGGGTTAGTTGGTTCGTATTGCCAGACCCGTATCAAAGCACTGTCTGTCTCTTGTGGCATTGCGATGGCTCAGGGCTGGCAGGATTGCTCCCAGCCATCACTTGAACAAGTATCTGAAGCACTGACATTGGATTATCAGACGGAACGCTCCCGTCTGATCCTTGCGCTTGAGCAGGCAACAGCAGAATGCCGCCGGATAAGTAAACGTTTTAGCGCCAGCTCGCAAAAAGAAAGTGCTGCTATTTTTGATCTCTATTGCCATTTACTGAATGATCCGAAACTTAAACAAGATCTGTTTCACTCGGTTGATAACGGTTTTATTGCCGAGTGGGCGGTAAAAAGTGTTGTTGAGAACTATGCGGAACAATTTGCCAACCTTCAGGATGTCTATATGCGGGAAAGGGCTTCTGATCTGCGGGCTCTCGGGCAACGGTTGCTCTTTCATCTGGATGACTCTTTTACGGGCAGTAGTCAGTGGCCTGAGCGCTTTATTCTGGTGGCTGATGAACTCAGTGCCAATTTACTGGCTGAAATCCCACAGGAAAAGCTGGCTGGTGTTATTGTGCGTGATGGTGCGGCTCATTCACATTCTGCAATTCTGGTCAGGGCAATGGGAATACCGGCGATTATGGGCGCTGATATTCATTCTGAATTACTGCATAACCGGATGCTGATTCTGGATGGCTATCACGGAGAATTTTTTATTGATCCAGAACCTCTGGTTGTTCAGGAATATCTCCAGCTCATTGAAGAGGAACAGGTTTTCAGTCAACTGGCTGAAGGGGGGCAACAACAGAAAGCGCGGCTTAAAAGTGGGGAAAGAGTACAGGTTCAGCTCAATGCGGGGCTAAGTCTGAAATACGAACAACAAATCGGCGACAGTATTGATGGTGTAGGTCTGTATCGTACTGAGATCCCTTTTATGCTACATAATGGTTTCCCATCAGAAGATGAACAGAGAAACCGCTATCAGGAAATATTGACACTGTTCCCGGAAAAATCAGTTGTATTGAGAACACTGGATATTGGTGCTGACAAACATCTCCCTTATATGCCCATTAATGAAGAAAATCCTTGTCTTGGCTGGCGGGGGATTCGCATAACGCTGGATCAGCCGGAAATCTTCCTTATTCAGCTCAGGGCCATGCTGAAAGCGAATATACCGACCGGAAATCTGAAAATATTGCTGCCGATGGTAAGTGGTATCGAAGAAATTGATGAAGCAAAGAAACTGATCAGCAGAGCAAAATCAGAAGTTGAACAATCCGCTGCGGTAACTATTGCGATGCCACAAATCGGCGTCATGATAGAAGTGCCCTCACTGACCCTGCTGTTACCACAATTGAAGAAGCGAGTTGATTTTATCTCTATTGGTACGAACGATTTAACCCAGTATTTACTTGCGGTGGATCGTAATAATACCCATGTTGCTTCTTTGTATGACAATCTTCATCCGGCAGTAATTAAGGCTTTAAAACAGATTATTGATGAAAGCAGCCGCATTGGTTTACCCGTCAGTGTTTGTGGTGAAATGGCTGGTTTGCCGGTAGGCGTGCTGGTATTGGTCGCTCTTGGTTATCGTTATCTGAGCATGAGTGGCCGGAGTATTCCACGAATTAAATACCTGTTACATCATTTAGACTCTGCGGAACTGAGTCAGTTTATCAGTAAGGTTCTGGAGGCAGAAACTACAGGGCAGGTGAAAGAAATTTGCTCTGCCTTTATGGAATCGCATGGGCTTGGTGGGCTGGTGCGTGGTGGCATTTAACCGCCCATGCTATTATTTATCATTATTTGTCTTAGAGTATATTCACTTATTAATACATTCATTCACACAACATTATTTTTTAGTGGGGAACGATGAGCACTAGCTATCTGGCATTTCCTGATATTGACCCTGTCATATTTTCAATTGGCCCGGTATCTCTTCACTGGTACGGCTTTATGTATCTGGTCGGCTTTGTCTTTGCCATGTGGCTGGCAAATCGTCGCGCAGCAAAACCAAATAGTGGCTGGGATAAGAACGAAGTAGAAAACCTGCTGTATGCGGGGTTTGTCGGGGTATTTATCGGCGGGCGTCTCGGTTATGTCCTGTTCTATAATCTTCCGGTATTCATGGATAACCCGCTGTATCTGTTTAAGGTCTGGGATGGCGGGATGTCTTTCCACGGTGGATTGATCGGTGTTATTTGTGCAATGTGGTGGTTCTCCCGCAGGACTAAACGCCACTTCCTGCAAACCGCTGATTTTGTTGCGCCACTGGTTCCTTTTGGGTTAGGCATGGGCCGCATTGGTAACTTTATCAATGGCGAGCTGTGGGGACGCGTTACGCTTGATACTCCGTGGGCAATGTTGTTCCCCGGTTCCCGCAGTGAAGATATCGCACTGGCAGCGAAAGATCCTTCTTTATGGCCTGTTCTGGAAAAATATGGTGTCCTGCCCCGCCATCCTTCACAACTTTACGAAATGGTACTGGAAGGCATCGTACTGTTTATCATCCTGAATTTATTTATCCGTAAGCCCCGCCCGATGGGAAGCGTCTCAGGCTTATTCCTGATTGGCTACGGTGCATTCCGCATCATCGTGGAATTTTTCCGTCAGCCTGATGCCCAGCTCGGGTTATTTGACGGGATCAGCATGGGGCAGATCCTTTCCATACCAATGATTTTAGTCGGGATATTAATGATGGTGTGGGCCTATAAACGTCCCAGCAACAATAATACCCGCAACAACACGCGAAAAGATAAGATTCAAGAGGCAAAATGAAACAGTATCTGGATTTAATGAAAAAAGTGCTGGAAGAAGGCACAGCAAAAGATGACCGTACAGGAACAGGAACACTTTCGATCTTTGGTCATCAGATGCGTTTCAATTTGCAGGAAGGTTTTCCGCTGGTAACAACCAAGCGCTGTCATCTTCGTTCCATCATTCATGAACTGCTGTGGTTTCTTAATGGTGATACCAATACCAAATACCTGCACGACAATGGCGTCAGTATCTGGGATGAATGGGCCGATGAAAATGGTGACTTGGGGCCGGTTTATGGTAAACAGTGGCGGGCATGGGGAGCACCGGATGGCCGCCAGATTGATCAGCTGACTAACGTGATCGAACAACTGAAAAGCGATCCGGATTCACGCCGGATCATCGTTTCCGCCTGGAACGTTGGCGAACTGGATAAAATGGCGCTGGCGCCGTGTCATGCTTTTTTCCAGTTTTACGTGGCAGATGGCAAACTTTCCTGCCAGCTTTACCAGCGCTCCTGTGATGTATTTTTGGGATTGCCCTTCAATATCGCCAGCTATGCTCTGCTGGTTCATATGATGGCTCAGCAATGTGATCTGGAAGTGGGGGATTTCGTCTGGACAGGTGGTGATACTCATCTTTATAACAACCACATGGAACAGACTAAGCTCCAACTCAGCCGTGAACCACGGGCATTGCCGAAACTGATCATCAAGCGTAAGCCTGCATCACTATTCGATTATCAGTTCGAAGACTTTGAAATCGAAGGTTACGACCCGCATCCCGGTATTAAAGCACCGGTAGCTATCTGATCCCGGCTGGCTTCATCCAATAAACATCATTATTTATCCTGTTTCCATCCCCATTTTCCGGGGATGGAAATTATATACACCCAATAGTTTTTGATGATATTACCGAGCTGGTTCGCAAATAAAATGTAACTCCGCACTATACTGGTTTCTTACCTCAAATCCCCTCGCATAAATAAAAACTCACACTTTTTATTCTCTTTCATATTGAGGATATTTTGCCTGTCGGAATTAACCGCGATACAGGCCGGATAGATGGATAACAAACAGAACGGATTCACCTTGTTAGAGCTGATGATAGCGATGGTCATAATTTCTATGAGCTTGATCTGGGGGCTGCATAGCTGGGGAAATTATCAGAACAGCCTGCATTTACAGTCAGCAGTGCAAAATGTGTTGTCGTTTATGGAAAGACAGCAGGCTTTGGCGAATTACCTGAATCAGGAACGAACATTATGGCTGGTGGCAGGGCCGCCGTGGTGTCTGGTGTCATCAGTGACCAAAAGCAGTGATTGCGATGAAGGTGAGGGTGAACGAATCAGCTCATCTCATGATGATGTGTTGCTGGCATCAGCAACCAGCCATCGGGTTGATTTTTATGGCATCAGGAATACCGCGATGCCAGCCAGCTTCTCGCTGGCAAATGCTGCCGGAGAAATAAGTGTTGTTATCTCAGCGCGGGGGAGGATCAGGACATGCAGTAATCACCTGAGCCAGCTACCTGATTGCGAAGGAATAAAAAACCTATGATACGGGTCAGAAGTTGTTTTCGTAAAACCCGTTCTGAGCAAAAACAGTCAGGTTTTTCCCTGTTGGAAGTGCTGGTTGCCATGTTGGTTGGCAGTATCATCTTCATTGCAATGGCAAAAACCTATCCGGTTTTATCGAGCCAGATACTCGATCTTTATCGTCAATACCGTCTCCATTACCTGATCAATCGGGTGGTTCATATGATGGAAAAAGATCTCCGGCGAGCGGGTTATTGTCTGGACAGAAAACAGTGCCGAGGAGCGCCGTTGGTTATCCGGCATAAACAGAGTGAATCTACTAACTCCTGTTTTATTGTCGCCTATGATCTTAATTTAAATAATCGCTGGGAAGAGCCTGAACATATTGCCTCTGAATTCTTCGGTTACCGGTTAAATAACCGCATGCTGGAATGGAAAAGAGGAGTAGCGAATTGTCAGGAAAATGGCTGGGAACGGCTTTTTGATCCCAAAGAGGTGAATATTGATACTTTTTCCCTTGAAGAATCGCAGTCAAAACACGGGCTGATATTTATCACGTTATCCATCAAAGCCAGTTGGATGAAGTCACCCTTTATTATTCATCATCATCGCACCACAATCCGGTTGCGGAATATCAGGAAATAATCCGGTGAGTGAATACAGGCAATTAAAGAGCAAACGGCAAAGAGGAAATGCGCTGCTGGTCTCTATTCTTATGATGATGACACTCAGTCTGATGACACTGAAAGCACTTCATTATCAACAGGAAAGTGCCATGTTAATGATGTTTGATGAACAGGGGTATCTGAATGCCTTTCAACAGGCAGAATCATCACTGGCATGGGGAAAAGTTCAGTTGTGGCCGTTTGAATCGCAGGAGCTGGAAAATTGGCACTGTTCAGAAAAATCCGGCTCTTATCTGAAAAGCTGCCTCAGGCACTATCAGGGGGATCTGTTTCTGTTAAAGGGAACGGCGCAATTGTCAGTCGGAAAACCGTTAGTTGGAGAACCGCTTGAGCTTTATCAATGGATGAAACGGATGAAATATTTGAATCGGGATACACTTATTCCTATTGAAAGTAGCTGGCTGGATTTTTGCCCTGTGACATCGGCTGAGTTTTGTTTATGAAAGCTGTTTATAAATGTTGCTTACGAAAACTGTGATGAAAATAGCCCGGATAAACCAGAGAAATAACCGGCAGAGTGGCATAAGCCTGCCGGAAGTGATGGTGGCATCAGTTTTGTTCGCTGTCTCCTTGTTAGGTCTGATGCGTTATCATCAGGCGCTGTCATCAAATTTTCAGCAGTATTGGCTGCAACTTAAAGCGGTAAAGCTGGCACATGAGCAATTGGAACGATATGAGCAATCAGAAGGCCGGATTATCCGTGATGAAACAGCCCCGCAACAAGGGTGGAAAACCGAATTTCAGCAACAATTTGAATCATCGGGGTGCAACCGGATAACAGTAAGCGTGACAAAAAGCTATAATCCTTCAGGTAAATTAGAGCGCTGGTTTTGTGCAAGTGGGGAGTATTGATGTTTACAGTTTATCATTCAAATCAACTTGATCTTCTGAAAGAGTTGATGGCGAATTTTATCGGGAAAAACCCGCTAGCTAACCCATTTGACAAAGAAGTGATTCTGGTTCAGAGCCCCGGTATGTCCCAGTGGCTGCAAATTCAGCTGGCTGAAAAACTGGGAATTGCGGCAAACATGGAATTTCCTCTACCGGCAACATTTATCTGGCAGATGTTCACCGTGGTATTGCCTGACGTTCCTAAAGAAGGAGCTTTCAGCAAAGATGCCATGAAATGGAAGCTGATGACACTTCTGCCTGATTTGTTAACCGAGCCGGAATTTACAGCACTCAGGCATTATCTTGAGCAGGATAACGATAAACGTAAAATTCACCAATTGGCTGGCAGGGTGGCCGACCTGTTTGACCAGTATCTGGTTTATCGTCCGCAATGGCTCGAAAGCTGGGAAAAGGGGCAGCTTGTTGAAGGGTTAAGTGCCAGTCAGGAGTGGCAAAAACGGCTATGGATTGAGCTGAACAAATACACTCTTCAATTGCAACAGCCCCTGTGGCATCGAGCCAACTTATACAGCCGATTTATTTCCACGCTGGAGGAAGGCAATTTTCCACGGGAAAAATTGCCTTCGCGGGTTTTTATCTGTGGCATATCGTCCCTTCCACCAACCTACATGCAGGTGCTCAAGGCGTTGGGAAAACAGATTGATATCCATCTGATGTTTACTAACCCATGCAAATATTATTGGGGAGATATTCAGAGTTATAAATTTCTTGCCAGACTGAACAGCCGTAAACCTAAACATTATCGTACTCAGCAACAACTGGAGCGGTTCCGGGAACCGGATAATGCGCCTTCCCTTTTCAATGAAGAAGGGGAGCAGGAGCTGAGTAATCCATTACTGGCATCATGGGGAAAACTGGGAAGAGATAATCTTTATCTATTGTCCGAATTGGAACCGGATGATGATATTCATGCCTTTGTTGAACTGGAGTCGGGATGCCTTTTACATCAGGTTCAGCGTGATATTCTGAACCTTGAAGATCATGCTCAGATAGGCTCGACAGATAACACATATAAAAATAGCCTGAAAAAACGCCCGATTGATCGGCAAGATCGCTCCGTATCTTTTCACTCATGTCACAGTCCGCAAAGAGAAGTCGAAGTTTTGCAGGATTATATCCTGCGCCTGTTAGATGAAAACCCCTCTCTGACACCACGGGACATTATTGTGATGATGGCCGATATAGACAGCTATACGCCTTATATTCAGGCCGTATTCGGTAATGCGCCGAATGAACGTTATATCCCTTTTGCCATTTCTGACCGTAAAGCGCGTCAGGCTCATCCTGTATTACAGGCTTTCATTACTCTGCTGGACTTGCCTCAGAGCCGTTTCACCGCAGAGCAGGTATTAGCACTATTGGAAGTCCCAGCACTGGCCGGTAAATTTTCAATTCAGGAAGAAGGTTTGCGTTTACTGCGCCGTTGGGTGAAAGAATCCGGGATTTGCTGGGGGCTGGATGATGACAATATTGAAGCCCTGTCCCTGCCAGCGACAGGGCAGAACACTTGGCATTTTGGCCTGACACGCATGTTGTTGGGCTATGCGATGGATAGCCATGCAGGGCCGTGGAATGATGTTCTACCCTATGATGAATCCAGTGGGCTGGCGGCAGAGCTGGCCGGTCAGTTGGCTGAATTTCTGATGGAGCTGAATCGCTGGCGCAGGCTTCTGAGTGAAGAACAACCCTTGACTGACTGGCTGAGTATCTGTCCACAATTGCTGGAAACTTTTTTTATTGCGGATAATGAAACCGAGCTGGTATTGGCACTGATTACCCAGCAATGGCAGAAAGTGGTCGAACATGGCCTGTATGCTCATTATGACCAGAAAATACCGTTGGTATTGTTGCGTGATGAGCTGGCACTCCGTTTTGATGATGAAAAGATAAGCCAGCGTTTTCTGGCGGGGTCACTGAATTTCTGTACTCTGATGCCAATGCGCTCTGTTCCTTTTAAAGTGGTTTGTCTGCTGGGAATGAATGATGGTGTTTATCCGCGTAATATTCCGCCACTTGGTTTTGATCTTATGGCAGAAAAAATCCAGAGAGGTGACAGGAAACGGCGTGATGATGACCGTTATCTGTTTCTGGAAGCACTGGTTTCAGCAGAAGAGTACCTTTATGTCAGCTACATCGGTAAATCAATCCGTGATGATAAAGAATGCAATCCTTCCGTATTGGTGAATGAGCTGCTGGATTATCTCTGCCAGAGTTGCCGTTTGCCGGAAGATGAAATGCTGAATGTGGATGAGAGCGCAAAAAGGGTCAGAAATCATTTATTGCTCCAGCATACGCGGGTTCCTTTTGCGATAGAAAATTTTCAGCCTGAACATGAACAACAAAGTTATGCGGTTGAATGGCTGCCAGCCGCCAGTTTGCAGGGTGTTTCCCCGGTTTATTTTGGCCAGCCATTGGAATGTGATACCAGTGAAATAAAAGAGGTCTCTCTGGATGAATTGGTGCGGTTCTACCGTCACCCGGTCAGGGCATTTTTTCAGCAGATACTGAAAGTCCATTTTGTTATTGAAGAGACTGAGCTGCCTGAAGAAGAGCCTTTTGTTCTGGATCACCTGCAACGTTATCAATTCAATCAACTACTACTCAATATCCTGATTGAACAGGAGCAGCCTGAATCACTGTTTTATCACCTGCGTGCATCTGGCGGGCTGCCACATGGGGCATTTGGCGAAGTGTACTGGCTGAATCAGCTGGAGGCGATGCAGCTACTGGCAGATAAGATCCGTGAAGAAAGAGTAGAGAGTACTTTTATTGAGCTATGCTATGAGTTGGATGCTGTCACTTTGACCGGAAAAGTGAATAACGTTCAACCGGATGGAATTTTATGTTGGCGTCCTGCGAACTTAACTGCCAATGATGGTATCCAACTCTGGATTGAACACCTTGCCTATTGCCTTGCCGGAGGAAACGGCGAAAGCCGCATGTATGGAAGAGAAAGCAGCGCATGGTGTTTTTCACCATTATCGGCGGATGAGGCCAGAAATTATCTGAATCATCTGGTTGCCGGTTATTTTCAGGGAATGACAGAACCTCTTCCTTTGTTCTGCCGAAGCGGTTGGGCATGGTTGGAGGCTTGTTATGACAGGGAAAACCAGCAGATCGATTTTAGTGAAGAAGCTCAGCAAAAGGCAGAGAGTAAACTCATGCAGCAATGGCTGGGTACACAGGGAAAATATGGTGAGATTGACGACGCTTATACTAAAAGAGCATTCAGGCAGGTGGATCAATCGTTTTGGATTCGCATGAAACATGAGGTACAGAGCTACTTGTTACCTATGGCGCACTATTTAAAGAAGAAGTAGAGAAGGGAGAATATTAGGTAATGCCTAAATATGTTACTCGCATCATGATGATGCTTTTTTTATTTTTCTGGGAAGTCACCGTATATGCTGAATCGTCCTGGGTAATGTTACCGGAAACGATTCATAAAAGTGAACGTGACTCTCGTGAATACCGGGCGATCCAACTGAAAAATGATATGACAGTTTTGCTGGTTTCAGATGAAAAAGCAGTTAAATCGCTGGCGGCAGTGGCACTCCCTGTAGGCCATATGGAAAACCCGGATAATCAGCTTGGGCTGGCCCATTATCTGGAACATATGGTGCTGATGGGTTCTAAACGCTATCCTCAGGCGGGTGGTTTTACCGAGTTTTTGCAGAAACACGGAGGAAGTCACAATGCCAGCACCACATCTAGCAGGACCGCTTTTTATCTGGACGTTGAAAATGGTGCTTTGACAGAGGCGACCGATCGTCTGGCGGATGCGCTTGCAGAGCCTTTGCTTGACCCTGTGAATGCAGACCGTGAGCGTAATGCTGTGGATAACGAAATGACAATTGCCCGTGCAAGTGAAGGGCACCGTATCTGGCAGATCCGTGCAGAAACCCTGAATCCGGCGCATCCTAATGCCCGTTTTGCCGGAGGTAATCTGGAAACTCTGAAAGATAAACCAGACAGTAAGTTACATCCTGCACTTGTTGATTTTTATCAGCATTACTATTCGGCCAATCTGATGAAAGGTGTGCTGTATGGTAATCAGCCGATAGATAAACTGGCTCAGATTGCAGCAGAAACATTTGGTCGTATTCCGAACCGGAATACTTCAGTCCCTGCAATTACGGTTCCGGCGATAACAGAAAAGGAAGAAGGCATTATTATCCATTACGTGCCATCCAAACCTTATAAATCACTGCAACTTGAGTTCAGAATCCCTAACGATCTTGCAAATTTCCGTAGTAAAACTGACGGTTACATCAGCTATCTGATTGGTAATCGCAGTGTGAATACGTTGTCTGACTGGTTGCTGGAACAGGGGCTGGCTGAAGGAATTAGTGCCGATGCCAACCCGAATGTCGATGGTAACTCGGGTGTATTCACTATTGATGTCGCATTGACAGACAAAGGCCTTGAGCAGCGTGATCGGGTTATTGCTTCCATCTTTGCTTACATTAACCTGTTGAAGCAGAAAGGCATTCAGAATAGCTATTTTGATGAAATGGTGAAAGTAAACAATTTAGCATTCAAATACGCGTCAATTGTACGAAATATGAATTACATTGAATCGTTAGCTGATTCAATGTTGCTGGTGCCAGTTTCCCATGTGTTGGATGCTATCTACCTTACCGATAAATATAATCCTCAGGCTATCCTCAGTCGTCTGGAACAACTGACACCTGAAAACGCCCGCATCTGGTTTATCAGCCCGAAAGAGCCACATAACAAAGAGGCTTATTTTGTTCAGGCTCCTTATCAGGTTAATAAAATCAGTCCGAAACAGCGTACAGAGTGGCAAAAACTTGAAAAAGAAATGTCATTTTCTTTACCGGAGCTGAATCCTTATATCGCTGATAACTTAACGCTGATTAAAGAATCTGACAGCCAGAAACATCCCCGAATGATTCTGGAACAGCCTAATGTGCGTCTGCTTTATATGCCGAGCCACTATTTTGCTGATGAACCGAAAGCAAACATCTTGCTGGAGCTGCGCAATGCTGATGGCATGAAAAATGCCAAACAACAGGTGACTTATTCCCTGTTGGCCTATCTGTCTTCTCTTAAACTGCATCAACTTGGCTATCAGGCATCCGTCGCTGGGATGGGAATTTCAACCGGGTATGCTGATGGCCTGCAAATAGAGGTATATGGTTACACTCAATATTTACCTGAATTACTCACTTCTACCATCAGCCAGTATATGGCATTGACACCAACTCAGACTGAGCTACAACAGGCGAAATCCTGGTATCGTAATCAGGTTGAAATATCTAATGAAGGTAAAGCCTATGATATGGCAATGCAGCCTGTATCCCGTTTATCCAGCGTACCTTATATTGAACAGGCTGAGAGCCTGAAAGCACTGGATAGCATCAGCATTGATGATATTGTCAAATATCGTCAGAAGATGATCCAAGGTGGGGCATTACAGGCATTCATCTTTGGTAATTTAACCGAAAAACAGAGCATTGATATTGTTAACTCAGCACATAAACAGCTCGGGAATCAGGGAACTAAGTGGTGGACTGGCGAGCATATCAAATTGGATCGCAATTATGCCGTGAATTTTGAAGGCACTGCCAGCAGTACCGATAATGCGTTGGCTGAGATTTATATTCCGACGGGATATGGTCATATTGACGGCTACACCCGTTCCAACCTGTTGAGTAGCATTTTATCCCCTTGGTTCTATGATCAATTAAGGACAACGGAACAGTTGGGTTATGCTGTATTCGCCTTTAATACAAGGGTAGGGGAGCAATGGGGGCTTGGCTTCCTGTTGCAGAGTAACAGCAAACAGCCGGATTACTTGCACAAGCGTTATCAGAGCTTCTATCAGCTGGCTAAGAAAAAGTTACAGGCGATGTCCGATGCTGAATTTGAGCAGTATAAAACAGCATTACTGACAGAAATGCGTCAACCGCCACAAACTTTCTCTGGAGAAGCCTCCCTTTACGGCACTGATTTTGCTCGTAATAATTTCAAATTTGATACAAAAGAGAAAGTTATTGCCTCTCTTGAAAAAATCACTAAAACACAATTGATTGAGTTTTACGATAAAGCAGTCATGAAACGTCAGGGACTGGCACTCATTTCACAAATTACCGGGAAGAAAGGATCACTTCATCAATATGCGCAGTTGAAAGGCTGGAAAACATATCCGAATGTATCCGCTTTCCAGAAAAAACTACCGGTTAAGGTGAATGCTCAGTGAGCACAGAAATACTCAGTAACATAACGTCTCATAAACTTAATCCATTAACGCTGCCGCTGCATGGTCAGCGGCTGATTGAGGCATCAGCAGGAACGGGAAAAACCTATACGATAGGTTTACTCTACCTGCGTCTGTTACTCGGACTGGGCGGCGATGCCGCCTTTTCCCGTCCGCTTAATGTTGAAGAGATTCTGGTTGTAACCTTTACCGAAGCGGCAACGGATGAATTACGGGGTCGTATCCGCGAAAATATTCATCAGTTACGGCTGGCGTGTATCCGGCAGGATAACGATGTCAGTGATCCGGTTTATCAGCAATTGCTGGCGGAAATCCCCGACAGGCAAAGCGCCGCAGCATGGTTACTGGCTGCTGAGCGTCAGATGGATGAGGCGGCAATCTACACGATCCACGGTTTTTGCCAGCGTATGTTGGTACATAATGCGTTTGAATCCGGTGTGCTTTTCGAGCAAACACTAATTCAGGACGAACATCCTCTGCGTAAGCAGGGGTGTGCTGATTTCTGGCGGCGTCACTGTTACCCGTTATCACTGTCAATGGCGACGGTAATCAGTCAGGAGTGGAGTGGGCCGGAAGCACTGCTGGTGGATGTTTTAGCCCATTTGCAGGGGGATATGCCTTATATCGTCAATGCGCCGGATGAGAATGAAACTTTAGTCAGCCGCCATGAAAAAATCATCTCCCTGATCGACGGAGTAAAACAGCAGTGGAATGAAGCTATAGCGGATTTACCCGCGCTGATTGAAAACTCCGGAGTGGATAAACGCAGTTACAGTAAGAAAAATTTACCTAACTGGCTGAATAACGTTTCTGAATGGGCTAAATCACAGACCAGAGATTACCAGCTTCCTAAGGAGCTGGATAAATTCTGTCAGTCGAGACTGGAAGAAAAAACCAAAAAGGGCGAAATTCCCTGCCATTCTGTATTTACGGCGATTGATGAGTTATATCAGCAACCTCTGACCCTGCGCGACATTATCATCTCCAGGGCGATTATTGAAATACGCCAGTCCGTTAATCAGGAAAAGCTGATGCGCGGTTATATGGGATTTGATGACCTGCTGACGCGGTTAGACATTGCCCTGAAACGTGAAGGGGGAGAGCTGTTGGCAGAGACGATCAGGCAACGCTACCCTGTTGCTATGATTGATGAATTTCAGGATACAGACCCACAACAATATCGGATTTTTCAGGCCATCTATCGTAATCAGGCGGAAAATGGCCTGTTGTTCATTGGCGACCCTAAACAGGCTATTTATGCGTTTCGTGGGGCGGATATTTTCACTTACATCCGGGCACGTTCTCAGGTCAGTGCTCATTACACACTGGAAACTAACTGGCGCTCTTCCGCGTCGATGGTTCAGGCAGTCAATAAGCTGTTTTCTTGCACTAAGAAGCCGTTTCTGTTTAATCAAATTCCGTTTATTCATGTCAATTCCGCAGAAAAAAATCATAACCTGAAATTCCTGCTCAATGGTCAGGAACAAACAGCCTTACAGTTTTTGCTTCAGTCCGGCGAAGGTGTTTCAAAAGGCGAATATGAAAAGGGAATGGCGAAACTGTGTGCCGCTCAAATCAGAGACTGGTTGCAGGCCGGGCAGAACGGTAATGCTTTCCTGCAACAAAATGGAAAAAGCACTCCGGTTACTGCTGCGGATATTACGGTACTGGTGCGTAACCGCCGTGAAGCAGCACTGATTCGTGATGAGTTGAATGAACTGCAAATTCCGTCCGTCTTTCTTTCTAATCGTGAAAGTGTGTTTGATACGCCGGAGGCGAAAGATTTGCTCTGGCTTTTACAGGCGGTGTTAGCACCGGAAAAAGAACGTGTACTGAGAAGTGCATTAGCCAGTGGTTTATTCGGGCTGAGTGCCCGTCAGATCGATCAGCTGAACCATGATGAAACGGCATGGGATAAGCTGGTGGATGAGTTTGATGGTTACGCACGTCTGTGGCGCTCACGGGGCGTTCTGCCGATGTTACGGGCTGTCATGCGGAAATACCAGATTGCAGAAAACCTGTTGGCAGGCTATGAAGGAGAGCGACGTCTGACCGATGTGATGCACATTGGTGAACTGTTACAGGAAGAGTCATTACAACTGGATAGTGAACATGCCGTGGTTCGCTGGCTGGCGCAACAGATTTCCCGCCCTGATCCACAGTCAGAAAGCCAGCAGATGCGGCTGGAAAGTGATAAACATCTGGTACAGATCTGCACCATTCATAAATCAAAAGGGTTGGAATATCCGCTGGTCTGGCTACCTTTTATTTGCAGCTTCAGGAAGCAGGAACAGGCCATTTATCATGACCGCCAGAATTTTGATACCCATTTCAGTATCTTTCAGGATAGTGAAAAGCTGGAGTTAGCGGATGAAGAGCGTTTGGCTGAAGATTTACGCCTGCTGTATGTGGCGCTGACTCGCTCGGTATATCACTGTAGTGTTGGTGTAGCACCGCTGATTCAGGGCAATAGGAAAAAAACCGGAGATACAGATTTGCACTTTTCTGCTCTTGGTTATTTGGTACAGCAGGGGCAAAAAGGGAATGCTGAATTACTGGTACGCAGCTTAGATGAACTTCAGGATGACAATATTGAGGTGATACAGGTAGAAAATACCGGAGATGAACAGTGGGAACCGCAAAAGGAAAGCGAGTTGTCTCTGGTTGCCAGAAAATTCCGGCGTTTTATCCGGGATGACTGGAGAGTAACCAGCTATTCCGGTTTACAAAACGCCTCTTCACATTCATTCTCTCAGCTTCACACCAGTGCATTTGGTGAATCGGTGGAAGTGATTGTGCAATCTATTGCGCCGAAGCTGGATATTGACGCCAGTGGTGAAAAGCAGGCTGAACCTTCATCACTGATGACTCCACATACTTTTCCCCGTGGAGCAACAGCGGGTACTTTTCTGCATTCGATTCTGGAGGATCTGAATTTCAGCTCACCGCCGGATCAGCTCTGGCTGGAAGAGAAACTGTCAACCGCAGGGTTTGATGAAAGTTGGGCACCGGTTTTGCAACAGTGGATGACGGATATTCAGACAGCAGAATTGAATGAGCAGGGAATGCGTTTGGCTGATATTCCGCATCACCATCAACAAAACGAGATGCAGTTTTATCTGCCCGTTGATCAGTTGCTGCATTCCAACGCGCTGGATGCGGTCACTCATCGCTATGATCCCTTGTCAGCACAGTGCTCACCATTATCTTTTCATCAGGTGAAAGGCATGTTGAAGGGATTTATTGATTTGGTATTTTGCTGGCAGGGTAAGTTTTATGTCGTGGATTACAAATCAAACTGGCTGGGGGAGAGCAGCAGCTCATATACTCAGGAAGCAATGGCCACAGCCATGATTGAGCATCGGTATGATTTACAGTATCAGCTTTACACTCTGGCACTGCATCGTTACCTGCGTCACCGGCTGGTGAACTATGATTATCAGCAGAATTTTGGCGGAGTGATATACCTGTTCCTGCGTGGCATCGATAATAATAATCCGGGGCACGGTATTTATCGCTATTTGCCGCCTGTTGAATTTGTTGATGAGCTGGATGCGCTTTTCAGCGCAGAGGGCGAGGAAGAAAAGGTGTGAGTGCAGTTATATGAATGTCATGATGTCATTATTGCAGCAGGCTGTAGCGCAGAAACTATTGCGACCGTTAGACGTGCAGTTTGCCTATGCGATGGTTGAAGATGAAAACCCACTGTTGTTACTGATTACTGCCTATCTGAGTGCGGAAGCAGGAGCTGGTCATGTTTGCCTGCCGTTAGAAAGAGTTGTTCCTGAGCACTTATTTGAAGGGCGTAACCCTGAGCTGGTGGCATCCCTCTGGGCGCAGGCCGGAGAACCTTCCCGACAACAGATTATTTCTGCACTGCAAGCCTGCCCTGCAATCGGAGACGGGCAATCTCCTACCCCGATCATACTTTCCCGAAATGGGCTTTCGGATTATCACCTCTATCTACAGCGTATGTGGCAGAGTGAATGTCAGGTAGCCGCCTTTTTTGCTGATGTAGAACTGGCTGATGATATTGATGAAAGGCAGTTACGCAGTATCTTGGATGAGTTATTTGGTGTCGTTGATCAAGATCTGGCTGATGACGATGCCATTGATTGGCAGAAAGTAGCGGCAGCGGTTGCTGTGACCAGCCGTATCTCCGTTATTTCCGGCGGCCCCGGAACCGGAAAAACAACGACGGTAGCAAAACTACTGGCTGCGTTGATTAAGCTGAATGAAGGGCGGCAATTAGCTATTCAGCTAGCTGCGCCAACGGGGAAAGCAGCGGCCAGACTGACAGAATCGCTCAGCGAGGCTGTCAGTAAACTGGCTTTGACTGATGAACAGCGGCGAAGTATTCCAGAACAGGCGCAAACCATCCACCGTTTATTAGGCGCCCAGCCGGAAAGCCAGAAACTTCGTTATCACCGTGATAACCCGCTTTCCCTGGATATTCTGATAATAGATGAAGCCTCAATGGTGGATTTACCGATGATGGCCCGTCTGATTGAAGCCCTGCCAGCAAAAGCGAAGGTGATTTTTTTGGGAGATAAGGATCAGCTTGCGTCGGTGGAAGCGGGAGCCGTCTTAGGCGATATCTGTCGTTTTGCTGAGCAGGGGTATAGCGCAGCTCGTGCAGCACAACTGGCTCGGTTAACCGGCTGTCAGTTAGCGCCATATTCAGAGTCTGAGCAGAAAGAGGCTACGTTGGCAGTCCGTGATAGCTTATGCCTGCTGCGTAAAAGTTATCGTTTTAATTCCGCATCCGGTATCGGGCAACTGGCTTCTGCGGTCAATCAGGGGAATAGCAGGCGTGTTTCATCGGTACTGAAACAGCCTTTGTCAGATGTGTACTTTAACACTCTGGCAGATGATGAAGATTATCAGCGTTTACTGACTGAAACTGCTGACGGTTATCAGGGCTATTTGGCGCTGGTGAAAGAAAAGGCATCTGAAAAGGCCATTCTGGCCGAGTTTAACCGTTTCAGATTACTTTGTGCATTAAGGGAAGGGCCATTTGGTGTCAGTGGATTGAATCAGAGAGTAGAGCAATTATTGCATAGTAAAGGGATGATTGTTTTACCGAGGCATGTAGCAGGTAATCGGCACAGTCACATAAAAAAAGAAAATGCAGAAAAAGAGAACCGGGGCTATGTCGGGCGGCCGATTATGATCCTGCGTAATGACAGCACGTTGGGGCTGTTTAACGGTGATATCGGCATTATGTTAAAGGATCATAATAACGAGCTGAAAGCCTATTTTCAGTTATCTGACGGGCAGATAAAGCCTTTTCAGCCAAGCCGATTGCCTCTGCATGAAACAGCATATGTGATGACAGTCCATAAATCACAGGGCTCTGAGTTCGAACATACGGCATTAGTGTTGCCGACCCAGTTTTCTCCTGTCGTCAGCCGGGAGCTGGTCTATACCGCGTTGACCCGTGCCCGTGAAAAACTGACGATTTATGCGCATAAAGCCGTTCTGATTAAAGCGGTGGCAACACCCACTCAAAGGCGGAGTGGGCTGGCTGCATGGCTTAAAGCCTGACACTATCTTTAATGGGTTTTCAGATCTAACATCAGGATTTTGGAGCGGCGTTGGTAGTTGTACAGCGCCTGCTTTTCAACGGGTAACATGGTGATTTCGGCGGGTGCAAAACCTTTCTCCTGAAACCAATGAATACTTTGTGTCGTCAGAACAAACAATTTTTCCAGCCCTGACTGTCGGGATTGATTAATGATTGCACCCAATAAAACCTCACCGCGTGCCGAGTTCTGATAATCCGGATGTACCGCAACACAGGCCATTTCACCGATTTTTTCTTCAGGATAGGAATAGAGAGCTGCACAGGCGATAGTGATATTATCCAGTTCTATCAGGGTGAATTTATCGACTTCCATTTCCAGTTGTTCACGCGAGCGGCGAACCAGAATCCCCCTCTGTTCCAGCGGGCGGATCAGTTCAAGAATACCACCGATATCATTGATATTAGCCCGGCGGATTTGTTCGGAACGTTCCATAACTATCTGGGTTCCGATACCTTCGCGGGAGAACAGTTCCTGAATGAGTGAGCCATTTTCCTGATAGCTGAGCAGATGGCTGCGACGAACACCACGGCGGCAGGCTTTAATGGCTCCCCGTAAGAAACGTACAGTTCCTGAGGCGTAATCTCCGGTACTTTCCAGATAGTTCAGCCGTGCTTCTCCTTCATTGGGGAACATTTCTGATAAGGTATTCCCTTCAGCATCGGTGACTCCTTGTGATGAACAGAAGCCGATCAATTTTTCGGCTTTCAGTTTAATTGCCAGTTTTGCGGCAACTTCTTCTGTCGTCAGATTAAAGCTTTCACCGGTAACGGAAACAGCAACAGGCCCAATCAGAACAATGGAATGATTATCTAATTGCTGATTTATGGCCTCATCATCAATCCGGCGGATTTTTCCGCTGTGGTAATAGTCGATCCCGTCATCGATCCCCAAAGGTTGGGCAATAATAAAATTACCGCTGACGACATTAATATGAGCGCCCTGCAATGGTGTATTACTGAGGCTCATAGAAAGCCGGGCGGTAATATCAAGTTGCAGCAAGCCTGCGGCCTGTTTGACCAAATCCAGTGTTCTGGCATCAGTTACTCTGGTGTATTTATGATAAACCGGCTGGCAGTGATGTTCGGTAAGACTCTGATCGATTTGCGGGCGGGCACCGTACACGACAACCAAACGAATGCCGAGACTGTGCAGTAAGCCGATATCATTGACGATATTCGGGAAGTTTTCATGAGCGATAGCTTCACCACCCAGCATAATGACAAAAGTTTTATTGCGATGCGCATTGATATACGGAACCGAATGCCGGAAGATTTCGACCAATTCGGTACTACTTTCTTTCATGAAACGCCCCTTTATTGCATTTTTATTCGTGTTTTTTATATTTTTATTCATTGAGAGAAAAATGGCAAGAGTGAGTACGGATTAAAAGAGTACTATTATTCCTATAGGTATTAAGCTATTGAAGAAGCAGAAAATGCTTTTTTTGATGACAGTTTGACTGTAATTAATTAGAGTTTCCCACCTGACTGTCTTTTGCTTTCTGACAAAAGTTACTGTTTGATTGTTTTTAAATGGAATAAATAATGAGTCACTCAGACCATAACTCTTCACGCCGTCGTCTACTGAAAGGTGCAGCAGCTCTGTGGCTGTTAAGCGTCAGCCCGATAGGGTATGCCGCTGCATCAAAAGTGATAGCTGTCCGTATCTGGCCAGCATCAAGTTATACCCGGGTGACGCTGGAGTCTAATATTCCGCTTAAATACCGTCAGTTTTCGCTGTCAAATCCAAGCCGTATCGTTCTTGATTTACAGGGGGTTCAGCTTAATAGTGTGCTCAGTGGTATGGGAGCCAAGATCCAGAAACATGACCCTTATCTGAAGCTGATTCGAGCCGGGCAATTTGACCCTAAGACTGTACGTCTGGTATTTGAAATCAAACAGCCTGTTTCACCGCATATCTTTACGTTGCCACCGATTGCGGAATTTAAGCATCGTCTGGTGTTGGATCTCTATCCAAAAGCAGCAAAAGTCGATGATGATCCGTTGTTGGCGCTGTTAGAAGAGTACAACAGCGGGAATTTGGAAAAGCATATGCCACGGCAAAGAAAAAAAGCAGGCAAGGCAGGGAAAGACAGGCCGGTTGTGATTATGCTTGATCCGGGGCATGGTGGTGAAGATCCGGGGGCTATCGGCAAGCATAAAACCCGTGAGAAAGATGTTGTTTTACAGATTGCCCGCCGCTTGCAGGCACTGATCAAGCGTCAGCCGGGGATGAAAGTGTATATGACCCGCAATGAAGACGTTTTTATTCCATTGACTGTCAGGGTCGCAAAAGCCCGTAAGATGCAGGCTGATCTGTTTGTTTCCATCCATGCGGATGCTTTTACCAACCGTGCGATTCGTGGCTCTTCTGTCTTTGCGCTGTCTACCAAAGGAGCAACCAGTAATACGGCCCGTTTTCTGGCTCAGACCCAGAATGAGGCTGACCTGATTGGTGGCGTCAGTAAAAGTGGTGATAAATATCTGGATCACACTATGCTAGATCTGGTGCAGACCGCGACGATCAACGATAGTCTGAAATTCGGGGGAGAAGTGCTTAAACGGATGGGGAAAGTCAATAAGCTGCATAAAAACAGTGTTGACCAGGCCGGATTCGCTGTATTAAAAGCACCGGAGATCCCTTCCATTTTGGTTGAAACGGCATTTATCAGTAATCCGGAAGAAGAGAAAAAGTTACGTACTGCAAAATTCCAGCAGCAAATTGCAGAATCTATTTTTGCGGGTATTAAAACCTATTTTAAAAACGGGGCAGAATTAGCACGGCGGTGAAATATCTGCCCTGATGAGGTTAATAGTAAAAATCAATAACATCATGGAAGGTTAAATAATCTGGAGAAGACGTCGGAGTAATCAATTGGGGTTGAATATTCGAACCATGCACTTGGTTCTGTTTTCCAAGGGGGAAGTACTGGGGTATTATCTTTCCAAAATTGTACCTTTTGAGCTATATTAGAGTTATGTCTATGTCGGAAGAGCCACCTTAATTCTTTTCCTGTTATATTTTCATCGAGTTTATTTATCACCTTATCCATATCTATATCGTCAAGTAAGAAGTGAATATGCACATCACGGATTACTTCACTGACACTAATTCCTATCCACCATAACCCCCCTTTGCATTTTCTTCCTATAGTTTTAGGGGTATAATCTGAATGGTCTGAAACTACTGTTCGGTATTTATCGTGTTTTTTCAAATGGTAAAAAAAATCTTTTTGATAAGTTTTGTAAACATTTTTTTTAGTTTTATTAAACTGCCTCTTGTAATTTATCATCCTATCATAATCATTGTTCTGCTCTTCTCCATTTGACCAACTATTATTATAATTATTCAAAAATTCTTTCATTTCTTTTTTATCTGCGGGAGTTAAATAATCATCAATTATCACTGGCTGGCAATCTTTGCTATTAAATTGAATTTTTGCTTCTTTAAACGTATCAATATCACCATTAATAACATATTTATTCCTGGCGCTATTTAACCCAAACACCATATCACCTTGGTAAAATTTTTTTCTGAACTTATCTGAAGAAAATGGCATATTATTATCCTTTTAATTTAAAAATAATTTATCCTAAAGATATTTCAGTAGGTAAATGTATTTTATTTTAATTTTATTCAAATCTATCTAAACAATCGTAAGCTTTTTGTTTGATTTCCTATGTCATTGAAGTGTAATCTCAATTTTTACCTCATTGTTTTTATAAATTAAATTTTATATTGGTAAATGACGGTATATAGTGTTAATGGAATTAACTGACTGAAATAAAGAAACTAAGGGTATAAATTATGGCAAGGTTTTACTTTCTTCTGATTATATTAGGCGCAGTAATCCCTTGGTATTTTGTTTTCCTGTTTCTCGCTGGGAATGGGTTAGATGTGGTTTTATTTATCGATTTTTTATTTATAAATGATGCGTCACGCTTTTTTGTAGCTGATGTTGTTGTTTCAGCAGGCGTGTTAATTTTCTTTGTTGTTTATGAAAGCAGACGCCTGAAAATGCCAAATGGGATTTATTCCTTATTAGGGTTGTGTATTGGGGTATCATTTGCATTGCCGCTATTTCTCTATATGAGAGCAAAGCATATGGAAAAGGCGGTTAATTTTGTTGAACAGGAGAAAAAAGACAGGAAATAGTACGAAATTTAAGAGTTGGAAATAGGAAAGATATGAATCTGGGAATTGGTTGCGGGGGCCGGATTTGAACCGACGACCTTCGGGTTATGAGCCCGACGAGCTACCAGGCTGCTCCACCCCGCGTCCGTCTACTGCTTGCAAATGCTAAATTGTGTTGATAAAAAATATATCAAATTGGTTGCGGGGGCCGGATTTGAACCGACGACCTTCGGGTTATGAGCCCGACGAGCTACCAGGCTGCTCCACCCCGCGTCCGTCTACTACTTGCAAATGCTAAATTGTGTCGATAAAAGATATATCGAATTGGTTGCGGGGGCCGGATTTGAACCGACGACCTTCGGGTTATGAGCCCGACGAGCTACCAGGCTGCTCCACCCCGCGTCCGATGTCGGCACACTATACTCTGGATCGTTTCCGTTGCAAGCTTTTTTGTTGATATTTACCAATTTTGTTTGTTCTTGGGTTAAAAATGATGCGTATTGTTTTATTTTTGTTCGTTTGTGATTTAAGCAGAGCTCTCTATTTTTTCTAACTACATTTTATTATTTATAAAGGTTTGATATTGTTCGCCGTCAAATAGGGATGGCAGGAGATAAAACATAATATGAAACTTTGGAATAAATACCTCTTATGTGGCGTTGCCATTGCTCTCTTATCTGCCTGTCATTTGCGTCCGACTGAACAAAAGCAGCAGCATCAGGGTCAGCAGTATAAGGATGGCCATTTTGCTCAGGATTTCCGGCTTGTTGATACGCCAAATGTGCAGGGTTCTCCCGTTAATGCCGGTGATTTCGCGACTCAGGTAAAATTAATCAGTGAAGCTTCTCCCAAATTGTATGCCAACCATCGTACAACTTTTGATGCGATTGAAAGCTGGGCGCAGTATGGTGGCGATGTCCGCAATTTAAATCAGTTCGGTCTGCTCGCTTATCAGATGGAAGGCGAAGACAACTACGGGAATGTCAAATTTACCGGCTACTACACACCTATTTTGCAGGCCCGCCACAGCAGGCAGGGAGAGTTTAAATACCCTCTGTACCGGATGCCGGATAAATCAGTGTCCCGCTTACCGGATCGCACGGCTATCTATAATGGTGCGCTCGATAAAAAATGGATCATCGGCTACAGCAATTCTCTGATTGATAATTTTTTCATGGAAGTACAGGGAAGTGGTTATGTGGATTTTGGTGACAAAAACCCGTTAACCTTTTTCGGCTATAGCGGAAAGAATGGTAAGGCTTATCGCAGTATAGGCAAGGTACTGATCGAGAATGGCGACATTCCCCGCGAAAAAATGTCGATGAAAGCGATCCGTCAGTGGGCTGAGAAGAATAGTGAATCTGATGTGAAGCAAGTTCTGGAGCAAAACCCGTCTTTTGTGTTTTTTAAACCAGAGCCATATACCCCGGTTAGGGGAGCCAGTGCGGTGCCTTTGGTTGCCAAAGCCTCTGTCGCATCAGATAAAATTCTGGTTCCTCCCGGAACAGTGTTACTGGCAGAAGTGCCTGTATTGGATAATCTGGGGCAGTTCACCGGTCAACATCGGCTGCGTTTGTTGGTATCTCTGGATGTTGGTGGAGCGATAAAAGGCCACCATTTTGATATTTATCATGGTGTTGGTAGCAGAGCCGGAGAAATGGCCGGTTTTTATAATCACTATGGGCGTGTCTGGATATTAAAGAAAGCATCAACTGGCTTTTTGGCGGCAAACCAGTAAGATCCTGCTCAGTTCAAACTATTGATCACTTATCATCTGTTAGTGGTCGATTATCTGTCAAAAAATAACGCTATCTGTTGGTATATACACAATGGATTTCAAGATGTGTCGCGGCGGCAAGGGAGTAAATCCCTGGGAGCATAATAACTATGTGACCGGGGTGAGCGAGCACAGCCAACAAAGAGGCAGTTTGAAAGACGAAGTGTATAAGTTTATTTGGTTCAGGATTTATTAATAATGCAAGTTTCTCTCTCTGATGCTTATCTTCAACGTTTTGCTGGTACTGCACGCTTATATGGCCAGAAAGCACTTTCGTTATTTGCCCGTTCACATGTCTGTGTTGTCGGCATTGGTGGTGTGGGTTCATGGGCAGCAGAAGCGCTGGCTCGTACGGGCATCGGGGCGATCACACTCATTGATATGGATGATGTCTGCATCACCAATACCAATCGTCAGCTACACGCACTGGTGCAGAATGTCGGGTTGGCAAAAACTGATGTGATTGCGGAGCGGATTCGCGCGATCAACCCTGAATGTCGTGTCACTTGCATTGATGACTTTGTTACACCGGATAATGTGGCGGAACTGATATCTGCGGATTTTGATTATGTCATTGATGCTATTGACAGTGTTCGCCCGAAAGCTGCTTTGTTAGCTTATTGCCGTCGCTATAAGATCCCGGTGGTGACAACAGGCGGAGCTGGTGGGCAACTTGATCCCACGCAGATTCAGGTAGTGGATTTAGCCAAAACAGTGCAAGACCCTCTGGCCGCTAAGCTGAAAGAACGCCTGAAATCTGATTATCGTGTGATGAAAAATGGTAAAGGAAAACTAGGCATTGACTGTGTTTTCTCAACAGAACAGTTAGTGTATCCGCAATCTGACGGAACAGTCTGTGCAGCTAAAAGTACGGCTGATGGCTCGAAAAGGATGGATTGTGCCTCTGGTTTTGGTGCCGCAACAATGGTTACGGCGACTTTTGGATTTGTCTCTGTCTCTCATGCGTTAAAGAAAATGGTAGCGAAAGCAGAGCGAGAAAATCGTCTGTAGTAATATCCCCCGTATTTCTAGACGGGGGAATGTTAGATTTGCTAGTAATTAACCGGAGTAAATAATGGTGTTAATTTTGAAGTATCAACAGTTTTTTCCGCTTTATCAAGGCTGTAAGATTCTTGTAGTTTCAACCATAGCCGAGGACTGCTACCAAGCACTTTAGACAATTTAACAGCCATTTCTGGTGTTACGGATGCTTTACACGTTACGAGCCGTTGTGCTGTCGAGGGAGCAACATTTAGTGCTCTAGCAAGATCACGAATACCTAAACCTAACTCTTCTAAAGCATCAGCAATAACTTCACCGGGATGAGGGGGGTTAAACATCTTCATTAGTGATCATCCTCATAGTTAACAATATATGCGTCACCATCAATAAACTCGAATGTCACACGCAAGTTCCCTGACACAGTAACTGACCATTGGCCCTCTCTATCTCCAGATAATGGGTGTAGTCTGTATCCGGGTAAATTAATATCCCCGATAACTTCTGCATCATTAATCACCGCAAGTCTTTGCCTGAGTTTTTTGGCATGTTAGGAATTAATGCCAGATGTCTTCCCTGTTTCAAAAAACAAACGTAATTCCTTGTGTTTGAAACTTTTTATCATGCCTCAGTGCTCCCTGTTGCGCTACAGAGAGCAACATATGTCAGTGCTTCGTTGGACGCAACAATTTTACTGTCAAGGTTAATAAAAGAGTACACTGTTTTACTCTTATTACGTTACGCACCATTTTGATAGATATGGGCGATTTCTTGTACGGCATTAATCAGGGATTTCACACCATTGACTCGTGAACCACTGAGTTGCTGCTCAAGGCCTGCCTGTTGAAATAGTTCGATTAATGGTGTTTGTAAGACCTGTTCCGGCGTTTTTCCTTCTACTGCGGTCAGGATAAAAGCCAGTAAGCCTTTTACAATACGCCCTTCGCTGTCGCCATAAAAATGCAGGCGGTTTTCAGCCAGTAGCTGGTGTCCTAACCAAACCCGATTTTCACAACCTGAGATCTCAATCTGCTGTTGTTTCAGTTCATCGGGCAGAGCCGGTAGTTTTTTTGCTAGCCCGATAAGCTGCCGATAGCGTTCTTCCCACAATCGGCACTGCTCAAAGTTTTCTATCAGTTGTTGCTCTGTGATTTCTGTACCGAATGGGTGCGGAGCAACGGTTGATGTTGAAGATATTGGGGTTGAAAATGATGTCATCAGTTATTTAATCCTCAAGCAGTGATAGGGCGAATTTTATTGCACTCACTAACTTATCTGCATCCTGTTGATTGTTATAGGGCATAAATGAAGCCCGCAGGCATCCGTCAATTCCCAACGCGTCAAGCAGAGGCTGAGCACAATGCTGGCCTGAGCGCAGAGAGATATTCTGTTCCGCAATCAGCATTGCCAGGTCACTATGGTGTACACCTGCGATATTGAAAGCCAGCAGACTGGATTTCGCTGCACGGTAGCTGATAAAGCCCGGTATCGCACTAAGTTGCTGTTCTGCATAATCAGTCAGGGCAATAGCATAGGATTCAGCAAGCGGAATATCGACCGTTTTTAACCACTCAAGCGTCGCCGCAAAACCAATGACACCAGCCACATTCGGCGTACCTGCTTCAAAACGATAAGGAACTTCTTCTGGCGTGAAACCCTCGAAAGAGACCTGAGTCAGCATTTTTCCGCCACCCTGCCACGGTGACATGGCATTCAGCAACGTTCCCTTGCCATACAGTACACCTAATCCATTCGGACCGTAGAGTTTATGCGCGGAGAAAGCATAAAAATCGATATCGGACTGCTGGACATCAACGGGAGAATGGACAATCCCCTGAGCACCGTCAACCAGTACCAGACAATCATATTGATGAGCGAGGGATGTGATCCGTTTCAGATCGACGGCAGCGCCAGTGACATTGGACATCTGGCTGATAGCGACCAGTCGGCTTTTTTCATTAAGCAGTTCTGCCAGCGTATCAATTTCTGGCTGGTAGCGTTTTTCCTGTACGCCTTGTTTGTGTGACAGACATGAATTGCCAATCGGCCATTTCACGATCTTAGCGCCGGTCTGTTCTGCCAGAATCAGCCACGGAAGCAGGTTGGAATGATGTTCCTGTTCACTGACGATAATTTCATCACCCGCCGATAAACGGGAACGAAAATAGCCTTGTGCAACCAGATTAATGGCTTCGCTGGTACCTTTTGTCCAGATAATATTTTCCGGCTGTGGGGCACGGATCAATTCCGCCACTAAAGAGCGGGTCTGCTCATAGCGCGCTGTCATTGCCTGTGCGGTTGCATGTTGGCTGCGATGAACTGTCGCACTGTGATTCTGGTAGTAGCATTGAGTTGCCTCAATCATACATGCAGGCTTGAGGGAAGTTGCTGCGCTGTCCAGAAAGACGGTACTCCGGGGATGTGCAGAACTATCGGTAAATTCAACAGATACCGCAAATTCAGCAGATAACTGTAGGGCAGGAAACTGACAGCGAAATTTTTCTGGATCAAAGGCTTTCATAGGTGATGTTAAGTTAGGGGTCGTAAAGGAATAAGTTTTCTTTAATCAGGTTGGAGAGGATTTTACAGCAAAGCAAAGAAGAAAAGAAAAAAGAAAAAAGCACCGCAATTGCGGTGCATAAAAAAATCACTATGGACAGACAGGGTAAATGTACAGGAAGTGAAAAAAAACTGTAGCATATGCTACAAAGTCTGGTTTCCCAGATAACTTGCAAACACAACATCACAACCACAAAGCCAAAAGTACCTATGTATTGCCGCAAATTTGTATCACTCCAAATTTGCCCGCGACAGAGCTACTTTTCGTTCCGGCTTAGGAAGTGCGCACACTATAGGGATTTGCTGGTATATCATCAATGGACAAATTATAATGCTTCGGATTACAAAAACTAATACCTGAGAGAAAAGAGTTACCGGTATCGTAACCACTATATAAGAAACCAACATGTCCAAACGTTTACCACCACTCAATGCGTTACGAGTTTTTGATGCTGCTGCCCGTCATTTAAGTTTTACTAAGGCGGCAGAAGAATTATTTGTCACTCAGGCTGCCGTCAGCCATCAGATGAAAAGTCTGGAAGATTTTCTGGGGCTGAAACTTTTTCGTCGTCGTAACCGCTCTTTGTTGCTGACGGAAGAGGGGCAAAGTTACTATCTGGATATTAAAGAGATATTCACCGCCATTAATGAAGCAACCCGGAAACTTCAGGCTCGTAGTGCCAAAGGCGCGCTCACCGTTAGCCTTTCTCCCAGTTTTGCCATTCAATGGCTTGTGCCACGGCTTTCTGGTTTTAATCAGAGCTTTCCGGGCATTGATGTCAGGATTCAGGCAGTGGATCGGGAAGAGGATAAACTGGCAGATGATGTTGATGTCGCTATTTTCTACGGGCGGGGTAACTGGCCGGGGTTGCGGACTGACAGACTCTATCCTGAATATTTACTGCCTGTCTGTTCTCCTTCGTTATTGATGGGAGAACGCCCGCTGAAAACACCGGCAGATCTTGTTAATCACACTTTATTGCATGATTCTTCCAGACGTGACTGGCAGGCTTATATTCGTCAGCTTGATATGCAGCAGTTGATTAATGTTCAGCAGGGGCCGATATTCAGCCACAGTGCTATGGTTATTCAGGCTGCGGTACACGGTCAGGGCGTGGCACTTGCCAATAATGTGATGGCACAAAATGAAATCGATGCCGGGCGTCTGGTGTGTCCGTTTAATGATGTGCTGGTCAGTAAGAATGCATTTTATTTGGTTTGCCATGATAATCAGGCAGAATTGGGCAAGATTGCCGCATTTCGTAAATGGATACTTGCGCAGGCCGCGAGTGAACAGGAAAGGCTGGGCTTTATTACTAATGAATGACATTAACCCATGAGGGCAGGAAAGAGCGATGACAGACAGCGCAATGAGTAGTCGTGTAATGCTTGTTTTTTGCGGAATAAGCGGTTTCTTTTACGTCGCCTTTGGTGCGATGGGTGCTCACCTTCTGGCATCAGTACTGACACCAAAGCAAATGGAGTGGATTCATACCGGTCTGCAATATCAGGGTCTACATACACTGGCAATGATGGCGCTGGCGGCTTTCCTGATAAGGCAGCCTGTTACGTTGTTTAACCGGGCCGGAATATTTTTTGTGGCCGGTATCGTTCTGTTTAGCGGCAGCCTTTATTGTCTGGCCTTTTTACCGTTAAAATTTTTAGTTTATCTGACACCAATTGGTGGGTTAAGTTTTCTCATCGGTTGGTTATGTGTATTAATTGGCGCTCTGCGTCTAAGGAAATCGGCGCTTAGCCATGAATAAAGTTGCTTTATATTGCCGCCCCGGGTTTGAAAAAGAGTGTGCGGCAGAAATTACCCATAAAGCGGGGCTGAAAGAAATCTATGGTTTTGCCCGCGTGAAAGAAAACAGCGGCTATGTATTATTTGAGTGTTATCAGCATGATGATGCAGACCGCCTGATCCGTGAAATTCCATTCGGTGAATTAATTTTTGCCCGCCAGATGCTGGTTGTGGGTGAATTGCTGAAAGACCTGCCTCAGGAAGATCGCGTTACGCCTATCATTGGAATGCTGACGGGGGTTATTGAACGTGCAGGTGAATTGCGCGTAGAAGTCCCGGATACCAATGAAAGCAAGGAACTGATGAAATTCTGCCGTAAGTTTACGGTTCCTCTGCGTAATGCAATGCGACAGGAAAAGCTCCTACAGGCAAAAGAGAATCCCGGTCGCCCGGTGATCCATGTCTTTTTCATTGCCTCCGGTTGCTGCTATGTGGGGTATTCTTACAGTAATAATAACTCGCGTTTTTACATGGGAATCCCCCGTCTGAAATTCCCGTCAGATGCACCAAGCCGCTCGACATTGAAACTGGAAGAAGCCTTCCATATGTTTATTCCTTATGACGAGTGGGAAGAGCGTCTTGATAGTGGTCTGTATGCTGTGGATCTGGGAGCCTGTCCAGGTGGTTGGACTTACCAGTTGGTAAAACGCGGCATGATAGTTCATGCAGTAGATAACGGGCCAATGGCGGACAGCCTGATGGAAACCGGTCAGGTAAAACACCATCGAGTGGATGGTTTTAAGTTTGAACCATCGGTAAAAAATATTTATTGGTTGGTCTGCGATATGGTGGAGAAACCGGCTAAAGTGGCTCAGCTTATGACTGACTGGTTGGCTAAAAGCTGGTGCCGTGAAGCAATTTTCAACCTAAAATTGCCGATGAAAAAACGTTATGAAGAAGTGGCTCATATTCTGGAAAAAATTGAGCAGCAATTGAAGGAAAATGGAGTCAATGCCCAGATTCAGGCGAAACACTTATATCATGATCGTGAAGAAGTCACAGTACATGTTCGTCGTATTTGGTCTGCTTATGCGATGCATCGTGATTTTTGATTAATATCCTTATCTTTCCGTCAGTTATCTCTTAAAAAATCTGAAAATGCCCCGGTTATTTTATTTTTTATATAACCGGGGCATTTTTTATTTTTTTCCTGCCTGATTTTAATTTCATTTGAAATTTTAACCTAAGTAAATTCTTTATTTTTGTTAATTCCATACAAATAAAATTGTATTTTTCAATAAATAAAGAAAAATTCTTTTTTGTTAACGCAATCGTTTATTTTTAAATTAATAATTAGACATGTAAATTAAATGTGTTTAATGTATAACTTAAAATGATGTGTTAATCATTTTTACATGGCCAGAAACTGGCGTTATTTTATTCAGGAGTTTTATTTCTAATAGCTCGCTTAGGAAGAATAATAAACTCAGATACCCGCTATTATTGATATAGCGGGATATAGACTATGAGTCTTTTTTTACAGGAGATTTATATGACCTCAAAGAAAAAATATACCTACACGGGGTTATCCGACTCTAACTCTAGCTCTGTTCAGGATATTAAATCACTACTCTCAGCCTACGTTCCAAACTCTGATCTAAATCTTCGTGTCATACATAAGCCATTGGGAGATAAGGCTCCTAATGAGCTTCTACGGACTAACTTCCAATGGGGGAATAATAAAATCGGGCCGGATGGTACGTTAGAATTAACCTATCATTTTTTAAAAACAGCCCCTTCTATAATGCCGAGGTTTGATATTACCGACTTCGGGGCTTTTAATTCGGAACAAAAAGAAGCCGCCAGACTTTCATTACAATCGTGGTCTGATGTTGCCAATATAAAATTCACCGAAGTCAGCAAACTTTCTGATGCCAATATTACGTTTGGTTTTTTTGATTATAGTGCAAATGGAGATTATGCATTTGCTACTTTACCAAGGGGACAAAATACAACGTATTCCTGGTACAACGCAGAAGACCATACTTTCAAAACCAATGATATCGGTGTCAATGGCTACGGGCGGCAGACGTTTGTTCATGAGATTGGGCATACGCTGGGGCTGGAACATCCCGCCGATTATGATGCTTCTGATAAAGTCAGGCCAACTTATCCCAATGTCGGTGAATATTTCGAAGACAGCCGTGCTTATACCGTGATGAGTTATTTCAGTGAGAAATACACAGGTCAGGATTTTCAGGGTAATTTCTCATCAGCACCGTTATTAAATGACATCTCTGCTATTCAGGCTCTGTACGGTGCCAATATGGAAACCCGTAAAGGCGATACCGTATATGGCTTCAACTCCAATACCGACCGCGATTTTATGACAGCAACAGATGCTGACAGCGAACTGCTATTCAGCGTCTGGGATGCTGGCGGAGAAGATACATTTGATTTCTCTGGTTTTACCCAGAATCAGCGTATTAATCTGAATGAAGGTGCTTTCTCTGATGTGGGCGGCCTGAGAGGTAATGTTTCTATTGCGCGTGGCGTCGTCATTGAGAATGCGATTGGCGGCAGTGGTGACGACATCATCGTTGGCAACAGCGCAGATAATATCCTGAAAGGTGGTGCAGGCAATGATGTCATTTATGGCGGTCTGGGCGGCGATCATCTCTGGGGAGGTTCAGGCAAGGATACTTTTGTCTATCTGGATGGCAAAGAATCACTGAAAAGCAACCCGGACTGGATCCACGATTTTGTTTCCGGTGAAGACAAAATCGACCTGTCGCAATTTAACTTCGGCAGCAAGGGCGATCTCAAGTTTGTTAATTCCTTCTCAGGTAAAGCGGGTGAAGTGCTGCTGAGTTATAACGAGTCAACGGATGTGACAGATATGTCTATCAGCCTCGGAGGAGAGTTAACCGGCAATGATTTTCTGGTGAAAATTATTGGTCAGCCATCGCCTGAAATGGATTTCATCGTTTAATCGGATAGGCTGCTGCCTTAAAGCAGGCAGTAGCTGTTTGTAGGGTGAGCCGTGATACAACGACATCTGGTTTCCTTCAATATTAATAAGCTGTTTGATTTATTGAGGTTTTTCACTCTATCAATAACGGTATCTTTATTTTTAATTGGAGGATGTATGGCAAGTAGTTTGAATCTCCCTGAACCGACTGAGCTGGCAGGTTTCTGGCAGGTGGCGGATAAACATCAGGTATGCAGTATTGAACTGACAGATGTACGTTTGCCGGAAGGTTCTATCTGGGAGCTGAAAAGTGATGACTGCCTGACAGAACTGATGGGAAATCCTGTAGCAGGCTGGCGTGCGGCACCTGATGGCATCACTCTGACGGATGCGACGGGTTATGGTCTGGCTTTTTTTAGTCAGGAATCTGAACAGTGGGTTGCTTATCTTGTCGATGGCCGAGATCTGGTTATGACGTTTAAGGGTAAAAGTAAATAAAAAGAGTAAGAAGTAAACAAAATTAAGACATACCCAGTGTTTTTCAATAATCACTGTTTTTCAAAAAGTTGAAACTCACTGGGTAGAATAAAAACAAGATAACGATAAGAACATAAATAACTATTTTACTTCTGACAATGAAAGGATTTCTGTGAAATTACGCCATTCAGTAGGTGAAATGACGGATATTATCCGTGCACGCAGCAAAATATTTTGGACAATCGGTTTGTTTACAGCATTTATAAACTTACTGATGCTGGTTCCCTCCATTTATATGCTTCAGATATATGATCGGGTACTGCCGTCAAGCAACATAATGACCTTATTGATGCTGACGCTGATTACTCTGGGCATGTATGTCATCAGCGGCGGGCTGGAATATATCCGCAGTCAGGTTGTGATCCGTATCGGAAGTCAGTTTGATATGTGCCTGAACCAGCGTATTTATACCGCATCGTATGAATCCAACCTGAAAAATGGTTCTACAGATGCGGGACAGATGCTGAATGACTTATCGACTATTCGTCAGTTTCTGACGGGAAGCGCATTATTTGCTTTTTTTGATGCCCCCTGGTTCCCGGTTTATCTGGGCGTTATTTTTCTGTTCAGCCCATATTTAGGACTACTGGCACTGATTGGTGCGCTTATTCTGATTGCGTTGGCTATCCTGAATCAGTGGTTATCTCACTTCCCTCTGGCGCAGGCCAGCCATCTTTCTCTGCGCTCCGCTAATCTTGCCAGCACTAATTTACGTAATGCAGAAGTTATTGAAGCATTAGGCATGTTGCCAATGTTGCGACAGCGCTGGTTTAGTCTGCATGAGCGTTTTCTCAATTTTCAGCGTATTGCCAGCGAAAGATCGGCATCGATTACAGCCATCACTAAAACAGTGCGTATGGCATTACAGTCTCTGATCCTCGGTCTGGGAGGCTGGCTGGCAATTGAAGGCAATATTACGCCCGGTATGATGATTGCCGGTTCAATTCTGATGGGGCGGGCACTCTCCCCGATTGAGCAGTTAATACAGGCTTGGAAAAGCTGGAATGCCGCCCGTCTTTCATGGCAGAGGCTGGATAGTTTGCTGAAAGCACAGCCTGAGCGAAAAAGCGGGATGACATTACCTGATCCGAAAGGAGCACTGTTGCTGGAAAATGTGTCAGCTTCTCCACCCGGAAAAATCAAAGCAGCGAAACCCGGTGAAAAGAATAAACCGGTTTTGCAGGAGATCAATTTATCCCTCGAAGCCGGAGATGTTCTCGGTGTTATCGGGCCGAGTGCGTCAGGAAAATCAACGCTGGCACGTTTGCTGGTTGGTGTCTGGCAGGCTCAGGAAGGTGTCGTGCGGCTTGATGGTGCGGATATTTACCAGTGGAACAAGGATGAACTGGGTTCTCACATCGGCTATTTACCACAGGATATTGAATTATTTGCCGGAACCATTGCAGAAAATATTGCCCGTTTTAATGAGATTGAGGCAGAAAAAGTCACTGAAGCGGCGGAAAAAGCCGGAGTACATGATTTGGTACTCAATCTTGAACAGGGGTATGACACGGTGATTGGTGCGGGAGGTATGGGATTATCCGGCGGGCAGAAACAGCGGATCGGGCTGGCACGGGCGCTCTATGGTAATCCTTCATTGGTTGTGTTGGATGAACCTAATTCTAATCTGGATGATATCGGGGAAAAAGCGTTGAGTCGCGCAATTAACCAATTACGGCAGCAGGGAAAAACGGTGGTGGTGATTACCCATCGTCCGGCATTGCTCTCTCAAACAAATAAAGTTTTGTTGTTAGTACAGGGAAAAACGAAATTATTTGGCCCGACACAGCAGGTTATGGCGGCATTGGCGCAGTCGGCTTCAGGGCAGTCAGCATCAGTAAAGCCAGCGTCAGAACAGCCAAAAAGTGCCGGGCATATACCCAATGGATTTCAGGAAATATAAATTTGTCTGGGAGTGAAAATGTCCGATAAGACCAACATAAAACATACCCAACATAATGAACCCGCATTATTGCCTCTGGATGCCAATCGCTATTTGCGACTGGGCTGGCTGGTTATTGGTATTGGCATTCTGGGGTTTTTACTATGGGCGGCATTCGCTCCGCTCGATAAAGGTGTTGCTTCTTCCGGCATAGTCGTGGTGGATGGTAATCGTAAAACTGTACAGTCTCCGACTAATGGCATCATCAGGCAGATTTTGGTGGCAGAAGGGGAACATGTCAGGGCTGGTCAGGTATTGATTCAGCTCAGTCAGGTACAGGTGAATGCTCAGATTGATTCACTGAAACAGCAGTTACATACCATGCTGGCAACAGAAGCGCGTTTACTGGCTGAACAGGAGGGGATGGAGGAACTGGTTTTTCCGCCATCGTTACAATCTCTGCCTTCAGAGCCGCGTTTTGACAATATTCTGGCGTTACAGAAACAGCTTTTTCTGTCCCGGCGGGAGATGCTGAAAAGTGATCTGGCGGGAATGAAACAGTCAGAAGAAGGGATGATTGTTCAGATCAAAGGATTACGGGAGGCAATGGCAAATAAACGGCAGCAGAAAGCTTCGCTGACGGAGCAGATCACGAATCTGCGGCCGCTGACAGAAGAGGGTTACTTTCCCCGCAATCGTTATCTGGAGTTACAACGCAACCAGATTGAGTTAAGCGGCAGTATGGCGGAAATGAGCGGGCGGATTGGTTTGCTGGAAAAACAACAACAGGAAACCCAGCAGCGCATTATCCAGCGGCAGGCGGAGTATCAGCGAGAAGTCCGTAGCCAGCTTGCTGATGTTCAGGTTCAGGCCAATGAATTACAAAACAAGCTGCAAACGGCTCAGTTTGATTTATCTCATACCTCTATTACGGCACCTGTTGAGGGAACCGTCGTCGGATTGAAAGTCTTTACTCAGGGAGGCGTTGTTGCATCAGGAGAAAAGTTGATGGAACTTTTGCCTGAACAGAGTGCGCTGGAAGTGGAAGCGCGTCTGATGGTACACCTGATTGATAAAGTTGAGATCGGTCAGAGTGTTGATCTGATGTTTACAGCATTAAACCAGAACCGCACGCCTAAAGTGACCGGAAAGCTGCTGGTTATTTCTGCCGACCGCTTAGTGGATGATGTGACCAGAGAATCGTATTACCAGATCCGAGTACGGGTGACACCGGAAGGTATGGCAAAACTGACAGATTTACATATCAAGCCGGGAATGCCGGTTGAAGTTTTTGTCAAAACAGGGTCACGCTCGCTACTTAGCTATTTATTTAAGCCGCTGGTGGACAGAGCATCTACATCGCTGATCGAGGAGTAATGGAAATGTTCAGGCAGCATCGGATTAAGAGAAAAAACACAGAGAAAATAACAGGAAAGTGTTCTGTGCTCCTGTTTTTATTCTTAATCACTGTTCCCGCAGTGTTGCATTCTGCTCCGGTCAGGGCACTTTCCCTGACGGAGGCTTATGCACTGGCGTTACATCACGATCCAACGTTTCAGGCTGCGATAAAAGAGCTGGAAGTGGGGCAGGAGGAAGAAGCGCTTGGACGGGCAGAATTATTACCCAAATTGTCAATGAGCTACCAGAATGCCCCAAAGAACTGGCAGCAGGCAGAATCCAATTCTTTGGACAGGAGAGGCAACACAGTTAAAGAGCACCATGATCGGCAGTATGACAGTTACAGTGGAGTATTAATCCTCACTCAGCCCCTGTTTGATATCGAAGCTTGGGCACGTTATCAGACCCGTAAGGCTTATGCGTTAATGAGTGATGCCCGTTTCCGGGCTGACAGCCAGCAACTGGCAGTCAGAGTCGTGAATAGCTACGTTGCTGTCGCGTATGAGCAGGACAGGCTGGCGCAAATTGAGCAACGGCGTATGGCCTATGAAAAGCAGTTGGAACTTAACCAGAAACTATTCACTTCTGGTGAAGGTACTCGTACTGATATCGCCGAAACTCAGGCCCGTTATAGTCAGGTTCAGGCCGATGAGTTAACTGTGCGGGATGAACTGGATGCTGCGATCCGCGACTTGCAGCTATTAGTCGGGATGCCATTACCGACAGATGTTCCTGTGACCCGTTTATCAAATGTCGAACATTTCAAGACGATAAATCTGACCTTTGAACGTTATGCCGATTGGGAGCAGGCAGCATTGCGTCAGAACCCTCAGTTAGCGGTTGCCCGTCAGAAAATTGATGCGGCATATTATGATATTAAACGCAGTCGGGCAGGGTATCTGCCGAAACTGGAATTATACGCCTCTCACAGTGAGAATAAATCCGGCACAGACAACACCATCAATCAGAAATACCGTACAGATTCTATAGGTGTGCGTGTTTCCATGAACCTCTATAACGGTAATGGAACACTGGCATCCGTGCGTCAGTCAGCCGCTAATTATGATAAGACCAAATATGAAATGGAGGCGCAGGCAGGGGAAACACTCAATGCATTGCGCCGCCATTATAACGGTTGTGTCAATGGGCAGAAGCGGATACGTGCTTATGAAGCGGCCGTAAAAGCGGCAGAATTGCAGGTACAGGCGACGGAAAAAAGTGTTCTGTTAGGGCAGCGGGTGAACGTGGATGTATTGAATGCGGAGCAGCAACTCTATGCTGCTCGTCGTGAACTTTCTCAGGCAAAATATGATTATATGAAATCCTGGATTGGCTTACTGAATGAATCAGGGCAGCTCAGTAGTGAACATATCCAATTGCTTTCTCATTATTTTGGCTGACCACATTACTTGTATCTGGCTCAGAGACGATTCAGCCGGAGTTGTTGCAAATTACCATGCAGGGATAAATCGGTTTTTAATGAAGCAACTTCACGGCAGATATAAGCCATTTCTTTGTCAGAAGCCAATTTATTGCGCCATTTCTCCGGCTGAGATTCCAGATTCTGGAAGAGGTTATCTAACGAGCCAGCCTGTTGCAGCAAAGTCACGGCGGTTTTGGGGCCGATACCCTGAATCCCCGGAATTTTGCTGCTGCTTATTCCTGCCAACCCCCAGAAATCGGGCAATTGGGCAGGAGAAACGCCAAATTCCTGTTGTACAAAAGGCAAATCCAGCCAGCGTTTCTGGAAATAATCGCGGATTTGGATATTCGGAGAAAGTAGTTGGCAATAGCCTTTATCGGTAGAAACAATGGTGACCCGATGCCCTGTAGCAGCGACTTTGGTCGCCAGTGTTGCCGCTAAATCATCCGCTTCGTGTCCTTCAGCATGCCAACTGGCAACTCCCAGCGCATTGAATGCCTGCTTAATCATCGGCATTTCCTGTTGCAAATCCTCCGGCATAGCTGAACGCCCGGCTTTGTAATTGGGAAGTAATTTATGGCGCCAGCTATGGCATCGATCATCCTCGTCAAACACTGCGACGGCATGAGTCGGAGAAGAGTGAGAGATTAATTGCTTTAACGCATGCTCACAGGCGGTAACGCAAGGCGTTCCCTGCACAGCATGGATACGTCGAATCAGATTCAGGGCATCTACAATCAAAAGGTGTATCATAATTTCTTATTCCATCCGTGGACTTATTCCCTGGCTACTGCCTCACTGGGTTTTGATGAGGCAGGATAATCTGCCGTGATTTATCTGATGATTTTATAACATGGCTCATAAGCTGTGCCACCCGGAAGTTTCATCCTATTCTGCTGAACAAAATCTTCCAGCAGGTTATCCATCCGGTGCATAATTTCTGCGTCACCGTGAATATTGAAAACCCCGTATTTTTCAATAGACTGAATGCCGAACTCTTTCACATTACCTGCCACGATACCGGAAAATGCCTGTCGCAGTGCTGCTGCCAGTTTTTCAGTCGGCTGGTTCAGGTGTAAATCCAGATTAGCCATATTTTCATGGTTAGGCTCAAAGGGATATTGTAAATCATGGGGAATTTTCATTGCCCAGTTAAAACTGTATGCATCACCGGTTGAACGGCGATTTTCTTTGACCAGTGGCATTGCAGTTTTCATTACTCTGGCAACTTCTAATGGATTATCCACAATAATCTGGTAATGACGGCGAGCCTGTTCACCCAGTGTGTTAATAATAAACTCATCCAGAACATGAAAATAATCAGCACTTTCTTTTGGCCCGGTTAATACCAGAGGCAATACCTGATTCTCATTCTCAGGGTGCATCAGAATTCCCAGCAAATAAAGCAGCTCTTCTGCTGTTCCGACTCCTCCGGGGAAGATGATAATACCGTGGGCGATACGAACGAAGGCTTCCAGCCGTTTTTCGATATCCGGCATGATAATCAGTTCATTAACCAGTGGATTGGGTGGTTCAGCGGCGATAATGGAAGGTTCTGTAATACCAATAAAGCGGCTGTTTTTATAGCGCTGTTGTGCGTGACCGACGGCTGCGCCTTTCATCGGTGCTTCCATTGCCCCCGCTCCGCAGCCGGTACAAATATTCAGCTCCCGTAAACCCAGCTCATTACCGACTTTACGGGCATACAGATATTCTTGCTCATTGATAGAATGCCCGCCCCAACAGACGATCATATTGGGATCTTCGGTAAGATGCAGAGCCTTGGCGTTGCGCAGGATGGAGAAAACGGTATTGGAAATGTGCATACCGTTTTTCAGATTCAGTGAGTCAGCTTTTTGTGCATTGGCAATCTGGGCATGGACAAACAGAATATCCCGTAATACGGCGAATAAGTTTGCCCGCAGAGAACGGATAATTTTGCCATCAACAAATGCTTCTTCCGGTGGATTGACCAGCTCTAGCTTAACTCCCCGCTCTCTGCGCAGGACGTTAATATCAAAATCTTTATGTTTTGACAGCAGCTCTTTGCTGTTATCAGTCTGGCTACCAGAATTGAGTACTGCGAGTGAGCAATTGCGGAAAAGGCGGTACAGATCACTGCTTGCGGTGCGTTTAAGGGTATCAACCTCAAGTTGAGAGAGTAAATCCATTGACCCTAATGGGCTGACATGTGTAATCAAGAATGCCTCCTTTATACCCCAATCGGGGTTTCTCAATAATGATTCTACCTGAAATTTGTCGGGGCTAATTGAACGTATCTGGTTTAAGTCAGCCTGTCAGGTCATCGGATGGCATACGGATGTATGCCATCTATACCCGTCGTCTTTCAAGCTGCCTCTTTGTTGGCTGCGCTCATTCACCCCAACCTATGCTCCCGGGGATTACTGAGAGGCTCCTGCCTCTCACCGGAGGCCAGCCTTTAGCTGGGCAAATTCGTTCCCGACGAATTTGTCATTCCCTTGCCGCCGCGACGCAACTTGAAATCCATAGAGTATATATAAGTCCGGCGATTACTGACGGGCTAACCTGCCGGTTGGCGGCACAAATGAGTCGTTACTGCGCCACGGATTGATATCCAGCCCACCCCGACGAGTATAACGCGCATAAACAGTCAGTTTTTCCGGTGCACATAACTGCATTAAATCGTTGAAAATACGTTCAACGCACTGCTCATGAAACTCGTTGTGGTGACGGAAGGAAACCAGATAACGTAATAATTTTTCCTGATCGATTTTCGGGCCTTTATAGCGAATTTGTACGGAACCCCAATCAGGCTGATTTGTGATCAGACAATTTGATTTTAAGAGATGGCTGACCAAAACTTCATCAACAACAGGCCCTGTCGCTGCCTCATTAAGATAATCGCGGCTGAATTGATAGTCATCAATTTCAATATCCTGATTATCAATACATTTACCTTCAAAATCGGCAATTGGTTGTTGGTTGAAATCATGCAGAGGGTATAAAACAACCTCGATATCACCGTTAGCGCAGGCGGATAAATCCCGTTGCAGGGTTTGCTGGACGGTTTCCCAGTCAGCAAAGCGGGTTTGGTTAAAACTGTTCAGATAAAGTTTAAAACTTTTTGATTCAATCAGATTTTGGCTGGCAGCATTCAGGCTGACATGACCAATGGCAACCTGGGGAACACCCCGGGAATTGAGCCATGACAGTTCATACATTGTCCAGATGTCTGCGCCGTAGAAAGGCAGATTATCAGGGTACAGCCCCAGAGGCTCACGGTTCATACTGCGGGGAACGGCTTGCAGTAATGCGGGTTCATAGGTATCGCAGTAGGAAGTTGGTTTACCAAGAGTGAGTTGAGAGAGCGCCTGATTATCCTGATACAAAGACATAAGATTCCTCAAAGTTGTATACCCTGCATTTAAGAGCGATAGGGCGGAGGTTATTGTTCTGAATACAGGCGGTAGTGTATCAAGGAATATTGATGATTCGTATTTTTATTGTGCATTTTAAAGAAACTTAGCCTGATAATTGCGATCTGTCTGTTTGCGAAACAGGGGCATTTATCGGGAAGCTAAGAGAGGCGCTCGGCTGCTCTAGTTGGCAGCTATTCCCCATATTCTATTCATCGAGCCAGCGTAGTGCTGCCTGTGCGAGGCTGAGTCTTTTTTCTTCGATGGAAGCGCTATAGGTACGTTCTTTTCCATCAATCATGCGTGTAACAATATGGCGCGCATACCTTTCCGTCAGTGTTTCTCCTCCATGCCATTTATTTACTTTTATCTTAACTTCATCTGGGTGACGAGCCAGATAAGCATTGATAGGGGTTTGTGAATGTGCATGTTTAAAGAAATCAATAGGAAGTAAATTTATAGCATCATTGAAATAAACTTTGCGCCAATTAAGGCATGTATCATCTGGCTTTTGCTTTATTTTCGGTGTAAATAATTCATTGTCTTTTGAATTAAACTCTATATGGTGTCGTCATGAAATGCTCAACCAAAGAGCAAGGCAGCGGATTTGGACTGCGGCAAGAAACGATGCACTATTTTTGGCATAACGGGTCGCTATACCACGCCAGCGTTTCAAATGGAGAAAAGCGTTTTCAACC